>JAUHYW010000112.1 GCA_030426085.1 bacterium | reverse complement strand
CGCTCGGCGAGCGGGCGGCCGAGCTGGTCGAGCAGCTCTTCCCCAAGGGCTACTACGCGGTCACGTCGCTGCCCTACGAGGACGAGCTGGCCGAGGTCACCCGCATCATCAAGGTGTTCACCGAGGGCGAGGCGGCGGCCGACGTCGCGGCGCTCGAGCTGGGCATGCTCGTCGACCGCATCGACCGGCTGCTGCCGGCGTACGCCGAGGCGCTCGAGCTGCGGCAGCTCGTGACCGCCGGCGACGTGCGCTCGGCCCGCGACGAGGTGCACGCCGCGACCTGCGCGGTGGTGGCCTTCGTGCTGTTCCACTTCCGCAAGCCCGAGGAGGAGGAGGTCCGCGCCCGGCTGCTGGCGCCGTTCGACGATCAGTACGCCCGCGCGGCCGAGGCCCGCAAGCGCAAGGGCGGGGCGGTCGAGGCCGGCGAGGACGGCGCGGCGGTCGACGATCTCGACGGCGCGCTGGACGACGAGGCGCTGGCCGAGGAGGAGGCGCTCGACGAGGCGGTGGCCGGCGACGGGCCCGAGGGCGAGGCGGCCGAGGCGGCCTCCGAGGCGCCCGCGCCCGACGCGGGCGAGGGGCCCCCGGCCGAGGATGTGCCCCCGACGCTGCGCCCCATCCCCCGCGGCTGATCGGCCGCCGCGCCCGCCGCTCACCCCCGCCCCGATCGAGTCGCCGTCGCGCGCGACGGCGACTCACGCGCTCTCCGAGCGAGGCCACCGGGCCGCGCTCATGCGCCGCGTGCCCGGCCGCGAGCAGCCGACCGCCGGACCACGCGACACCCCCTGGATCTCTGCCGCCCGAGCGGCCATCCTGCCCCTCTCGCACCCGACACCCGAGGAGCCCCGCCCATGGCCGAATCCAAGACCGCGGTCGTCGCAGCGATCGGCGGCAACTCCATCGTGATGGTCGCCAAGTTCATCGGCTTCGCGGTCACCGGCTCCGGCGCCATGCTGTCCGAGGCGATCCACACCCTCGCCGATCTGATGAACCAGATCCTGCTGTTCATCGGCATCGTGCGATCGGAGAAGCAGGCCGACGCCACCTATCACTATGGCTATGGCCGCGAGCGCTACGTCTGGGCGCTGATGAGCGCGGTGGGCATCTTCTTCCTCGGCTGCGGGGTCACCGTCTACCACGGCGTCGACGCGCTGCTTCACCCCCACGAGGTCGAGGGGCTCGGCTGGGCCATCGGGGTGCTGCTCTTCGCCCTGGTCGTCGAAGGCATCGTGCTGTGGGTCGCCTTCAAGGGCCTGTGGAACGCCCGGGGCGACAAGCCCTTCTTCGAGTACCTGCGCGTCGAGGCCGACCCCTCGGCGGTCGCGGTGCTGCTCGAGGACGCCGCCGCCTGCCTCGGGGTGCTCATCGCGCTGGCCACCATCGGCCTGACCAAGCTGACCGGGCAGGTCTGGTGGGACGCGGTCGGCTCGATCCTCATCGGCCTGCTGCTCGGCGCGGTCGCCATCTGGCTCATCGCCCGCAACAAGGAGCTGCTCGTGGGCCGGGCCATGCCCGGCGAGGCCCGCAGCAAGGTGCGCGAGGTCCTGCGGCGGCACGGCACCGTGGCCGACATCGTCGAGATGAAGTCCCGGGTCATCGACACCGAGACCTACGACGTGCTGCTCGCCGTCGACTTCCGCGGCGAGCGCTTCGCCGACCGCCTGGAAGACGACCTGAAGGCCGCCTGGCCCATCGAGGACTACCCCGCGTTCAAGGCCTGGGCCGGGGCCTACGCCGAGCGGGTCATCACCCACCTCGGCGACGAGATCGATACCATCGAGGCCGAGATCCGCGAGGCGGTGCCCCAGGTGAAGCACATCGACATCGAGCCCGACTGAGAGCCCACCGGGCGCTCGACTCGGGCGTCACTCCGTCTCGAGCGGGAAGGCGTCCGCCGGCCCCGCCGCCCAGGCCCACATCGAGCCGGGGTAGTTGCGCACGTCCTCGAAGCCCAGCGCGGTCAGCGCCGCCACGAACCAGCCCGAGCGCACCCCGCCGGTGCAGTAGACCACCACCGGCGCGCCCCGGGCGATGCCCCGATCGGCCAGCGCCGCTTCGAGTTCGGGCCGGGGCCGCAGGAACCCCTGCCCGGTCAACAGCGCCTTGTAGTGCAGGTGCACCGCGCCCGGGACGTGCCCCCCGCGGGCCTCGCCGTAGGGCGTCTCGCCGGCGTACTCCCGGGCCTCGCGGGCGTCGACGACCACCACCGCGCCCCGCTCGACCGCGCCCTCGGCGACCAGCGTGCGCAGGGCCTCGGTCTCGATGGACCAGTCGCCTCGCCGCTCGATCGTGAAGTCCGCCGCCGGCGCCCGCCCGGGATCGACCGTCTCGGCCAGCCCCGCGCCCACCAGCGCCGCGTGCCCCCCGTCGACCAGCGCCACGGCGTCGTGCCCCAGCGTGCGCAGCGTCCAGACGATGCGCCCGTCCTCGCCCCAGCCCAGCACCGGATCGCCGACCACCCGGATGGGCACGTCCGCCCGGACCCCCAGCCCGTCGACCGCCGCCTGCAATACGCCGTCGTCGTCGTGCAGCCGCCCCCGCTCGGCGTCGCCCGGCGCGGAGAACATCTGCCACTGCACCGCCACCGCCCCGGCCACGTGCCCCGCCGCGTACTGATCCGCCGCCCGCGCGTCGAGCAGCAGCGCGCCCGCCGCGATGTCTTCCGCGGCCCGCTCGGCGTCCACCACCCACGGCGCGCCCGGCGCGCCGCCGTCGCTCTGATCGGTCACCCGGGGGCCGTCCGGCGGCGCGCGATCCCCGCGGTACACCGCGTGCCCGCAGGCCAGCACCACCAACACCGCCGCCGCTCCGGCCAGCCCTCGCATCGGCGCCTCCCCGATCTACCGCCCCGGCGTGCCCCGGCCGCCGGCGCCGTAATCCCGCTGCCCGGCCTGCCACGCCGCGCCGTTGGAGTTGTCGGCCGCCGGCGCGTTCAGCTCCAGGCTCTGCCCGCTGTCGCGCAGGGGCCACGGGGCCTCGCTGCTGTAGCGCACCTGATCGACGAGCTGATCGAGATCATCGAAGACCAGCACCGACCCCTCCTCGTTGCTCAGCGTGAAGTCGCCCAGCAGCAGATCGGCGTCGACCCCGCCGTTGACCTCCCGATCGCGGCTGGCGGCGATCACGAGGCGCTGCCCGGCCGAGATGCGCCCCGACAGCGGGGTCTGCGTGCCGTTGCACGCCTCGAGGCGCCAGCCGTCGAGCTGATGATCGCCCGGCCCGGGGTTGTACAGCTCGAGCCACTCCCGATCGGCGTCGGGGCCCCGGGGGTCGTCCATGATCTCGGTGATGATGAGCGCCCGGGTCTCCGGGGCGCCGGGCTCGACCGCGCACTCGGCCGCCTCGCACTTGTCGGGCACCCCGCCGCAGTGCACCCACTCGATGTCGGCGTCGCCCCGGGGGCGCAGCTTCCACGTCTCGAAGCTGTAGTGCAGCACGCCCGCCAGCCGGCGCACGAAGTCGGCCCGGCTCGGGGCCCAGGTCAGGCCCACCTCGTCCTCGACCCGCAGGGCGTCGGTGACGAGGAACATGTCGAAGTCCTGGGGGCAGTCGGGCTCGGTCGAGACGACCGATACGCTGCCGATCTCGAGCCACATGTCCTCGAGCGGCTCGGCCAGATCGCCGCCCCGCAGCCGGGCCGGCTCGGCCACCACGATCGGCGCCGGGGGGTCGCCGTCGCCGATGACCTGCACCCCGCCCTCGTCGTCGGGGGTCAGCTCGGAGAGCGTGTAGAACTCGAAGAACGAGCCGCTCAGCCGCACCCGGGCGCCGGGCCGCACGCCGGCCGGGATGGGCGCGCGGTTCATGAAGACCCACAGGCCGCCCCACGGCAGCCCCTCGGGATCCTGCACCGCGAAGGCGTCTTCGAAGACGGCGCTGACCACCGCCTCGGGCAGCACCACGTCGATCCGCTGGTCGGAGAAGCCGTCCCCGTTGCGGTCGGCGAAGTCCGGGGCGTCGGGGCAGCGGCGGTCGCGCAGGTCGCGGATGCGCAGCGGGCCGCCCGGCGCCCGGCAGGCGGCCTCCATGTCCAGCGGCGTCGGATCGGGCCGGGCGGGGGGCATCAAGCACACCTCGGGCAGCATCGGGATGCCCCGATCGGGGCCGCCGGGATCGCCCGTGTCGGTGAAGACCTCGGCGTCGAGGATGGGCACCCCGCCGTCGCCGTCGGGATCCATGTCGGCCAGGCCCGCCTCCCGGTCGGTCACGTCGCCGTCGCCGTCGGGGGCGATCGTGGCGTCGGGGGTCCGCGGATCGTCGTCGCCCGGGGGGGCGTCGTCGCAGGCGGCGAAGAGCAGCGCGCAGGCGCACAGTGTGAGAGCGGACAGCGCGAGAGAGCACGGCGCGAGCGGGATCGGCAGGCGGTTCACGGCGGACTCCACGGTGGGGGATGTCCGGCGCGATCTAGGGGAGATCGCCCCATCGGCGCAAGGGCAAGATCGGTCCCCCGGGGCGGCGACACCGGTATACGGGTGAGGAGGTGGGTTCACCGATGGCCCGGGGGCGACCGGGCGCGCCCGTTCAGCGTATGCTGGATACGACCCGACGAGGAGGCAGGACGATGCGAGAGTGGGCGGGCGCCGTGCGCCTGATGGGATGCCTGGGGCTGCTGGCGCTGGCCGGCTGCACCGACGCGACGACCCCGGTGACCCCCGACAGCGGCGGATCGGGCGCCGACGGCAACACCCTGCCGCCGGTGGCCGACAACAACGTGCCGCCGCTCGCCGAGATGGGCACCGGCGACGTCGAGATCCCCGATCTGGGCGTCGACCCCGATCCGTGCGATCCGAACCCGTGCACCGCGGGTCAGTCCTGCGCCGACGAGGGCGGCGTGGCGCAGTGCACCGCCAACGACTGCGACACGCTCGAGTGCGGGCCGACCGAAGAGTGCCAGCCGACCGACGACGGCGCGATCTGCGTCGACGTCGCCTGCGACGGCGACCTCGCCTGCCCCGCCGACGAGTACTGCAACGGCGTCTGCGTGCCCGACGTGTGCACCCCCGGGGCCCGGACCTGCGCCGACGCCGTCGTCGAGCAGTGCGCCGAGAACGGCTCGGGGTCGCTGGGGGCCTTCGTCTGCCAGAGCCCGGCCGAGGGCTTCGAGAGCCTGTGCGCCGAGGACGTGCCCGGCGAGGGCGCCTGCACCTGCCTCGATGTGTGGGACTGCCCGGCCAACCAGACCTGTGAGGGCGGCCGCTGCCGGGGCACGGGCAACGCGCCCACCTGCCGCCTCGAGCCGGTGCCGTTCTCCGAGTCGCTGCCGGCCCCCGAGTTCGTCTGGGGCGGCACCGCCGCCGAGCCCGCGGCCAGCGGCAGCCCGTTCCCCGAGTCGAATCAGGCGGTGATGACCCCGGTGGTGGCCAACCTCGACGACGACAACGGCGACGGCCTCATCGACGAGCGGGACTTCCCCGAGATCGTGTTCATGACCTTCTGCAACTCGGTCTTCGCCTCCGAGGGCACCCTGCGGGCGGTGCACGGCGGCGGCCCGAACAAGGGCGCCGACGCCTTCGCGGTGCACGGGCCCCACGTCTGGCGCTTCGGCGAGCCGCTGCCCGAGGCCGGCACCTATGACTGTCAGGAGGGCGACCTCGACCCGACCGCGTCGCTCGCCGTCGCCGATCTCGATGATCCGGCCACCTCGGATGGGCGCCCCGAGATCATCGCTGTGCACCACGGGGTCGACGCGGACGGCAACGGCCGGGTCAACGGCGGCGAGCGCAACCGGGGCGGCGTCGTGATCTACGACAACACCGGCGCCCGCATCGCCGAGGGCTTCCTGGGGGAGCACAACCGCGCGGGCGGCAACCCGGCGGTCTCGATCGCCAACGTCGACGGGCGGGGCATGGCCGAGATCGTGCTCGGGCCCTACGTGATGACGCTGGCCCGCGACCCGGACGGCACGCTGCGCTTCGTGGACAGCTTCGGCGGGGCCGGCAGCCGGGGCATCAACGGCCAGGGGGCCATAAGCTGCGTGGCCGACGTGCTCGGCGACGGGCGCCCCGAGATCGTCGCCGGCAGCACGGTCTACGCCCTGCCCGACCCCCCGGCCGGCGCCACCCGGCAGGCGGACTGCGCGGCCAACGGCGGGGACATCGAGCCGGCCGGTGACGAGGAGGCCGCGTGGTGCGACGGCGCGCTGGTCGTGCGGTGGAGCGCGGTCGAGGTCAACGCCGACGACGACCGCATCCGGGCCGAGGGCTTCTGCGCGGTGGCCGACGTGCTCGGCGCCGATCGGGACGCGCCCACCGGCCCCGACAACCCGCCCGACGGGCTGCCCGAGGTCATCAACATCGCCGACGGCGCGCTGCTCATCTACGACGGCCGCACCGGCGCCCTGCGCGAGTTCCGGCTGCTCTCCGACCGCAACGCGGCCCACGGCGGCGCGCCCAACGTCGACGACTTCGACGGCGACGGCTTCCCCGAGGTGGGCAGCGCGTTCGAGCTGGCTTACGAGATGATGGACCTCCAGCCCCCGAGCGCCGCCTGCCCGGCGTGGCCCGAGGCGTTCGTCGACGGGGAGGATCAGCCCGAGGGCAACCCGGCCCGCGACCCGGGCGGCGACTGCGACGGCCCCGGCGACTGCGCGCCCGGGGCGGTCTGCGGGGCGGGCGGGGCCTGCGTCTGCCTGCACAACGGCTGGCGCCGGACGACCGAGGACAACTCCAGCCGGGTCACCGGCTCGACGCTCTTCGACTTCAACGGGGACGGCGCGGCCGAGGTCATCTACAACGACGAGTGCTGGTTCCGCATCTACGACGGCTCGACCGGCGGGGTGCTGTTCAAGGAGCCCTCCGAGAGCCGGACCCGCATCGAGCACCCGATCGTCGCCGACGTCGACAACGATGGCAACGCCGAGATCGCGTTCACCGTCAGCAACGAGTCCGGCTTCTGCGGCGAGCGCGACGCCTTCTCGCCGGGCGACCCCGCGGTGCCGCTGAGGGCCACCTACAACAACGGCCTCGAGGTGTGGGGCGACCCCCAGGATCGCTGGGTCTCCGCCCGCCGGGTCTGGAACCAGCACACCTACCACGTCACCCAGGTCGCCGAGAGCGGCGCGATCCCGGCCATCGAGCCCCGGGGCTGGGAGGACTTCAACGGGCGGTCGTACAACACCTATCGCTCGCAGCCCCGCTCGTTCGGCGTGGCCCCCGATCTGACCGTCGCCGCGGTGCAGTTCACCTCGCCCGACGCCGACTGCGGCGAGCTGTCGAATACGCTCGAGCTGTCGGCCCGCATCTCCAACATCGGCGATCTGCGGGTCGGGCCGGGCATCGCGGTGGCGTTCGACGGCATCTGGGGCGAGGAGCGGCGCCGCCTCACCGGCCCCGACGGGGCGCCCATCGTCATCACCCTCGTCGAGAGCCTCGAGCCCCGGGCCTCGACCCGGGTCGGCGCGCTGTACGACATCACCGCCAACGGGGACGACCCCGACCGGCTGCCCGACCGGGTCGAGATCATCGTCGACGCCGAGGGCGACCCCGACTTCGGCCGGGAGCGCGAGTGCCGGGAGGACAACAACCGGCGCGACGCGGCCATCGTCACCCCCGATCCGCTGCCCGATCTGCGCATCGCCGAGGTGGCGGTCAACGCCGGCTTCTGCCCCGACGCGACCTTCTCGGCGACGGTCACCAACGCCAGCGAGGTGCCCGCCGAGGAGGTCGTCGTGCGGTTCTACGCCGGCGATCCCGAGCGGGGCGCCGCGTCGCTGGGTCAGTTGAACCTGGGCACCATCGACCCCGGCGAGACCCGCCCGGTGCAGCTCGCCATCGACGACTTCCCCTCGGGCCGGCAGGTGGTGGTCTACGTGGTCGTCGACCCCGACGGCCGCATCGAGGAGTGCAGCGACGGGGACAACACCGCCCGGGCCGAGGCGGCGGCGGCCTGCACCATCCCTTGACACACACCCGAGAGGGCAAACCATGCCCACGACACGCAGCGGGGCAGCCTGGGCGCTGTGCCTCACGATCGCGCTGTGCCTCACGATCGCTCTGACGGGGTGCTACGTCAGCCGAGGCAGCTCCACGCCCGACCCCGAGCGGGACGGCGCGCCGACCGACGGCGAGCCCGGAGCCGAGCCCGATACGACCCCGCCCGGAGCCGACGCCATGCCCGGGTCCGACGCCGAGCCCGGGTCCGACGCCGTGCCCGGGTCCGACGCCGTGCCCGGGTCCGACGCCGAGCCCGAGCCGGACATGGCCTCGCCCCGCCCGGACGCCGGCCCGGATCCCGAGCCCGAGCCGCCGATCGAAGGGTGCGACGCGGTGCCCCGGGGCGGCGCGCTCTACGACTGCTGCGACCCCATGGCCCTGTGCGACGTGCAGGACCTCGACCACCGCGTCGCCTGCTGCGACTTCGACGTGGCGCTGTGTGATCCCACCAGCACCTGCCGCCCCCCGCCGCCCGAGGCCCGTCAGGAGAGCTGCATGCTCTGCCACAACGGCGCCCGCGAGGGCGAGCCCCTCTACAGCGGCCCGGGGCTCGTCGACCCCCACCCGTTCCCCCCGGCCTCGCCCATCCCATGCACCGGGTGCCACGGCGGCGACGGCGACGCGGCAGGTCTGACGCCGAGCCACGTGCCGCCCCCGCCGGGCATCGGTGATCGGGACTTCCGGGCCCTCGACCCCGCCGCCGACTTCAACCGGCGGACCCAGGCCGGCATCGACAAGCTCGGCGCCGACCCGTACTTCGGGCCCGACGGTCGGCCGTGGACCCACCTCGACTACCTCCAGTTCATCAACCCCGGCGACCTGCGGGTGGTGGCCGAGAACCGGGGCTGCGCCAACCGGGCGTGCCACGCGCTGGCCCACGATCAGTGGGTGCTGCGGTCGACCATCGCCACCAGCGCCGGCCTCTTCTCGGCCACCCGCTTCAGCGTCGGCGTCGACAACCGCGTCGGCGGCTACCGCGGCTCGCGGTGGTACGGCGACAGCGCCGCCGACTCGGCGCCTCGCGCGGTGGAGGATCCCGACTTCCCCGGCGGCCCCGACCCCGTCGTCGGCCGGGTGCCCGCGCTCGTCGAGCAACCCGAGGTGGCGCAGCTCGACGGCCCGCTGGTGGGCAACGACAACTACCTCGCCGGGGCCCTGCCCAACCACGTCATCAGGCCGGCCCAGGATCCCCGACGCCCCAACCGGGTGCGCGCCGACAGCCCGCTCGAGGTGCTCATCGACGAGCAGATCAACATGAGCTGCGGCGGCTGCCACCTCTTCAGCGCCGGGGCCAACGACCGCTACGGCGACTTCCGCTCGGCCGGCTGCACCGCGTGCCACATGGAGTACGGCTACGACGGCCGCTACCGGGGCCTCGACCCCAACGTGCGGCGGGGCGAGCCGGCCGATCCCGACGCGGTCGCGCCCGGCGAGCGCCCGCATGTGATCGCCCACCAGATCCGCAGCGTGGCCCGGGTCATCCCCGGCGGCGCCCTCGTGCGGGGCATCAGCGACCGGGCCTGCGTCGGCTGCCACCGGGGCAGCAACCGCACGGTGCTCCAGTACTGGGGCATCCGGCTCGACGAGAACACCGATCTGACCAACGACTTCCAGTACCCGGCCGGGCCCGACCGGTTCGACGACGCCGCGCAGGACGGGCGGCTGTACGACCGCGCCGTCGGCAACCGGACCTTCAACGGGCGCCGGCCCGACCAGCACATCGTGCGCGAGGACTACGACGGCGACGGCCGCGACGACACCCCGCCCGACGTGCACTCCGAGGCGGGGCTGGGCTGCATCGACTGCCACGGCAGCCGGGATCTGCACGGGGGCACCGCCGGGGATCCGGGATCGGGCGCCATCATGAGCCGGCAGGATCAGAGCACCCTCATCGCGTGCGAGTCGTGCCACGGCGAGGTCGGCGACTTCGCCGAGACGGCCCCGTGCACCACCTACGACGGGCAGGCGGCCGAGTGCGCCGTCGACCGGGTGGGCAACCCGCTGCGGCACGTCACCGTCGACGGCGCCGGCCACTACTGGCTCGTCAGCCGGATCACCGGCGCCCGCCACTACCTGCCCCAGACCCGGGACGTCACCGTGCCGACCGGGCGGAACCATCCGCTGACCGCCCGCCCGCTCTACAGCCCCAAAGCCTCGTATGCCATGGGCACCGCCGACGGTGACCCCCAGACCGGCGTCGGCCCGCTCCAGGTCGATCCCAACCTCATCCGGGGCCCCTTCAGTCACCTGGACACGATGGACTGCGCCGCGTGCCACGCCGCGTGGACCAACACCTGCATCGGGTGCCACCTCGCGAACCGATACGACGCCGACCCCGATCGCTACGCGTTCAGCAACATCACCGGCGAGCGCATCCTGCTGCACGAGGAGGCGGCCGACTTCGTCTACCAGAGCCCGGTCATGCAGGTCCTCGGGGTCAACAGCCGGGGCCGCCTCACCAAGATGTCACCGGCGGAGAAGGTCTTCTGGCGCTTCGTCGACCGCCAGCGGAACTCGTCCCGTGTCTTCGCCTTCTCCGACCGGCTCGGCGAGGGCAACAACCCCGCGCAGGGCGGGCGCAACGACTTCCCCGCGCTGGGCATGAACCCGATGGCGCCGCACTCGATCCGGGGCGCGGTCGACGGGGCCAACGAGGGCCCGACCTACTGCGTGGGGTGTCACATCAACGTGGACATGCTCGCCGACGCCGACCTCATGGCGCAGTACGCCGCGTTCGTGGCGGCCTACGACAACCAGGACTTCGCCAACATCGACTTCGACGTGCTGCGGACCGAGATCGGGCTCAACCCCGGCAACCAGCGCAACTCGCCCTTCTTCGTGCGCATGATGGCCGGGCTGGGCACCGGGCTCTTCCTCTTCGACGCGAACGGCTGCCCGGTCAACCCGCTCGACGCCAACCCCGACCGACCGGGCTGCGACGGCCAGCCCCCGGCCGACACCTTCGCCGAGCAGGTGGGCGCGGTGACCTACGATCTGGACCGCATGGTCGAGCCCAGCGGCATCCCCAACAGCTCGACGACGCACCCGATGCAGTTCGGCCCCCGGGGCGCGCCGCTCTTTCAGCGGGCCGAGCGGCTGGGCGCCACCAACGACGAGATGGCCGGCCCCCTCGGCACCCATACGCTGCGGCGGCTCGTCGGCGACGGCGACATCGACGACGCGCTCATCCTCGACAGCTACCTCGACGCCGACGGCAACCCCCAGGGCGCGGCCGACTTCATCCAATAGCGCCGCGGCTCACGCCCCGAGCCGCTTGGGCGCCACCGCGATGGGCGACCCCTCGGCGAGCACCACCGACGCCGGCTCGACCCCGTTCAGCCCGGCCCACTCGGGCCCGTAGACCGCGCCCCAATCCCAATCCAGCGCGGCCGTCGCGTCCCGCCAGACCGCCCACACCGGGTGGCGCACCTCGTAGGTCAGCAGGCGGCCGCGCCGGCTGTGCCCGAAGCCCCACGAGTGCTCTTTGAAGAAGTGGGCCCGGCTGTCGGGCGGGGGCACCGTCGGCGGCCCCGCGGCCCGCACCGTCAGCGACTGCACCCCGCCCACCATCAGCCGGTGGCGCACGGTGATGCCGTCCCCCTCCAGCGCCACGTCGCTCTCCATCGGCGCCCGGCGGTAGGGCTCGTTGTACAGCGCGCGGGCCATCCAGGCGACGAGGCGCCCGGGCACGTACTCCCGCACGAAGGCCACCCCCCGCCGATCGCCGTGGCGCACGTAGTACCGCAGGTTGATCTCGGGGAAGCGGCGGTAGCCGGGCCACGGCACGCCGAGCACCCGGGTGTCGAGGAAGTCGAAGGCCACCAGGCTGACATAGGGCCGGCCGTCGTAGAGATCGAGCGTCAGCCCCGGGGGCAGGCGGGGCTCGAGCAGGCCGGGGTCGACCGGGTAGTTCAGCAGGCACAGGTGGCGCCAGGACGCGGTCAGGAACGCGCGGGACGACGTGCTGAGGGCGGTGCCCTCGCCAGCGCCTCGCGACTCTTCACTCATGGCATCCTCCGCAGGCTGCATCACTCATCGCAACGGCACCAGCGGCCACCAGCCGGGGGCCACCCCGCCCTTCGGAGCCGCCTCGTCGGCCATGACCGGCCGCCCGTCGCCGTCCAGTTCGAAGGTCACCGTGCGCACCGGCGCCCCGAGAGCCGAGATGCGGCACGACCACGCGCCCGCCGCCGCGGCCGGGCCCAGATCGCCGGGCGCCTCCACCGCCGCGCCCGAGCGGGGCAGGCTGATCGGCAGCGGGATGTGATAGCGGGTCAGCGGGCCCAGCCGACGCGTCGCCGCCCGGGCCCGGATGGGGCCGCCCACCGGCTCGCCCTCGCGCGCGCAGCGCAGCGTCACGTTCTGATCGCGGCGCTCGGGCCGGTGCACCACCAGCCACGGCCGCTCGTGATCGATGGGCTCCTCCCCGATGGGCGACGGCAGGTAGGCCAGCCACGCCTCGGGCAGCCGGTCGGCCGGATCCAGCGGCACCGATCCCAGCCGATGCCGCTCGCCGGTCAGCCCCGGGCGATAGTCGACCGTCATGCGCCCGGTCGTCGGCGCCGCGGTCAGCGTCTCGAAGTCACACGCCGCGTGCCCCTGCGGCGCCCGCTCGGGATCATCCGCCCGGGGCTCGATCGGGCGCACCGGGCAGCGGGCCTCGACGACGCCGTCGCCGTGGGGGACGGTGGCATAGGCGAAGTCATCCGCCGCGGCCGGCCCCCGGAAGCGCAGGGAGATCCGCACCTCGGGCCCCCGCGGGCCGCGGCTCTCGATCGGCTGCCACCACGCCAGCGCGGGGGTCGCCTTCGGACGCCCGTCGGGCATCGGGGGCTGATTCTGTCCGCCGAACCACACCCCCGTCTCCCGGCGGAACGGCGAGCGCCGCTTGCCGGTCGGCGCCGGGGCCGCCTCGACCGCGATCGGGCGGCGCAGCACCTCGACCAGCGAAGCGACGAGCTGGCGCCGGGTCGCCCGATCGTCCGCTGCCCGGAGCTGCTCCGACAGCGCCACGATCGCCGCGTAGCGGGTATCCATCGCCTCCCGCCGGGCGCGGTACTCGCCCGGCTTCACCCGGCAGGCGTTGTAGTCCCGGCACAGCGCCATCGTCTGGAGCTTGAGCACCTGCAACAGCTCGCTGGGATCGCGGATGCTCTGCTCGCCGACGTCGACCCCCACCCCGACCCCGGCGAAGGTCACCCCCAGCTCGACCTTCAACGCCTCGTAGCGGGTCTGATAGACATCGCAGTCATCCCGCACGATGGGTCCGATGGGATCGGGGCAGGTGTAGGCCGACCCGCAGCCCCACCCGCCGGCGACGGCCAGCGTCAGCGCCAGCGATCGGGCCACCGACCGGGCCATCACTGCGACCACCCCAGCGGCTGCTCGACCGATGACGGCACGACCTCGGTCTCGAGCAGCCAGTGGGCCCGGGGCCGGCTCACCTGATCGGGGTGCAGATCGAGCCGCCCGTCGGGGCGCACGGTGAACCGCATGCGACGCACCGGCTCGCCGTCGAGGGTGACCGTGCACCGCCACTCCCCCGCCCGGGGCCAGGGCTCGAGCCCCTCGGGCAGCTCGCCCGTGCGAGCCACGCCCAGCGGCAGCGGGAAGTCATAGCGCCACCACTCGGTGAAGGGATCGGGCACCCCCACCGAGCGCCCTGGCGCGACCTGTTCGTAGCGCGGCCGATCCTGGTGGGTGCCTGCCTGCCCGGAGTAGCGCGAGCGCTCCAGCACCCCGAACGCGTCCTCGCCGTTGATCCGGCAGCGGGCCGTCGGGCGCCCGTGATCGCGCAGCTTGAGCAGCACCCACAGCGACGGTCGATCGGCCTGCGCCGGCAGCGCGTCGTCGGCCGGGCGCCAGACGAGGCGCCCCTCGGCGGCCAGCGGATCGAGGTCCACATCCCACGTCGGCGGCCGCTCGGGCCCGTCCACCCGGTGGCTCACCACCGGCGCCGAGGCCCGGCCCAGCGGGTGCTCCCGCCCGTCGATCCCGGTGCGATACCAGACGCCGATGTCGATGCGATCGGCGGTCGATACGACGGCCTTCGGCGCCCGGCAGCCCGGCGATCGCTGATCGTCCCCGTTGGCCCGCCCCCGCACCGGACACGCCGTGCGCACCCCGCCGGGCCACTCGACCACCAGCGCGTCGTCGATCTGGAACCCGCCCCCCGGCCAGTACAGGTCGAAGCGCCCCGACGGCCCGTAGCCGACCACGCCCTGCCCCTTCGCGAACCGGGCCTCGGTGTCGAAGTCGACCCCCACCAGCGTCGGGGCGCCGACCGGCGGATCGGGCTGCGGCGGCAGCAGCTTGGGCCCGAACCACGGCAGCCAGCTCGAGTACGGCCGCCGCTCGGCGATCGGCGTCAGCCCGGCCGACCCCCGCAGCACCCGGCGCAGCTCGGCCAGCAGCGCCGCCTGCACCTCGGGGTCGTCCTCGCCCTTCAGCCGATCGCGGATGACCGTCAACCCGGTGACCGTCTCGTCGAGCCGGGCCCGGGCGGCGCGCCAGTCGTCGGGGGCGAGGCGGCAGGCGTTGTGGTCGCGACACAGCGCGTGCAGCCGGTGAGACAGCACCTCCAGCGCCCGATCCGGCCGGCGCAGGGCCGCCCGCTCGACGCCCAGATCGATCCGGGTCTGGCCCACGATGGCCACCAGATCGACCCGCAGCGCCTCGAACCGCCGGGCGTACACGTCGCAGTCTTCGAGCACGATGCGGCCGACGGGCGCCGGGCAGTCCCGCTCCTGCGCACCCCCGCAGCCGAGGAGCGCGAGCGCCAGCGGCCATGTAATCGAGCGGGTCATCGCCGCGTATTCGACCCCGACGGGACTCCGAGCGCAACCGGCGACTTTCCCGCGCCCCGCGTATCTGCCGAATACGCGCCATGAGCAACGCCGCCCCCGACCGGCAGAGGTAGACCCGAATGTGGTTCGTCGATCCCCACAAGCTCCGCATCCCCCGCCCCGAAGACGCCCTGCCGGGGCGCAGCGAAGCGATGACCGTGCCCCCCCGGCACGTCGTGCTCGATACGCCGATGACCGGGCCCTGGCCCGATGACACCCGGCGCATCCTCTTCGGCCTCGGCTGCTTCTGGGGCGCCGAGCGGCTGTTCTGGCGCCTGGACGGGGTCCACTCGACCCAGGTGGGCTACGCCGCGGGCCACACCCCCAATCCGACCTACCGCGAGGTCTGCACCGGCCGCACCGGCCACAACGAGGTCGTGCAGGTGATCTACCACCCGGCTGCGCTGCACATCGATCGGCTGCTCAAGACCTTCTGGGAGGGCCACGACCCGACCCAGCACATGCGCCAGGGCAACGACGTCGGCACCCAGTACCGCAGCGGCATCTACCCCACCACCCCGGCCCAGCGGCAGGCGGCCGAGGCCAGCCGCGCAGCCTACGGCGAGGCCGTCGCCGCCGCGGGGCACGGCGAAATCACCACCGAGATCGTCGACGCCGGCCCGTTCTACTACGCCGAGGCGTATCACCAGCAGTACCTGCACAAGAACCCGAACGGCTACTGCGGCCTCGGCGGCACCGGGGTGAGCTGCGCCATCGGCACCGGCGTCGGCGCCTGAGCGCAGCCGGCGCAGCGACTCATGGGGGTGGTATCCGCCGGAAACCGTCCAGGGCACCGAGCAGAGAGATGAGACCCGGACGGGAGTCCGCGGTGCTCAGAGCATCGGCCACCCTGAAGTGCGTGAGGGTCACCCCGCTGGCCTCCCTCACCTTCTTGACCACCTCCGAGAAAACCTGCTTGCCAGGGACGAGGCCATGGGGGTCGTCGGGCCACCTCCTCTCAAAGGCCTCCAACGCCTCGTCAGCCAAGGTGCTGGGGTCCTTCCCGCTCGTCTGGAAGTGTTTCTGGTACTCGCCAACCCGTCCGGAGCGGACGCCACGGTGATGTTGGTCGACAACCTCTCGAAGTACAGCGCGCACATCGGGTACCTCGTCGACCCGACCGCCCCGACTACGCCTCTCTCGCACCGCGCGTTCCAGGGCCTTCTCCAGAGCTGCCGGCTCAAGCAGGTAGTTCTCGACCTCCTTGCACTCGTGGAAGAAAACCAGCCGGAGAGCCGCCTCGAGGTCCGCTCGGACCTCGTCGTTGTGGGCTGTACATCGGTAGTCGCTGTCGAACACCGCTGCTGCGAGGATGGACTGTCCGAGGGCGGCTTCGATTCCCTGGACGTAATCTGGCAGGCTCTTCCACGCGCCGAAGCCGCCGATCGGGATGATGGTGAGACCCCGGCCTTCGGCCAACTCGTCGTAGCCCAGCGCCCGCGCCATTCGCCCGATCAGCTTGAAATCTTCACCTTCGACGAAAAGAAGCCGCCGGGTCCGGGCGAGTTGCGTCAGGGCGAGGTTCCGCCCAGATCCGATGAGGTCGAACGCCTTCTGCACGTCGGTCGTCGACCTCAACCGCTTCGCGCTCCGCGCCCTCTTGTCGAGGACGAGAATCTCTCCCGCCTCAGCCTCCGCGATCAATTCGGCCGAGTGCGTCGCCACCAGCACGTCGGCGTCGAAGCTCGACAGCAAGCCGTAGAGTTGCCGTTGGACCTCGGGATGGAGGTAAATCTCCGGTTCGTCGATGATCAGGATGCTGCCGCCCCTACCCCTCTCGATATGTGTCAAGAGCTGGCACCAGACTTGGAAACCGAAGCCACTCCAATACAACTCACGGGGGATGCGTCTCTCAGTGACGAACATGCTGAGCGAGTTGGAGGCGTGATCCAAGCGCGGTGCTTCCACGGACATCCCAGGCCACGTCTGCTCGATCAGCTCGCGGAAGGCAGGAAACCGATCCTTGTTGTACCACCAGTAGCTTCGGAAGTTGCGCGCGGCCCGGTGAGTTTGCAGGTTGTTGCGTACAGTCCGCTCCTGGCGCAGGTCCTCCCCGTGCTCGACCGGCCCCAGGACGGGTACGGTGGTCACCGAGATGGGAAAGTACTTGCGAAAGGCCTTCACCGACCTCGGACGCCCACCCGATTCGACCTCTCCGACGAGGAAGCAATCTCGCTCGCGAGTGAAGCGAAGAGTGAGGTGGTTGCGATTAGAGAGTCGAAACCGAGCGAAGCACTCATCTTCGATGTAGTCGGTATGGATGTTCTCGACCGATATATCGAGAAGGTGGGGGTTGACTCGGTAGCCCCAGCACCGCTGACCCTCGATCGTGAGCATCTCCGGCTTACGGGATCCGGCGACGCGGAGGCCGGCTTCGAGCAAACGAAAAGCGCTCAGCACCGTGCTCTTGCCGGCGTTATTCGGTCCGACGAGGATGTTCATCTCCTCAAGGGAGACCGAGCACTGTTTCAAGCCTTTGAAATTCTTGAAGCGAACGGACGTGATACGGGCCATACGCCCTCCCTGCCCTACACTTGGCGACGCGCACATCAGACCACCGCTCCCTGGAGCACGACCGCAAGCGGGCGGCGCGGATCGGCAGCGCGCGGAGGTTCGCCCATCCACCCGTCTTCGTCAACCGAATCGTGCCGGACCCGACCTACCCGCCAACTGCCATTCCCCATCTCACCTCGGACTCCAAATCCGACCTCACCTCTATGCTATCCACGGCCGGATACCTCTTGCCAGTGCCGCCACCCACCGGTCGAGCGACCGGCGGCCCGCAGAGCCCGCCGTCGATCGAACGCGTGACCGCCGCTCACCACCCGAGGTTGGCGGGCGTTCGAGGCTTCGAATCCGGAGGAACCGCTACCATCGAGGTCCGGGCCCCAATCCGCGGTCGCTCGATCGATCTCAGGGGGTCCACTCGATCCCGGGGCCTTGTAACCGGCGCCGGCCGGGGCGTAGGACTGACCGACACCGTCCTCCACCCCCGACCACGGAGCCCCGACATGCCCTCCACCCGCATCGAGTTCCCCGGCAGCCGCGGCGCGCGGCTCGCCGCCCGCCTCGACCGTCCCGACACCCCGGCCCGCGCGTTCGCGCTGTTCGCCCACTGCTTCACCTGCGGCAAGGACATCGCCGCCGCCAGCCGCATCGCCGGGGCGCTGACCGCGCACGGCATCGCGGTGCTGCGCTTCGACTTCACCGGCCTGGGGTCGAGCGACGGCGACTTCGCCAACACCCACTTCAGCAGCAACGTCGACGATCTGGTGGCCGCCGCAGACTGGCTGCGGGGCGCGCACGCCGCGCCGGCCCTGCTCGTGGGGCACAGCCTGGGCGGGGCGGCGGTGATCGCCGCGGCGGGGCGCATCCCCGAGGCGAAGGCGGTGGTGACGCTGGGCGCGCCGGCCGATCCGGCGCACGTCACCCACCTCTTCGACGGGCACCTGGAGCAGATCGCCGACGACGGCGAGGCCGAGGTGACGCTGGCCGGGCGGCCGTTCACCATCCGCAAGTCGTTCGTCGACGACGTGCGGGCGCAGTCGCTCGAGCGGCACCTCGCCGGGCTGAAGCGGGCGCTGCTGGTCCTGCACAGCCCGGTCGACGCGCTGGTGGGCGTCGACAACGCGGCCCGCATCTTCACCGCGGCGAAGCACCCCAAGAGCTTCGTGACGCTCGACCGGGCGGATCACCTGCTGAGCGATCGGCGGGACGCGGCCTACGCGGCGGACGTCATCGGGGCCTGGGTCGAGCGCTATCTGCCCGAGGCCCCGGCCGAGGTCGATCCGCTGCCCCACGGCGTGGTCGAGGTGCGCGAGCGGGGGGTCGGCGAGTTCCAGCAGGTGGTGCGGGTGGGCCAGCACGCGTTCGTGGCCGACGAGCCGACGTCGGTCGGCGGGGACGACGCGGGGCCGACGCCCTACGACCTGCTGCTGGCCGGGCTGGGGGCGTGCACCGCGATGACCATCCGGATGTACGCCCGCCACAAGAAGTGGCCGGTGGAGTCGGTGGCGGTGCAGCTCAGCCACCAGAAGATGCACGCGAAGGACTGCGCCGACTGCGCGACGAAGGCCGGCAAGATCGACCACATCCACCGCGACGTGCGCATCGTGGGGCCCCGGCTCGACGCGGCGCAGCGCGACCGGCTGCTCGAGATCGCCAACCGCTGCCCGGTGCACCGCACGCTGCACAGCGAGATCCGGGAGACCACGGAGATGGTCGACGACTTCCTGCCGGCGGAGTGATCCGCCCGCGCTGCGGGCCTCGGATCAGTGCCCGTCCCGGACAAGCACCTTCAGCAGCCGCTCGACCCCGCCCGGATCGCGGCGGGCCAGCTCGAGGATCTTGTGCCACCGCACGTCGGATCCGCCGGCCAGATCGAGGCTGGGGTCGACCAGCCGGGCGTCGCGCATGACCCGGCGGGCGTCGTCGGCGGTGGGGTAGAGCCGGGCGAGGCGGGCCCGCAGCGAGACCGGGCCGCTGCCGGTGCCCGAGTCGCTGCCCCGGGGGCGCGCGCCCGACTCCGACGCGCGGCTGTCGGCGTCGACGATGTGGATCCCGCCGCTGCGGGTCCGAGGGCCGACCGGCTTCGGCGGTTCGGAGGGCGGGCGCCGGGCGGCGGTCGGCGCCGCGGGCGACGGGGGCACCCGCTCGACCTGGGGCAGCCGGTCGGTGGTCGAGCGGCGGGCGACGGCCTCGTCGCCCAGGCGGATGCCTTTGGGGGTCTGGGTCGTGTCGGCCGAGGCGGGGCGGGTCGGCCACGCGTAGCGCACCCAACAGCGTAGGAACGAGACGGCGTTGCTCACGGTGTAGCGCAGGCCGCCGGGATCGGACGGCCGGGGTTCGTCGAGCCGCCCGACGACGCTGGCGAGCAGCGCCAGCCGGTGGCGCCCGTCCCCCCGCGCGGCGACGCTCGCGAGGTCCACGCCTTCGGTCTCGACCGCGACCAGCTTGGGCCAGCGCCGGGTCAGGGCCCGCAAGCCGTCGGCGTCGAACGCGTGGGCGTCGGGCATCGACGCGGTGGTCGAGGCGACCCCCCCGGTCATCAGCCGCGGCGCGCGCAGGCCCTCGGGGCGAGGGGCCCGGGTCTGGCGGGTCCAGCGCTGGTCGACGGCGTCGAGGCCGAGCGCCCCCCGCAGCAGGTGGGGGTCGACCCGGGCCTCGGGCTCGGCGCCCGAGCCCACCCCCCGGCCGACGCGGGCGGCCCAGTCGAAGCCGGGGATGGCGTTGGACAGGATGATGTCACCGGGGTCGAGGTGCTTGCCGGGCATGGCCCGGGCCAGGGTCAGGGCGACGGTGTACTGCGGGCGGTGACGGTCGAGCCAGCGGGCGAGCGCGGCGGGGTCGCCGTCGTGGCGCAGGGCCCGGATGCGATAGCCGGGGCCGAAGTCGGGCTTGAGCACGCCGATGCCTTCGGTGGGGCGCTGCGGGTCGTCGGGGTGCCAGGCGTCGAAGGCGTCTCCCAGGGCGTCCCAGAGCGCCGGGTGGCGGGCGACGACGGCGAGGTCGAGGGCGTGCATCGCGTGCTCCTGCCTGTGCCGGGGCAGCATACTCCCCTGCCCCGCTGCCCGCCACGTCGACGGCGCCGCGTTGACGCCCACCCCGGGGGATGCCAGCCTCGACATGGGACGACCGGGAGTCGTCGATGGGAGGTCGGGATGCGAGGTGGTCTGATCGCGGCGCTGCTGATGCTGCTGGGCGCGGCCACGGTGCTGGTGGGCGCGGGGGTCATCGCGCTGAGCGTGGCCGAGGCCGATCGGGTCGAGCAGGCCATCGCCCGCTCGGTGGGGGCGCTGAGCCGGGCCGAGCAGGGGCTGTCGGACGTCGAGCGCAGCTACGGCGAGGCGTCGGCGATGCTGCCCCAGGTGTCCCGGGCGCTGGATCAGGCGGCCCGCATAACCGGGGCGGCGTCGGGCGTGCTCGGCGAGACCCGGGAGGCGGCGAAGTCGATGTCGGAGAGCCTGCGGCTGCTGGCCCGCGACCTGGAGACGATGTCGGAGCAGCTCCGGCTGTTCGGGCGGGCGGGGCAGCTCCGGCAGACGGCGGGCGAGGTGCGCGAGAGCGCCGATCAGCTCGACGCGGCGAACGCGGCGGTGGGCGAGCTGCGGACCCAGGTCGACGCCCTGGCCCCGATCATGACCGACGTCGCCGGGCGGGTCAGCGCGGTGGACGATCGGCTGGCCCCGAGCCGGGCCGCGCTGCCCGATCTGCGGGCCCGCATCGCCGAGACCCGGGCCCGGCTCGATCCGCCGACCCTCGCCGGCTGGGCGCTGGTCGCGGTCCGGATCGCCGGCGGGCTGTGCGTCCTGCTGGGCATGGCGCTGTGGGGCATCGGCTCGACCCGCCGGCTGCTGGCCCGAGCCCTGGCCGATCTCGCCGAGGCCCGGGCGGCGTCTTGATGACATCTTGATCCCGCGGGGGGCGCTCTTGGCCCCATGTTGACGGTCCGCCCGGCATCATGGGCAACGTCGCCGGTCGCGCGGTGCGGTCGGCCCGACGAGGAGGTCCCGATGAGTATCGCCGCGTGGCTGCTCTTCATGTGCGGATGGGTGGTGTGCCTGAGCCTGGTCATGTTCGGGGATTCGACGCTGCGGTGATCGGCCGCGCGCGTGATGTATCCTGCGGGGGTGCGCTCGATGCCCCCCACCGGTGAGCCGCCCTTCGCCGGCCCCCGTCGCCGGGCGGCCGCGGCGGTCGTCTGCCTGACCCTGGGCGTCTGCACGACCGTGGTGCTGGCCTTCGACGCCTGGATCGACGCCACCGACAGCGCCATGATCTACCTCGTGGGGGTCATGGTCACCGCCTACACGACCTCGGGGGCGGCCTCGGTGGTCGCCGCCCTGCTGGCGGTGGTGGCCTTCGACTTCTTCGTCACCGCCCCCCGGTTCACCCTCGATGTCTACGACACCCACTTCCTGGTGACCTTCGCGGTCATGGCCGGGGCCGGGCTGGCCATCGCCAGCCTGACCAACCGCCTGCGGCGCAAGACGGCCCAGGCCCTGCGCCACGCGCTGGCGGTCGAGACCGAGCAGATGCGGAGCGCGATGCTGGCCTCGGTCTCCCACGATCTGCGCACGCCGCTGGGTACGATCATGGGCGCCGCGACGGCCCTGGCCGAGCAGGGCGTCGACCCGGCCTCGCCCCACGGGCACACGCTGCTGGCGACGCTGCGCGAGGAGGCCGAGCGGCTCGATCATCAGCTCGGCAACCTGCTCCAGATGACCCGCATCGAGGGGGGCGCCTTGCAGTTGACGCTGGAGTGGCACGTGCCCGAAGAGCTGGTCGGCCAGGCGCTGCTGCGCATGCGCAGCCGGCTGGGGCAGCGGGCGCTGACCCTCGAGATCGACCCCGCGCCGGAGCTGGTGCGGGTCGACGCGCTGGCGGTCGAGCTGGTGCTGGCCAACCTGCTCGAGAACGCGGCCAAGTACAGCCCCGAGGGCAGCCCGCTGGAGATCGTGTCGGGCGCGGCCGAGGGCGGGCGGCGGTGGCGGGTGCAGGTGTGCGACCGGGGCCGCGGCCTGCCGCCGGGCGACCCCGAGCGGCTGTTCGACCGCTTCGCCCGGGGGCAGACCGATCGCCCGGGGGTCGGGCTGGGGCTGGCGATCTGCGCGGCGATGGTCGGGGCGCACGGGGGGCGCGTCGAGGCCCGCGATCGGTCGGGCGGCGGGGCGTGCTTCACCGTCGACCTGCCCATCCCCCACGCCCCGGACGCCGACGCGCCGCTGGAGGTGGCGTCGTGACCGCGCCCCGGGTGTTGATCGTCGAGGACGAGCCGCGCATGACCCGGTTCCTCGAGACGCTGTGCGCGGCCCACGGCTACCGCACGGTGCACGCGGCCAGCGGGCGCGACGGCATCGCCCGGGCGGCCGACCACCAGCCGGACGTGGTGCTGCTCGATCTGGGGCTGCCCGATCTGGACGGGCTGGAGGTCACCCGCCAGCTCCGGGGCTGGACCCACGTCCCGATCATCGTGCTCTCGGCCCGGGGCCGCGAGGCGGACAAGGTCGAGGCGCTCGACGCGGGGGCCGACGACTACCTCACCAAGCCGTTCGGGGCCCAGGAGCTGCTGGCCCGCATCCGGGTGGCTCTGCGCCGGCAGGCCCGCAGCCCGGTGGACGGTGAGCCGGCGCTGACGGTGGGCGGGCTGCACATCGACTTCGCCGCCCGCCGCATCACACTCGACGGGGACGACGTGCACCTCACGCCCCGGGAGTACGCGATGCTGATCACCCTGGCCCGCAACGTGGGGCGGGTGATGACCCATCGGCAGATCCTGGCCGAGGTCTGGGGGCCCAACGCGGTCGAGCACACCCACTACGTGCGGGTGCACGCCGCCCGGCTGCGGCGCAAGCTGGAGGCCGATCCGGCCCGGCCGCGCTATCTGCTGACCGAGACCGGGGTCGGCTATCGGCTCACCGACGAGTAGGCGGGCCGATCCCCCGCGAGGCGCCACGCCGCAGACCGATCAGGAGCAGCAGCCACCACCCGTTCGACGGCAGCCCACCCGGAGCCGCGGTGCAGCCGTCGTCTTTCGAGCGGGGGCAGTGCTGCAAGCGCTCGGCGGTCGGGGCCCGCTGCTCGATGAGGATCGCGCAGCGCTCTTCGCGGCTGCGGGCTTCGAAGGGGCGGTCGTCGACCGGGTCGCAGGCGTCGTTGATGCCATCCCCGTCGAGGTCGGGCTGCTCGGGATCCGCCGTGATCGGGCAGCCGTCGATCTCATCGGCGATGCCATCCCCGTCGTCGTCCTCGTCACAGGCGTCGCCGATGGCGTCGCCATCGGTGTCGGTCTGATCGTCGGCGAGCCGCGGGCAGACATCGGCGGCGTCCGGGGTGCCATCGCCGTCGTCGTCGGGATCGCACACGTCGCCGAGGTCGTCGCCGTCGAGGTCGGCTTGATCGGGGTCGTGGGCCAGCGGGCAGAGGTCGAACGGGTCGTTGACCCCATCG
>JAUHYW010000111.1 GCA_030426085.1 bacterium | reverse complement strand
CGGGTCCGACCCGTCCGCCGGGCCCGGCGGTGTTCGGCGCGGCGGGTCCGACCCGCCCCCGGAGGCCGGCCGTGGTCGGGTGCCGCGCCTCGACGCTGTCCCGCAGGCCGTCGGCCACCTCCTCGCCCACCGTCGACCCGTCCGCGAGGGCCGAGGGCTCGCCGATTCGCGGGTCGCACCCGGACTTCAGGCATGAGGGCGATCGATTTTTCCGGTCGCACCCGTACTTCGGGCATGACAGCGATCGATTTTCCGGGGCGCACCCGGACTTCAGGCATGACAGCGATCGATTTTCCGGGTCGCACCCGGACTTCAGGCGAGACGGCTCGTGATTTTTCGGGTCGCACCCGTACTTCAGGCATGAGGGCGATCGATTTTTCCGGTCGCACCCGGAGTTCGGGCATGCGGGCGCTCGAGCGCGCAGGTCGGACCCGCTCTCCCGGGCAGAATCGGATCGAGCGCGCGGGTCGGACCCGGACTTCAGGCATGAGGGCGATCGAGCGCGCGGGTCGGACGTGGATCTCAGAAGGCCGAATAAGGAGATCAACCTAACGGGTTCCCCGTCTTCCCCCTCCGGTTCTCAACGTACACGGTGGACGCAGGCCAACCCACGCATCTCATTCCCAGGAGGATCCCATGGCCCACGTCACCCACTATCAGCGGTACAGCAAGAACACCCAGCTCAGCCCGGGGCGCGCCCGGGTCGCGCTGGATCAGCTCCTCGCCGTCGCCATCGCGATGCAGCTGAACGACCTGGCGCGGGCCTGCCGGGAGGGGCTCGCCCTCGCCGAGCGGCTCGTCGAGCTGGTCGCGAAGCGCCGGGCGCAGCGCACGACCCGGGGCGGCGGCGAGGCGAAGACCGTCGACCGCAAGATGGACAAGCTGATCCGGGCGCTGTGTCGCCGGCTGGAGGATCTGGCCGACAGCCTGGAGGACGAGGCGCTCGGCGAGCGGGCGGCCGAGCTGGTCGAGCAGCTCTTCCCCAAGGGCTACTACGCGGTCACGTCGCTGCCCTACGAGGACGAGCTGGCCGAGGTCACTCGCATCATCAAGGTGTTCACCGAGGGTGAGGCGGCGGCCGACGTCGCGGCGCTCGAGCTGGGCATGCTCGTCGACCGCATCGACCGGCTGCTGCCGGCGTACGCCGAGGCGCTCGAGCTGCGGCAGCTCGTGACCGCCGGCGACGTGCGCTCGGCCCGCGACGAGGTGCACGCCGCGACCTGCGCGGTGGTGGCCTTCGTGCTGTTCCACTTCCGCAAGCCCGAGGAGGAGGAGGTCCGCGCCCGGCTGCTGGCGCCGTTCGACGATCAGTACGCCCGCGCGGCCGAGGCCCGCAAGCGCAAGGGCGGGGCGGTCGAGGCCGGCGAGGACGGCGCGGCGGTCGACGATCTCGACGGCGCGCTGGACGACGAGGCGCTGGCCGAGGAGGAGGCCCTCGACGAGGCGGTGGCCGGCGACGGGCCCGAGGGCGAGGCGGCCGAGGCGGCCCCCGAGGTGCCCGCGTCCGACGCGGGTGGGGAGCCCCCGGCCGAGGATGTGCCCCCGACGCTGCGCCCCATCCCCCGCGGCTGATCGGCCGCCCCGCCCGCGCTCACCCCCGCCCCGGCGGGGTGCCTGTCAGTCATACGGCACCCCGCACACCGCCACCCATACTCGGAGATTGCATTCAGCCTCGGGATGGCACCGCCCTCCGTACTACGGGGCGGTACCCACGGGAGGCGGCGCGATGTGCACCCCGAGGTCTTCGGCGACCACCGCACCTGATGAGCCCCCGGGCCCGCCTCGAGTTCGTCGAGCCCCCGCTGAAGCCGCTGCCGCCCGCCCGAGGGGGGAGGGCTACCAGACCAGCGCCGCGATCAGCGCCGCGGCGAGCAGGGCGATGACCGCGTAGAGCAGGCGGGGGTCGGGCCCCTGCGCGGTCGGCGGGGGGTCGGTCGCCGTGGCGCTGGGGGTCGTATCGGCCGGCGGCGCGCTGGGTGTATCCGGCCGGGTGGGCAGCGCCGCCGGGGTCGCGATCGTGGGGCCGTCGGGCGGCGCGCTGGCCGGGGCCGGGTGGGTGTCGGAGGGCATGGCCGCCCCGGGGAACGCCGCCTCGAGCGCCTTGCGCATCGCCCGGGCGTCGGCGTGGCGGTCGGCGGACTTCTTGGCCAGCGCGGTGCCGATGACCTCGGCGATCGCCGGGGGGATGCCCTCCATCGCCGGCAGCGGCGCCTTGCGGTGCATCATCATCGTCTCGAAGTGCGAGTCGGCCTTGTAGGGGAGCTGCCCGGTGAGCATGCGGTACAGCAGGATGCCGAGCGCGTAGAGGTCGGTCGCCGGCCCGATGCCTTTGGCCCGGGTCTGCTCGGGGGCCATGTAGGTCGGGGTGCCCACCGTGTGGCCCCGGGTGGTGCGGTAGCCGTCGCTGGGGTCGACGAGCAGCTTGGCTACCCCGAAGTCGAGCACCCTGACCGCTTCGTCGCCCTCCCGCCCCTGGGTGACCATGATGTTGGCCGGCTTGATGTCCCGGTGTACCACGCCGAGCCCGTGGGCCTCTTCGAGCGCGTGCAGGATCTGCATCACGATGCGCACCGCGCGCTGCGGCTCGAGCCGGGCCCCGCGGGCGAGCACCGCCGAGAGCGGGCGGCCGATCACCAGCTCCTGCACCATGTAGAGGGTGCCGTCCGGCTCCTCGCCGTAGTCGAAGAGGGTCACCGTCGCCGGATCCTTGAGCCGGGCGAGCACCTGCGCCTCGCGGAAGAAGCGGGTCCGCAGCCCGTGGTCGTCGCCGACCCGCCCGATGACCTTGACCGCCACCTCGCGCCCGACCGGATCCTGCACCGCGCGATAGACCGCGCCGAAGCCGCCTTTGCCGACGAGGCCGGTGAGGCGGTACTTCTCGCCGAGGGTGCGGCCGACGAGGGCTTCGGGATCGCGGCTGAGCGAGCTCATCGCGCTCAAAGTCGCATGTTCGTTCGGCGTATACCAGCCCCGGACGAACGCGCCGCGCGCTGCGCCGCTTGCCGTATCCGGGTGTCGATCACTATGATTCGACGGCGAGTCGGAGGGGGGCGCACACCCGATGCAGGTCTACGCGTGGAGGACATTGGGGAGCGACGTGGGCCGCCAGCTCAAGCGGCCCCATCAGCCGTGGTCCCTCGCCGAGCTCGACGGGCTGCCCACCGACCGCGCCGTCGCCCGGCGCATCTTCGACGAGATGGTCATCCCCCGCAGCGCGGGCGAGGGCGGGGGGCAGTTCCGGGTCGGGGTGTGCAGCGATCCGTCGCCGTCCATCGGGGTCTACCACGAGGGCATGGCCGAGCTGAGCCGGCACGCCTTCGGTGATCGGGTGAACATCACCTGGATCCGCGGTTTCTGGGAGAGCCTGCACGTCATCTACCGGGCGGCGGTGGTGCAGGACGCCCACGCCTTCGCCCGGGAACTCGTCGAGCGGGCCCGCAGCGAGACCACGCGGGTCGCGCCCAAGGCCCGGCTGGACATCAAGTCGGCCGGCGAGGGCGCGGCCCGGGCGGCGCCGTTCTTCGTCTATCTGCTCGTGGGCCGCGGGCGCCGGGCCGGCGCCGTCGGGCGGTTGAACGCCGGCGAGCCGGTGCACTCGGGGGTGGCCTGATGCCGGTCGTGCGCTATTGGACCGCCCGCGGCGGGCGCAGCCTGTCGCCGCTCGGCGAGCCGAGCCGGGTGCTGACCTCGCTGCGGGATTCGGAGCGGGTCTTCCGCTCGGTGGCCACCTGGGCCGGGCTCAACGGCCTCGCGTTCCGGGTGGGCGTCTGTGAGGATCCGACGTTCCGGGCCGAGGAGGCCTCGGCCAGCCTGGTCGAGCTGTCCCGGGTCTCGGACGGCGAGCTGGTGCATGTCACCTACGCCCGCAAGGTGTGGAGCTACATGCACGTCGTGCATCGCACCTCCAGCGCGGCCAACGCCGAGAGCCTGATGCGGGGGCTGGTCTCGATCGGGCGGGGCATCGGCCGCTGCGAGAACAACCGCCGGGACATCACCGAGCCGCTGCGGGCCCCGCCGTACTTCGTCTACGTCCTGACCGGCAAGCTGCCCCCCAAGAACGAGGCCGGCCCCCGCCCCGAGAAGGCGGCCCCGACCTCGCTGCTGAGCCTGGCCGAGCTGTAGCAGGCCGCCAGACCGCTCATCGCTTGTCGTCGATCGCCTCTTGGAGCAGCGCTTCGTAGCGGGCGATGATCGCGTGCCGCCCGTGGTGGCCGACGACGTGCAGCCGCCCGGCGGCCCCCATCGCCCGGCCGAGCGTGGGGCGGGCGTGCAGCCGGCGGATGGCGGCGGCGAGCGCCGCGGGGTCTTCCGGCGGCACCACGATCCCCCCCTCGGCGGCCTCGACGAGCCGGGCGGTGTCGGTGTGCGGCTCGACCCCCGCGATCACCGGCCGGGCGGCGGCCATGATCCCGAAGATCTTGCTGGGGATGCAGGTGGCGGCCATGCCCCGGCGCAGCGGCGCGAGCCCCACGTCGGCCGCGCCGAGCAGGTCGGGCAGCGCGCTCCGGGGCCGGGTCGGCAGCACCACCGCCCGGGGGTCGCCCCGCAGCGCGTCGATCACCATCGGCCGGGCCTGCCCGTCGCCGACCATCATCAGCCGGGTATCGGGCAGGTCGTCGAGTCGGCGCCAGGCCTCGATGACCGTCTCGAGCCCCTGGCTGTAGCCCATGCGCCCGCTGAACTGGATCACGAAGGTGTCGTCGAGCCCGTGCGCCGCCCGTATCGGGTTGCCGGTCCGGGCCCGGGGGCTGATCTCGTCGATGTCGACGTAGTTGGGGATGTAGGCGATGCGCCCGTCGGGCACGCCCTTCGCCCGCAGGTGGTCGCGGAACCCCTCGCTGATGATCGACAGCCGCGCCGCCCGGCGGTAGACCCAGCGCTCGAGGCGCTCGAAGGCGGCGATGGCCCGGCGGTCGGTGAGCACGCCGAGGCGCACCGCGGCCTCGGGGAAGAGGTCCTGGAGGTTGTAGACGAACGGCACCCGCCGGGCGCGGGCGACGAGGTGGTCGACGATCCCCAGGGTCAGCGGGGGCGAGGGGGTGAAGATCACGTCGACGTCGCGCACGCTCAGCGCTGCGGCGAGCGCGGTGGCCGTGAACGAGGCGTAGCCGGCCATCTTCGCCCGGGCCCCGCCGCCGCCGTCGGCGTAGAGCCAGACCCGCACGATGTCGACCCCCTTGCGCCGGTCGCGCACCATCACCCGCCCCCCGTAGGCCGGGTCGATCCGCCCGGTCTCGTGGTGGGGCATCGCGCAGACCACGGTGACCCGGTGCCCCCGCTCGACGAGGCCCTCGGCGAGCCCGGTCATCAGCGGCGCGTTGCCCAGCTTGTCGGGGTGGTAGTTGAGGGCGAGCAGCAGGACGTGCATCGGTCTCCCGGCGGCGGTCGCCCATCTTGGACGGGGCTCAGCCGGCGGTCAATCCGTCGGGCGGGGCTTCGCGGCGGCGGGCGACGAGGCGGCCGGGCCAGCCGAAGATCCGGTCGAGCCAGCGGGGCGGCAGGAAGCACAGCAGCAGCGACATCATCATGAACTGCCAGATGCCGACCGCCGCCCCCAGCTCGAGGCCGATGTGCACCGAGAACAGGGCCAGCGTGATCGGGACCCGGGTCCGGCGGGGCCACAGCAGCAGCGGCGCGGCCAGCTCGACGATCCAGGTGTACCAGCACAGCGCCTCGAGCACGCCGCTGTAGGGCACGAGGTGCACGTCGAGGCCCGGGGCCCGGGTGTAGAGGTCGCAGGCGACCGCCTCGAAGACCATCTCGCCCCGCAGCCAGGCGCCGTCGTCGATGCGGTGCCACGCGGCGGCGATGTAGATCGCGGCGGTGTTGAGCTGGAGCAGCCGCAGGGGCCACGCGGTGACCCGGCGGGCGGTCGATCCCCACAGGTGGGCGTCGAGCGACCACCGGCGGTGGCTGCCCGAGGCGACGAGGTAGAGCACGAGCACCGGCGCGACGAGCGACCAGCCCCAGGTGAAGTGGGTGGTCTGGGCGGTGTGGCCGATGTGGGCCGCCACGAAGATCAGGCCCGAGAGGCGGGTGAGCAGGCCCAGGGCGAGGCCGGCCGATCCGACGAGCGCGCCGCCGAGCAGCCAGCCGGCGTGGCGTTGCAGCCAGTGGGGTTCGGCCGAGTCGAAGGCGTAGCGCACCAGGCCCTCGGGGCCGAACATCAGGGCGTGGGACGGGGCCATCTGCGCGTAGAAGTAGAACAGGCTCAGGCCCAGCGCGATGCGGCAGGCGGCGAGCGGCTCGACGGGCACGTCGTCGAAGAACCAGCCCTCGGTGCGGGCGGCGAGGCGGCGCAGGGGGTCGATGGCGCTCACCGGTCGGGCCTCTCGGGTCGGGCGGGCTTCACGGGTTTCTCGCGGTTCAGGTGGCCCGGCTCGGCGGGGCGGAGCGCGGGCCAGGTGGGCACCGGCTCCCGGGCCTTCAGCTTCGGGCGCTGCTCTCGGCCGATCGGCTTCACCGGGGGCCGCAGGGCGGGCGCCGGTCGCTTCGCAGGGGGTCGCTTCGCGCGAGACCGCCGGGTGCGCGTCGCCCGGGAGCGCCGGGCCTTCCGCCGCTTGCGCTCGCCGGCGAACAGCGGGTCGACCTCGCCGAGCACCGGCCGCGGGCGCCCGCTCTCGTCGAGCTCGGCCCGGGGCCAGCGCGAGGTGAAGAGCGGGCGGTCGCGCCCGCAGTCGTAGGCGTGGATCGTATGCACCGCGGGGAATACCCGCCCGGTGCGATAGCTGATCGACTCGATGGCTGCGGTGAGGTAGATCCGCTCCGCCTCGCCCCCGGTCGCGAGCGCCGAGTGACAGGCGAAGCGCGCGACCCGGGCCACCCGCCCCGAGCGGCGCATGCGGCGGAGCTGCCCGCGGATCTGCTTGTCGCTCCGCAGCCGCATCAGCCGGTTGACGAGGTCGAGCCCCATCAGCTTGATCGCCAGGGTGTAGTAGGCCGGCCGGTGCACCACGAAGCCCTCCAGCGGGGCCTCGGGCACCGACATCACCCGCTCCAGCCGCCCGTCGGGCAGGCGGGCGTGCACCCCGAGCATGAACGACCGCCGCTTCATATTGCGCCGCTGGCCTTCGAAGACGTGGGCCACCGGGCGCACGTGCACCGCGCGCATGCCCGAGCGGACGGCGTGGGGCACCGGCTCGAACGCCGCGGGCACGATCTCGTCGGGCAGCGCGGCGATGAACAGCACCACCGAATACAGCAGCAGAAGCGGCAGCAGCAGCCACCGGCGCAGGCGGGTTCGGGTGGGGGTCGGGCTCATGGGCGGCGGGACCGTATCATCGGGCCCGAAGGCGGAACAACGACGGCCCCGGGGCGGATGGGATACCCTCGGCCCATGTCGAGCGCGTCGGAACGGCCGGATTTCCTGGTCATCGGCTCCCAGAAGGCGGGCACCACCACGGTGCATCACGCGCTGCGGGCCCACCCCGGGGCGTGGCTGCCGCCGCGCAAGGATCTGAACGTCTTCACGGACGAGGCGCGGTATGCGGCGGGGGCCGCGATCTATCAGCGGGCCTTCGCCGAGGCGCCTGCGGGGGCGATCCGGGGCGAGGTGAGCCCGGCCTATCTGGTGCACCCCCGGGCGCCGGCCCGCATCGCCCGCCATCTGCCCGACGTGAAGCTGGTCGTGATCGTGCGCGAGCCCATCGCCCGCGCGCTGAGCCAGTATTGGGACAGCCGCCGCTGGCTGGCCGTCGACCGCCCGTTCGAGGCCTTCGTGCGCCCGCCGCTGCCGACCGTCTGGCGGGCCGGCGCCCCGGGCTTCGTCAGCCGGGGGTGCTACGCGGTCTACCTCGAACGCTACTGGCGGCTCTTCGACCCGCGCCGCGTCTGCGTGCTGGTCTTCGAGGATCTGCGCCGCGATCCGGCGGCCTTCTGGGGCCGGCTCTTCGGGTTCCTGGGCCTCGAGCCCGCCGTCGAGACCCCGGCGATGCAGGCGGCGCGCAACCGGCGCTCGGTCTTCGACAACCCGGCCTATCGCCTCGTCTTCGAGCGCCCGGCGCTCAGCCGCCTGCTGCCCCCCGGGGCCCGGCGGCTGCTGCGGCGGGGCCCGCGGGTCGACTTCGAGCGGCCGCCCCTCGATCCGGCGGTCCGGGCCGCCCTGGTCCGGTTCTACGCCCCGTGGAACGCCCGCCTCGAGGCCCTGCTGGGGGTCGACCCCGGATGGCCCGGCTGAGCCGATAGCGGCCGGCGCGGGCCGACCGAGGAACCAAAGCAGATCAGACCGGTCGAGCGGACGTTGCCCCGCCCCGATGCCCGTGCCATCGTGATCGACGGGGATCGACACGCCGACTGGAGGACCGCCCATGACCCGTATCCGCGCGCTGCGCCCGGCCTTCGCCGCTGCCCTCGCCCTGCTCGCCGCATTCGCCTCACCGAGCCTCGCCCAAGAGCCCTCCGAACAAGTCAGGATGTCCCTCGAACGCTACGGCGAGCTGCTGCGGGTGGCCCGCCGGGCGGACGGCCCCCGGCCGACGTGGTCCCGGGGCACGGTGCGGGTCGACCTGCCGGCCGACGCCGCCCGCCCGGCGACCGTCACCGTCGAGACCGGGCTGACCCTCACCGGCAACGGCGTCGCCGAGGTGCCCATCCTGCCGGCCCAGGCGGTCGTGCAGAGCGCCACCGCCGACGGCAGCGAGCTGGCGCTGGTCCAGATCGGCGGGGCCCACGTCGCGCTCATCGAGGGCAACGACAGCAAGCGCCTGCGCATGACCTACCTCGTCGCCCGGGAGACCGACGCCGACGGCGCGCCCATTGCGGTCGTGCCGCTGCCGCCGATGCCCGGGGCCGCGCTCACGGTCAGCGGCGCGGGCGACGGCTCGGCGGTCTACCCCGGCGTCGACGTGCAGCGCAACGGCGGCACCACCACCGCCTCGCTGCCCGCCACCCCGGCGGTCGTCGTGCGCTCGGGCGCCGCCGGCGGGGGCCACTTCGTGCGCCGGGTCGCCTACCGGCTGACCCCCGACACCGGCAACGGGGTCGACGTCGACACCACCTTCGAGGTCACCCTCGCCGGCCGCCAGGCCGACGTGCGGCTCGCCCGCTCGGACTCGGCGCTGGTCGACGCCCGCGAGGGCCGTCAGGCGCTCACCACCCGGGTCATCGACGGCTGGCACACCGCCCGGGTCGAGGGCCGCGGGTCGCACACCGTCACCGCCCGCTTCCGGGTCGCCATCGACCGCAGCCAGGGCCAGCCCCAGATCGTGCTGCACCCCGACGAGGTGCCCATCGCCCAGGTCGACCTGACCGTGCCGGGCAAGGCCGAGATCACCGTCGATCCGCCCATCCCGGTCCGCAGCACCATCCGGGGCGACGGCGAGGGGGCCACCACCACCGCCCAGGCCTTCCTGCCGCCCACCGAGCGGGCCACGCTGAAGTGGACCGAGGCCCGGGCCGCCGCCGAGACCAAGGTCCGGGTCAACACCGAGACCTTCCAGTTGCTGACGCTCGAAGAGGGCGTGCTGCGCAGCCGGGTGCTGGCCCGGTACGACGTCATCTACGGCAAGCTGCGCGAGCTGCCCATCGAGCTGCCGGCGGGGGTCGTGCCGTACAAGGTCATCGGCGAGGGCATCGAGGACTGGCGGGTGCTGCCGGCCACTGACGATCTGCCGCGCCACGTCCGGGTGATCCTGGGTGAAGAGCTGGCCGGCAAGCTGGCGGTCGAGCTCCAGATCGAGGTGCCGGTCGCCCCCGAGGAGGGCACCGCCATCGACCTGCCGCTGGTGCGGCCGGTGGAGACCGAGGACATCGTCATCCGCCAGCAGGGGGTCGTGGCGCTGTTCGACGGGGACAAGGTCGGCTTCGCCCCGGCCACCGCCAACGGCTACAGCAAGGTCGGCGCCGACGCGCTGCCCAGCGACATCCGCCAGACGCTGCGGGACAAGGTCAACCAGGCGTTCAAGCACCTCCAGGCCCCGGGCCCGATCACCAGCGCGGTGGCCGCGGCCAAGGCCAAGGAGAGCCGCTTCGACGCCCGGGTCGATACGCTGTACCTCTTCCGGGAGCAGACGCTGACCGCCCAGGCCTCGGTGCTCGTCGAGGTCAAGAGCGGGCGCAACGACACGCTGCACCTGTCGATCCCCGACGGCATCGCCGAGCCGCGTATCACCGGGCCCTCGATCAACAAGGTCGAGCAGGCCGAGGGCTTCGACGCCGGCGAGGGGCGCCAGGCGTGGCGGGTCACCTTCACCCAGGCGCTCGAGGGGGCCATCCTGCTCGACGTCGAGTTCGAGCTGATCCTGCCCAAGGAGCTGGGCGCGATGGCGGTGCCCGACCTGCTGGTGCACGGGGCCGAGGTGCAGTCGGGCAGCTTCGGCGTCGCCGCCGAGGGCGGCATGGAGGTCCAGGAGAAGAGCCGCACCGACGTGCGCCCGACCGCGGTGACCGATCTGCCCAAGTCGGTGCGGCTGCGCAGCGACCTCGAGATCCGGGCCGGCTACCAGTACGCCCGGGCGCCGTGGGCCCTCCAGGTGGACGTCAAGGCCCACTCGATGGTCGAGACGCTCGACGCCGAGGCCGAGCAGGTGCGCATCGAGACCAACGTGCTCGAGAGCGGCTACGTCGTCGGCCGGGCGACCTACGTGGTCAGCAACGACGACCGGCAGTACTTCCGGGTGGCCCTGCCCGAGAGCGCCCGCCCGCTGCGGGTGGCCATCAACGGCCAGCGCATGGACGAGGTGCGCAACGACGAGGGGTCGGTCACCGACGGCGAGGGGGCCGGCACCACCGAGGGCGGCAAGATCGCCATCCCGCTGCCCAAGGACGCCACCACCCGGGTCGAGATCACCTGGGAGCGCCGACGGGACGCGCTGGGGCTCTTCGCCGGCCTCGACCTGACCGCGCCCCGGGCCGACCTGCGCAGCAAGGACATCCAGTGGCTGCTGCGGGTGCCCGGCGACCGGGGCATCGTCGGCCTCGACAGCGACATGAAGCGCATCGAGCCCTATCAGTGGGACGCCATCAGCGACGACAGCCCGCTGCCGGTGGACGAGGGCAGCCAGATGCTGGCGCTGTCCCAGCCGGTGCACAGCGCCGACGACCCGGCGCTGGCGGCGTCGATGACCCTCACCGCCGCGCTGGGGCCCGAGGTGGGCACGCTCTTCCTGATCATCGGGCTGATCGCGCTGGTGCTCTTCGTGCGGGCCCGGGCCGGCGGGCGGGCGCTCAACGCGGGCCACTGGCTGCTGCTGGCCATCGGCCTCGGCGCCCTGATCGTGAAGGCCGCGGTGTGGCACTTCGACGTGACCGAGGGGCTGGTGGTGATGGTCGCGGTCGTGATCATGGGCGTCGTCGCCCGCCGCGGCCGCAAGGCGCGGGAGGCGGCATGAGGCGTATCACGGCATACGTCGCGGTCGCGGCCCTGCTGGGGCTGACGGCCTGCGCGATGAAGGACGAGGCGCCGGCCCAGGCCCCGGTCGAGGTGGCCACGGTCGAGGTCTCCAAGGGCGGCGGCGCGGCGCCCGAGCCGGCGAGCGAGTCCAACGCCTACGCCGAAGAGAGGTCGGCCGCGAAGCAGAGCGCCGGCGCGCCGGAGAGCCAGGTCAGGGGCCTGCTCGGCGCGCTCGACGGCAGCAACGCCCCGGCGCCCGAGCCGTCCACCCGGGCGGCGCCCGCGCCCCCGCCTCCGCCCCCGGCCAAGGCCGCCTTCGCTCTGCCCGTCGAGGAGGTGGCGGTCCAGGCCCAGGGCTACGTCGAGGGCGGGGACCTGGACGATACGGTCGCGTTCGACACCCGGTCGGACAACGGGATCGCCGGCCTCGGCCTGCGCGGCAGCGGGCGCGGCGGCGGGGGCACGGGCGAAGGCCGGATCGGCGGGCTGGGCAAGCTCGACCTCGGCGGCGGCAAGGGCCGCGGCCCGGGCTATGGCGCGTCGGGCAAGAAGGCGGAGAAGAAGAAGAGCCGACGCCGCCCGCGCCCCGCGCGGGCGGCGAAGCCGAAGCCGGCCCCGATGGACAAAGAGCTCAGCCGGCTCGTCGCCCTCGAGGACGACGGGGACGACCTCTTCGCCGACGAGGACCGCGCGCCCGAGGAGCCCGAGGTCGAGGAGGAGCTCGAAGAGCGGGAGAAGTCCGAGGCGCCGGCCCAGCTCGCCCAGCGGGTCCAGCGGGACTCGACCGTGCGCCATCGGAACGGGCGCGAGGCGAAGGATCGGGTCGGCGGTGAGTTCGAGGTGATGCTCGACCAGCTCGACGAGAAGGACCTCGACGGCCGCTTCTGGCAGGTCGCCGAGTATCCGCAGCGCTTCGAGCCCCCGCCGCGGTTCATCCCCCGGATGTGCTACTTCGAGAACACCTACCTCGGGGGCAACGCGGCCTACACCGAGCGCCTGCGCCGCCTCGACGACGCGCTGCCCCGCCGCCAGCAGCCCTACCGGGCCGCCGCGCTGCCCCGCCAGCCGTTCGACGCGCCCGACGACGCCGGCCTCGCGCTGACCGCGACGCTCGACCGGGCCTATGTCGACCAGCCGCAGCGGGTCTTCCTCCAGGTCGGGCTGCAAGGCAGCAAGCGCTTCGGCTGGCGCCGCCCGCCGCTGGACATCGCGCTGGTGGTCGACGGGTCGGCCCGGGACGGCGAGACGCTCGTCGAGGCGATCACCGCGCTGTCCCGCCGCCTCGGCCCCCAGGACCGCCTGGGCGTCGTGCTCGCCGGCCCCCGCCCCGAGGTGATCGGCGAGCTGTCCCCCCTGCGCGATCGGTTGGTGCTCGCCCGGGCCATCGAGGCCCTCGGCCCGCCGCCGCCGACCCGCCCCGGGGCGCTGGCCGGGGCGATGGATCGGGCCGGCGAGATGCTCCAGACCGCGGCCGGCGACTCGGCCCGCATCCCGGGGACCCAGACGGTGCTGGTGCTGACCCGGCACAGCGACACCGCCGACATCGACCGCGCCCGGGGGGCGGCCCACCGGCTGACCGTGCAGGGCGCGGTGACCTCGGTCGTCCAGCTCGGCGGCAGCCACCAGGGCTGGTGGCAGGTGGCCAACGCGGGCCACGGCAACTACCACCGGGTCGGCGCCGACGCGCTCGCCGAGGCGGTCGACGAGGAGCTGGGCAGCATCGCCAAGGTGATCGCCCGCCTGCTGCGCATCAACGTGAAGCTGGCCGACGGGGTCGAGGCCATCCGGATCGTCGGCAGCCGGGTGCTCGGCCAGCAAGAGGTGAAGGAGGTCAAGGCCCGGGAGGAGGCCACCGACCGCAACCTCAGCAAGACGATGGGGGTGAAGGCCGACCGGGGCGACGACGACGACGGCATCCAGACGGTCATCCCGTACTTCTACGGCGGCGACAGCCACGTCATCCTGCTCGAGCTGTGGGTCACCCGCCCCGGCCCGGTGGCCGAGGTCACCCTCAAGTACAAGGACATGGTCGCCCTGACCAACGCCACCGCCCGGGTCGCCGCCGCGGTCGACCGGGTGCCCCGCGATCCGACCCCCGCCGAGCGGCGGGTGGCGGCCAACGTGCGCGGGTTCCAGGTCGCCGAAGGGCTGGCGGCGGCGGCGGCCCACGCCGAGAGCGGCAACCGCCGGGGGGCCCTGGGCGCGCTCGACGCGCTCGAGCCGCTGGCCATCGGCCGCGACCGGCGGCTCGTCAACGCGTTCGAGGATCTGATCGAGGAGCGGGCCGACCACACCGTCGCCGAGGCCCTGCGCATGGCCCACGACCGCCGGATCGGCCACTCGCCCTGAGCCCGGCCGGGCCCCGCGCCCTCACTCGGGCAGCGTTCAGTCGGGCAGGGCGTTCACCAGCGCCCGGAAGACATCCCCCCGCTCGTCGAACCCGCGGTAGACGTCGAAGCTCGACGCGGCGGGGGAGAGCACCACCGCGTCCCCCGGGCGGGCGACCCGGGCCGCCTCGTCGATCGCCGCGGCCATGTCGCCGACCATCGTGATCGGGATCCGCGACCCGATCAGCCCCCGCAGGCGCTCGGCGGTCTGGCCGGTCAGCACGACGTGGCGCACGCCGTCGAGGGCCGCGACGAACGGCGCCAGCGAGATGCCCTTCTCGTAGCCCCCCGCGATCACGACCTTCGTGCCCTCCAGCGACCGCAGCCCGGTGCCCGCCGCGTGGGGGTTGGTGCCCTTGCTGTCGTTGAACCAGCGCACGCCGCGCCGGGTGCGGACCGGCTCCATGCGGTGGGGCAGCCCCCGGAAGCCGCGCAGCCCGGCCAGCATCGCCCCGATCGGGGCGCCCATCGCCCGGCCGGCGGCCAGGGCGGCCAGGGCGTTGGCCTGGTTGTGGCGGCCGGGCACCGGCAGATCGGCGGTCGGCATCAGCGGGCGGTCGTCGAGCGTGAGCTGGCCCCGGCGCACGCCGAAGCCCCGCTGCACGGGGTGGATCGCGTAGGGCACCCGCCGCACGCCGGCCGGCACCGGGGCGCAGCCGACGCGGGGGTCTTCGGCCCGCAGGATGGCCGCCCCGCCCGGCGGGATGTCCCGCAGCAGGCGCAGCTTGGCCCCGGCGTAGCGCTCGAAGTCGCCGTCGAAGTAGTCGGCGTGGTCCTCGGCGACGTTGGTGAGCACGGCGACCCGGGGGGCGAAGCGGCGGCAGCTCCAGATCTGGAAGGCGCTGATCTCGGCGACCACGACCCCGTCGGGGCCCACGTCGCGCGCCCGGGCGCTGAGCGGCTCGCCGATGTTGCCCCCGACCGCCACGCCCCGCCCGGCGGCCCGCAGGCAGGCGGCGATCATCTCGGTGGTGGTGCTCTTGCCGTCGGTGCCGCCGATGGCCACGATCGGCGCCGCGGCGACCGAGGCCGCCAGCTCGACCTCGCCCATCAGCCGCACCCCGCTCGCCAGCGCCTCGCGCATCACCGGCAGCCCGGGGCGCAGGCCGGGGCTGGGCACGAGCACCTCGGCCCCGGCGAGCGTATTGCCCCCGCCGCGCAGCTCGACCCGGGGGTCGAGGCCGGGGGCCTCCGGCGCGTCCCGGCTGTCGCTGAGCACCACCGAGGCGCCCAGATCGGCGAGCAGGTTGGCCGCCGCGATCCCGCTGCGGGCCGCCCCCCAGACCGCCACCCGGCGGCCGCTCCAGGCGATCACGGGGCGCCGTCCAGGCGGTCGGCCCAGGCGTCGGCCATACGGAAGAAGTCGTCGCCCCCGAAGAAGACCACCATGTCGCCCGGCTTCGCCCGCCCGTCGAGGTAGGGCACGACCGCCGGGTTCTCTTCGACGTAGTGCACCGTGTTGCCGCCCTTGCGCAGCACGTCGCAGAACCAGGGGGTGTCGATGCCGTCGAGCGGGCGCTCCTCGGCGGCGTACATCCGGGTGATGACGAGGTCGTCGGCGGCCGACATCGCCTCGGCGTACTCCTCGCCGTGGTAGCGCATCAGGGTGAAGCGGTAGGGCTTGAAGACGCACCAGATCCGCTCGTGCGGCATCAGCTTCGCGCTCTGCAGCACCCGGCGCATGCCCGTGGGGTGCGAGATGTAGTCCTTGACGATCGTCAGCCCGCCCGCCCGGCGCACGGTGAACCGGTTCTCGAGCCCCCGGTAGGTGTCGAGCGCCGCTTTGACCGTCTCGAACGGCAGCCCCAGCGACCCCATCGCGATGGCCATCGCCCCGGCGGCGTTGTCGGCGTTGTAGTTGCCCGGGATCGGCAGCCGGATGCGCCCCAGCCGGGCGCCGCCGCGCCACGCGTCGAAGCTCACCGCGTCCCCGTGGTCCTCGACCGCCCGGGCGGCGAAGTCGAGCGGGCCGTCGACGGTGCCGTAGCGCATGTAGGGCCGCTCGATGCGCTCGGCGAGCTGGCGCACCCCGGGGCAGTCCCAGTTGAGGGCCAGCGACTCCAGCGCGGGGTTCTTCTCGATGAACTCGGCCATCGTGCCGATGATGTCGTCGAGCCCGCTGTAGAAGTTGAGGTGGTCGACCTCGATGTTGTTGACCACCACGTGCCGCGGCCGCAGGTTCAGGTGGCTGCGGTCGCTCTCGTCCACCTCGGCGACGGCGTGGCGCCCCTGCCCGACCCGGGCGTTGGTGCCGTAGTTGTTCAGCATGCCGCCGATGAGGAAGGTCGGGTCGAGGCCGGCGGTCACCAGGCAGTGGGTGATCATCGCCGAGACGGTGCCCTTGCCGTGGGTCCCGGTGACGCCGACGCTGATCCGGTCCGACAGCGCCAGCCCCAGCATGTCGGAGCGGTGGGCCTCGGGCTTGCCCTGCTCGCGGGCGGCGACCCGCTCGAGGTTGTCGTGGGGCACGGCGGTGGAGTGCACGACGACGTCGGCCCCGTCGATGTTGGCCTTCGCGTGGCCGATCGTGACCGGGATGCCCATCTCGCGCAGGGCCTCGGTGATGGCGCTCTCCCGCACGTCGGACCCCTGCACCGCCACCCCCTGCTGGTGCAGCACCCGGGCCACCGCGCTGACGCCGATGCCGCCGATGCCGACGAAGTGATAGGTTCGTTCGCGTGACCACATAGGCGGGGTTCCTCGATGGGTGGACGGACGCGGCGGAGGATAGGCAGCGCCGCCCGGCTTTGCAACGGCCGGGCGCGGCGTCCGGGGCGGCTCGGGCTGGCGCTGCTCGGGGCCCTGGCGCTGGCCGCGGGCGGTCTGATCGGCTGCCAGGAGGATCCCCCGCCGATGCAGGCCACCGACGCGGCCCCGAGCGGGCCCCGGGACGCCGAGGTGGACGCCGCGGTCGTGCCCCCGGTGCCGGTCGCGCCCCTGGAGCTCTTCCGCCGCATGCCCCAGCCGCCGCCGCCCATCGCCGCGGTGCCCGGCGACCTCGCCCAGGGCCTGACCCGGGCCCGCCCCAGCCTGAAGCCGTCGACCTACACCGGGCGGGTGCTCGTCGACCGGCCGCCGGACGGCCCGTTCCGCATGATCCACTATCAGCTCACCCCCGACGGCCGCGCGGTCCGGGCGGTGCTGGCGACGTTGGCCGAGGGCTACGCCGCGCCCGAGCGGCGGGCGGCGCTCGAAGAGGCGATCTCGCTGCGGCTGGGCGAGGGCGCGCCGATCACCGACAAGGCGTGGACCGGCACCCGCTGGACGACGCTGCCGTTCCGGGTCGACCTGCGCACCGACGCGGCGACCGGCGATCTGGAGCTGCTGTATCACCGGCGGGGCCGGGTCGATCCGGTGGAGGCGCCGCAGCCGTAGCTGTGGGCGGCGGCTCTCCTGACCATCGTTTCCGGTGCAGAGGTGCTGTAAGCTGCGGCTCGCGACGAACCCGGAGCGGAGGCAGATGGCCAACCGACTGATTCAGCTCAACCGCGAGGTGCAGCAGGACCCCCAAAACCCCCGGCTGTGGCTCGAGATCGCCGCGGTGCGCATGGGCAAGGGCGAGCGGGACGAGGCGATCAAGGCGCTCGAGTCGGCCAAGCGCTGCGCCGACGGGCAGCCCAAGGTGTGGGCCGATCTGGGCTCGAAGTTCGCCGAGGTGAAGCTGTTCGCCCAGGCCCGGGAGATGCTGGCCCGGGCCTGCGCCCACGAGCCGGCGTCGGCCGACTTCGCCCACCGCCTGGGCCGGGTGCTGGTGGCCGACGAGCGGCTGTCGGAGGGCGCGGCGGTGCTCGCCGCGGCGGTCTGGATCGCGCCCGACGAGCCGCTGTACCGGGTCGAGCTGGCCCGGGCGCTGCTCGAGGCCCGCAAGCGGGAGGAGGCCGAGAACCTGCTCCGGCTGGTGCTCCAGCGCTCGCCCGAGACCGCCGACGCCTGGCTGCTGCAAGCCGAGATCGAGCTGTCCCGCCACGACCCGGCCTCGGCCGTGGCCGCCCTGGAGCGGGCGTTCGCCCAGCGCTCGCGGGAGAAGGCCCTCGGCATGCGCCTCGCCGAGCTGCTGCGGAGCTCGGGCGATCACGCCCGGGCGGCCGAGGTCCTGCGGGTCCTGGCCGGGGCCCACCCGGAGGACGTCGAGGTGCTGCTGGCGCTGGGGCAGGCCCAGGACGCGGCCGGGGAGCGGGTCGGCGCCATCCGCACGCTGGAGTCGGCCCTCGAGCTGCCCGACATCGGCCTCGAGGGCTTCCTGCACCTCGGCGCGCTGTACAAGGCGGCCGGGCGGCTGGACGAGGCGCTCGAGCCCTTGCAGTTCGTCGTCGAGCAGGACCCGGAGAACGCCGAGGCCCACTATCACCTCGGCGAGGCCCTGCTGGCCCTCGGCGAGCCGGGGCAGGCGGTGTCGGTGCTCGTCAAGGGCGCCATGCTCTCGAAGGACGACCGCCGGCTGCGCAACCTGCTGCAAGCGGCGGCGGCGGCCCAGAGCAGCGCGCCGGCGGGCGGCGATCCGGGGGCCAGCATCGACCGCCAGGTGGGGCTCGGCGCGCCCCGGCCCTCCGATCTGGCCTTCACCGGCGATCTGGCCCAGTTCGGGCTGGTCGATCTGCTGGAGTTCCTGCGGCTCAACCGGCGCACCGGCGTGCTCCAGATCGTATCGACCCAGGGCATGGGCGAGCTGTACATGTCCGAGGGCCGCATGATCGGGGCCAACACCTCGAACTCCGAGCGCATGGGCGAGCTGCTCATCAAGGCCGGCATGCTGACGACCGCGGTGTTCGACGAGATCATCGCCGAGCAGGGCGAGGGCGCGCCGATGGCCCTGGTCCGGGCGGTGCTCGACCGGGGCGACGTCAAGGCGGCCGAGATGCGGGCGATCCTGTTCCAGCAGGCCCAGGACGCGATCGGCGAGGTGATGGGCTGGGAGGACGGCTACTTCGCCTTCCAGGGCGACGAGATGCTCAAGCGGGCCTTCGCCGACTACCCCGAGGTCGAGCTGGACACCAGCTCGATCATCATGGAGCTGCTGCGGCGGATGGACGAGGAGAACGCCGGGCACGAGATCGGCGACCTGGACGACTTCGAGCTGTGAGGGTCCGGGGGGCAGCGGGGCGGGTCCCGATCGGCTGACCGAAGCGGCTGACCGACGCGCGGGCGAGAGCTACTGACCGAGGGGCGCGATCTCGGGGCTGCCGCCGTTCGGCGCGGCCCGGGGCGCGGGCGTCGGCGCCGGATCGGGGTCGCCGAGCACCTGGATCTTGCGCCCGTTCGGCTTCGGCGGCGGGGCGGCGTCCGGCTCGGGCGGCGGAGGCGCCGCGGCGTCCGGCGCGGGCGGCGGGGCGGCGTCCGGCTCGGGCGGCGGAGGCGGTGGGGGCGGAGGCGGCGGGTTCACCCGGTTCGTCGGCGTGCTGCGGGCCCGGGCCAGCTCGACCCGGCGCTCGACGGCGCCCTCGCCCGGGGTGACCTCGACCTCGACCGTGCGGGCCACCCGGCCGGCCTTCTCGATCCGCAGCGTGTGGTTGCCGAGCGGCAGCGCGACCTCGAGCGGGGTGATGCCCAGCTCATCGTCGCCCCGCAGCACCCGGGCGCCGTCGGGCGCGCTGTCGATGCGCACCGCGCGCCGGGTCGCGGCGTCGGGCGGCGCGGCGTCGACCGGCCGGGGCGCGGCGTCCACCGGGCGGGCGTCGACCGGGGCCGGGGCGGCGTCGGGCGTGGGCGGCGCGGCGTCGACCGGGGCCGCCGGGGTGACCGCCCCCGGGGTGGGGGTCGGCGTCGGCGTCGGCGCCGGGGCCGGCTGCTGGCCGAACTGGATCCAGACGATCACCGCGACCAGCGTCAGGAACATCACGATCGCCGCCACGATGAGCGGCTTGTTGGAGCCCGCCGGATCGTCCTCCGGCGGCTCGGGCGTCGGGCGGCTCGGCGGGGGAGCCGAGCGCCCGAGGTCGGGCGGCACCATCAGATCGGCCACGCTGACCCGGGCCACGGTGGCCTCGTCCCGGGCGTCGATGAGCGTCTCGCCCCGGATCGCGGCGTCGATCGCCTCCCGCATGGCGGCCGCCGAGGCGAAGCGCCGGGCGGGGGCCTTGTCGAGCGCCTGCTCGAGGATCTCGGGCAGCGCCGAGGGCATCTCGCCGATCGGGCGGATGGAGAACGGCGACGGCGGCAGGTGGGTCAGGTGCCCCCGGGTGATCTCGGTGGCCTGCTCGAACGGGAAGGGGGGCCGCCCCGACAGCAGCCGGAACAGCAGCGCGCCGACCGAGTACAGGTCGGACTGCGGCCCGGCCCGGCCGCTGGCGAGCAGCTCGGGCGCGGTGTAGTGCAGCGCCTCGGGTGGATCCTCGCTCGCCGGCAGCGCCCCCGCGAAGCGGCGGGTCACCGGGCGGGGCTCGACCAGCCCGAAGTCGACCAGCTTGACGTGCGGGCCCTCGCCGCCCTCGTCGGGCACCAGGAAGACGTTGCCCGGCTTGACGTCGAGGTGCAGCACGCCGTTCTCGTGGGCGTGGGCCAGCCCGGCGAGCACCTGCTGAACGATGTGCAGCGCCTCGTCGACCGGGATCGCCTGATCGTCGGCCAGCTCGACCGACAGCGGGCGGCCCTCGATCAGCTCCATCACCCCGCAGGCGAGGCCGTCCTCGGTCTTGTTGAAGTCGAACAGCCGCACGACGTTGGGGTGGTCGAGCACCGAGGCGTCGCCCGAGGCGTCGAGGAAGTGGTCCCGGCCGGCCTCGTCGAGCGGCAGCAGCTTGACCGCCACCCGCCGCTCGGCGTCCTCCTGCCACGCCTCCCAGACGGTGACGCCATTGCTGCCGATGCCCAGCAGATCGCGGATCGTATAACGCCCGCCCAGGCTCTGTCCGGTGCGGTCCTCGATCAACCCGGTGCCGTCGTCGGGGCACTCGGCCCGCGGCTCCTCGAATCGCCGGTGGCAAAGGGGGCACAGATCGGTCACGAAAACGCGCTCATCTCCCGCTGTCGACCGGGGGCGTCCGGCTCATGCTGGAATACCCCGCATCGACGCTGGCGACAACCCCGTGTCCGTCTTCGGGTGCCTTTTTGGGCTCGCCCCGGACCGGCGCGCATTCCAGCGCTGGTGACATCCTGCAACCTCGGCGAACGGGCTCAGGCGGGGGCCCCGACCAGCTCCGCCTCGGCCGCGCCCGCCCGGAAGCGCCCCCGCTCGTCGCGCTCGACCCGAGCCACCGCGACGTCGGGGTCGTGGGTGAAGAAGAGCCGCCCGCCCCGGGCGTGCAGGTCGCTCAGCAGGGCCGCCTTCTCGTCGATGAGCCGCTCGGGGTGGCGGTCGTAGCCCATGGTGATCGGCAGATGCACCCACGGCCGCCCCGGGATGAGATCGCCGGCGAACACCAGCGGCCCGTCGGCGGTGGGCAGCTCGACCAGCATCAGCCCCGGGGTGTGGCCCTCGGAGAAGTGCAGCCGGTAGCCGGGGCCGAGGGTCTTCGAGGCCTCGCCCTCGACGACCTCCAGCCGCCCGGTGCCCTCGAGCAGCGGCTGCAACGCCGGGATGAACGACGCCTTGTCCCGGGGGTGGGGGCTCAGCGCCCGGGCCCAGGCGTCCGCGCCGACGACGTAGCGCGCGTCGGGGAAGACCAGCGCCGGCGGCTCGCCCTCGGCCCAGGGCGTCAGCAGCCCGCCGGCGTGGTCGAAGTGCAGGTGCGAGAGCACGACCACGTCGACGTCGCCCGGGGCGAAGCCGGCTGCGGCGAGGTTGTCGAGCAGGGCGTGGTTCTCCTCGACGACCCCGAACCGGGCCCGCAGCTTCGGCGGGAAGAAGACCCCGATGCCCGCCTCGAGCAGGACCGTACGCCCGCTGTCTTCGCGGATCAGCAGCGCCCGGCAGGCCAGCGGGATGCGGTTCTGATCGTCGGGCGCGATCCACCGGCTCCACAGCGCCTTGGGCGCGTTGCCGAACATCGCGCCCCCGTCGAGGCGCTGGCGGTTGCCGTGGATCGACCACAGGCGCGCGGTCATGGGGCCCTCCTCTCGCGGGGTTGATTCCGGCGCACGATAGCGGAACCCTGCCCCCGATGGTCGAGCAATCCGCCGCCGAGACGGTCGCCGAGGCGCTGCGCGCGCGCTATGGATCCGCGACCGCCGCCCGCTTCGCCGATGACCCGGCGGTGGCCGACCTCGTGGCCCGCCGGGCCCGCTTCACCGCCGGCCGGGTGCCGCCGGGGCCCGACGCGCTGCCATTCGACGGCCTCGCGGTGGCCCCGGCCGCGGGCGATCGGGCGCTCGACGCGCAGGTCGGCGCCCACCCCCGCCCGTGGCCCGGCGGCGCCCGCGCGGCGGTGATCGTGACCCACGACGTCGACGCGTTCGACGGGCTCTCGTACTTCCCGGTGCGCCTCGCCGGCTGGGCCGCGACCGCCGGCCGATCCCTCGCCCGCCGGGACTGGCCCGCCGCCCGCCGCACCGCCCGCCGGGCCCTGCGCTGGAGCGGCTGGTGGCTGCGCCGCCGCGATCCGGTGGCCGACTTCGAGCGGTGGATGGCCCTCGAGAGCCGCTACGGCGTGCGCTCGACCTTCTTCTTCCTGGCGCTGGAGCGGGCGCTGTCCCGCGAGGGGCGCCTGTACCGGGCCGACGACCCCCGGGTGCGGGCGACGCTGCGGGCGCTGATCCGGGGGGGCTGGCGGGTCGGGCTGCACGCCGCCCGCTACGGCAGCGACACGGCCGCGGGGCTCGCCGAGCAACGCCGGCGGCTGGAGGCGGCGGCCGGGTGCCCGGTGCGCGCCGTGCGGCATCACTACCTGTCCGCGGACTTCCCCGAGGGCTGGCGCCACATGCGCCGGGCGGGCTTCGACATCTCGTCCAACGTCGGCTTCCACCCGCCGCATCAGGGCTGGCGCACCGGCACCGCGTGGCCCCACCGCCCGCTGGGCGCCGAGGGGCCGTGGGAGGCGCCGATGGCCCTGATGGACGCCGCCTACGGCCCCGCCGCCCGGCTGCTGGTGCCGGTCTTCGAGCGGCTGCTCGCCGAGGCGCTGGCGGTGGGCGGGGCGCTGGTCGTCAACTTCCACACCAACTACCGCGCCGAGGTCGACGCGCCCGGCGTGCACCGGGCGTTCGAGCAGATCCTCGAGCGCATCCGGGTCGCCGTCGAGGCCGGGCAGGTCGCCACGCTGACCCTCGAAGACGCGGTCGACCACGTCGCCCGCGCCGCGCCCCGACCCGCGCCCGACGCCGAGGAGCCCCCATGCCCGCCGCCCTGATCGCCCTGGCCTCGCTGGCCCACGCCGCGGCCTACCTCGTCGCCGCCCCGGAGCACGTCGTCGATCCGGGGTGGCCGGCGCACGCCCGATTCCACGTCCTCCAGGCGCTCATCTGGATCGTGCTGCTCGATCTGGTCCTGGCCGCGCTGGCGATCGGGCCCCTGCGCCGCAGCGCCCGGGGCAGCCTGCCGGCCATCGCGCTGGGCGGCCTCGGGGCCCACGGGGCCTACTTCGCGGCGATGATCGCCATCCCCGGCGGCCGCCCGCCCGAGCTGTCGTCGCACTTGATCCTGGGCGGCATCGCGCTGGTCTTCGCCCTCGGCGTGGGCCTCGCGTGGCGCGACGACCGGCCGGTCCCGGTGCCCCGCCGCTGACCGGGCCGGCCTCAGCGCGGGCCGGCGTGCTGCGACCTCGGCCACCCGGGCGGAGCGAGGCACCGGGGCTCGCGCGCCCACCGAGGCGTCGAGAGGCTCCCCTCGACGATGGCCCCTCCATCGCGCCGAGGCCTCGCCGACCGCCGCCCGCTCGACCAGGACCGCATCAGGACGCCGCCTCGGGCGTAGGGTACGCCGCCGAGGGCCGGCCATCGGGCCCCGCGGGCGACCCCTACGCCGGCAAAAATCGGCTCGCGGGACATGTCGCCGCGACCCAACGCGGCCGATGGCCCGAGTTTGAGACATGCCCGACTCACCAGTCGCCGCCGCGGGCCCGTCTTCGAGACATCGAGGTCACATGGGTCGCCGGGGAGGACCCGCCCTCGGGCCCTCCGCGCCATGGGGGTCGCCGCGGAGGGCCGGCCGGCGGGACATCGTCCGCGTGGGGTACGCCGAGCGAGGCCCGCTGTCGGCTCATCGTCGGGCGAGGCAACGCCCGCGATGGGCCGTCGACGGGCCGCTCGCGCCATGGGGGTCGGCGGGCGGGGCCCGGATTCGAGACATCGATGTCGCATAGGTCGCC
>JAUHYW010000110.1 GCA_030426085.1 bacterium | reverse complement strand
CCCAGCTGCCCCGCCTCGCCTACCCTCAGCGTTGCCCACACCTGCGTGACACCCACCCTCAGCGTTGCCCAGACCTGGGTGACACCCACCCTCAGCGTTGCCCAGAGCCGCCCAGACCTGCCCCGCCTCGCCTACCCTCAGCGTTGCCCACACCCCCGTCAAACCCACCCGAGGCTACACCCACGCCCCCCACCGAAGCCCGAAGGCCGACCCCCCACGACCGCCGGCCGAGCCGTCGCCTCCCGTCCCGATCGTGACGCCCACCCCCACACCCGCCAAAGACGACCCGACCCCCGAGCCGACTTTCCCCGGACGCGCCGACGCGCTATACGAACGGTGCGCGCCGGAGGTCGAGAGCATGAGCCGCGAAGAGCGCGCCGCCCGTCGGGAGCGGCGCTCCAGCCGGAAGAAGACGCTGCTGGTCATCGACGACGAGGAGCAGACCGTCCGCGCGGTGCGCCACCTGTTCCGCCGACAATACAAAGTGCTCGGCGCGACCCGGGCCGCCGACGGGCTGGCGCTGCTGGACGCGCACACGGTGTCGGTCATCCTCTGCGATCAGCGCATGCCGGGCATGAGCGGGGCCGAGTTCTTCGAGCAGGTGCGGGCGAAGCACCCCGACGCGGTGCGCATCCTGATCACCGCCTACTCCGACATCCAGGCGCTGGTGCGCTCGGTCAACCGGGGGCAGATCTTCGGCTACCTGGCCAAGCCGTGGAACCCCGAAGAGCTCGAACAAGTCGTCGACAGCGCCATGGCCCACCGGCAACTGCTCGACGACAAGCGGCGGATGACCGCCGAGCTGGCCGAGAAGAACGACGCGCTGCGCCGGGTCAACGCCGAGCTGCGGGCGTTCACCCACGTCGTGGCCCACGACCTCAAAGAGCCGCTGCGCACCATCTCGGCCTATGTGGACTTCCTCGAGACCGACTACCCCGAGCTGGCGAGCGGCGAGCCGGCGGCCTATGTGCGCAGCATCGACCGCTGCGCCCGGCACATGCACGCGCTGATCAACGACCTGTTGCAGTTCGCCGAGCTGGAGCACAAGCAGACCGAGCGGGCCCCGGTCGACCTGAACCTGATCGCCCGCCAGACGCAGGATCTGCTCTCGGGCTCCATCGGCGACAGCGGGGCGGTGGTGACCGTGCGCGACGCGCTGCCGACGGTGCTGGGCAACCCGTCGCGGCTGCTGCTGCTGCTGCAGAACCTCGTGTCGAACGGGATCAAGTTCAACCAGAGCCGCCCGCCGCACATCGACATCGGGGCCGCCGAGGCGCCGCCGGGCAAGGTCGCGATCTACGTCAAGGACGACGGCATCGGCATCCCCGCCGAGTATCAGCAGCAGATCTTCGACATCTTCGAGCGGCTGCACGCCCGCAGCGAGTACCCCGGCACCGGCGCCGGGCTGGCCATCGTGCAGCGCATCGCCGAGAGCCACGGGGGATCGATCCGGGTCGAGAGCGCCGAGGGGGCCGGCTCGACGTTCGTCATCACGCTCGAGCCGGCGCCCTGAGCCGGCGCCGATGAGCGCGTCGCCCGCCGCCGAAGCCGGCTCGATCGGCCGCACGCTGACCCGGGTCTACCGGGCCGAGGCCGGGCGGCTGCACGGGGCGCTGATGCGGGTGTGCGGCAGCCTCGACGCGGCCGAAGACGCGCTGCAGGACGCGATGGCCCAGGCGCTCGACCGGTGGCCGGCCGAGGGCATCCCCGACAACCCGGCGGCGTGGCTGACGACGACCGCCCGGCGCAAGGCCATCGACCGCATGCGGCGGGCGGCGACCCGGGCCCGCAAGGCGGACGAGGTCGAGCGGCGGGTGCGGGTCGAGCGCGCGGCCCGGCAGGGTGTGCCGACCGATGACGAGCTGCCGCTCATCTTCACCTGCTGCCACCCGGCGCTGACGCTCGAGGCCCAGGTCGGGCTGACGCTGCGGGCGCTGTGCGGGCTGACCACCGCCGAGGTGGCCCGGGCGTTCCTGGTGGCCGAGCCGACGCTGGCCCAGCGGCTGGTGCGGGCCAAGCGCAAGCTGGCCGGGATCGCCGAGCCGTTCGCGGTGCCCCCGCCCGACGCGCTGCCCGCCCGGCTGGACGCGGTGCTGGCGGTCATCTACCTGGTGTTCAACGAGGGCTACGCGGCGACGGCGGGCGACGCCCACATCCGGCGGTCGCTGTGCGCCGAGGCCATCCGGCTGGGGCGGCTGCTGCATCGGCTGATGCCCGATCGGGCCGAGGTCGAGGGGCTGTTGGCGCTGATGCTGCTGCACGACGCCCGCCGCGAGGCGCGGCAGGGGGCCGACGGGGCGATCGTGGTGCTCGAAGCCCAGGATCGCGGGCGGTGGGATCGGGATCGCATCGCCGAGGGCACCGCGCACGTCCGGGCGGCGCTGGCCCGCAAGGCGCCGGGGCCGTATCAGATCCAGGCGGCGATCGCCGCGCTGCACGGCGAGGCGCCCCGGGCCGAAGACACCGACTGGGCCCAGATCGAGGCGCTGTACGCGACGCTGTTCGCGCTCCAGCCGAGCCCGGTGGTGGCGCTGAACCACGCGGTGGCGGTGGCGATGGCCCGGGGGCCGGCCGAGGCGCTGCCGCTGCTCGATACGCTGGACGCGGGCGGCGGGCTGGCGCGGTATCCGTACCTGCCGGCGGCGCGGGCCGATCTGCTGCGCCGGCTGGCCCGGTGGGACGAGGCGGCGGCGGCCTATCGGGCGGCGCTGGCGCTGACCGACAACGCGCCCGAGCGGCGCTATCTCGAGGCCCGGCTGGCCGAGGTCGAGGCGGCCGGCTGAGGCGTCGGGGGCGAAGCGAAACCCCTATGGACACCGCCCGCCGCTCGATCTGACAGATCGCCGGAATTCAGTGGTCGAGTCGGCCCATCCCCTCGAAAACCCGACGTTTTTCCGCGCTCCGCGACGGCGGGACGGGCCCCCGCGGCTGGCACGATGTTTGGAACGCGGACCCGGCATGCGCCGCCTGCTCCCACTCCTGCTCGTGCTCACCGCCTGCGACGCCCCGCCGGCGCCGACCCCGGTCGACGACCCCGCCGGGTGGATGGTCGCGCACGCCGACCTCTACCTCGAGGACCGCGGCGCGCGGCGGGCGTGGATCGAGTCCTCGCTGTGGCGCCCCGAGCTGCCGTATGCCAGCAAGCGCCTCGACGCCTACGCCCTGCCGGCCGGCGGGTGGGACGCCCTGCCCGAGATGCAGGCCCGCACCGCCGCCGTCGCCGCCGATGGCTCCCCGATGCCATGGCGGGCCCTGCCCGATGACATCCCCGCCGACCTCGCCGGCTGGCGCGCGCTGGGTGAGCGGGTCTTCCACGAGCTGCCGATGCGGCGCGACGCCTACGTCGAGTGGCTCGCCACCCGGCCCGACCTGTGGGACCGGGCCGGGCTGCGGATCGAGGAGGGCGCCATCGACGGCCTCACCCGCTTCGTGGACTGGCGGGGCGACGAGCGGGTCGGCGTCACCTGCGCGCTGTGCCACCGGGGCGACGGCGTGCCCGGCCGGGCGGCCCGCGCCCTCGATCTGGGCTGGGCCCGGTCGCGCTATGTCGAGAGCCGCGGCCGGCCCCCAGGGGCCTACGCCGGCTGGGGCCGGGGGCGGCTGGACGTCACCGAGGACGCCGTCGACGATCCGCTGGCCATCGCCGATCTGTGGACGCTGCCCTGGCAGAGCCACATCAACACCAGCGGCGCGGTGCGGCTCGACACCCCGGCCGCGCTGGCCATCCGCTTCGAGACCCAGTTCATCACCGGCCACGCCTTCGCCGTGCGCCCGCCGCGGCACCTCGTCTGGGCCCTGGCGATCTACGTGCTCACCCTCGACCGCCCGGTCTCCACCGCGCCGGCCGATCACCCCGGGGCCGACGTCTTCGCCCGGCGCTGCGCGGGCTGCCACGACCCCGCCCGGGGCTACGCCGGTGATCTGGTGGCCCCGGACGGGCTCATCGGCGACCACGGCCCGGCGTTCAGCCCCATGCGGGGCACCGGCTTCCTCAAAGTCCCCGGCCTGATCGGCGTCGGCGCCGGCGGGCCCTATCTGCACGACGGCCGCTTCGCGACGCTCACCGCGCTCGTCGAGGCCGGCCACCCCTTCGGCGACCCGCCCCCGGCCGATGACGCCGCGGCGCTGGTCGAGTTCCTCGAACACCTGTGACCGATACCATGGAGCGACCCATGAAGATGCCATTGCCCCTCATCGCGCTCGCCGCGAGCACCCTCTTCGCCTGCGATCACCGCCCGCTGCCCCCCGAGCCGGGCGTCGACGGCCTGGAGGCGGTCCACGTCTCGGGCCACCTCGGCAGCTACCGCGACTGCCCCGAGCAGGCGTGGGAGAACCTCGACGCCGAGCGCCCGAACGCCAACCTCGTCGACGGCGACTGCGCGACCGATCAGTGCGGGCCGCTCAACTGCCAGGGGGCCCGGCTGACGTTCACCCTGAGCAACGGCAGCGACACCGACGCCGAAGGCATCGGGGCCCTCGTGTTCGTGCTCGATCGGGAGGGGGTCGAGGTGGCCGAGCTGCCGGCGACCGCGCTGCTCGACGAGGACGGCGACGCGTTCGACGGGCGCCTCGCGGCGGGCGACGAGGTGCTGCTGCACCTGGAGTTCGTGGGGCCGCTGGACATCGCGGCGCTGGTGGGGCCGGCCGATCCGGATGGGGATCGGGAGCTCGTCGCCTGGCGGAACGGGGCGCCCATCCGGCTCGTCGTCACCTCGCAGACCCACGAGGACGCCGGCCTGGATACGCCCGCGCTCTACAGCCTGCCCGAAGTGGACACCTGATCGCCGGGCGCAATCGCCTCATTGACTCACCGAGTCACTGACTCACCGATTCACAGGCTCACTTGCAGGTTGGCGTTGACGATGCCCACCTGCTGGGTGTGCACCCCGGTCGGCGCCGGGCGCTGGGCGCTCTCGGTGACCGCCGTCGGCCGGTAGACGAGGTGGCTGTAGCTGGTCGTCCAGGTGATGTGATCGGTGATGGCCCAGGCCACGCCCAGCGCGCCCCCGCCCTTGAGCGCGTCGTAGATCGAGGGATCCAGCCGGCGGTCGGGCACCGCGCCCGTCTCGCCCCCCAGCCCGCCGAAGAGCTCGACGGTCGGCAGCACCCGGTAGCGGGCGCCCAGCCGCAGGCCGACGGTGTCCTGCCAGTCCATCTGCCGGTGCTGATCGAGATCGCCCAGCCCGTCCACCGCGTCGGGCTCGACGTCGATGTGCACCGCCTCGTAGCGGCTCCAGCGGGCCCACTCCAGCGAGAGCGTGGCCGACCAGCGCTCGTCGATGGTCCACGCCGCGCCGACCCGCGCCGCGTCGGGCCAGGTGGTGCTCAGGTGGGCCGGCGCGGTGATGTCGCCCCCGGTCAACCCCCGGAAGAAGTCGTTGCGCGGCACGTACAGGCTCAGCTCGCCGGGCAGCAGGATGTGCACCGCGCTGGCGTACGCGGCGCCGAGCACCACCGGGCCGGTCCTCCACGTCAGCCCCAGGGACCACGCCGCGGCGTGGCCGGCGAAGTCGAGCAGCGCCCGCCCCTCGTTGCCCGGCTGCTCGGCGGGCACCTCGCCCCCGGTGACGTCGGCGATCTCGGCGCCGAAGTCGATGGCCCGGTACGAGGTCACCGAGGCCCGCACGTAGCTCAGGCTGGCCCCGACGTGCAGGCCGTCGGTGACGCGATAGCTCGCGGTGGGGGTGACGAAGACCGAGGTGATGCCGCCCCAGATGGCGTGGTGCCGCTGGGGGCCGGCGGGGTCGTCCCACGCCGAGCCGGAGCCGAACGGGGCGTGCACCCCCAGGCCGAAGGACCAGTCGTCGAGGCCCAGGTCGCTGACCGCGAACAGAGCCGGCTGGGCGTTGAGGTCGGTCAGCTCGGCCTGCCCGCCGTAGCGCCCGTCGACGGCCCGGGTGAACGAGGCCCGGCGGTGGATGAGGTTGGTGTCGAGCATGAGCCGGGTGCCCTCGATGAGCCCCAGGGCGCCCGGGTTCCAGAAGATGGCCGATGGCTCGGCGCTGGCCGGGCCGGCCCGATCGCCGCCGATCTTGGAGACGAGGAAGCCGCCGGCGAGGGCCGGCTGCGCCAGGAGGCACAGCAGCGACGCCAGGGTCCGAGGCATGAGGGTCCAGCGCATCAGGGGCCTCCGTCGGGGCAGGCGCCGGGCGCGCGCTCGGCGGTGAAGCGGCCTTCGAGCGAGAGGCTGATCGGGCCGTCGACGACGGTGGTCTGCGCGTCGATGAGCGCGAGGTCGAGGCGGCCGGCGAGGCAGTCGGGGGCCAGCGGGGCGCCGTCGAGGGCGACCTCGGCCGCGGCGGGGGCCGCGAGCAGATCCGAGAAGCGGGGCGAGACGACCATGCCCGGCACCGTGCCGGCGAACGCGCCGTCGGGGCCGAGCGGCACCGGCTCGGGGAAGCCGGGGCCGGGCACGTCGGCCTCGGCCGGGTCGCGCAGCTCGATCATGAGGGTCGCGCCCTCGCCGATGACGCCGGCCTGGGTGACGTGGCCCTCGAAGCGGGCGTTGATGACGTCCCCCAGCGGGCTCTGGAGCGTGCTGTCGATGACATAGATGCCATCCAGCGCGGCGGCGGGGTCGAGGTCGGGGGCCGGCGCGGGCGGCGGCTCGGCGGCGGGGGGCGGGGTGTCCGAGAGCACGGCCGGGGGCGACTCGGCGGGCAGGTCGCTGCCCGGCTCGAACGGGTGTCCGCAGGCGACGAGCGGCAGGGCGAGCAGGGCGAGGCGCATGGTCCGGCTCCCGGGGCAGGCGTGAAGCAGCGCGCTCAGCAGTCGCAGATGAGGCCCAGGCTGGCCTCGGCGGCGCAGGCTTCGGCGTTGACGTCGGCGCAGGCGGCGCCCTCGTTGGCGGCGAAGCGATCGGGGTCCTCGGCGCAGGTCTCGAGGCACTGCCCGCGGATGGTGCCGCCGAAGGCCGCGAGGTTGCCCGCGCTGCAGATGTCGCCGAGGCAGGTCAGCATGCGGTCGCAGGCCTGGTCGCAGTCGACGGCGGGCGGCTCGGGGTCCGGCTGCGGCTCGGGGTCCGGCTGCGGCTCGGGGTCCGGCTGCGGCTCGGGATCCGGCGCCGGGTCGGGATCGGGCGCCGGATCGGGCTCGGGCGGCGGGGCGCAGCCGCACGCCGGGCCGAGGTTGGGCATGCTGTCGCACAGGCCGGGCTGCATCTCGTCGCAGTCGAGGTCTTCGATGTCGTCGGGGTCGGCGAAGTCGACGCCCCGGCGGCAGTCGAGCACGCACAGGTCGATGACGTCGTTGGTGGCGTAATGCTCGGCGACGTCCGGGTCGCAGATGTCGCCGAGGCACTCGGCCATCTCTTCGCACGCCTCGACGCACTCCCGAATGCGGTTGTCGTCGGGCTCGGAGCAGTCGACGTCCTCGACGAGCCCGCAGGCGAGCCGCAGGGGGTCGGGCTCGGCCGGCTCGGGCTCCGGCTCGGGGTCGGGCGCCGGCTCGGGGTCGGGCGCCGGCTCGGGATCGGGGGCGGGCTCGGGATCGGGCGCCGACTCGGGATCGGGCGCCGGCTCCGGGTCGGGAGCCGGCTCGGGCTCGGCCATGGGCGCCTGCTCGACGGGCGGGGCCTGCTCGCCCTGCCCGTCGCCCTGCCCGTCGCCCTGCCCGCCGATCCCCGGATCTTCGACCGGCGGGGGCAGGTCGGCGTCGGGCTGGCCGACGAAGGTGATCTCGGGGGCGCAGCCGCCGAGCCATACACATACGACCAGCGTTCCGAATACACCTCGGGCGTCCATGCCATCCTCACATGCCATCCGGCCGCAGGCGGCGCGACCGCGGAGGCATGATTGCAACGGGCGGGCCAACCGCCGCCCGCGACCGGATCGGCGGCTCGGCGGGCGGGGCGTGTGCTGGTCGTGCGACAGTGGGGTCTGGGCTCCCCGGTCGGCTGTGACACACCCGTCGCAGGCGCCGCTCAGCCGATCGGCCGCCGCATCACCACCCGCAGCGCCCGATCGAGCCCCGCCGCGGCCTCCAGGCGCACCCGGGCCCGCAGCGCGGCGGTGCAGTCGGCCTCGGGCACGACCGCGAAGCCCCGCCGGCGGTAGTAGGGCCCGTTCCACGGCACGTCGGCGAAGGTGGTCAGCGTCACCGCCGCCGCGCCGATGGCTCGGGCGTGCTGCGCGACGCGCTCGAGCAGCCGGGTGCCCAGCCCCTGCCCGCCCCACGGGGGGTCGACCGACAGCTCCTCGAGGTGCAGCCCGGCGTCGATCGGCTCGACCATCGCGAAGCCGACCGGCTCGCCCGCCGCCCGCGCGACGAAGATCGCGCCGTGGGCCAGGGCCTCTTCGAACTCGGCGACCGCCCGCGGCGGCGCGTCGGCGATGGCCGGCATGCCCACCGCGCGGAAGCGCTGCCCGGCCCGGATCTCGAGCGCGGCCAGCCGGGCCAGCTCGTCGGGCCGGGCGGGCCCGATGGTCGGCGCGTCGGGCGGCGGATCGAGCGTGTAGCGCAGCAGCGGCAGCCGGCGGTCGGGGCGCACCTCGGAGGCGACCTCACCCACGGGCGCGCAGCCCACGCGGCGGTAGAACGGCGCCGCGTCGGGGTCGGCGGCCACCATGAGCGCGGCCCAGCCCCGGCGTCGGGCGAGCGCCCGCCCGGCGCCCCACAGCGCCCGGCCGACGCCGCGGCCGATGGCGGGCGGGTCGACGAAGAGGAAGGTGACCTCCGGCGGCTCTTCGGGGCGCCCGAAGCCGATGAAGCCCAGCGGTCGGCCGCCGCGCTCGGCCACCAGGATCCGGCGGTCGGCGAGCGCGTCGTGGGGCACCGTCAACACCGGCCGGCAGTCTTCGATGAAGCGGGCGTCGTAGCCCCAATGGGCCTTCGATCGCATCGCGAGGGCGGTGAGCGCGGGCCCCTCGGACATCCGCCCCGGGCGGACGGCGAGCGTCGGGGGCGACGCTACGGGGCGCACGGGGCCACGCCCAGGGCGCCGGCGACCGCGCCCCGCACGGCGTCGGCGTCGATCTGCTTCGGATCGGCGTCGTCGAGGGTCATGCCGAGCATGTCGAGCGTGGCTGGATCGGCGGCGGCCAGATCGGCGGCGATGACATCCAGCGCGCCGAGCGCCTCGGCCTGCACCGCCGTGTCGAGCTCGCCGTTCAGCGTGGCGAGCAGGCTCACCGCGAGGCCGTCGGCCAGGATCTCGATGACCTGAACGATCGCCCCGTCGTAGGCCGGGCTGTCGCCGGGCTCGATGACCAGCCGATCGAACGGGTCGAGCTGGCCCAGCTCGTCGAGCGTGGCGGCGAAGTCGGCGCTGACCCCGTCGAGCGTCTCGGCGATGCGGGCGAGGTGGTCGGTGCCGCACAGCGCGTCCACCGCGGCCAGCCGGGCGCCGGTGCCCTGGGGCGCGCCGTCGGCGTCCCACAAGAGGCCCAGGAAGCGGTCATAGCCCGCCGCCGAGCGCTCCGCGAGGCCGTCCCACCCGGCGAAGAGCGCGTAGGCGTCCAGCCGCCGGGCCGACTGCAGGGCGTGCCACCGGGCGCTGCTGCGGTCGTTGGGCGCGCTGTCGGAGACCGCGCCGAGCTGGATCCCCCGGGCGATGCGCGAGGCGATCGCCGACCCGGCGCCCTCGCCGTCGTCGATGCCCGGCCGCTCGTCGTCGGCCGCCTCGAACGCCTCGGCCAGGTCGCCGGACTGATAGTAGACGCTGGCGAAGACGGCCGGATCGCTGGGGGTGTCGGCCTCTTCGGCGAGGTAGACGGCGGGATCGCCCATCGCCGCCGCGTCGAACCCGGGGGCGGCGGCGAGCCGGTCGAGGGCGCCGATCGCCGCGGCGTGGGTCAGCGTGCCGGCCGGCTCGGGCCACAGCCGCTCGGGCGCCCGGGCTGCGGGGGTGCCGGTGTCGACGTCCACCCCGCCGTCCATGTCGCCCGCGTCGCCGCCCCCGCCGCCGCTTCCGCCGCCGCCGCCGCCCCCGCCGCCGCCGGGCACGCACCCGATCAAGCCCAGCGCCAGCCCGACGGCCAGCGCGCTCCGCGTCCACCTCGTCATGTGCCACCTCCGCGTCGATGGATCGCCGGGGAGAGTGTCATGAAACGGCGGGCGATGCACGGGGCGGGGCGTCCCGTCCACCTCAGATGGAATTTTTGAGTTTTCTCGGAACAGGCATCACGCCTATCATCGGGTCGATCGACGCCGCCGACCCGCGGCGGAAGGGGGGAAGACCATGGGTTTCGAGAAGCTGACGGCGTTCAACAGCGGCATCGTGGATGCGCACATCGACGCCATCCACGCGGTGTGCCAGCACTACAATACGTTCCTGTTCATCCGGCCGTCGGAGCAGGCCACGATGCGGCTCATCCGGGAGGGCTTCGCGACGAAGAGCATGGACATCCACGACAAGTCCTCGAACTGGGGCTTGACGTCGGGGTTCGTGCCCATCGATCAGGCGTTCAGCAAGAAGCTCATCGGCTCGCCCAACCCCAACCTGGTGTCGTCGATCCACGGTCAGGCGATCCCGGTCCAGCTCACCTTCACCCCGCTTCAGTTCGACCGGCTGTATCGGGCGCAGCACTTCGAGCACACCCAGAACCCGCTGTCGTTCGATCGCTGCGTGCTGCCCCGGGAGGGCGGCCCGACCGCGATGCCCCGCCCGGCGGTCGTGCACCTGCACAGCAGCAAGTGCAGCGACGTGTGCCTGCTGTGGGAGCGCCAGACGGGCAAGGTCTACTGGCGCTCGCGGCGCGATCCGAAGGGCAAGATGGTGCCGATGATGGTCTGGGGCTACCGGGTGGGGGGCAAGGTGTCCCCGGTGACCGGCGACTACGACATGTGGATGGTCGCGCCCCACATCACCGTCACCCGCAAGCACCGGGGCATCGGCAGCGTCAAGGACAGCCACGGGCGCTCGGCGGCGTCCGAGTTCACGGTGATGCTCATCGACAAGCTCAACGCCCGCTGCGGTCGCAGCGACAATACGGTCTTCAACCACGGGGCCGAGGCGCAGAACTTCAGCTTCACCCAGACCATCGACCGCTACCTGGCGGCCTTCGCCCCGGGCACCCAGGCGCCGTTCCGGGTGCCGCGCATGGTGCTGCCGGGGGTGCTGCACGACCTGTTGCGCCACGGCTATGTGGTGACCCGCAACCCGAAGTGGGCCAAGGGCAGCACGCTGGGCATCGAAGACATGGCCGAGGCGCTCGAGAAGTTCCCCAAGACGAAGGATCACGGGGCGCACGTCGGCAAGAAGGTGCGCGACAACCTGCACGCGTCGGCGGCGACCGTGTTGCAGCGGGCGTTCCGGGCGAAGAAGGGGATCAAGCAGCACAGCAACGACCCGAAGGCGGTCAAGGCGTTCCACGATCGGCGGGAGGAGCTGAAGCCCATGCGGGCCATCGCCAACATGCCGTCGGACATGGGCCACGACCTGCTGCTGCCCTCGTCGGCCTTCCCCCAGTCGACCAAGTACCCCGACGCCAAGCTGGCCGACGAGGCGATCAAGCTGGTGCGGGAGCAGGAGAAGATGTTCGGGCGAAAAGGCTTCGTGGAGGAGGATGGGCATCTGGTGCCGGTGGATCGGACCTGATCCCGGCCCCGGGGGCGGCGGCGGCGACCCGCCCGAGGTCTCTCCGCCGCTGCGCCCCAGCCGCTGTGCCCGTGCCCGTGCCCGTGCCCGGTCACCTGCTCCATCGGGGTCCGTGGGGGCCGCGAGGGCGGATCGCCGCCCGGCGCGCGCGCCCCACCGACGGGCCCCGGAGCGCTCTCCGGGGCCCGCCAGCGACCCATCACCCGGCCTCGTGTCGCCATCATGGCGGCCTCGATGGCCGATGACCATTACACGGCTATGACAGCGCATCACCGCGCGGTTTCGCGGGCGTCGGCGGGCCCCGGTCGTCGCGGCGGACCCCGCGATCTGCTATTGACCGGACATGCGCTCCGCTCCCGATCCGGCCGCCGGCCGGCAGACCCTCGACGCCACCCTCGACCGGGTGCTCTACCGCTCGGAGGACGATCGCTTCGTCGTGGCGGTGGTGACCCCCGACGGCCAGTCGCAGCCCATCCGGGCGGTGGGCGAGCTGGCCGGGCTGCACGAGGGCGAGCGGGTGCGGCTGATGGGCGACCACCGGCTCGATCCGCGGCACGGGCCGCAGTTCAAGGTGGTGGCGGCCTATCCCCTGCTGCCCCAGAGCCGGGCCGACGTCGAGGCGTGGCTTGCGGGGGGGCACGTCAAGTCGGTCGGCCCCAAGCTGGCGTCGCGGCTGGTGGCGTGGTTCGGCGAGAAGACGCTGCACGTCATCCTGGACGCGCCCGAGCGGCTGGAGGAGGTCGAGGGCATCGGCCCCAAGCGGCGGCGCGAGATCGCCGCGCAGGTGCACGACCGGGCCCATCAGCGGGACGCGCTCATCTTCTTGCAGAGCCTGGGGGTGCAGGCGGGCACCGCCCGGCGCATCTTCGACCGCTACGACGCCCACACCATCCCCCGGGTGCGCGACAACCCCTATCGCATGGCCGAAGAGATCACCGGCATCGGCTTCGCGACCGCCGATCGCATCGCCCGGGCGCTGGGCTTCGGCGAGCACGACGAGCGGCGGGCGGCGGCGGCGCTGGTGCACCTGCTGGCCCGGGGCGGCGAGGAGGGCCACGTCTACCTGCCCCGCGAGGTGCTGCTCGAGCGGGCGACGGCGCTGCTGGGCGACGCCGACGTCGTGACCGCGGTGCTCGACGCCACCCTCGCCGAGGGGCGGCTGATCGACGAGGACGGGGCGATCTTCCTCGAGGGCATGTGGGCCACCGAGGTCGAGATCGCCGAGCGCATCCACGATCTGCTCGCCGCGCCGGTGCCCCCGCTGCGGGTCGACGTGCAGCGCTTCGAGCAGAGCACCGGCATGCGGCTCGCCCCGGCGCAGCGGGCGGCGCTCGATCTGGCGGCGACGGCCCCGGTGATGGTGCTCACCGGCGGGCCGGGCACCGGCAAGACCACCATCGTGCGGGCGCTGCTGTATCAGCTCCAGAGCGAGGGCGCGGTGGCCCTGGCCGCGCCGACCGGGCGCGCGGCCCGGCGCATGGCCGAGGCCACCGGCAGCGACGCGAGCACGCTGCACCGGCTGCTGGGCTATCGCCCGGGCGAGGGCTTCCGGCGGGACGACGACGATCCGCTCGAGGTGCGGGCGGTGGTGGTCGACGAGGCGTCGATGGTCGACCAGATGCTGATGGCGGCGCTGCTGCGGGCCATCCGCCCCGGCACCCGGCTGGTGCTGGTGGGCGACGCCGATCAGCTCCCCAGCGTCGGGGCGGGCAACATCCTCGCCGATCTGCTCGCCGCCGGCCCGGTGCCCCACGTCCGGCTGACCGAGATCTTCCGCCAGGCGCAGCGGAGCCGCATCGTGGTCGAGGCCCACCGCATCCTGTCCGGCGAGCCGCCCCGGGCGCCGCGCGACCCCGACGGCAGCGACTTCTTCCTGGTGCGGGCGGCCGATCCGACGCGGGCGGCGGCCCTCATCCGCACGATGGTCGCCGAGCGCATCCCGGCCCGCTTCGGGCTGCACCCGATCGACGACATCCAGGTGCTGGCCCCGATGCACCGCGGGATCTGCGGCGCGCAGCAGCTCAACGCGCTGCTGCAGGACGCCCTCAACCCCGACGGCGCGCCCATCGAGCGCGGGCGCAAGCAGTTCCGGGTCGGGGACAAGGTCATGCAGGTGCGCAATGACTACGACAAGGAGGTCTTCAACGGCGACCTGGGGCGCATCGAGTCCCGCTCGGCCAAGGGGCTGGTGGTGCGCTTCGAGCAGCGGCTGCTGGACTACGAGGGCGACGCGCTCGACAACCTCGTGCTGGCCTACGCCTGCTCGGTGCACAAGAGCCAGGGCAGCGAGTACCCGGCGGTGGTGGTGCCGGTGCTCACCGAGCACTGGGTCATGCTGCAGCGCAACCTGCTGTACACCGCGCTGACCCGGGGCAAGCGGCTGGTGGTGCTGGTGGGGCAGCCTCGGGCCATCGGCCGGGCGGCGCGCAACACCGACGGCATGCTGCGCTACACCGCCCTCGCCCGGCGGCTGGGCGGGGCGCCATGAGCCACCCCCGCTGCCTGATCGCGCTGGCCGTGTGCGCGCTGGGCCTGGGCCCGGCGGCGTACGCCCAGCCGCCCGCCGAGCGCCCTGACGAGACCCCGGCCGAGCGCCCGGCCGACGCCGAGCGGGCCCTGCCCGACGCGGTGGGCGAGGCGGCCCCCGACGCGCCGCGCGCGACGCGGCCGGTCGTCGATCCGCCCGTCGAAGAGGACGCGACCCTGAGCTACGACGAGGCCATCGCCCAGGGCTACGACCCCCGGCCGCCGGAGGACGTCAACGGGTCGCTGACCGCCAGCCTGCTGGCGCTCGGCCCGGGGCTGGCGGTGCACGGCATCGGCCACCTCTACCTCGACGAGACCCGCACCGGGGTGCTGCTGCTGCTCACCGAGCTGACCGCGCTGCTGCTCATCGTGGGCGGGGCGGCGGCGGACATCGTCACCGAAGGCAGCGGGTCGGTCGCGACAGCCACCGACGCGCTGACCCACACCGGGGTGGTGCTCTTCCTCGGCTCGTGGCTGGCCGACATCGTCGGCAGCTTCACCGGCACGGTGCCGTTCGACCCCGACAGCACCCGGGTCGAGGGATCGGTCTTCGGGGTCGCCTACCGCTACACCGACAGCCCGCTCGACGCCTTCCGCCACCACCTCGTCGCCCGGCTGAGCATCGACCTCGGCTGGCTCTACATCCGCCCGCTCATCGACGTCGAGGCCAGCCTCGGCGCCCGGGAGGGCGAGCTGGACGTCGGCACCCGCCTCGTGCGGGGCGACGACCCCCACGAGCACCTCGCCGTGGGGCTGGTGGCCCGGCGGCGGGAGAACGAGCCCGACGGCTTCGCGGTGTCGGGGGTGATGGGCTACGCCTGGGCCAAGGCCGACCTGGGGCGCTTCATGCGCACCCTGCGCCACGTCTACATCGCCGGGCGGCTGGGCTACGGCACCGACGGCTACCAGTTCACCCGGGCCGGCGCGGCGCCGTCGTTCTTCGCCGACGTCGAGTTCACCGACACCCGGCTGCTCTTGCAGAGCGGCCTCGGCTTCAACACCGGCGAGAACACCCACATGCTGCTGCTGTGGTCCCAGGACACCGTGGGCGACACCCCGCCCGACCCCGAGCTGGGGCTGTTCGAGCTGGGGTTGCAGCACCGCTACCTCGACACCCTCGACATCGAGGTCGAGCTGACGCTGGGCGACGGCTTCGCGGTGTGGCTCGGGCTGGGGTACGCGCTGTGAGCCACGCCATCACCGCCCGTGGGTGGCGTGCCATGCGATGGGTGGCGTGCCTCGTCCCATGGCTCGCCGGGTGCAGCCAGAGCGAGGTCGACCGGGCCGATCTGAACCAGCAGGCGCGCGAGGTCCCCATCTTCGACGGCATCACCGTGCGCACCGAGGGGGCCACCGTGGTCGGCGACGTGAAGCCGGCGTCGGGGAGCTGCCCGCCCGAGGTCGAGATCCGGGCCCAGTCGTTCGACGCCCGGGTCGACATCGAGGACGACCGCTGCGGGCCGCAGGCGCTGCGCATCACGGTGACCCACCTGCCCGCCGGCGAGCTGACCCGCACCGCGCGGCCCTTCATCGGCGCCCTCGAGCCGCGGGTCGCCGCCGCCCAGGAGGCCGCCGGCGGGGGGGTCGTGCTGGGCTACGACATCCACGATCCGCAGTGGACCCCCCTGGCCCCCGAGGCCCCGTTCGAGACCCTCAGCAGCGCCGCCGGCTCATCGCCGGGCGCGATCGAGCGGTGGACCCTGTGCACCGATCGCAGCCGGCAGGCGTGGCGCCTGCTCGAGGGCCACCGCCCGCTGTCGGCCTGTCGGTTCGCGACGGTGCAGGCCGGCGACACGCTCGAGCCGCCCAGCGACGACACCGCGTGTGATCCCGACGGCGAGCCGCCGGCGCTGGTCGACCCGGCGGCCGGGGCCTGCGTGGCCTTCGACACCCCGAACAACGACCCGCTGGCGCAGGCCCCGCTCGTCGTGCGCCACCGGCTGCGGCTCGAGGTGCGGCCCGACGACTGCGTGCGCTTCGCGGTGTGGGGCAACAACGCGGCCGACGCCGACGTGCAGCGCCGCATCATCGACGCGGTGGGCGAGGCCGAACCCCTGTTCGCGCTGATCACCGGCGACCTCACCGCCGCCGGCAGCCGGGTCGAGCTGGGCCGGGCCGCGCTGGCGCTCGACGGGCTGCCGGTGCCGTGGTACGCGACGCTCGGCGACCGGGACATCGCCGGGGACGCCGCCGAGAGCTACCCCGAGTTCATCGGAGCCTCGACCTTCGCCTTCGACGCCGGGCCGGCGCGCGTCGTCGTGCTCGACAGCGCCAGCCGGGGCTTCGCCGGGGCCGACCGCCGGGCGCTGGCCCGCTGGCTGGGCGCCGACAACCGCCTGTGGTGGTCCACCGACCCCCCGCCGACCCGGCTCGTCTTCACCCACATCCCGCCGTTCGACCCGGTCGGCGCCCGGGGCAACGCCTTCCGCCACCGCCCGGAGGCCGCCGCCTTCGTCGCCGCGCTGCGCCGGGGCGCGGTGCCCTACCTCTTCAGCAGCCAGTTCGCGATCTACGAAGAGCAGATGGTCGCCCGGACCCGGGTCTACCACAGCGGCGGCGGCGGGGCCCCGATGGAGCTGACCTCGGGCGACCCCCGCCACTGGCTGCTCGTCACCGTCAACGACCCCGACTGCACCCGCCAGCCGGCGTGCCTGCTGGCCGATCAGGACCTCTGCCCCTGCATCCGGGTCGACCGGGTCGACCTCGGCGCCCCGCTGCCGGACGATCTGCCCGCCTGCCGCCCGGCGACGGTGCCCCCGCTCGACCGGTTCTGAGCGGACCCCCTCAGCCGCCCACCGGCCGCCCGGCGGCGAGCGACGCCGGCAGGACGGCCACCCGGCGCAAGCGATCACCGGGGCCCACCGGGGACACGCCGTCGGGCAGGAACCCCATCGCCCGGGCGAAGGCCCGCGCCCGGGGATCGGCCGCCGGGATCCAGGCCAGCATGCGCCCGTGGCCCGCCAGCCGCGCCCGGCGCATCGCCACCGCCGCCAGCGCCCGCCCGATGCCCGCCCGCCAGTGCACCGGATCGACGAACGGCCCATACAGCTCGGGCAGCCCCCGGGGCTCGACCACCGGCCACGCCACGCAGCCCACCACCCTCAGATCGCTGACCGCCACCCGCGCCGCGCCGCCCGCCATCCGCGCCCGCCAGCCGTCCGCCGCCTCGTCCGGCGAGCGGGCCCGCAGGCCGGGCGGGGGCGACCAGCTCCGCTCGGCGGCGACCCGGGCCTCGAGCTCGATGCGGGCCATCGTCGGCACGTCTCCGGCCGTCGGCGGGCGGATCAGCATCGGGCCGCCATCGCCGCCGCCCGGGCGGCGCAACCCTCGGCCAGCTCGGCGTCGACCGGGCGCCAATACGACGCCGCGAGCCCCCACACCCGGGCCGCCTCGCCCGCGCGGTCGCGGGCCTCGAGCAGCTCGCCCAGCGGGACCAGCGCCCGCCGGGCGACCGGGTGCATGAAGCGGCGCACCCCGTCGGCCTCGATCGCCGCCAGCGCCGCGGCGAAGCGCGCGTCGTCGCCCATGCGCAGCGCGGTCCAGGCCCCGATCGCGAAGCCCCCGAAGGCGTGCTGCCGGGCCGCGCGGAACATGACCCGGGCGTCGATGACCCGCCACACCCGGGCGTAGGCCGCGGCCAGCGCGTCGCCGAACACCTCGGCCATCGCCAGCGAGATCTCGGCCCGGAAGACCAGGTGCGAGCCGTTGGCCGAGAAGATCTCCAGCGCCGCCTCGGCGTGGCGCCGGGCCGCCGCGGTGTCGCCGGCGAGCAGCGCCATGTCGGCCCGCTCGGCGCGGATCAGGCCGGTGCCGCTCGGCAGCCGGATCGCGGCGAAGATGCGCTCCGCGTCGGCCAGGGGCCCCTCGACGCCGCCCAGCTCGCCGAACAGCCGCGCGGCGGTCTCCCCGTGGCAGGCCCAGCCCTCGTCGACCCGCCAGCCGGCCTCGGCCGCGACCCGCCGGCTGCGGCGCATGACCTCCACCGCGTCCGCGAAGCGCCCGTAGAGCAGCCGCGACCAGCCCAGGCCGTGCAGCGCGCGGGCCATGCCCCGGGCGTCGCCCAGCCGGTGATACAGCGCGACCGCCTCTTGATAGCCGTCGGCGTTGGCCTCGGCGTCGCCCATGAAGGCCGCCCGCGCGCCCCGGATGCGGGCCCGCTCGGCGAGCACGTCGAGGTGGGCCGGGTCGATGGCGGCCCGGTCGAAGCGCGCGGCCAGCGCCAGAGAATCTGCGGGGCGGCCGGTGAACCGCAGGGCGCTGATCTCGATCGGCCAGGTGCGGAGGCGGCGCACGTCGTCGGCCGGCAGCCCGGCCCGCTCGATCAGCGCCGCCCGCTCGGCGCACAGCTCCAGGGCCCGGGTGTAGTCGCCGCCGTCCAGCCGCTCACCGGCGGCGACCGCGAGCGCGTCGATCGCCTCGGGCAGCGCGCCGGCCGCGATGAGGTGCCGCGCCCGGCGGGTGGTCGGCGAGCGGCCCACCCGGGCGGCGGCGGCGCAGGCCCGGTGGACCGCGGCCCACCGGGGCGACCCCCGCATCCGGTCGAGCAGCGCCCGGCGCACGAAGGCGTGGGCGAAGAGCCAGCCGCCCCGGCCCGCCCGGGCGATGCCCGCGTCGTACAGCGCGGCCTCCAGCGCCTCGGACGGCGCGACCCCCACCCCGGCGCAGGCCGCCCGCCACTCGCCGTCGTCCACCGCGTCGCCCAGGGCCGCGGCGACCTCCAGCGCCCGGCGGGCGCCCGCCGGATCGGGCAGGCCGTCGACGATGCGGGCGATGCGGCGGTCGGCGAGGGCCTCGAGCGTCGGGGGCACGGTCAGCGACACGCCCGATCGGGCGGCGTAGCCCGCGGGCGTCGGCGCGAGGGCGCCCGACTCGACCCACTCGGTCACCGTCTGCACCGCGAAGAGCGGGTTGCCCCCGGTGTCGGCCCGCAGCGTCCGGGAGAGCGCGGGGGCCAGCCCCAGCAGCTCTTCGACGACCGCCGCGTGGGCCTCGGCCCCCAGCGGTTCGAGCGCCAGCCGGGTGACCCGGGCGGCGATGCCCGGCAGGACGGCGCCCCGGGCGGTCGCGATCAGCAGCACCGGCGCCGCCAGCGGGCGATCGAGCAGCCAGTCGACGAAGCGCTGGGTGTCGGGGCAGGCGTCGAGCCCGTCGTAGAGCACCACCAGCGGCCGGGCCCGAGCGGCGATGCGCAGCAGGTCGCGCTCGGCGGCGTGGCGCTCGGTGGGCGACAGCACGACGTCGTCCAGGCTGCGCTCGATGATGCGCCCCAGCGACGGGGCGACGACCGCCTCGATCAGCGCCCGCTGGTCCGGGTCGCGGTGGCCCAGCTCGGCGGCGATGCGCTCGATCAGCGCCGGCTGATCGAGGCCCTGCCCCCGGAACCACGCCCGCAGCCCGGCCGCCACCGCGTCGCCGCCGCCGTCCATCGCGCCGAACGTGAACGGCAGCGCGTCGGCCGCGCCCAGCTCCCGCGCCCGGCGGGTGAACCACTCGGCCAGCGCGGTCTTGCCGACGCCCTCCGGCCCCTCGATGAGCACCATCTCGGCCCGCCGCTCGACCTCCACCCGGCGCAGCGCGTCCCACAAGCGGTTGCGGGCGCCGTCCCGCCCGGCGAAGGGCAGCGCCCGCACCCCGAAGAGGCCCAGGCCGACCCCCCGCAGCAGCGGCCGGCGGGGCTGGTCGACGTACCACGTCCCGGGCAGGGGCGGCCGGTCGGCCCCCTGATCCCAGCCGGCCGGCGGTCGGGGATCGAAGGCCAGGGTGACCCGGTCCCGGATCGCGGCCCGGGGCAGCGCCGGCGCGCCGTCGATCACCGTCGCCTCGCCCTGCCCTGCGCCCTCGGGCCCGGCCAGCCCGGCCAGCCCGGCCAGCGCCGCCTGCCACGCCCGCCGCGCGCCCTCGATCGGGGGCGCCGGCAGCGCCGAGAGCGCCCACGCGGCGTCGGCGGCGTGCGTATACCGGGCGTGTGGATCGCGCTGCATCAGGCGCTGCACCCAGTCGGCGAAGCCCGCCGGCACGGCGTGGGCCGGCTCGACCCGGGGGATGGGCCCCGACAGGTGCTGCGAGGCGACCATGAACGGGCTCGTCCCGACGTACGGCGGCGCGCCCCCGGCCAGTTCGAAGGCCATGCACCCCAGGGCGTACAGGTCGGTCGCCGGCCCGAAGTCGCGCCACTCGCCGCGGAGCTGCTCCGGCGCCATATAGCGCGGCGTGCCGGCCGAGGCCCCGCCGGCGTCGGCCGTCTTCAGCCCCTCGGGCGCGATGAGGTGGGCGATGCCGAAGTCGGTCAGCATCAGCCGCAGCCGGTCGCCCGACATGCGCAGCAGCACATTCTCCGGCTTGAGGTCGCGGTGCACGACGTCCCGGGCGTGGGCGTGGGCCAGCGCGTCGAGCAGCTGCAACAGGACGTCGCGCAGGACCGGCCACGCCATCGGGATCGGCAGCCGGCGCAGCTCGCCGCGCTCGGCCAGCTCCATCGCCAGCCACGGGCTGCCGGGCACCAGCGCTTCCGCCCCCGGGGGCACGACCCCCGCGTCGAGCACCGGCACGATGCCCGGATGATCCAGCCCGGCCACCGCCCGCACCTCGCGGCGGAAGCCGGCCCTGAACCGCGGGTCGTGGGCCCGGCCCCGGGTGATGACCTTGATCGCCGCCGGCCGCTCCACCCGCGGATGCCGCCCCAGCCACACCTCGGCCATGCCGCCGCGGCCGATGAGCCGCTCGAGCGCGAAGCCGCCGAGTCGGGCGCCCATGGTCACCTCCCGCGCGGCCCGCCACGGACCGGCGCCGGTGGATGGTCGCGATCGCGGGCGCCGGGTTCAACCCGAATGGCTCCGGAAGGAAATTACTCGGACAGCGAGGGCGTGAGGTCGGCCCCCAGTCGCCAGCGCCCCCACAGCCGGCGACGCAGTCGCACCAGAGGTGCGGCGAGGGGGCCAAGCCCACGACCCGACGGGGCGTAGGCCCGGGTCGAGGCGCGCAGCGCGGAGACCAGGCGAGGAGGAAAGCGGCAAATGGGGGTCGAGATCGCGGCCGCAGCCCGAGTCATTTCCTGACGGAGCCTAAGGCGGCTCAGCGACACACCCAGTTGGGCAGCGCCGGGGTCCCGTAGTCCCCGTTGAGCATCAGCGCGTCGCTGACGCACCACCGGGCGGGGTCGTCGTTCTGCGCCCTTCTCCGTCGATCCGACCCATCGCAGCCGACGGTCGGGCCCGATCACATGGCCGAGCGCGCACGGCCACGCCCCGACCGCGCCGGCTCGACACCGCGCGCCCGGCCTGCCATCATCGATCCGCGGCCGACCCGGAGGTGGACATGCTGCGACTGCGAGCCATGGCCCTCGTCCTCGTCGGGACCCCGGTGATGGCGGCCATCCTGGTCTGCATCCCGGTGCTCGCCGTGCGCATGTGGGGGTCGTCCCAGCTCGACGCCCCCTTCTGGTGGGGCGCGGCGACCTTCGGCGCGCTGTCCCTCATCGCGCTGGGCTTGATCCTGCGGGTCCGGGCCCGGGTCCTGGCGACCGGAGAGGCCGGCCCGAGCGCCCTGCTCGCCCGCTTCTCCCCCGCCCTGATGCTGCTCGGCGTCGTCGGCGGCGCGGTCCTGGCCCACTTCATGGCCGAGTCCATCACCGCCGATCACCGCCGCTTCATGGCCGACGAGTGCCGCGCGGTCTTCGGCGAGGCCCGCCCGGTCGATGCCTGCCTGCCGGTCATGGAGCGCTGCGACGCCGAAGCCCGCGCCGGCGATGGCATCCGCAGCGATCGCCGCGGGCGCCTGTCGGTGGCGTGGCCCGATGGCTTGAAGGTGCCCGACGACCCGCGCACCCGAGCCCGGCACCTGTGCGTGTGGCAGGCGCTGGCGGGCGATGGGTGAGCCCGCCTACCGCTCGTCCCCGCGGGCGAATTCGGCTTCGAGTTCGTCCGTGCTGGGCAAGCGCCCTTTGAGATCCTCCGGCAATGACTCGACGAGGCGGGTGGTCCACTCGGCGACGCCCATCGGTTTGCCCTGATCACGCAGAGCATACTCGACGAGGACCTCCTCCTTGGACTTGCAGAGCAGGAGGCCGATCGACGGCGCGTCGCCTTCCCGGCGGAAGTGATCGTCGACGGCCGAGAGGTAGAAGTTGAGCTTGCCGGCGAACTCCGGCTCGAACGATACGGCCTTGAGTTCGACCACGACGAAGCGCCGCAGATCGACGTGGTAGAAGAGGAGGTCGACGAAGTAGGTCCGGCCTGCGACCTCGAGCGGCACCTGACGACCATACAGCGCGAAGCCGACCCCGAGTTCGAGGAGGAAGTCCTCGATGTGCTTCATCAGCGCCCGTTCGAGGTCACGCTCGCGGGCGCTCTCGTGCAGATCGAGGAAGTCGAAGATGTACGGGTCTTTCAAGGTCTGGTGGGCGATGTCCGAGTCTGCGGGGGGCAACGTCGACTCGAAGTTCGTGAGCGCCTTGCCTTGACGGGCGTACAGCCGCGTCTCCATCTGGTGCAGCAAGATGGCTCGGCTCCAACCGTGCTCGACCGTCTTGGCCAGGTACCAGGCCCGCTCCGCAGGCTGTTCGAGCTTGCTGACGAGGGCCACGTGATGGCCCCACGGAATTTGTCCAACAAGCTGTTGGACAATTTCGCCACCGCCCTCCCAAGCGAGGTAGACCCGGCGCATGTTGTACAGATTGGTTCGTGAAAAGCCCGTCATGTCGGGAAACTCAGCCCGTAGATCCCGCGCCAGACGATCGACGATCTGCCCGCCCCAGGTGTGTTCGCGGCTGGCGAGATGGCGGCCGATCTCGAGATAGAGGGTGATGAGTTCCTGGTTGACCGACACGACAGCGCGTAGCTGCGATCTACGGACGCGGTCCTTCAGCTCGGTGAGGACAGCGGGGTAGTCGGCAGGCAGCAGGTCGTTCATCGTGACCCCGGCGGCTCTCGAAGTGGCGCACGCTACCGCAACGGCCCCGCCCACGGGAAGCGCCGCCCTGCCGGGCCACCGTCGATCTCCTCAGCGACGACGCCGCCGACCCGCGGGCCTCGGGCCCACCCGCCGGGCTTGAGCCGCCGGGCCATCTCGGCCAGCCATCGGCCCTCGGGGCTGTCGTCGACGTCCGGCTTGGGGCTCTTGCGCAGGTGGCCCGGTGCACGCCGACGCTCGAGAGCCGGATCCGACGCGATCAGCGCCGCCACCGGATCAACCGCCTCGGTCGCCGATCCAGGTGCCGGGCACCTTGTTCTGCACCTTGTTCTGTGCACGCCGACGCTCAAGAGCCGGATCCGACGCGATCAGCGCCGCCACCGGATCAACCGCCTCGGTCACCGATCCAGGTGCCGATCCAGGTGCCGGGCACCTTGTTCTGGTGCCGATCCAGGTGCCGGGCACCTTGTTCTGCAGGCACCTTGTTCTGCACCTTGTTCTGGGCTCGGGCCGAGGGGGGTGTCGCTCGGGCTATGGGACGATGCCGCGCCGGGCGCGGGCGGATCTATGGCCATGGTGGGCAATGGTCGGCTCGGGCCGAGGGTGGTGTCGCTCGGGCTATGGGACGATGACGCGCCGGGCGCGGGCGGATCTATGGCCATGGTGGGCGATGGTCGGCTCGGGCCGAGGGTGGTGTCGCTCGGGCTATGGGACTATGACGCGCCGGGCGCGGGCGGATCTATGGCCATGGTGGGCGATGGTCGGCTCGGGCCGAGGGTGGTGTCGCTCGGGGTGTGGGACGATGCCGCGCCGGGCGCGGGTGGATCGACGGGCATGGTGGGCGATGGTCGGCTCGGGCCAGGGGTGGTGTCGCTCGGGGTATGGGACGATGACGCGCCGGGCGCGGGCGGATCTATGGCCATGGTGGGCGATGGTCGGCTCGGGCCGAGGGTGGCGTCGCTCGGGGCATGGGACGATGCCCCGCCGGGCGCGGGCGGATCGACGGGCATGGTGGGCGATTGCCAGCTCGGGCCGAGGGTGGCGTCGCTCGGGGTATGGATCGAAGCCGGCTCGGGCGGGCAGCGGTCCACCGCCAAAGCGGCCGGTCGGCGGCTCGGACCGAGGGTGACGTCGCTCGGGGTATGGATCGAAGCCGGCTCGGGCGGGCA
>JAUHYW010000109.1 GCA_030426085.1 bacterium | reverse complement strand
TCGCCGGTGGTGACCGAGATCAGGTTCAGCGTGGGCGACGAGTTGACGACGAAGACCCCGAACGAGCCGCCGCCGCCGCTGCCGCCCCGGCCGCCGGTGCCGCCGCAGCCGCCGCTGCCGCCGCCGCCGCCGCTGCCGCCGACGTCGGGCAGGCAGCAGGTGAAGCCGCAGCCCGAGCCGCCGCCGCCGCCGCCGCCGCCGCCGCCGCCGCCCGGCCCGCCGACCGCGCCGTCGCCGCCGGTGGCCGGGGTGTAGAGCCCGCCGCCGTCGACCCCGCCGACGTTGGCCCCGCCGCCGCCGGCCGGGCCGACGCCGCCGTTGCCCCCGTTGTTGCCGCCGCCGCCCCGCGAGGCGTTCCGCCGCTCGCAGCGGAAGCAGAGGAAGCCGCAGCCCTCGTAGCGCTCCGACCCCCGGGCGCCGCCGCCGCCGCCGCCGCCGCCGCCGCCGGGGTCGCCGTAGGCGCCCGGCGCCGCGGCGTTGCCCCCGGTGTTGCCCCCCGAGCCGTTGTTGTTGCCGTTGCCGCCCAGGCCGCCGTCGCCCCGGCCGTTGCCGCCCCGGCCGCCGCTGGTGCCGTCGCCGCAGGTCCGGGCGCCGCCGCCGTCGCCGCCGTCCCGGTTGCAGCCCCCGAGCCCGATCTGCTCGGCGTCGCAGCCGTCGCTGCCGGTGCCCCCGTCCCGCCCGGCGAGGCCGCTGTTGCCGTTGCCCCGGAAGCTGCCGTCGCCGCCGTCGCCGCTCGTCACCCGGCTGCGGGTCACCGTGAGGTGGTCCCCGCTGTCCCGGATCCACAGGCCGTACGAGCTGCCCCCGTTGGCCCCGTTGGCGGCGGCGATGATGGTCAGCCGGTCGATCCGGGTGGGCGCGTTCAGCCCGCTGGCGATCATGCCCTGGGGGCCGCCCCGGATGACCGTCTCGTAGTCGTCCGAGCGGGCCCAGCCGGCGTCCCGCCGGTAGCCGCCGTAGATGTGGATGCCCGAGCGCACGTTGACCGAGCCGTTGTAGACCCCGTCGCCGGCGATGACGTACTTGTCCGGATCGGCGGCGGCCGCTCGGGCGATGGCGACGTCGATGGTGGCCACCGGGGCGTCGATGGTGCCCGGGGCGAGGTCGTTGCCGCTGGGGTCGACGAAGACGGCGTCTTCGATGTCGCCGTCGATGCCGTCGCAGTTGCTGTCGACGAAGCCGTCGTCCGGCCGGTCGTCGAGGTCGGCGAAGCCCTCGTCGGTCTGGCCGTCGCAGTCGTCGTCCTGCCCGTCGCACACCTCGTCGACGGGCGTGATCTCGCCGACGCAGGCCCCGAAGGCGCCCGCGGCGCAGGTCTCGGTGCCCCGGCGGCACTCGCCGGTGTCGCTGCCGCAGGACCGGGTGACCCCCTCGTCCACCGCGCCGTCGCAGTCCTGGTCGACGTTGTCGCAGGTCTCGTCGGTGGGCCGGATGTCGCCCTCGCAGGCGCCGAAGTTGCCCGCCGCGCAGGTCTGGATGCCCAGCTCGCAGGCGCCGGTGTCGACGCCGCAGGGCCGGGTGATCGCCTCGTCGACGTTGCCGTCGCAGTTGTTGTCCCGGTTGTCGCAGATCTCGTCGGCGGGGGTGATCTCGCCCTCGCAGGCCCCGAAGCCGCCGGCGGCGCAGGTCTGCACCCCCTGGCGGCACTCGCCGACGTTGCTGCCGCAGGCCCGCGAGATGCCCTCGTCGGTGTCGCCGTCGCAGTCGTCGTCGACGTTGTTGCACGCCTCGGGCGCCGGGGTCACCTCGCCCTCGCAGGCGCCGAAGTTGCCGGCCACGCAGGTCTGCGCCCCGGCCTGGCAGGCGCCGGTGTCGATGCCGCAGCCCCGGGTGACGCCCTCGTCGATGTCGCCGTCGCAGTCGTTGTCCCGGTTGTCGCAGGTCTCCTCGGCCGCGCCGCCCTCGCCGTCGCACACGCCGAACTCGCCGCCGACGCAGGTCTGGGTGCCGCTGAAGCACTCGCCGACGTCGCTGCCGCAGCTCCGCACGATGTCTTCGTCGACCTCGCCGTCGCAGTCGTTGTCGAGCGCGTCGCACACCTCGGCCACCGGCGCCACGTTGCCCGCGCAGGCGCCGTACTCGCCGGCCACGCAGGTCGACACGCCCTGGCTGCACTCGCCGACGTCCAGGCCGCAGGGCCGGGTCAGGTCGTTGTCGACGACCCCGTCGCAGTCGTTGTCCCGGTCGTCGCAGATCTCGTCCTCGGGGCCGATCTCGCCGACGCAGTCGCCGAACGCGCCGCCGACGCAGCTCTGCACCCCGCTGCGGCACTGGCCCTCGTCGCTGCCGCAGGGCCGGGTGACGCCCTCGTCGATGGCCCCGTCGCAGTCGTCGTCGACCCCGTCGCAGATCTCGGTGGGGTCGTCGGAGGGCACGCAGGCGTACTCGCAGCCGTTCTCCCGGTCGTTGTCGATGTCGTAGAAGCCCGGCTCGCACTCGACGAACCGGCAGTTGCCGTCCACGCAGGCGGCGATGGCGGCGTCGAAGAAGCACTGCCGCCCGCACCCGCCGCAGTGGTCGAGCGAGGTGTCGAGGTCGTAGCCCTCGTCGATGAGCCCGTCGCAGTCGTCGTCTTCGAGGTCGCAGGCCTCGGCGCCGTCGCCGTCGACCGCGCAGGCGTACTCGCAGCCGTTGGCCACCAGCCCGTCGAGGTCGACGAAGCCGTCGAGGCAGGCCCCGATGGTGCACTGGGCGTCGACGCAGGCCGGCTCGGCGTCGACCGGGGCGCAGGCCCGGTTGCAGCTCCCGCAGTTCTGGATGTCGGTCTGGAGGTCGAAGCCCTCGTCGAGCGCCCCGTCGCAGTCGTTGTCGGTGCTGTCGCACAGCTCGACGCCGCCGTTGGTGGGCAGGCACGGGCCGTACTCGCAGCCGTCTTCGATCTCGCCGTTGAGGTCGTGGAACCCGCGCTCGCAGGGGCCCCGCACGCAGACGCCGTCCTGGCAGGTGGGCACCGCGTCGGGGTAGCCGCAGGCCACCCCGCACGCCCCGCAGTGCAGCGGGTCGGCCCGGAGGTCGAACGCCTCGTCGACGCGCCCGTCGCAGTCGTCGTCCTGCTCGTTGCAGAACTCGGCCCCGCCCGGGTCGGGGACGCAGGCGTACTCGCAGCCGGTGGCCGGGTCGCCGTCGAGGTCGATGAAGCCGTCGTCGCACTGCGCCACGAAGCAGGCCCCGCCGCGGCACTGCCCCACCGCGTCGGCCGGGGCGCACTCGACGTCACACGCCCCGCAGTGGGCCTCGTCCCGCAGCAGATCGTAGCCCTCGTCGGTGAGCCCGTCGCAGTCGTTGTCCAGCGTGTCGCAGATCTCGGTCGGATCGGCGGTGGGGGTGCACTCCAGCTCGCAGCCGTTGGCCGGGTCGCCGTCCAGATCGACCCAGCCCGGCTCGCAGCCGGCGAGCACGCAGGTGCCCTCGGCGCAGCCGGGCACCGCCCGGGGGAAGCTGCACTCGACGCCGCACCCGCCGCAGTTGAGCGGGTCGCGCTGGAGGTCGAAGTTGCCGTCGGCGGTGCCCGAGCAGTCGTTGTCGATGCCGTCGCACAGCTCGGTGCCGTCGCCGTCGATCTCGCAGGCGTACTCGCAGCCGTTGGCGACGTCCTCGTCGATGTCCCAGAAGCCCTCGGCGCAGCTCTCGATGCCGCAGGCCCCGTCGGCGCAGATGGGGGCGGCATCGGGGGGCGCGCAGACCGCGTCGCACGCGCCGCAGTGGCTGGGGTCGGTGGCCAGGTCGAAGCCCTCGTCGACCTCGCCGTCGCAGTCGTTGTCGACGACGTCGCACACCTCTTCGCCGTCGGGCCGGCAGGGGTACTCGCAGCCGTTCTCCGGGTCGCCGTCGACGTCGTACCAGCCGTCCTCGCACGGGCCGAGGGCGCACTCGCCGTCTTCGCAGAGCCCGGCGGCGTGCGCGTAGGTGCACTCGAGCCCGCACTCGCCGCAGTTGCCCGGGTCGCCCTGCAAGTCGATGTCGTCGTCGACCGCGCCATCGCAGTCGTTGTCGAGGTCGTCGCAGGCGGTCTCGGCCCCGTCTTCGTAGGTGTCGGGGTAGGTGCAGCTCCAGCCGCCGCCGACGCAGGCCGGGGCGGTGCCGGCGCAGACGCCTTCGCTCAGGCAGGCCGCGTCGGCCGGGGGGTCGCCGATCTCCTCGTCGGGGGTCGAGTCGCAGTCGTTGTCCCGCCCGTCGCACAGCTCGGGGGCGCCGGCATAGATGTCGGGGCGGTCCTCGTTGCAGTCGGCCCCCAGGCAGTCACCCTGGTTGCCGTAGCCGTCCCCGTCGGGGTCGATGCACGGGTCGCAGCTCTCGGCGTCGGGCAGGCACAGCGGCACCGCCTCGCCGTCGATGTCGACGTCGGCGCAGGTGTTGTTCTCGGGGCAGACGCCGTCGGCGCAGTCGGTCGCGCAGCGCAGCGAGTTGCCGATGGTCACGCAGCGGGCGCCGTCGGCCCCGCAGTCGGCGTCGGTCTCGCATTCGTTGCACTGCACCTGGGCTTCGGCGAAGCAGATGAAGGTGCGGTCGGGGCCGGCGTTGCCCACCGGGCTGCAGATCCAGCCCTCGGGGCAGTCGTCGTCGTTGCGGCAGAGCTGGGAGCATACCCGCCGCCCGTCGGGGTCGGGCACGCAGTAGTCGCTGATGCACTCGTCGGCGTCCTGGCACGGGGTCCAGGGCTCGCCCTCGAGCTGCATGTCGATCACGGCGTCCCGGGCGGGCACGTCGGGCAGGGCGTCCCGCTCGGGCGCCATGTCGGGCACCGGGCCCAGCGGGCTCGAGGTGTCGTCACAGGCGAACAGCGGCAGCACCGCGCAGATCAGCGCGGCCCGCAGCGGGCGGGACCTTCGAATAGTATGGAGCAGATGCACCCCGCGACCCCCTCTCTGACTCTCGGACTCAGTCGTACGACACCGGGAGCGGTATCCCGGTGACGGGCATTATCCAAGAGGGGCGGCGGTGTATGCCAATCTCGTTACGTAACGAGTCGTCAGGGAGCGCCGAGGGGGGTCAGTCCTCTTCCATGCGGGCGACGACCTCGCCCTCCTGCACCGGCTGGTCGGGCTTGACGAGGATCTCGGTGATCTTGCCGTCGGCCGGGGCCTCGATGGGCATCTCCATCTTCATCGACTCGAGGATGATGACGACGTCGTCCTCCTCGACCTCCTCGCCGACCTCGACCTCGACCTTCCAGACGGTGCCGGTGATGTGGGCCTTGATGTCCATGTGCTCCTCCTGCCCGCGGCTCAGCCGCGGCCCTTGGCGTAGCGCTCGAGCCAGCCGGTGTCGAACGCGCCGGCGGCGAACGCCGGCTCGGCGAGCACCGACCGCACGAAGGCGCGGTTGGTGGTGATGCCTTCGATGACGAAGTGCTCGAGCGCGCCCTGCGCCCGGGCGGTCGCGGTGCCCCGGTCGGGCCCGTGGGCGATGACCTTGGCCAGCATCGGGTCGTAATAGGGGGTGACGGCCTGCCCCGAGCGGTAGCCGGCGTCGGTGCGGATGCCCTCGCCCTCGGGCGGCAGGAACGCGCCGAGCGTGCCCGGCTGGGGCATGAACCGCTTGTCGGGGTCCTCGGCGTAGATCCGGCACTCGATCGCGTGGCCGTCGATGCGCAGGTCGGACTGCTCGAGGGTGAGCTTCGCCCCGGCGGCGATGTCGACCTGCCAGTTGATCAGGTCGACCCCGGTGATCATCTCGGTGACCGGGTGCTCGACCTGCAAGCGGGTGTTCATCTCGATGAAGTAGAACCCGCCGTCGGGGCCGACGACGTACTCGACGGTGCCGGCGTTGACGTAGCCGATGGCCCGGGCGGCGGCGACGGCCGAGCCGCACAGGGCTTCGCGCAGGTGGGCGTAGGCTTCGATGAACGGGGAGGGGGCCTCTTCGACGACCTTCTGGTGCCGCCGCTGGAGGGTGCACTCTCGCTCGAAGAGGTGCACCCCGTGGCCGTGCTGGTCGAAGAGGACCTGCACCTCGATGTGCCGGGGCGACTCGATGTACTTCTCGATGTAGACCGCGGGGTTGCCGAAGCTGCTCGCCCCCCGGTCGCGGCAGCTCGCCAGCGCCCGCTCGAGCTTGCCCGGCTTCTTGACGAGCTGCATGCCGATGCCGCCCCCGCCGCCGGCGGCCTTGACCAGCACCGGGTAGCCGATGCGCTCGGCGATGGCGGCGGCCTCGGCGTCGTCCACCGGGCCGTCGCTGCCCGGTACCACCGGCACCCCGGCGGCTTTGGCGGTCGCCCGGGCCTGCGCCTTGTCGCCCATGGCCTCGATGGCCGCCGGGCCGGGGCCGATGAAGACCGGGCCGGCGTCGGCGCAGCGGCGGGCGAAGCCGGCGTTCTCCGACAGCAGGCCGTAGCCGGGGTGGATCGCCTGGGCCCCGCTGCCGTGGGCCGCGTCGAGGATGGCGTCCTGGTTCAGGTAGCTCTCGCGCACCGGCGCCGGCCCGATGCGGACGGCCTCGTCGGCGAGCGCGACGTGCGGCGCGTCGGCGTCGGCGTCGCTGTAGACCGCGACGGTGCCGATGCCCCGGTCTTTGAGCACCTGGATGATGCGGGCGGCGATCTCGCCCCGGTTGGCGATCAGGATCTTGTCGAACATCGCGACCTCCAGACAGTGCGCTGTACCAGAGTCGAGCGGCCGGGCAAAGGTCGCCGCGCGCGCCGGGGCCCGCCCCTCAGATGAGGGTCTCCTGCCGGCCGCCGAACGGGCGCTGGAAGTGGGCGTAGGCCAGCCGGGTCGCCACCCGGCCCCGGTGGGTGCGCTTGAGGTAGCCCTCTTTGAGCAGGAACGGCTCGTAGACGTCCTCGACGGTCTGCTTCTCTTCGCCGATGGCCGCCGAGAGGGTGTCGAGCCCCACCGGGCCGCCGTCGAACTTGTCGATGAGGGTCAAGAGCAGCCGGCGGTCCATGCGGTCGAAGCCGGCCCGGTCGACGTCGAGCTGGGTCAGCGCCATGTCGGCCATCGGCTCGTCGACGACCCCGTCGGCCCGCACCTGGGCGATGTCCCGCACCCGGCGCAGCAGCCGGTTGGCGATGCGGGGGGTGCCCCGGCAGCGGCGGGCGATGATCGTGGCGGCGTCGCCCACCAGCTCGACCCCCATCAGCCGGGCCGAGCGCTCGACGATGAGGGCCAGCTCGTCGGCGCTGTAGAACTCGAGGTGCTCGACGATGCCGAAGCGGTCCCGCATGGGCGAGGTGAGCAGGCCGGCCCGGGTGGTGGCGCCGACGAGGGTGAACGGCTGCAGCTCGATGGGGTAGCTGCGGGCGTAGACCCCCTCGCCGATGACCACGTCGAACCGCAGGTCTTCCATGGCGGGGTAGAGGTTCTCTTCGACGACGGCGCTCAGGCGGTGGATCTCGTCGATGAAGAGCACGTCGTGGGCTTCGAGGTTGGTCAAGAGCCCGGCGAGGTCGCCCTTCTTCTCGAGCGCCGGCCCGCTGGTGACGTGCAGCCGCACCCCCAGCTCGGCGGCGATGATGTGAGCCAGGGTGGTCTTGCCCAGCCCGGGGGGGCCGTTGAGCAGGACGTGGTCCAGCGCCTCGCCCCGCTGGCGGGCGGCCAGCACGAAGATGCGCAGGTTCTCCTTGACCCGGTTCTGGCCGATGTACTCGTCGAAGTCGACCGGCCGCAGCGCGCCCTCGGCCCCCCCGTCGTCGGTCGGGGACTCTTCGTCGCGGGCTTCGGGGTCGACGATGCGCTCCATGGCTGTTGTCTAGCGCGCGTCTGCACGCCTGTCCAGTGGCATGGGAGCCGGTCAGCGGCGCAGGCGCTTGAGCGCCTCCCGCAGCAGCGACTCGAAGTCCATGGTGGCCGCCTTCTCGCCCAGGCTGGCGAGCAGCTTCTCCACCTCGCGGCTGGAGTAGCCCAGGTTGGTCAGCGCGCTCTCGAGGTCGGTGAGCAGGCCGCTGTCGGTCGACGGCCGGCCGGGCACCCCGCCCACCTTGTCCTTCAGCTCGAGGATGATGCGCTCGGCGGTGCGCTTGCCGATGCCCGGGGTGCGGGCGAGCGCCTTGGCGTCGGCGTTGGCGATGGCCCCGATCAGGGTCTCGGCGTCCATGCCCGACAGGCAGGCCAGCGCGGTGCGGGGGCCGATGCCCGACACCCCGATGAGCTGGCGGAAGAGGCGCCGCTCGTCGGCGGTGGAGAAGCCGAAGAGGCTGATCTGGTCTTCGCGCACGTGGGTGTGGATCGACAGGGCGCACTCGGCGCCCTTGCGCGGCAGCCGGTCGATCACCGTCAGCGGGCACTGCACCTCGTAGCCCACCCCGCCGACCCCGAGCAGCACCCCCTCGGCCGACTTGTCGAGCACGAGGCCCTCCAGGCGCCCGATCATCGGCGGCCTCCCTTGCTGCTGCGGGCCCGCTGCTGCGCGACGAGCGCCTCGAGCCCGGCCCGGGCCCGGCGCCGGCCGCCCTTGGGCTTCGGCGGGAGCTGCACGCTGGGCATGCCCAGCGCGAGGTGGTGGGCGTGGCACAAGGCGGCGGCCACCGCGTCGGCCGCGTCGGCCTGTGGCGGGTCGCCGAGCTCGAGCTGCATCGTGATCATCTGCTGCACCTGCTCTTTGCTCGCCCGGCCGCCGCCGGTGACCGCCTTCTTGATCTGCTGGGGGGTGTACTCGTGGATCTCGAGTCCCCGGTGGGCGGCCACCGCCAGGGCGACCCCCCGGGCGTGGCCCAGGGTCAGCGCGCTGCGGGCGTTGCGGTTGTGGAAGACCGTCTCGACCGCCGCCAGCCGGGGGCGGTAGGTCTCGATGAGGCCGTCGAGCCGGGTCATGAGCACCGCCAGCCGGGCGGCGAGCGGGGCCTTCTCGTCGAGCACCACCACCCCGTTGTCGACGTGGGTCACCCGCGAGCCCGAGCGGGCCACGACGCCCCACCCGCACAGCCGGGTGCCGGGGTCGACGCCGAGGACCCGGACCGCGTCCGCATCGGCCGAGGCGGTCAACTCGCCGACAGCCGCTCCATCTCTTCGTCCGAGATGTCGGCGTTGGTGAAGACGTTCGAGACGTCGTCGTGCTCGTCGAGCAGCTCCATGATGGCCAGGGTCTGCTCGGCGACCTGCCCGTCGATGGCCATCGGGGTGTCGGGGATGCGCACCGGCTTGCTCTCGTTGATCTCGAAGCCGGCCTTCTCGAGCGCGTCGGAGACCCCGTGCAGGTCGGTGAACTCGGTGTAGACCTCCCAGATGTCTCCACCGATCTCGACGTCGGCCGCGCCGGCCTCGAGGGCCGCCTCGAAGATGGCCTCGAACTCGTGCTCGCCCTTCTTGACCTCGACGAGCCCCTTGCGCTCGAACATCCAGGCCACCGAGCCATCGGTGCCCAGGTTGCCCCCCCGCTTCGAGAGCAGGTGGCGCAGCTCGGCGACGGTGCGGTTGCGGTTGTCGGTGGTCGTCTCGATGAAGAAGGCCACCCCGCCGGGGCCGTAGCCCTCGTAGGTCACCTCTTCGTAGGTCGCCCCCTCCAGCTCACCGGCGCCCCGCTTGATGGCCCGGTCGACGGTGTCGTTGGGCATGTTCGCGTTGCGGGCGGCGTTGATGGCCGAGCGCAGCCGGGCGTTGCCGTCGGGGTCCTTGCCGCCCTCGCGGGTCGACACCACCAGCTCTCGGATGAGGCGGGTGAAGAGCTTGCCCCGGGCCGCATCGGCCTTGGCCTTCTTGTGCTTGATCGTGCTCCATTTATTGTGGCCGGACATGCACCCCTCGAGTTGGCCGTCGGTCGATTCGCCGCCCGGCAGCATAGCGCAGCCCCGGCGGCCGAAAAACCCCCGCTCGCTGGGCAGGGGCGTGTCACTTCGGGTAAAACGGGCGCCGTGGGCGACCCCGGCGCCGGCCGATGCATCGCAAGAGCGCCGCGGCCCCGTCGACGGGCGGGCCCGGACATCCCCATGACGACACGACGCGCGGCGCAGGCCGCCGAACGGAGCGATACGCCAGATGGGTGGTCAGGAAGAAGGCTTCTCGGTCATCGGCGCCTTCCTCAGCTTCGCCGAGCTGGGGGCGGAGTGGGTGATGTGGCTGATGATCGTGCTCGGGTTCGTGGCGATCGTGCTGTTCTTCGAACGGCTGCGGCTCTTCATGACGACTCGGGTCGACGCGCCGGGCATCGCCCGCGATCTGGTGCGGCTGCTCGACGCCGGTGAGATCGAGGACGCCCGCAAGCGGGTCTCCCGGGGCCACGCGATGGAGGAGCGGGTGCTCGCCGACGCCCTCGAGGCCTACGACCGGGGGTCGCACGTCGTCGAGCAGGTCATCCTCAGCTCGCTCGCCCGCGAGCGGCAGCGCTTCGACCGCTTCCTGACCTACTTCGGCACCCTGGGCAACAACGCCCCGTTCATCGGGCTCTTCGGCACCGTGGTCGGCATCATCCTGGCGTTCAAGGCCCTCGGCGAGAACCCCAAGGGCGGCCTCGAGGTGGTCGGTCCGGGCATCGCCGAGGCGCTGGTGGCCACTGCCGTCGGCCTGCTCGTCGCCATCCCCGCGGTGGTGATGTTCAACTACTTCAAGGGCATGTTGAAGGCCCGGGTCGGCAACACCGACTTCCTCGGCCGCATCGTGCTCGCCCGCCTCAAGCACGACGAGGGGCACGCCCCCGCGGCGCCGGGGCCCGAGCTGGCGAAGGGCTCCTGACATGGCCGGCGGCGCGAGCTTCGGAGGGGACGACGACGAGGGCATCAACGCCATCAACGTGACGCCCCTCGTCGACATCATGCTGGTGCTGTTGATCATCTTCATGGTGGCCTCGACCTACATCGTCAAGCCGAGCATCGAGGTCGATCTGCCCAAGGCGGCCACCGGCGGCGACGCGATGGACACCACGCTGTCGATCGTCATCGACCCCGAGGGCGCGCTCTTCCTCAACGGCGAGCCCAGCTCGGAGGACGCCATCGCGGCGAAGTGCAAGTCCGTCGCCGCCGCCGACGAAGACGCCCAGGCGATCATCGCCGCCGACAAGGCCACCCCCCACGGCACGGTCGTGCGCATCATCGACCTCGTGCGCCAGAACGGAGTGATGAAGTTCGCCATAAACATCGAGCCGTACAAGAAGGGCTGAGGGCTGATGTACGCGCTGCAGGACGAACCGGAGAAGGCCCACCGGCTGGCGGTGCTGGGCATCGGCGCGATCATCGCCGCCGCGCTCCAGGGCGGCGGGCTGTACGCGGCCCACCGGTTCGAGCCGCCGGCCAAGGATCAGCGCAAGGCGTCGATCGTCGCCTTCAACATCGTCGAGCCGCCGCCGCCGCCGCCGCCTCCGCCGCCCGAGCCGCCGCCGCCGCCCCCCGAGCCGAAGCCCGAGCCCAAGCCGGAGCCGAAGCCCGAGCCCAAGCCCGAACCGAAGCCCAAGCCCAAGCCCAAGCCCAAGCCGAAGCCCAAGCCGAAGCCCGAGCCGACACCGGAGCCCCCGCCCGAGCCGAAGCCCGAGCCGAAGAAGCCGGTGCCGTTGCAGACCGGTTTGACGCTGGGCAGCACCGTCAAGGGCGGGAAGGGGCCGGCGTTCCAGGTGGGCAACACCGCGATGGGCGAGGTCGGGCGCACGGCCCGGGACGCGGTCACCGAGGCGGCGACGCCGACGCCCGAGCCGGCGAAGCCTGCGCCGAAGCCGCCCGCGCCGCCCAAGCGCACCAAGGCGAAGCGCATCAAGAACCTCAAGCCGGCCTATCCGGTCGCCGCCGAGCGGGCCGGGGCCGAGGGCACGGTCATCCTCATCGTGACCATCGACGAGAACGGCGACGTGGTCGAGGTCAAGGTGATCAAGGATCCGGGCTACGGCATGGGCGCCGCCGCCGAGCGGGCCGCCCGCCGCTGGAAGTACGAGCCGGCCACCTTCGGCGGCGAGCCGGTGCGCTCCTCGCGCCGGGAGACGGTGGAGTTCATCCTGGCCGACGAGTGACGCGGTCGGCGGGTGTCCAGGGCGTCCGGTATCTGGACGGGTTGGACGCCCGGTCGGGCGACGGGCGTCGATAACCCCCCGAAATCACGAAGGCGCCGGCTGGCGCGGCGGTTGCTGAAGCCTCGGGTGACATCTCACCTGGAGGCTTCATGCGCACCCCGATCCCCCGCGCCCGGCGCGGGGCCGCCTCGCTCCCGGCGGCCCCGCCCCTGGTCGTCGCATTCACCCTCGCGCTGCTCGGCGGGCCGGCGGCCGGTCAGGGCCCGAGCCTGGCCCCGCTCGTGCCCGACGTGCGCCTCGTCGGCTGGCACGCCGTCGAGCGGGTCGACCGCCGCGCCCTGCCGGTCGCCGCCGATCGCCGCCTCACGCCGCTCGATCAGGGCTTCGCGGTCCACCTGAGCTGGGCGCTCGACCGGGCCGGTCTCGGCGACGGGCCCCCGCCGGGCGATGACTTCGACGACCCGCTCGACGACCTGCACCCCGGGCGGGCGGCGGTCGACGCGCTCGACCCCTTCGCCGAGGGCGGCGCAGCGGACGACCGGTGGGCCGCCCCGCCCGACCTCTGGCGCGATCCGGCCGACGCGGCGATCGCCGACGCGGCCTCGGCCCCGCGCCGGTCCCCGGCCGCCCCGCCCCCGGTCGGCCTGCCCCCCGGCCTGTGGGTCCGCCGCCTGGCCGCCCTGCACGCCGCCCGCCGCGCCCGCGAGGTCGCCCCGTCGCCCGCCGCCCGCCGCCGGGCCCAGGTCGACGTCGACGAAGCCCGCGCCCGCCTGCGCCTGCTGCGGGAGGGGCACCGATGAGCCGCCTCACGCTGCTGGCGCCGCTGTGCTTCGCGCTCGTGGGCCTCGCCGCGCCCCTCGCGCATTGCGAGCCGGTGGGCGCCGGGTTCGACTTCGGCGATCCGCCGATCGAGCAGGTGCAGCGGGCCGCTCTGCGCGCCGCCGGGCTGGAGGTCGAGCGCCTGACCGATCACCTCGACCGCGTGCGCTGGGCCGACGCCCTGCCCCAGCTCCGCTTTCGGGTGGTGCGCGACGTCGACCGCGACGGCCGCACCACGGTGCGCTTCTCCGACGCCCGCTGGCTGGGGGACGTGGCCGCCGTCGACACCCACGGTGAGGGGCTGCGGCTGCAAGGTGAGCTGATCTGGTCGCCGGGGGCGCTGCTCGGTGGTTCGGACGAGCTGGCGGCGCTCAAGGAGCTGCGCGCGTCGGCCAAGGCCCGCCGGGCGCTGCTCGAGGCGGTGACGGCGGCGTACTTCGCCCGCCGTCGAGCCCTGCTCGATCGGCTGGAGGCCGAGGATCCGGCTTCGGCCCGGGTCGCGGCGCTGGCGGTGGCCGAGCAGGCGGCCGTGCTCGACGGGCTGACCGGCGGGGCGTTCTCCCGGGAGGCCGGGCGATGACGGCGCGCATCTCCGACGAGGCGAGGGCCCCGATCCCGGGGCGCCGGCGGTGGGCCGGGTCGCTGTGGTTCGCGCTGCTCCTGGCTTCGGCGGCGCTGACCGCGTGCGGCGAGCCGTGCGAGACCGGCGCGGTCTGCGCGCGGACCTGCCCGCCCGGCGGGGCGCCCATCTGCGCGGCCCACGGGCTGTGCGCCTGCCTGCTGGCCCCCGACGCGGCGCCGACGGCGGCCGAGGGCCCCGAGGCCGGGCCGGGGTCGATCGATCCGGGGTCGGACGCCGGGCCGACAGGCGCGGGCGGCGAGGAGGCGCCTGCTGCCTGCGCGACGCCGGGGCCGGGCGATCTGCTGATCAACGAGCTGATGCTGGACGGCGAGCCCACCGAGGACGCCGAGTTCGTGGAGCTGGTCAACCCCGGGCCGGGCCCGGTGGCGCTGGCCGGCGTCGAGCTGACTTCGAATCGAGGCGCCGATCAGGTCCGGCGGGTCGAGTTCACCGGGGGCTGTCTGCCGGCCGACGCGGCGCTGGCCGTGTTCTCCGAGCGGGGGGCGTGGGTCACGCCGGGGGGCAACCCGTGGCCGGTGACCGCCGAGCTGCGCAGCTTCGGCTTCGCCAACGGGGGCGACTTCGACTTCCGGTTGGTGCGCGGCGAGGCGGTCATCGATCGGGTCGAGGGGTCGGGCGATGTCATCGAGCCCGGGGTCAGCCTGAACCGGCAGCCCGATCGGGTGGGTCCGGCGATGGCGTCACACCGCGATGTGGATCCCGGCGGGCGCACCGCCTCGCCCGGGCGCTGCCCCGGCGGGGGGCGCTACGAGGAGGGCTGCCCCGATCCGCCGCCCGGCGGGGGCGGGGGTGACGGCGGGCTCGACATGGGCCCGGGTGATGCGGGCGTCGGCGAGGTCGACCCGGCGTGGGGCGACGGCGGCGACGGGGGCCGGGGATCCGAGCCCGACGCCGCGGTGGACGCCGGGCCCGTATTCGAGTGCCCGCTGCCGGCCCCCGGTGAGCTGCGGATCAACGAGGTGCTCATCGACGGGCGGGTCCCGCGCACCGAGGCCGACGAGTTCGTCGAGATCGTCAACCGGGCCGACGGCGCCCGGCGCATGCTGGGCCTGACGCTGGCCGTCGAGGGGGATGATGGTTGGGATCCGCGGGTGGTCATCGCCGACGGCTGCCTGCCCGGTCCGGGCGCGCTGGCGGTGCACCCCGATCCGCTCGACTGGCGCTTCGAGCCGCCGCCCCTCGATCCGCCGGTGATCGCCGACGCCCGCCTGGCGCTGGGCAACGAGAGCCGGGCCCCGATCGCCTTGCTCGACGAGCAGGGTGACGTGCTCGACCGGTTCGACCCGGGCGGGCTGTCCATCGTCGAGGGGGTCAGCCTCAACCGCAGCCCCGATCTGACCGGCGACGACTGGCGCCTGCACGACCGCCTGGCGCCGGGCGACAGCTCGCCGGGCACCTGCGCGGGCGGTGAGCCGTTCACGGTCGACGGGTGCCCGGTCGAGCCGGTGGAGGACTGCGCCCCGCCCACGCTGGCCTCGCTGGTCATCAACGAGGTCCTGGTCGACGGCGCCGAGGAGGGCGACCGGGACGAGTTCGTCGAGCTGGTCAACGTCGGGCCGGCGCCGCTGGCGCTGGACGGGCTCGGGCTGTGGTCCAGCCGGGGGGACGGCACGCTGGTCGAGCGGGTCGCCTTCGAGCGGGGCTGCCTGCCGCCGGGCGCGTGGGCGATCTACGGCGACCGGGCGGATTGGGTCGGCGGCGAGGCGGCGACGGTGTCCCGCGCCGAGCGCCTCGCGCTGCCCAACGAGGCCCCGGTGGTGGTCGAGCTGCGCCGTGAGGCCGAGGTGTGGCGGGCCGAGCTGCCCGCCGGCTTCGCCGACGAGGGGATCAGCGCGGTCCGGGCGGTCGACGGCGACCCGCTGGCGCCTTTCGTACCCCACGACGCGGTGTCGGAGTGGCCCGCCTCGCCCGGGGCGCGGGTCGACGGCGCGCCGTTCGGCGAGCCGGCGCCATGAGGGTGGCCGTGGGGATCGCCTTCGCCCTGACGCTCGCCGGGGCGGGGTGCGTGGACATCGCGCTGCCCCCCGTCGGCGGCGGCCCGCGGGTCTGCTCGGCCGAGATGCGGGCCGGCTTCCTGCACACCGAGCCCGGCGCCGAGCGGCCCGATCTGTGGATCGCCTTCGTCGACGTGGGCCACGGCGACGCGACGTGGCTGCGTACCCCGGGCACGGTCGGGGTCGACGCCGCCGAGATCCTGATCGACGCCGGCGATGACGGGCTGCCCGCGGCGCCGCATGTGCCCGATGGTGGGGCGGCGGTGCTCGAGCTGATGGCCCGGGCCGGCTTCGCCCCTGGTCATCCGCTGGACGTGCTGGCCATCACCCACCCCGACAAGGACCATCACGGGGGCACGGCGGCGGTGCTCGCCCGCCACCCGGTGGGGGTCTTCCTCGACCCCGGCCGGGGCGCGGGGGGTCCGACCTGGATCCGGGCTCAGCGGGCCGCGCGCTCGGCCGGGGCCATCCGCTGGGTGGCGCCGACCGACGGCCTCGACGGGGCCGGGCGGTGGTCGACCGGGCGCTGGGGGCGTGATCTGACCGTGCGCCTGCTGGCCGCCGACCCCGACGCCCGCACCGACAACGGGGCCTCGCTGGTCTTCGAGGTGCTGTTCCGCGGGCGGCGGGTGCTGTTGATGGGCGACGCCGGGGCCGAGGTCGAGGCCCGCCTGGGACCCGAGGTCGGGCCGGTCGACGTCCTCCGCACCGGGCATCACGGCGGGGCCGATACGAGCACGTCGGCCTTCCTCGACCGGGTCCTGGCCCCCGGCGCCTCCGCGGTGATCTCGGCCGGGGAGTGGACGGGGCTGCCCCACCGCGAGGTCGTGCAGCGGCTCGCCGAGCGGGTGGGGGGGCGCCTGCTGCGCACCGATCGGGGGGATGGGGGCGCGAGCCGGCGGGCGGCGGCCGGCGATGACCACGTCGTGGCCCGCATCACCGGGGCCGAGGGCGCGGTGGAGGTCTGCTTCCTCGATCCCGACACCGAACGGGCGCCTCCGTAGGACCGCCGCCGCTCGATCCGTCGATGAATCAGGATCTTGCGTCGATCCGACCCGCGCGTGACCGTTGACACGATCGATCCGCGCTTCTATAAGCGTCGAGAGGCGGTCGACCCCGGGTCGCACATCGCCGCACACGAGGATGGGGGCGAGCGCATGGCCGCCGCGATTCACGATTGCACCGTCTGCGGGACGACTTTCGAACTGCGGTTCGCCTACCAGGTCCAGCGCACGCCGGAGCAGGTGTTCTACTTCTGCAGCCAGCGGTGCCACGAAGAGCACCTGCTCAGCGCGTCGCGCAAGGCGTGCGATGTCTGCCAGAAGCGCTTCGAGCTGCAGTACGCCTACCAGCAGGCGCAGGTCGACGGCGAGGTGCGCTACTTCTGCTCGACCGATTGCCGGGGGCAGGAGATGAACACCGTCTCCCAGCGCCACCGGCGCATGCGGCGCATCGCCGTGCTCAACCAGAAGGGCGGCACCGGCAAGACCACGACCAGCGTCAACCTCTCGGCCGGGCTCGCCGAGGCCGGCTACCGGGTGCTGCTCGTCGACCTCGACGCCCAGGGCAACGTGGCGGTCTCGCTCGGCCTCAGCGCCCGGCGTACGATCTATCACGTGCTCGTCGAGGGGGTGCACCCGGCGGATTGCATCGTCAACGTGTCGGAGAACTTCGACGCCCTGGTGAGCAATACCAGCCTGGCTCAGGCCGAGGTCCGGCTGGTCAACACCCCCCGCGACCGCTTCAAGGTGCTCGCCAACCGCATGGCGGGCATCACCAACTACGACTTCGTGGTGATGGACTGCGGCCCCAGCCTGTCGGTGCTCAACCAGAACGCGCTGACCTACGCCGACCACATCCTCATCCCGGTCTCGTGCGACTACCTGTCGCTGGTCGGGGTGAAGCAGATCCTGCGCACGCTCAAGAAGGTCAACGAGCTCTTGCTGCACCCGGTGAGCATCCTGGGAGTGGTGCCGACCTTCTTCGACGTGCGCACCCGCATCTCGGTCGAGGCGGTCAATACGCTCAAGTCGTACTTCAAGGATCGGGTCCTGCCGCCGATCCGGGTGAACACCCGGCTCAAGGAGGCCCCGAGCCACAAGAAGACGATCTTCGAGTACGCGCCCGATTCGCGCGGCTCCAAGGACTATCGTCAGCTCGTCAAGCGGGTCATCTCGCTGTGCGAGGCCAACCCCACCCACAACCGAGAGGAGGCGGCCGTTGGGCGACCGGGAGCCTGAAGACGAGGTCGGCGCGATCAGCGGCTTCTTCGACGACGAAGAGACGGCGGTGGAGGAGTTCTTCACCCCCCGCGATGCCCGGGCCCGGCGCCCGGCCCGTCGGCGCATCAAGAAGCCGAAGCCGACCCATTACAAGGTCGTGTCGATCAGCCTCTACACCGAGGACCAGGAGCGCCTCGCCGATCTGGTGGCCGAGCTGAAGAAGCGGGGCTACTCCCGGGCGAACAAGTCGCTCGTGGTGCGCGAGGCCCTGCGGCAGATCGATCTGGATCAGGTGCCGCCCCAGCGCTGAGGCCGGCGCTCGCCGAGCCCGGTGGGGCCGGCGTGAGGGGTGATATCGGGGGGAATGCGGGTCGGGCGCGGCCCCTGCCGCAGCGACCGGTCCGGTCGGCGGCGCGCGGTCACCGACCGGCAGATCAGCTCACTGCGGCGGGTAGTTCACGAGCGTGGCGGGCGCGCCGGCGGCCGAGACGCACGCGCTGTAGGCGTCGGGCTCACCGTCCCCGTCCCGGTCGATGTCCGGCTGCACGAGGAAGGGCAGCGCGGCCTGGATCTGAGGGTCGAGGCTCTGCAGCGCGGCGTCGAAGTCCTCTTCGGTCACGATGCCGGTCACCCAGCCGTCGCGCAGGGTCACCCCGGCGTCGTTCACCGACAGCTCGCCGGTGATGATGGTCTCGATGATGCGCAGCTCGGCCTGCTGATTGCCGGTCGCCAGCGTGAGCAGGAAGGTGCCCGGCCCGGCGTTCAGCACGCCGTCGGCGATGCGGGTGCCGGCGAACAGCATCACCGGCCGGCCCTCTTCGTCCAGGGCGTCCGCCGAGACCGAGTAGCTCCGGTTGCCCTGGTCGGAGCCGAACAGCACCCCGAAGTCGAATACACCGTCGGTGCCCGGCGGGGCGAGCCCGGGCGTGATCGGCAGCAGGTTGAGGTTGCCCTCGTCCACCTCGGCCTGGAGCTGGGGGTTGACGAGGCCGGTCACCACCGGGTTGCCGAAGGCGTTGTCCACCGCGCCGTCGCCGTCGATGTCCCGGCAGTTGGGGTTGGCCCCGGTGGCCAGCGCCAGGGTGTCGATCCGCCCGGCGGGCACGTCGCAGGTGATGTCTTCGCCGTCGCAGTTCTGGTCGACGCCGTCTTCGCAGATTTCGGGCGCGTTCGGCCCGATGCTGGGGTCGTCGGGCGCGCAGTCGACGCAGTCGGCCGCCCCGTCACCGTCCCGGTCGAGGTGTTCGTCGACCGCGCCGTCGCAGTCGTCGTCGAGGTCGTTGCATGCCTCGTCGGCCGGCTGTCCGACGTCGGCGTCGCAGATCACGTCCCCCGCCTCGCCGCACGCGGTGACCCCGTCGGCGGCGCAGACGCCCAGGCCCGCGGTGCACGCCACGCCGACCTCGAGGCCCTCGTCGACGAGGCCGTCGCAGTCGTTGTCCTGCATGTCGCAGGCCTCTGCCCCGCCGTTGCTGATGGTGCACTCGCAGCCGTTGGCCGGGTCGCCGTCGGCGTCGCCGAAGTCGGCGAAGCAGCTCACGAGCCCGCACATGCCCCCGGCGCAGGTGACCTCGGCGTTGGGCCGCTCGCACACGGCGTTGCACGCGCCGCAGTGGTTGATGGCGGTGTCGAGGTCGAAGTCCTCGTCAGCGGCGCCGTCGCAGTCGTTGTCCTGCATGTCGCAGATCTCGGCCTCGGCTTCGGGCGGCGGCGCGTCGCAGCTCGAGCCGAGCCCGTCGTCGTCGCAGGCCCAGGCGCCGTCGCTGGTGCAGCCGTTCTGCTCGACGGTGCACGGCTCGCCGACCGCGAAGCCCTCGTCGAGCCGGCCGTCGCAGTCGTCGTCGGCGCCGTTGCACCGCTCGGTGCTCGCCTCGCAGGTGGGGCCGGTGTCGCCGATATGGGCGTCGCCGTCGTCGCCCATATCGGCCCGGGGGCCGGTGTCCGGGTCGGCGTCGCGGCCGCCTCCGCTGTTCGGGTCGACACAGCCGGGCATCAGCGCCATCGCCAGGATGGCCACGCCGAGCGAGCGGATCATGGGGGTCACCTCCGCGGGTGTGGACGCCGGTCGGCGTCCGGGTGGGTCGGTTTCAGGAGCCGAAGGGCAGGTAGGTCGACTTCTGGATCAGCAGCTCGATCTCGGCCGCCCGCAGGTCGACGGCGAGGGCGTCGTCGATGGTGTCGCCGGCGTTGATAATGTCCAGGAAGCGCTGGCCGAGCTCGTGGTACTCGTCGAGTTTGGCCGCGAAGCGTTCGGGGTCGAGCTTGCGCACGAGGCGGCCCTTGTAGCGGCCGTACTGCCCCGTCTGGATGTCGCCGACGTGCTCGGCGAAGCGCGCCATGTAGGCGTCGAACTCGTCTTGCTTCTCGGGGGCCATCCCGTCTCCTGCCATGGGCTGGGGTGCCGAGGAACCGTAAACCACGGTCCGAGACCGCCGCCAGCAAAAGTTCGGGGCGCCGACGCCGGGCGGACCGGCGGGCGCGGCCCGCCCGCCGGTGGTGGCCGGGCGCCGCCTTGACAACCCCCGGTCTCCGGCATACTTACAGCCGATGTATCCGCCCCGCGCACCCTCCGGAGCCGCGCTGCTCGCCGCCGCCCTGTGCGCCCTGCCCCCGACCGGGCCGGCGGGCGCCGAGCCGGTGGTGATCGGCCTCGATGAGCTGCTCCAGCGGGTCGAGGCCACCAGCCCGGTGATGGACATCGCCCGGGCCAAGCTGGCGGATTACGAGGCCCAGTTCGATCGGGCGTACTACGCCTGGACCCCCTCGCTGCGCATCGAGTCGATCCTGGCCCCCCTGCCCGAGCGGCGGGCGCTGCGGCGGTGCGTCACCGGCAGCTACATCGACCCCTCCACCGGGCGCGCGCTGGACGAGGTGGGGGCCTGCCCGGGGCAGGACATCGAGGCCGACGAGCGCATCACCGCCGACACCGAGATCGGCATCCTGACCCGCACGACCGCCCGGCTGACCTTCCCGATCTACACCTTCGGCCGGGTCGAGCACGGGATGCGGGCGGCCCGGGCGGGCCTCGAGGTGGGGCGGGGCGGGCTCGACGTGGCCCGGGGCGCGCTGCACTACCGGGTCAAGCAGGCTTATTACGGGGCTCAGCTCGCCGCCAGCGCGCTGGACATCCTCCAGGACGGCCGCAAGCGGTTTCGCGAGGCCAAGGACGGCATCGCCAGGGAGCTGGACAAGGAGTCGGGCCGCTTCACCAGCAACGATCTGCGCAAGCTGATCGTCGAGGAGGCCGATCTGGAGTCGAGCCTGCTCGAGACCGAGGCGTTGCAGGCGGTGGCGTGGTCCGGGCTGCGCATCGCCGCCGGCCTGGAGCCGGGGGCCGACATCGCGCTCGACAGCTTGGAGCTCGAGCCGGTGCACGTCGAGGCCCGGGCCCCCGAGGCGTACGTCGAGCTGGCCATCGAGTCCCGCCCCGAGCTGCGCATGGCCCGGGCGGCGATCGAGGCCCGGGCGAGCCAGGTCGACATGGCCGAGGCGGAGTTTCTGCCGAACATCGCGCTGGTGGGGGCCTTCGGCTTCGCCGAGGGCACGACGGCCGACGATCCGGAGGATCCGTTCGCCGACGACGGCTACAACTTCCTCAACTGGGGGGTGGTCATCGGCCTCGACTGGCGCATCGACTTCGCCGCGCTGGCCAGCAGCCTGGGCCGGGCCGAGGCCAACCTGGCGAAGCAGCGGGCCGAGCACGAGGCGCTCTTGCAGCAGGTGCGGCTGGAGGTGCTCGAGCAGGTGGGCACGATGCGGCGCCGGTCCCGCGAGCTGGATGTGCGCGAGCTGGCGATGAAGGCGGCCAAGGGCTGGCTGGTGTCGAACACCCTCAACTTCGGCCTGGGCCTCGTCACGACCGACGATCTGCTCAAGAGTCTGGTGGCCTACAGCAAGGCCCGGCTGACGTACTTCCGCACGATCTACGAGTACAATCTGGCCGTCGCCCGGCTCTCGCAGTCGGTGGGCACCGAGCTGGCCGTGCCGGCCCCCGACGATGAATAGCGCGGCGCCGACCGCCGTTTGCTGGCCCGAACATCATCCCCGAACGATGGAGACCGCTCCGATGCAGCACCGCAAGACGACGCGTTTCACGCTGGCCCTGGCCCTCCTCCTCTCCGGTGTCGCCTTCTCGGCCCACGCCGGCCCCCCCACCAAGTTCCTCCAGAAGCAGGTCGACGCGGTACGGGCCCTCATCGCCCAGCCGGTGAAGGCCGGCACCCCCGAGTCGGTCGCCGTCGACGACAAGCTCAAGGCCATCGTCGACCCGGTCATGGAGTTCGACCGGCTCAGCGAGGTCGTCCTGAAGAAGCACTGGGCCACGCTGACCCCCGTCGATCGGCAGGCGTTCATCAACCTCTTCCGGGCGCTGGTCTTCCACAGCTATCTCAAGGAGATCCGCTCGGCGAACGAGAACTACACCGTCGAGTACGAGGACGAGGAGCCCAAGGGGCGCAAGGCGGCTTCGGTGACCGCCATCGCCAAGACCAGCCGGGTCGAGATCGAGCTGGTCTTCCACCTCGCCGCCCGGGAGAAGGGCGCCTGGGCCGCCGAAGACATCGTCATCGACGAGGTCAGCCTCGCCGAGAACTATCGCGAGCAGTTCAACAAGATCATCGCCGACGACGGCTTCCCCACGCTGCTGACCAGGATGCGGGACAAGCTCGTCGACCTGGGCGGCGCGGTGCCGCCGACGGCCGCGAAGCCGGCCGCGGACGGCGCGAAGGCCACGCCGGAGACGCCCGCTCCCGCCAAGTGAGTGAGTGAGTGAGTGATCGCGCGCTCCACCCGGAGCGCGCCGGCCGGCCGCGTCAGTCGGTCAGCAAGAGCGAGATGAACGCGCCCACGATCGCCGCCGCCAGCACCAGCAGCCCGTAGACCGCGAACTGGCGGAGCTGGCGGTTGCCCCGCCCCTTGCCGCTGGGGTCGACCAGCAGGCACTCGATGTTCCCGAACTGCACCCGGTCGCCGTGCCACAGGCGGGTGGCGCCGGTCAGCCGGCGGCCATGCACCAGGGTGCCGTTGCTCGAGTCGAGGTCGGTGACGATGTAGCTGCCGTCGTCCTGGCGCTTGATGCGGGCGTGGTGCCGCGAGACCGAGACGTCGGCCAGGGTGACGTCGTTCTCGTCGGTGCGCCCGACGGTCGTGATCGGCTCGAACAGCAGGATCTCGCGCCCGGCGTGGTTGCCGCTGGTGACCACCAGCTTCCCGTGGGCCTGCTCGGGGTGCACGATCGCGGTGTTGATGCCCTGGTCGGGCAGCGGGCGGCCGGCGGTGCGCTCGAGGAAGACCCGGTACGCCCCCAGCCGGATCTGGCTGCCCTCGTCGATGAGGGTCTCGTCGGGGATGCGCTTCTCGTTGACGATCACCCCGTTGGAGCTGCCCGCGTCGGCGATGAACACCTGCTTGCCCCGCAGGGTGATCGTCGCGTGCCGCCGCGAGACGGCGCCGCCGGGCAGGACGATGTCGTTTTCGGGGGTGCGTCCGAGCTTGATCGGCTGGCTGCCGAGCACATGCTCGCTGATCAGCGCGCCTCGCTCGTCTTCGACGACGACGATGTACACCGGTGTGCCTCAGCCCCGTCGGTGGAGGGCGTGCGCAGGGGGTCGAAGGGGCAGCGCGCGCGCGCTCACTGGAAGATGGCGTCGTCGATCGCGTGACCCAGGCTCTGGGCGTTGGACACCCACCGCGGCACGAAGCCGTTGTTGGCCCGGAAGGCGTCGAAGCCGTTGAAGACCTCCTGGATCTCGCCATCGATGTCCATGATCTGGGTCACCCGCTGGGCGCCGTCCCCGTAGACGAGGAGCTGCACGAGCACGTCGGCGGTGTCGCGGATGGCCGGGTCGATCTGGGAGGGCTCGAGCCCCTGGGCGGTCGCCGCGTGGCGGGTCAGCCGGATGATCGCGTCGTCGGGCGACTCGGCGTCGATGCCGATGATGCCGCCGTTGACCGCGCCCCCCAGCGCGCTGAGCGCATACCACGCCTCGGGCCCCCGGGCGTCGCCGAGCACCAGCCGGTCGGGCCGCATCTTGAGCGCCTGCTGAACCAGGGCCGCGTTGTCGGCCCCGAGCCCGCCGCTGAGCAGCACCCGCTCGCCGCCGGCGCTCTTGCCGATGCGGGCCCCGCTCTCCAGGATCACCACCCGCTCGGCCTCGAGGCCGGCGTCGAGCAGCGCGCCGATGAGCCCCAGGCGGGCGTCGACGTCGTTGCTGGCGACGAGCAGGTTGCGCCCGGTGGCCACCGCGTGGCGCAGGAAGGTCGCCATGTTGGCGCTGAGCACCTCGGCCTCGACGAGCCCGTCGAGGTCGGGGGTGCTGCTCTGGGGGCGATCGAGCGTCAGGTACGGGCCGCCCACGCCGGGCATCGCCGCGTGGAACCGGGTGCCGTCGGCCAACCAGGCCTCGAGGAACGGCGCGTCGGGGTCGTAGCTGCCGCCGGCGCCGTGGATCAGGCGAGCGACGGCGAGCAGCACCTGGAAGGTGCTCGAGAAGCGCAGCCCCTCGCTGGTGGTCTTGCCGCCCCGGGTGACGAACAGCTCGGTGCCATTGACCGTGACCCGCTGGACCTCGGCGTCGTCGAGCAGCCCGGTCAGCGGGCCGACGGCCATCGCCTCGGCGACGACCGAGCCGACGATGGCGCCGCGGTCGGCGTCGGCCGGGAGCTGGATCTGCTCGAGCCCCTCGCCGGCGGCCTGCTCGAGCCGCTTCCAGGTGACCTCGTCGATGCCTTGACCCGGGCGGTAGGCCTCGGGGTTCGACAGGCCGTGGGCGTCGAGGAAGTCGGCGAGCTGCTGGTGCAGCGCGGCCATCGCGCCCTCGGCGTCGGTCGAGATCGAGACCGGCGGGGGCGGCGCGGCGGTGGGGCCCGCCGGGGCGGGCGCCGGGGGCGGCGCGGGGGCCCGGTTGCCCGACGCCCGGGGCACCG
>JAUHYW010000021.1 GCA_030426085.1 bacterium | reverse complement strand
CGCGCAGCGGCTGTGGCGGAAGGCGGGGGGCGGCCTCTGTCGGCGCGCAGCGGCTGCGGCCGAAGGCGGGGGGCGACCTCTGTCGAAGAGCAGCGGCCGCGGCGGAATGCGGGGTGCGACCCCCCGCTCGGCGAGCAGCGGCCGCGGCGGAATGCGGGGTGCGACCCCTTGTCGAAGAGCAGCGGCCGCGGCGGAAGGCGGGGGGCGACCTCTGTCGAAGAGCAGCGGCCGCGGCGGAATGCGGGGTGCGACCCCCGATCGGCGAGCAGCGGCCGCGGCGGAATGCGGGGTGCGACCCCTTGTCGATGAACAGCGGCTGCGGCGAATGCGGGGGGCGACGCCTGATCGGCGAGCAGCGGCCGCGCTCCGACGGCGATGGACGGGCCGGGCGACGAGCGGGGCGCCCGCGCGGTCTCGCGCCGGCCCGGCTACCGCACCTCGACCGTCGCCATCACCGCCTCGATCAGCCCCTCGTCGGGGGCCACCGCCAGCGTGATGCGGTCGGGGGCCAGCGCCAGGGCGTAGACGTGATCGGCCCGCTCGGCCAGATCGGCGCCCCAGGCGTCGAGCGCGTCGTACAGCCGGTCGAGGTCGCCGGCGGTGCGGGCCTCGAACCACAGGATGGGCGCGTCGTCGGTCGTCAGCAGCACCGCCTCGTGGGCCATCGTCAGGGGCAGCGTGCGGTCGAAGGCGTCTTCGGCGCCGATGGAGCCGGTGAGCCGCAGGGCCAGGGCCCAGGCGCCGACCGGGGCCCGGTGGGCGAGGCGCAGGCCGGCGGGCGGGTCGGCGGCGCCGGTGGGCAGCGAGGATGGCAGGCGGGTGGCCGCGCCCCGGTCGTAGATCTCGCCGAGCAGCGCGGCGGTGCTCGGCGGCGGCGCGGCGATGGGTTCGGCGGCGGCGGTGAGCGGGGCCGGGTCGCGGCGGGCGATGGCCAGGGCGGCGTTGCGGGCGGCGTGGGCCTGTCCCCCGACGTAGGGCAGCCAGGGGTCGCCCTCCCGGGCGGGCTCGTCCATGTCGTCGAGGCCGGGCGCGATCTCGGCGGTGAGGGTGTCGGCGAAGCCGTCCCAGTCGGCGTCTTCGGGCTCGATGGACTGCTGCCGGGCCGAGAAGGCGCTCATCACGAGCTGGGCGTGGCCCTCGACGACGGCGACGAGGGCCGCCTCGGCGTCGGATGACTGCGCCCGGGCGACGAGGCGCCGGGCGCCGATGCCGAAGTGCTCGTCCTGCCACGCGTGGGCCAGCTCGTGCACCACGGTGCGGGCCTCCTGCTCGAGGTCGCGGTCGTCGCCGACGATCATCACCACCTGCCGCAGGTCGGGCTGGTACCACGCGAGGACGCGCCGGGCCTGCTCTTCGGTGGCCGCGTCGGTGTCGGCCCGCAGGGTGTGGTCGACGCCGGTGGCGAAGCGCACGAGGGCGGTGATGCGCTCGCCGAAGCGGTCGAGGGCCCACCGGGGGCCGAGGTACATGTCGACCGAGGTCTCGGGGTCGTAGGCCTGCATGTCGAGCGGGCCGATGCGGCCGCGCAGCAGGCTCTCGGTCTCGCGCACGAGCGCCTGTCGGCAGCAGGCGGCCCGCGCGTCGCACGGCGCCGCCGCGGACGCGCACTCGATGTCGGGCAGCGGCGCGGGCTCGACGAAGCGGCTCACCGAGACGCCGCGGGCGTCGTCGAAGAACGGGCCGAGGTCGAGGTCGGCCGGGCCCGAGATCCGCGTGACCCGGTCGCGCTCGATGCGCAGCTCGAGCGCCCGGTCGGTCAGCGGGCCGTCGTCTCCCAGCCAGCGGCCGGGGCCGTCGGCCTCCCAGCCGTCGGCCTCGGCGGCCCGGGCCAGCGCGGTGAAGAAGCCCTCCGCGTCGCCCGGGGTGGCGAAGGCGAAGAGGTCCTGCCGCACGCCGATCCCGTCGGCCCGGTGCCAGTCGCGGCCGAGGTGCGCGCTCAGCGCGGCGGCGTACCCGGCGCCGGGGTGTCCCCCGGGGATGAGGGCTTCGCGGGCGATGGCGCTGTCGGCGGCGTCGGCGCTGCGGGCGTAGAAGCCGTCGATGGGGCGCGGCGCGTCGGCCCGGGCGATGTGGCAGCCTCCGGGGTCGCCGGACTCGATCGCGGGCAGGCACGCGGCGCCGAATTCGCCGAGCAGGTCGACGAGGGTCGCCCGGGGCGCGCCGGGGTCGTGGGCGTCGAGCAGCAGGTCGAGCGCGCGGGCCTCGGTGCTCTGGGTGTCTTCGAGCACGCCCCGGGTCAGGTTCCGCTCGGCGGGCGAGAAGGCCCACGGGTCTTCGCCGGCGGCGGCCCGCTGGATCGCGAGCTCGACGAGCTGGGCGATGGCCTCTTGGAAGGCGTATCGCGAGGCGCGCACGGTGGGCCATGGGCTATAGCGGTCGACGGCGGCGCCGGGGGTGATCTGCGCCCGCAGGTGGCGGCTCATGCCCCGGATGAAGCCCAGGCGGTGGCGCAGGGCGTCGTCGCCTCGCACGTCGTCGTAGATCCGGAATTCGTAGGCCGCGCGCCCGAACCGCCGCACGGCGCCCACCGGGCGGGGCAGGCCGGCCGGGGGGTCGTCGAGGCCGTCGAACGGGGTGGGCAGCGCTTGGAAGTGCGCGCTCCACCAGGGGGCGGGCAGGGGGGCGTACTCGATGTCTTCGATGACTGTGATGTCGATGCGTACGTCGTCGGGCCAGGGCACGCCGTGCACCGCGGCGAGGCCCCGGGCGAGGGTCCGGGCGCAGTCGGCTTCGCGGGCGTCGCATGGGATCAGGTCGTCGGACCAGGTGGATGGGGTCTGTTCGTCGTCGCAGGCGAGCGCGGCGAGCGCGGTGAGCGCCAGCGGGGCGAGGCGGGTCGGGCGAGGCATGGTGGTCTCCCGGTCGAGCGGGCCCGCGCCGGTCGCCGGCGGCGCGGGTGTCTCGAAGGTACCGGGTCTCGGGTCGGCGGGGAAGCGGCCCGTGGGGTCGGGCCGGGCCCGGGTCACATCTCGCGGATGAACTTCATGCCCGCCCGGGGCTCGACCGCCGCCGCGCCGAGCACGCCGCCCATCATCGCCCCGACGACGCCGACTCCGCTGACCTCGCTGCCGGCGAAGTACAGCCCGGGGATGGGTGACTTGGGGCGCAGCGACTTGCAGGCGAAGCGGTCGGGGGTGGGTTCGATGCCATAGATCGATCCCTTCATCGGGCGCACGAAGTGCTCGGTGCTCAGCGGGGTGCCCAGCTCGGCGTGGCGGATGTGGGGCTCGATGTCGGGCATGTGCCGCAGGTACTGCTTCAGCAGCGAGGCCTGCATCTTCTCCTTGAAGGCATCGTAGGCTTCGCCCCGCTTCATCCACTTGCCGTCGCGGAAGCCGTCGAAGACCTCGTAGGGCACGAAGGTGACCACCTCGCCGGTGTGGAGCTGGTCGGGGCCCGGGTCGTGGTGGGGGTCCTTGAGGCTGGGGAAGCTGCAATAGAGGATGGGCGCGTCTTCGAAGTCGCCGTCCATGCCGGGGGCCACCCGCCACGCGTCGTGCTCGGTGTCCCAGGTGTGCCAGAACCACTTGTTGGCCGAGCCGGCGCCGGTGGGGGTGATGTCGCCTTCGAAGCCGAGGTACAGGCAGACGTGGGCCGAGGCCGGGCGCAGGGCCCGGATGGGGTCGGCCCAGTCGCCGAGGGCGTCGGATGGCAGCAGGCGGTGCAGGGTCGACATGACGCCGGCGGCGCTGACGATCCGGTCGGCCCGGATCTCTTCGCCGCCGACGAGCCGCACCCCGACGGCCCGGCCGCGGTGCACCATGATCTCGTCGACGTCGGCCCGGATGCGGGTCCAGCCGCCGGCCTCGGCGACCCGGCGCAGCAGGTGGCGGGCGATCTCGCCCGATCCGCCGACGGGGTAGTAGGCCCCCCGCATGAAGTGGCGCACGGTCAGCGCCTGCATCGCGAACGACGAGCGGCTCGGCGTCGAGCCGTAGTAGCCCCACTGCGCGGCGAAGACGGTGCGCAGGCGGGGGTCGTCGGTGAGCGATGCGATGACCTCGGCGGTGGTCTGGGAGAAGAACTTGCGCGCCTTGCGGGCCAGGATGAGGTCGGCGGGCATGGCCAGCGGGCCCGAGGCGAGCCGGGCCATGTAGTAGCCCCGCATCGAGCGGCCGACCTCGCGCACGAGTTCGAAGTAGCGGTCGATGGCCTCGACCTCGCCGGGGAACTGCCCCACGAGCGCGTCGCGGAAGCCCTGGCGGGTGGCGGGGAAGTCGATGCGTACGTCGCCGGGGAAGTAGAACTCTTCGTAGTGCTCGCCGAGCGAGGCCCACTCGAGCTGCCCCTGGGTCAGCCGGCCGAGGATGCGGCCGGGCAGGCTGCGCTCGGTGACCTCGCCGATGGCGTGCACCCCGACGTCCCACTGCCAGCGCTTGCGCTTGAAGGTGTGGGTGAAGCCGCCGGGCACGTAGTGCTGCTCGAGCACGAGCACCTTGTGGCCGAACTCGGCGAGCATGGCGGCGGCGGTCATGCCGCCCATGCCCGAGCCGATGACGATGGTGTCCCACGGGCCGGGGTGGCCCTCGCCCCGCTTGTCCCAGAAGGTGGCGGGCTTCTCGGGGCGGGCGCGGTCGCTCATGGGATCCTCGGTGGGGGTCATCGGCGCAGCTTGGGATCCATGGCGTCCCGCAGGCTCTGGCCGAAGAGGTTGAAGGCGGTGAGGGTGGCGAAGATGCACAGCCCGGGGAAGACGGTCAGGTGCCACAGGCCCTGGCTGACGTAGCGCCGGCCCTGCATGACGACCTCGCCCCACGAGGGGGCGTAGGGGTCGCCGAAGCCGAGGAACGACAGCGAGGTCTCGACGAGCACCGCCCCGGCGATGCCGAAGGCGACGGTGACGAAGACCGGGGCGACGGCGTTGGGCAATATGTGGCGGAACAGGATGCTGCGCGGGGGGACGCCGAGGGCTTCGGCGGCGGTGACGTACTCCTGCTGGCGCACGACGAAGACCTCGCCCCGGATGAGGCGGAAGATGCCGGTCCACCGTCTGAGCCCGATGACGATCATGATGTTGAGCACCGAGGGCGGCAGGAACGCGATCACGGTGATGATCAGGAAGAGCACCGGGAAACAGATGACGATCTCGGTGACGCGGCTGAGCACGAGGTCGACCTTGCCCCCGTAGTAGCCGGCGAGCAGCCCGAGGGTGATGCCGATGAGGCAGGCGATGCCCATCGAGACGACCCCGACGAGCACCGCGACGACCGATCCGTGGATGAGCCGGGCGAGCACGTCCCGCCCCTGGTCGTCGGTGCCGAGGACGTGGGCCTCGCCCGGCGGCTGCTTGAGGTTCTCTTTGTCGAACTGGCGCGGGCTCCACGGGATGGGCGGCCACAGCGCCCACTCCATCTCGGCGCTGTCGGCGACCGCCTTCCAGGTGCGGTCGCCGAGGTCGGGGTCGAAGTCGCTGAACGGCAGCGCGTCGCCGATGCGGATGCCTTTGATGGCGAATTGCAGGTCGCGCCAGGGCACCCAGGTGTCGACGTAGGTCGCCACCGCCGGGAACTTGATGTCGCCGTCGTACTTGCAGACGATCGGGCGGTCGTTGGCCAGCAGCGGGGCGAGCAGCGCCACGACGAGCAGCAGCGCGATGCCGCCCATGCCGACGAGGCCGGCGGGGTCTTTTTTGAGCCCGCGCCAGACCTGGGCCCCGAAGCTCTGCGAGGGGCGGGCGGGGGCGACCGCGTCGACGATGTCTTCGCCGGGCGGCGGATCGGCCGGCTGCGCGGGCGGGGTCGGCGCGCTCATCGGTCCACCTTCACCCGGGGGTCGACCACCCCGTAGAGCAGGTCGCTGATGAGGATGCCGAGCAGCGTGAGCACCGCGGCGAGGGTGGTGATCGCCATGATCACCGGGTAGTCCCGGCTGAGGATCGAGTCGAACGCCAGCTTGCCCATGCCGTTGATGCTGAAGATGACCTCGATGATGAGCGATCCCCCGAAGAGCCGGGGCAGCAGGTTGGCCACCAGGGTCACGATGGTCACCAGCGCGTTGCGGAAGGCGTGCTTGAGCACGACGACCCGCTCGCGCAGGCCCTTGGCCCGGGCGGTGCGCACGTAGTCCTGCCCCAGCGCCTCGAGCATCGAGGTGCGCACGTAGCGCGAGAGGCTGGCGAAGCCGGCGTAGACCATCACCGTGACCGGCAGCACCAGGTGCAGGATCCGGTCCCACAGCCAGGGGAAGTAGCTCAGGTCGCCTTCGCCCGGTGAGGCGAGCCCGGCCGAGGGCAGGATGTTCAGGTTGCGCTCCGAGCTGAGGAACATGATCAGCAGGGTGGCCAGCCAGAAGTTGGGGATGGAGTACAGCAGGAAGAGCACCACGCTGCTGATGTTGTCGAACCAGCCGGCCCGGCGCACCGCGGCGAGGATGCCGATGGGGATCGAGACGAGGTAGATGATGCCGATGGCCAGGGCGTTGAGGCCGAGGGTGATGGGCAGCGCCCGGCCGATGAGGCGCAGCACGGGCTCGTCGTCGGCGAAGGAGCGGCCGAAGTCGAAGGTGAGCGTGCGCCCGAGCCAGGCGATGTACTGGGTGACGAGGGGCACCTCGATCCAGGCGTCGCCGACGGCGATGACCCCCCCGTCGAGCGGGGCGAGGGCCCGCACCCGGCCCGGGTTGTAGGGGCTCTCGGCGAGCTGGCGGCCGGTCTCGGCGTCCCACAGGCGCACGGTCTCGTCCCGGCCGCCGCTCCAGACGCGGCCGGCGGCGTCGAAGGCGACGGCGCCGACGCCTTTGTAGTGGCCTTCGAAGACGGTCGGATCGCCCAGCGCGACCGGGGGGCCGTCGAGCCGGTCGGGGCCGGGGTCGGCGGGGAAGAGCCGCACCCGGCGGTCGTCGCAGGCGGTCAGCACGGCCTGCCCGGCGACGGCGATGTCGGTGATGGCCTGCCCGTGGCGCTCGTCGGTCAGCGCCGGGGCCTCGGCGCCGGGGGTCCACCGGCGCAGCACGCGGTCGACGCCGCCCGACCAGAAGCCGCCGTGGCCGTCGGGGGCGAGGGCGTAGACCGCGCCGATGTGGCCCCGGTAGCTGGGGCCGGGGGTGCCATCGACGGCGTGGGAGCGGATGACACCGTCCCGCCCGGCGATCAGGAGCGTCTGGGGATCGAGGAAGATCACTTCGGTGGCCGGGGCGCCGGTCTCGATGTGGGCCCGGGGGCGGCCGTCGGGCTGCCACAGGCGCACGTGGCCGGCGTCGTCGGCCGAGGCGAGGGTGCCGTCGGCGGCCACGGCGAGGCTGCGGATGGGCGCCTCGTGGCCGTCGAGGCGCAGCCGCTCGTCGCCGGTGGGGTCGAGCGCGACGACGACCCGATCGAGGCCGCCGACCCAGATGCGGTCGCCGGAGGGGTCGACGGCGACCGCCTGGAGCCACTCGCCGAAGGCCCCGAGGCGGGTGGGCTCGGGCAGGGGGGCGACGTCGGCCTCGGCGGCCTGGGCGAGGTCGCCCGGTCGCCAGTGGTGGGCGGTCGTGTCGTGGCGCACCATGCCCAGCAGCAGCTTCTTGGCCCGGGCGGTGTCTTGCAGCCGGTCGGCGTCCTGTGATCCGCCGCCGTCCATGCCCGGGCCGCCGCCGCCGCTCAGGTCGAACCGGCTCGCCACCGGATCTCCCGGCGCCATGCGGATGAGCAGGAAGGTGATCAGCGTGATCCCGAACAGGGTCGGGATCGTCGCCAGCAGCCGCTTGAGCAGATAGGCCTTCATGCGGTCGGCGCTACCGGTACTTCACGTTCTCGGGCTTCACCCACCACCGGTCGGCCCGCAGGCCCACCGGCAGGATCTCGACGTCTTCGAAGCGCTTGTTGATCAGCACCCCGACCTTGGCCTCGAGCAGCAGCGTGCGGGGCTGCTCTTGCTGGAAGATGCGGTTGAAGCGGTGGAACATCTCGACCCGCTTCTCGCGGTCGAACTCGGTGCGCATGGCTTCGAGCAGGGCGTCGGCCTCGTCGTTGTGCCAGCCGGGCGCGTTGCCCCCGTTGGGGATGTCCTGCGACGAGTGGTAGTACTCGTAGTTGTCGATGAACGGGTCGCTGAACGAGTGGTAGAGCATGGCCGCGTCGAAGTTGCGGTCGTAGAAGTCCTGCACGAACGTGGCCCACTCCAGCGTGCGCAGGGTCATGCGGATGCCGACCTTCTTGCAGGCGTCTTCGAGCAGCCCGGCGGTCTGGGTGTAGATCGGGCGGCTCGAGCCGACCTTGAGTTCGAATTGGAAGGGCTCGCCGCCCTTGTCGAGCACCCCGTCGCCGTCGGTGTCGGCCCACCCCGCCTCGGCGAGCAGCGCCCGGGCCTTCTCGGGGTCGTAGGGCAGGGGCTCGAGGTCGCCGTAGGTCGGGTAGATGCGCTTGGAGTTGGCGACCGCGATGTTGCCGTGACCCCGCTCGATCTCGCGCAGCATCCACGCCCGGTCGATGAGGTGCACCATCGCCCGCCGCACCCGGGCGTCGTCGAACGGCGGCTCGCGGTTGTTCCAGGTGATCGCCGAGTGGCCCAGGCCCATGTGGTCGTAGACGTGGTGCTCGGCGATGCGCTCGATGGTCGGGTCGTCCTTCAGCTCGCCCTCCCACTGCGCGTGATCGACGACGCTGACGTCGAAGGTGCCCTTGCGGAACTCCTCGAAGGCGGCGACCGGATCGCTGATGTAGATCCAGCGGTGCTTCTCCATGTTGTGCCGCTCGGGGTGCACCTGGATGCCCCAGTAGAACGGGTTCTGGACCAGCTCGACGCCGCCGGCGTCGGGCTCGTAGCGGTCGCCGGGGAAGTAGTACGGGCCGGTGCCGGGGCAGGGGAAGCGGGTCTTGTTGAAGACTTCGCCGAAGCCGGGGGTGCCCGGCGTGGTGGCGAAGGTCTCGACGCCGTAGCGCTCGGCGAAGCGGGGCAGCATCTCTTCGTACCAGCCCTTGTTGAGGATGGGCAGGCTGAGGCCGACCCGGTACATCCCGGCCCAGTAGCGCTTGCGGTAGCGCACCACGACGGTGTGCGGGTCGGGGGTCTCGAGGGCTTCGACGTCTTCGAAGAAGGCCCGCAGGTGGTCGGCCTTGACCTGCGGGTCGCGCATCACCGCGAAGCTGAAGGCGACGTCGGCCGCGGTGAACGGGCGCCCGTCGGCGAAGAGCACGCCCCGGCGCAGCCGGTAGGTGTAGCTGAGCTGGTCGTCGCTGATCGACCACTCGACGGCCAGCGCCGGCACGACCTGCGAGGGGTCGGCGTGGTCGAGCGCCATCAGCGAGTCGAGCACCTGCATCGCGATGCGCCGGGCGTCGCCCTCGTTGGTGGTGTAGCGGTTGATCGAACTGGGGGGCTGGGTGCGCCGGTTGACGTAGTGGTCGCCCTGGGGCCGGGGCTTCTCCTGGAGCGTGCGCGGCGCGCCGGCGGCGGCGCCTTCGACGCAGCGCACGGCGGCGGCCCGGTCGCCCCAGCCGACGGCCTCGACGTCGAGCGCCTCGCCGGGCTGGCAGTCGCCGCTGCCGGTGGCCGCGACCGGGCCCCGCGCCGGGCGGCTGCTGATGATGCGGTCGAGCTTCTTGTCGATGGCCTCGACCTGCTCGCGGGTGTCGATGACCTGCCGCTCGATGCGGTCGATGGCGCAGGTGTTCATGAGCAGCATCGCGCCGGCCCCCAATACGGCGGCGATCAGCAGCCCGCGGCTGAGCAGACCCGGTTCGTCCATCGGCGCGTCACCTCGTTTCGCTGCCGGAGCGCTCCGGCGACGGGGCAGCCTACCCGGGGGTCGATTCGATTGACAGGGGTTCGCGTCGTCGGGCGTCACGGTTCACCGGTGACGGGCATCGTTCGAAGCGTCACGGGCCGAGGAGCACGCCGTGTACACACCCCACGCTGATCCGCTGGCCACCACGATGGGGCACGCTGAGGGCCGCCCGCCGGTCGGGCCTCCGCCGCCGATCATCGCGACCCGCTACGCCCTCGGCGACCACCTGGCGTCGGGCGGGCTGGGCGAGGTGTACCGGGTGCGCGATCTGCGCCTCGAACGCGACGTGGCCCTCAAGCTGTCGACCCGCTCGGACGCCCGCTCGCTGACCCGCTTCCAGCGGGAGGCGTCGCTCACCGCCCGGCTGGAGCACCCGGCGATCATCCCGGTGCACGATCGGGGCGAGCTGGACGACGGGCGGGCGTGGTTCACGATGCGCCTGGTGCGGGGGCGCACGCTGGGGCAGGTGGTGGCGGCCTTCCACGCGGCGCAGGGGGCCGACGGGTGGCAGATCACCGAGGATGGCGTCAGCCTGCGCCGGCTCGTCGAGGTGCTGCTGCGCCTGTCGGAGGCGGTGGCCTACGCTCACCAGCAGGGGGTGGTGCACTGCGACATCAAGCCGGCCAACGTGATGGTCGGGACCTTCGGTGAGGTCCAGGTGATGGACTGGGGGCTGGCCCGGGCCTTCGCCGCGGCGACGACTTCGATCGAGTATCTGCTGGAGGACGCGCCGAGCGAGGGCTTCGCCGGCACGCCGAACTACATGGCGCCCGAGCAGGCGGCCCGGCTGGGGGCCTACGGGCCGGTGACGGATCTGTGGGGCCTGGGCGGGCTGCTGCTGGAGATCCTGGCCGGCAAGGCGCCCTTCGATCACGAGACGGGGCCCCCGTGGCCCGCGCTGAACGGCGTCGAGCCGGTGCCCACGGTGCTCGAGCGGGCCGGCCCCCGGGCGGAGTGCCTGCCGGGCGAGCTGGTGGAGCTGTGCCGGGCGGCCCGCCGCTTCGACCCCGCCGAGCGGCTGGCCGACGCGGCGGTCTTCGCCGAGGCTCTGCACGCCTGGCTGGATGGGGCGCGGCGCCACGCCCGGGCCCTGGCGCGGGTCCGGGCGGCCGACGCCCGCCAGCCGGACGTGGTGGCGCTGCGGCTCAAGGCCGAGCAGGATCGCCGGCGGGCGGTGGAGCTGGCGGCGGCCCTCGAGCCGCACGCGACGGTCGCCGCGTGGCGCCCCATCTGGGCCCTGGAGGATCGGGCGGCCGAGCGGCGGCTGCTGGCCGAGCAGGCCGAGGCGGTCTGGAAGCAGGATCTGCGGGCGGCGCTGAACCTCGACCCCGATCTGGACGCGGCCCACGAGCGGCTGGCCGATCACTACGTCGATCGCATCCGCGCGGCCGAGGCCGAGCGGCGCCCGGCGGCGGTCGCCCGGGGCGAGGCGCTGCTGTCGGTGCACGCCCGGGCCCGACATCGGCCCTTCCTCGAGGGCCGGGGGCGCATCGAGGTGCAGGTGCACCCGCCCGGCGCTCGGGTGGAGCTGATGCGCTTCGTCGAGATCGATCGCCGGCTCGTCGCCCGGCCGACGGGGGACTGCGCTGTCGGGCCTCGCTGCCGGTGGGACGTGGAGCACGGCAGCTACCTGCTGCTCGCCCGGGCCGAGGGGCACCACCCGGTGCGCCTGCCGCTGGTGGTCGAGCGGGGCGAGACCTGGCATCGGCTGGGGCCCGGCGAGTCCCGGCCCCGCCCGCTGGTGCTGCCGCCGGTGGATGGCATGGACGAGGGCGACATCCTGGTGCCGGGCGGGTGGTGTGTGGTCGGGGGTGATCCGCTCGCGCCCGACGCGCCGCCCCGGCGGCGGATCTGGGTCGAGGACTTCGTCATGCGGCGCGATCCGGTGACCGTGCGCGAGTGGCTGGGCTTCCTGGCCGATGTGGCCACCCGGCAGGGGTTCCCGGTGGCCGATTCGCTGGCCCCCCACACCCAGCCGGCCGATATGAGCAATCAGTCGAGCCTGCTGCACCGCTTCCCCGATGGCACCCTGGCGCTGACGGCCGATCCGGCCGAGCACGACGGGGGGCGCTTCCAGAACCCCGAGCTGCCCATCAACCGCGTCGATTGGCGCTCGGCGATGGCGTTCGCCGGCTGGGTGCGGAGCCGCACCGGCCGCGGGTGGCGCCTGCCCGATGAGTTCGAGTGGGAGAAGGCCGCCCGCGGCGTCGACGGTCGCTTCCGCCCGTGGGGCGATCACGCGCTGCCCCAGTGGGCGGTGGTGCTCGACAGCTTCGACGCCGAGACGCCCGGTCGGCGCCCGGTGGGGGCCAACGCCCACGACACCGGGCCGTTCGGGGTGCGGGGGCTGGCGGGCAACGTGCGGACGTGGTGCGTCAACCGGTGGCTGCCCGGCGGTTCGACGGTCGTCGCCGATCGACTGGTCGTCGAGCCGGCGGCGATGGATGCGCCCGGCCTGCGCGCGGTGCGCGGCGCGGCGTGGAGCACGACGAGCGCCGGGGCCCGGGCGGCGGCGCGCTATGCCGATCCGCCGGAGCGGCGGTTCTCGTCGATCGGGCTGCGCCTGGTGCGCCCGCTGACGGCGGCCGAGGCCGAGGCCTGGCAGGGCTGACGGGGCTCGCGGTGATCGGGGGGCTCGGGCGGCGTGGGCGTCGAGGGGGGTCCGCGCGCAGGCGCGGCCCATGTGATGCCTGGGCCATGAAGGTGAGATGGGGATGGGATCGGAGCGAGCGGGGGGGGCATGTCGGGGCGCGGCCGGAGGCTGCCGCGCGCACCCTCACTGCGGCGGGTAGGTCGTCTTCAGCTCGTAGGCCCAGGCGAGGCTGACCCGGGTGAGGGTGGTGTCTTCGGTGAGGCGGACCTCCCACCGGGTGGCGTCGGCGGCGGCCTCGGGGGGCAGGGTCCAGTTGCTGCCGCCGCCCTCGTCGTTGCCCTCGTCGCTGTCCTCGTCGGCGTCCTCGTCGCTGTCTTCGCTGCTGTAGTAGGTCTTGATGTCGTCGGCGTCCACCAGCCACTCCATCGACGGGATGTCGGAGCCCGGCTGGAAGTCCATCTCGAGGTAGTAGCGGATGTCCCCCTGCGCCGCGCCCCAGGCGGGCGCGACCATCTCGAAGGCGTAGCGCTCGTAGGGCTCGTAGCTCCAGGCCCAGCGCGGTTCGGATTGCAGGTCGAAGAGCCGGGGGATGGCGAAGGCGGTCCAGCCGTTGGTGCCCGACTCGAAGGTCGAGGCCGCCGCGGCGTCCCAGTCGTCGCTGCGCCACGAGACCTTGATGGTGAAGTCGGTGATGTCGCCGTCGCGGATGTCGGCCGTCGCGGCCGGATCCCACAGCCAGAACTCGTACTGGTCGGCGTAGCCGCCGCCGAAGGCGCCGTCGGTGACGAGCACCGCGCCCACCCGGGCGCCGTCGACCTCGAAGTCGTAGACGCTGACCCCCGGGCCGCCGCTGAGCTGGGCCGCGCGCTGGGTGCCGATGGGTTCGATGGGATCCGCCGGCGCGCACGCGGCGAGGCAGAGCAGGCTACACGCCCATGAGATCAGAGACAGCTTGGGGCTCGCACAGGACATCATCACCTCCGTTTTGGCCAGCAACATCCGGGTGGACGGTGAAACACTCTGAAGCAATGCGCGTGCCACGTTCGCCGGGACCGCGCCATGCGGGCTCCGGCGGTTCGATGGCCGACGAGGCGGGGCATTACGGGCCGCGGGGCCGGTCAGGGGGGCGAATGACCCCCTGCGCGCGCGGCGCACGCAGGGGTGCGCGGGCAGGGGGGCGCGGGCAGGGGGGCGCGGTGTTTCAGCGGGGCGCTCGATCGGGTCAGCGGGCCCGATCTGCGGCGGCGTTCGGCGGGGCCAGGGCGCGCACGACGCGGAAGCCCGTCGCGTCGTCGGCGGTGTCGGCGTTGGCGAATCGACGGGCGGCGGCGCGGCAGGCAGGGGCCGGATCGCGGTGGCTGCCGCCCCGCAGGACGAAGCGGCCCGCGCCGGCGTCCGCCGGGCTGGCGGTCCACTCCCGCACCCGGCCGGCGAGGTCGATGACGCCGAACGGGCTGCGGTCCCGGAGGTGCCCGCCCACCGGACCCGGGCCCTCGCCCGATCCGGCGGCCATCCGGCACAGCGCGGGGTCGAAGCCGTCGCCCCACGGGAACCGGCGCCCGTCGGCGCCCCGGGCGGCGTACTCCCACTCGTGCTCGGTCGGCAGCCGCACCTCGGCCCCGTCGCGCAGGCTGCGCCAGCGGCAGTACGCCCGGGCGGCGGCGAGGTCGACGCCGACCACGGGCTGCCGGCCGGCGTCGGCGCCCCGGGCCTCGAACCGGGGCGTGTGGCGGGCGGCGGCGTCGGGGTCGCGCTCGGCGAGCGCGTCGAGGAATGCCCGGTACTCGGCGACGGTGATCGGGTGGCGCCCGATGAGCAGCGGGTCGATCCGCACCCGGGTCGGCGGCAGCGCCCGGGGCGCGTCGGGGTCACCGCCGAGCTCGGCGTCCGCCCCCTGCACGTAGACCCACGACGGGCCGACGCTGTCCGCCGGGGGCCGGATCCGCACCCGGTGGATCCCGTTGCCCTGCACGCACACCGGCACCCGCGCCGCCAGCCGCCCCGCCCCGCGGGCCTCGATCACGTAGCTGCCGGTGGGCAGCCGGCCGTCGGCGGCCTCGATCGGACGGTCGACCCGCAGCGGCCCCATCGGGATCTGAGCCAGGATGCGGATCGCCGCGCCGCCGTGCGCGATCTCGAGCCGCCCGCCGGGCGCGAGGCGATCGGCCAGCCGGCCCCGGTCGTGGCGTCGGGCGAGCGTCTCGAACGGCACCGCGGCCACCGGATCCCCCTGCCGCCGCAGCGCCTCGGCCCGATGCCAGGACAGATCGGCGACGAGCTGGTGGGCTTCGTCGGTCTCCCAGGTCTCGATGGCCTGCATCGCGAGGTCGATCGCCGCCACCCGCTGCCGCTCGGCCTCGAGCCGGGCCAGCTCGCTCTGCCGGGCCCGGCTCCACAGGGCCATGCGGGCGCTCTCGGGCGCGTCGCCCGCCAGCAGCACCCGCTCGGCGCGCACGGCGGCGTCGGCCTGCTCGGCTTCGGCGTACGCCGCGCGGAACCGGCCGGCCTCGGCCCGGGCCTCGGCGAGCCGGGCGGTGGCCTGCGACTTGCGCCGGCGGTCGGCCTCGATCCCGTCGAGCCACGCCGAGATGCGGTCGGCCATGCCCTTGGCGGTCAGCGTGCGCTCGGCGACCTCTTTGATCAGCGCCTCGTCGATCAGCTCGACGAGCGCGTCGGGCAGCGCCCGCTCGGGCGGGGTCACCTCGCGGATGGGGCGCGGCGGATCGGTCGCGATGACGTAGACCAGGTTGATGATCGATCGCCCGACGAACGGGCGCTCGAGGCTCAACAGCTCGTAGAGGATGACCCCCAGGGCCCAGACGTCGATGCCCGGGCCCTGGTCTTCCAGCTCGCCGCAGGCCTGCTCGGGCGCCATGTAGTACAGCGTGCCGATGGCCTCGCCTTCGCGGGTCAGGCGGTCTTCGGGGTCGGCCTCTTCGTCGAACGGTCGGCTGAGGCCCCAGTCGGCGACGTAGACCTCGCCGTAGGTGCCGATGAGGATGTTCTCCGGCTTGAGGTCGCGGTGGATGATGCCCTGGTCGTGGGCGTAGGCCACCGTCATGCACACCCGCTGGAAGATGGACACCAGCCGGGGCGCGGGGAACTGACCGGCGGTGATCGGGTCGCCGTCCCGCAGCGCGTCGACCACGTCCCGCAGCGTGCGCCCCTGCACCCGGCGCATGGTGAAGAACAGGCGCCCGTCGGCCAGCTTGCCCGCGTCGTGCACCGGGATGATGCCCGGGTGGGCCAGGCGGGCGGTGGTCTGGGATTCGGCGACGAAGCGCTGGCGGTTGCGCCGCTGCTCGCCGACCTCGGGGCGCAGGGCCTTGAGCGCCACCGAGCGCCCCAGGCGGCGGTCGAGCGCCACGTACACCTCGGCCACGCCCCCCGCGCCGAGCAGCTCGCCGAGGCCGTAGCGCGGGTGCTGGCCCAGCGGGGTGAGCAGCGGGTAGTCGGGGTCGCCGTCGGGCTGGTCGATGAGGGTGTCGCCGGGGTCGAAGCGGGGGTCGACCGCCTCCCGCTCGGCGAGCATCGCCCGGAGCTGCTCGACCCGGGTCAGCGTGCGGTGGGCGAAGTCGGGGGGGAACAGGCGCTGGAAGACGTCGACGTCGAGCGGGCGACCGCGCGCGAGCGCATCGAGAAGCGCGCCGAGGTCGTCCTGGTCGTCGGCCATTCGACACCTCCGGCCACACGTTGGCCTGTCGCCCGGGTCGTGTCAACGGCGGGGCTCGGACCCCGCGCCGGTGGGTGCTCCAGCCCACGGCCCGCGGGGCTCCGGGCGACCCTTTCGGACCCGGCGGGCCCCCGCTCGGGTCTTTTTGCCCCGGCGCGCGACGCAGGAATGCGGCCTGGCGGGTGGGTACGGGGTTTGCTGTAGATCGGGGCGTTCCCCGCACACCGGAGGCCCCCATGAACCCCATCACGCTCTCGCTCCCCGTCGCCCTCGCCCTCGCCGCCGGCTGCGTCGTCGGCTACACCGCCCGCCCGGCCCCCGCCGCCGCCGACCGCGCGGCGCTGGCCCCGCTGCCTCCGGCCCCGACCGTCGAGAGCCGGGCCGAACCGCCGCCGGCCGCCGTCGAGGCCAGACCCAGACCCGACGCCGCCCAGATCGTCGCCGCCCGCATCGGCCTGCCCCGGTGGGACGTCGACCGCGACGCGCTGATCGATCCCGCCGAGTTCGCCCGGGGGCTGTTCGAGATGGCGGATCACGACGACGACGGCACGCTCAGCGCCGCCGAGTTCGAGGCGGCCCGGGCCTGGCTGCCCGGCGACCCCGACCCCGAGACCATCGCCCGCTGGGATCGCGACGGGGACGGGCACCTCGACCCCCAGGCGTTCACCGCGGGGGTCATCATCGATCAGCTCGACCGCGGCTGGGACGGCGACGGCGACGGCCGGCTGACCCGGGCCGAGGTCGCCGACGGCCTGCGCCTCGTCTTCGATCGCGACGGGGACGGGCACTTGCAGGACGCCGAGCAGGCCCCCATCTCGCGCCGATGAACCCCGACCGACCCACTGCCACGGATTGTCATGGAGTGTCATATGCATCGCTGTGATCGGATGGCTCTGACCGCGTGCCTCGTCGCCCTCTCGAGCCTCGGCTGGGCCGTCGACTCGAGCCACGCCACCCCCGATCTCGGGCAGGCCGACGACGGGCTGCCCGGCGCGGTCGTGGCCCACGTCGCCGAGGCCCGGAGCGCGCTGCTCGGCGATCTGCACGCCGCGTGCGACGTCGGCGAGACGACCATCTACTTCGACGCCGGCGGCACCGAACCGGGCCCGGCCGACACCACCCGGCTGTCGATGCTCGCCGACTGCCTCGCGACGCTGACCGTCGAGCGGGCGGTCGAGGTCATCGGCTACTCCGACCCGGTCGGCTTCTCGGGCGACAACCGCATGCTGGCCAGCGAGCGGGCGCTGCGGGTGGCCGATCTGCTGGTCGAGCAGGGGGTCGAGCCGGGGCGTCTGGCGGTGCGCTCGCTGGGTGAGGCCCGCACCGGGCCGATCACGCTGCGGATCGACAGCCGCCGGCGGGTCGAGATCCGGTTCGTGCCGCTGGACGGCGGCGCGGGCTACGCCCTGGCCCACCTGCCCCGGCATCCGGGCAGCGCCGACAGCCGGCCCTGAGCCGGCGCCCCGGCGCGGTCAACCCTCGTCGCCGAAGCTGGCCGACACCCGGACGTGATCCCGCACCGTGCGCGCCGGGCGCTGCATCAGCGCGGCGACCTTCTTCCAGAAAGCCGCCCCGAGGTCGAAGTCGGCCGAGATGTCGGTGCCGATGAGCAGGATGAGCAGATCGGCGCACTCCTCGGCGATCTCTTCGACCGGCCGCCCCTTGGTGATCGCCGCCGAGATCTCGCCCAGCTCTTCGGCCATCAGCGCCACCCGGTAGTGCAGCGCCTCGCCGCCGTTGTGGGCGAAGTCGTGCTTGTCGTGGAACGCCTGCACCGCCGCCCGCATGGCCGCGAAGCTGTCCCGCTCGGTCTCCATCGATGCCTCCCGTCCGATCCGCGACGGACGGTACGCCAGCCGCCCCATCCGGGCAACCGGCGCAACCCGGAGGGGGCCTCGGGCGTCCTGGTGGCGCGCGCGGCTCTCTGGAGCGGCTCTCGGAGGACACCATGGCCCATCCCTGGCACGATCTGCCCAACAACCCCGACACCGCCGCCGAGGCGTTCAACGTCGTCATCGAGATCCCCAAGGGCTCGAAGGTGAAGTACGAGCTGGACAAGCCCTCGGGGCTGCTGCGGGTCGACCGCATCCTCTACTCGTCGGTCATCTATCCGGCGAATTATGGCTTCGTGCCCCGATCGTACTGCCCCGACGGCGATCCGCTCGACGTGCTGGTGCTGGGCAACGAGCCGGTGGTGCCCCTCGCCATCATGCAGGCCCGGGCCATCGGGGTGATGCACATGCTCGACGAGGGCGCGGCCGACGACAAGATCATCGCGGTGCAGGTGACCGATCCCGCGTTCAACACCTACAGCGACATCGAGCAGCTCCCCAACCACATGTTCCGCGAGATCCAGCGGTTCTTCGAGGACTACAAGGCCCTGGAGAACAAGGCGGTCGAGGTGGAGGGCTTCGAGGGCTCGAAGCGGGCGGTCGAGGTGGTGCTCGAGTCGCTGGCCTCGTACCGCTCCGAAGAGACCCGCCTGCGCGGCTGGGGCTGAGCCCCGGGGCCCGAGCGCGTCGACCCTGACGCCCCGGTCGGGAACCGCTTGTGGCCCCGACTACGGGTTGCTACCGTCCCCCCATGCTCAGCGTCTATCTCATCGCCGGTATCGTCGGCGGCGTGCTCATCGTGCTGTCCGCGCTCGGCGGCATCGGGGATCACGACGCCGATCTGGAGCTGGACCACGACGTCGATCTGGACGTGGACGGCGACGTCGACCTCGATCTGGACGGCGACGTCGATCTGGACGTGGACCACGACCTCGATCACGAGGTGGACGTCGCCCACGGCGGCCCGCTGGACGGGGTCGATCCCGAAGGCATCTGGTTGCCCTTCCTCAGCCTGCGTTTCTGGACCTACTTCGCCGCCGGCTTCGGCATCACCGGCGGCCTGCTGACCTGGCTGGGCAGCCTCGTCGAGCCGGTGGTCGGCCTCGCCGCGGGGGGCACCGGGCTGGTGGCCGGGCTGGCGATGGCCTACGCCATGCGGGCGCTCAAGCAGGGCGAGGCCCACGGTCACATCGGGTTGAACGACTATCAGGGGGCCGAGGGGGTGGTGCGGGTCTCGATCCGGCCCGGGGGCACCGGCAAGATCCGGGTCGTGGTGCGGGGCGAGGAGATCGATCTGCTCGCCACGAGCAGCGAGCCCGAGCCGCTGCTCGCCGGCACGCCCGTCGTGATCATCGACATGCTCGGCGCCCAGGCCAGGGTGGTGCGCCGCGAGACCCTGATGGGAGACTGACAGCCCGTTCGCGCAAACCGCCCCCCGAGGGGGCAGAGGAGGAGTCATGACCGAGGTCTACATCGCGATCGCGGTGGTGGTGGGGCTGTTGCTGCTCATCGCCATCGCCAAGAGCCTGCTCTACATCTGCCCGCCCAACGAAGTGCTCATCTTCTCCGGGCGGCAGCACGCGCTCTCCGACGGCAGCACCCGGGGCTTCCGGCTGGTCTTCGGCGGGCGCGGCTGGCGCCTCCCGATCATCGAGACCGTCGATCGCATGACCCTCAACGTCATCGAGGTGCCCCTGTCGATCCGGGGGGCCTACTCGAAGGGCGGCATCGCGCTCAACGTGGGCGCCATCGCCAACGTCAAGATCAGCAGCGATCGGGGGGTCATCGGCAACGCCATCGAGCGCTTCCTGGGCCAGAACCTCGACGAGGTCCGCCGGGTCGCCAAGGAGACCCTCGAGGGCCACCTGCGCGAGGTGCTCGCCAAGCTGACCCCCGAGGAGGTCAACGAGAGCCGGCTGAAGTTCGCCCAGCAGCTCCAGGAGGACTCCAGCGACGACCTGCGCAAGCTGGGCATCCACCTCGACACGCTCAAGATCCAGCACGTCGCCGACGACGTCTCGTACCTCGACAGCATCGGCCGCGAGGCCATCGCCAACGTGGTCAAGGACGCCGAGATCGCCGAGTCGGACGCCCAGCGCGAGGCCGAGGAGGAGGAGGCGGGCCAGCTCGGGCGGGCCGAGGTGAAGAAGAACGAGGTCGACGCGGCCATCGCCCGCTTGCAGAACAACCTGCGCCAGGTGCAGGCCGAGCTCGAGCAGGAGGTCAAGTCGGCCGAGGAGCGCACCCTCGCCGCCGCCCGCGAGGCGCGGGCCACCGCCGAGCAGGAGCTTCAGCGGGTGCGGGCCGTGCTCGAGGAGCTGCGGCTGCGCATCGACGAGGTCATGCCGGCCGAGGCCAACAAGCGGGCGGCGGCCTACTCCGCCCGGGGTGAGGCGGCGACCATCCGGGCCCGGGGTGAGGCGGTGCGCGGCGCGCTCGACCAGCTCCGCGCCTCGTGGGTCCAGGCGGGCGACGCGGCGATGCAGATCTATGTCATCGACCAGCTCGAGAAGATCCTGGCCACCGCCACCGAGGCGGTGGGGCGGGTGCACGTCGAGCACCTCAACGTCATCGACGGGGGCGACGGCCGGACGCTCGCGGCCTACACCGCGGCCTATCCGGCGATGCTCGACGCGGTCTTCGAGGCCATCGCCCGCACGACCGGCATCGACGTGCCCCAGGTGCTGACCCGGGCGGTGTCGCCGCCGGCCGAGGGTGACGGGGGCGGGGGCGGCGGACGGCCGCGCCCGGGGCGGGCGTTCCCCACGCCGGCCAGTGATCGCAACCCGCTGACCGGCCGCGAAGGCTGAGAGGAGTCGAGCCATGCCCGAAGCCATCATCGTCATCGCAGCGGTCCTCGCGGTCATCGGCGCCCTCGGCGTCCTGAGCCTGCGCAAGCTGATCTACATCTGCGCGCCCAACGAGGTGCTCATCTTCTCCGGCCGGGCCCGCCGCCTGGGCAACCGCACCGTGGGCTATCGCCTGATCAAAGGCGGGCGGGGCATCCGCATCCCGCTGCTCGAGCGGGTCGATCGCATCGACCTGACCAACATGATCATCGAGCTGGGCGCGACCGGCGCCTACAGCAAGGGCGGGGTGCCGCTCAACGTGCACGCGGTGGCCAACGTCAAGGTCGCCGGGCAGGAGCCGGTGCTCAATCAGGCCATCGAGCGCTTCCTGGGGCGGGGGCGGCCGGACATCATCCGGGTGGCCAAGGCCACGCTCGAAGGCGCGTTGCGCGGGGTCCTGGCCACGATGACCCCCGAAGAGGTCAACGAGGACAAGATCAAGTTCGCCGAGCGGCTGGTCGAGCAGGCCGAGGCCGACATGAACAACCTCGGCCTCGTGGTCGATACGCTCAACGTGCAGAACGTGCAGGACGACGTGCGCTACCTGGACTCGATCGGGCGGCGCAAGAACGCCGAGATCATCCGCAAGTCGCGCATCGCCGAGGCCCGGGCTCGGGCCGACGCCCTGGTGCGGCAGGCCGAGAACCGGCTCAAGGAGGTCACCGCCCAGATCCAGGCCCGGGTCGAGATCGCCCGGGCCGACGCGGCGAAGCGGCTGGCCGACATCGAGTCGCAGCGGGGCGCGCTCGTCGCCGAGGAGCAGGCCACCGTGGCCCAGGCGGTGGCCCAGTCGCTGGCCGAGGTCGAGGTGCAGAAGGCCCGGGTCGAGCAGGTCAAGCAGCAGCTCGAGGCCGACGTGGTGCAGCCGGCCAAGGCGGCCTGCGAGGCGGCCGAGGAGAAGGCTCGCGCCGACGCGGCGCCGATCATCGAGGACGGGCGGGCCCGGGCCGAGGTGCTCGACACCATGGCCCAGGCGTGGCGCGAGGCCGGGGTGCACGCCCGGGATGTCTTCCTGCTGCAGAAGTTCGACGTGATCCTGCCCATGATCACCGGGGTCATCGCCGAGAGCCGCATCGAGAAGCTGACGATGATCGACGGCCGGGCCCCGGGGGTCTCGGGGGATGATCTGCCGCTGAAGGCCAAGGGCACCGTCGAGCAGGTCAGGGAGATCTTCGGCGTCGATCTGGTCGAGCGGCTCCAGGCGCTGGGCGCGTCGAGCGGCAAGTGAGCGCTCAGCGGATGGGGTTGCCCACGTTGTAGCGCCCCGCCTTCGACAGGTAGTCGACCCCCGGCTCCCGCTCGATCTCGGGGGGGAAGGTCGCCCGCTTGTCGGCGAAGTAGTCCGCCCGTCGATCGCCGTCCGCCGCCCGGTTGTAGGTCACGTACAGCCCCCGCCGGGGCCGGTCGCTGCGGTTGGGGCCCGATCGGTGGGGGATGTAGCTGTCGAAGAACGCCACCGATCCCGGCGAGAGGTCCAGCGGATGCCACGGCAGCCGGGCCTCGACCTCTTCGGCCACCGATCCGTCGCTCCGCTGAGGCAGCAGGGTGCCTTCGTCGATGGGATCGCTGAACTCCAGCCCGCCGTTGGTCCGGGTCTGGGGGTCGACGGCGATGAGCACCGTGATGTGATAGCGGTGTCCGAAGGCGTCGAAGGCCGGGGCGTCCTGATGGGCGGTGAAGCCGGCCCCGCCGGGCAGCTTGAAGTTGATCTTCTCCTTGAAGAGGCACGCCGGCTGACCCATGAGCCGGGTCAGCCATGCCATCAGCGGCGGGCCGCACAGCAGCGCCTCGAAGCCGGCGTGATGCGGTACGAAGTCCTCCACCCGGCAGAGCTGGCGGGCCGCGGTGCCCCGCTCGAAGTACTTCATCCACTTGCCCGGGGTCTCGGGCCGGGCTTGCAGGTCGGCGGTCCACGCCTCGAGCGCGGCGAGGCCCCGGCCGTCTAGGAGGCCGGGCAGCACGAGCAGATGATCCCGCCGCCAGGCCGCGAGCTGGGCGTCGGTGGGCGGCGCGCGCAGCGGGGCGAGCACGGCGTCGATCGCCTGGGCCTGCAAGTGCCGCTCGACGATGGGCCGCCAGTGATCGAGGCCGGGGACCGCGGCGTCGGGGTCCTTGGCCGCCTCGTCGCAGGCCCGCAGCCGCAGCATCGCCTTGTGGTCGGGGTCGGCCTCGAAGGCGGCCGCCTCGGCGTCGCTCATCGGTCCACCCTGGAAGGTGAGCGTCCGGCGCGAGGCCTCGCTGAGCTTGCCGTCGTAGGCCGCCCGCCGGGCGAGGTAGCGCTTGGCCGCGACGTGGCTCTCGACCAGCCGGCCGACGCGGGGGGCGAAGCCGAGGCGGTCGCAGACGGCGCGGCCGATGCGCTCGTGATCCGCGGCGCCGAGCCCCTGCATCTGGGGGGCGTCGGGGTCGGCGAGGTGGCCGATGTCGTGCAGCAGCGCGGCGAGCGCGAGGGCCTCGTCGTCGGCGGCGGCGGCCCGGTGGGCGGCCTGCAACGCGTGGGCGAGCTGGGAGACCGGCTCGCCGATGTAGCCCGCCGTATCGGCGGCGGCGAGGGTCGCGAAGAGCGCGTCGACCCGCTTTGGGAGCGGGGCGCGGGGGTCGCTGTCGATGAGGGCCACGGTCTCCTCCGGCGCAGGTGCGGCCAGGGTGGAGCAGGGTCGGCCGGCGATGCAACCGGGGAATGGCCGGGCGGTCGGTGTATCGTGGCCCGGCGCCGCTCCCGCGCGAAGGAGGCCCGATGTCCACCCGACCGTTGATCATCCTGGCCGTGTGCGGCCTGCTCGCCGCCTGCGACGACGGCGCGGCCGAGGTCGACGCCGAGCCGCCGCCGCCCGACAGCGCGGTGACCGACGGCGCGGCCCCCGATCCCGAGCCGGACGGCGCGCCCGATCCCGAGCCCGACGCCATGCCCGACGCGGAGCCCGAGCCCGACAGCGGCCCGCCGCCGACGTGCGCCGCCGAGCAGGATCCCGAGTGGCAGGATCGGGCGCCGGTCATCGGCGGCCCCATCCAGGAGGTCGCGGTCGTCGAGCTGGGCGGCGAGGTCTACGTCATCGGCGGCTTCGACGGCGGCGGGCGCATCGTGCCCACGGTCACGGCCTACGATCCGGAAGAGGACGCCTGGCGGCAGGTCGCCTCGCTGCCGATCGCGATGCACCACGCCAACGCCGTGGTCGTCGACGGCCGGCTGTGGGTGATGGGCTTCCTGCGCGATCGCTTCTTCGCCGAGGACGGCCGCAGCTTCGTCTACGATCCGGCCGACGAGAGCTGGAGCCCGGGGCCCGATCTGCCCGATGGCTGGCACCGGGGCGCGTCGGGGGTCGCGGCGATCGACGGGATCATCTACGTGGTCGCCGGCTTCGCCGCGGGCAGCGCGATCTCGGCGGTGCACGCCTTCGATCCGTCCGACATGAGCTGGACCCGCCTGCCCGACCTGCCCGGCCCGCCCCGGGATCACATGGCCGCCGCGGCCGTCGATGGCCTGCTCGTCGTGGCCGGCGGGCGGGACTCGCGCATCGGGGCCCATGTGCCCCGGGTCGACATCTTCGATCCGGCGCAGGGCGCGTGGCGGCGGGGCGCCGACATGCCGACGTCCCGGGGCGGGGTCGCCGCGGCCGGGGGGCACGGGCGGCTGTACGTGGTGGGCGGGGAGGGGGATCCGGCCCGGCCGAGCGGGGTCTTCCCCCAGGTCGAGGTCTACGACGTGGCCTGCGATACGTGGCGGATCCTGGATGACATGCCGCTGCCCAAGCACGGCACCGGCGCGGCGGTCGTCGGCGACTGGCTCTACGTGCCCGGCGGCGCGGATGTGCAGGCGTTCGGCGCGGTCGACGCCCACGCCCGCTTGCGGATCCGCTGAAGCGATCCGCTTTCGCGCCGGTCACGCCCCGCGTAGAGTGCCCCGCGACGCGGGAGGCGTGACGATGGCGAAGGTGACGGTGACCGGCGCGACCGGGCTTCTGGGGGGCAACCTCGCCGAGGCGCTGCGGCAGGCGGGGCATGCGGTGCGCTGTACCCGGCGGGCGACTTCGAAGACCGGGCACCTGGACCACCTCGAGCTGGAGTGGGTCGAGGCCGACCTGGGCGATCGGGAGGCGCTCGCCCGGGCCTTCGACGGGGCCGAGGCGGTGTTCCACTGCGCGGCCATGGTCAGCATCGAGCGCCGGGTCTCGCCGGCCTTGCAGCGGACCAACGTCGATGGCACCCAGAATGTCATCGATGCCATGCGGATGGTATCCGCCGGGCGCCTGATCCACTGCTCGAGCACGGTGACGGTCGGGCTGAGCGTCGATGGCGTGACGCCCAGCGACGAGACCGCGCCGTTCAACTTCGCCGAGCATGGCTTGGACGATGGCTATGTCATCACCAAGCGGGCCGCCGAGGAGCGGGTCCGGGCCGCGGTCGCCGAGGGGCTCGACGCGGTCGTCGTCAACCCCGGCTTCATGTTCGGGCCGTACGACGTGGGCCCCAGCTCGGGCAAGATGATCATCGACGTGGTGCGGGGCCGGGTGCCGGGCATGAGCACCGGGCGCAACTGCTTCGCCGACGCCCGGGCGGTCGCCCGGGGCATGGTCGCCGCGTGGCAGAAGGGTGCGGCCGGTGAGCGGTACATCCTCGGCGGCGAGAACCGGTCCTACGGCGAGATGTTCCGGGCCATCGCGTCCACCGCGGGCGTGAAGCCGCCCCGCTTCGTCGCCCCCCGGTGGCTGGCGACGATCGCCGCCGCGGCCAGCGAGCTGGGGGGCAAGCTGTTCGGGGGCGATCCGCTCGTCAACCGCAACACCATCACCTGGGGCTACTGCCCCCGCTTCATCTTCACCTCGGACAAGGCCCGCCGGGCGCTGGGCTACGACCCCGGCTCGCCCGACGCGGGGGTGGCCGCCGCGCTGGATTGGTTCCGGGCGTCGGGGCGGCTCTGAACGGGTGACTCGCGGGGGATCAGCCCCTCGCCGAGCACGCCGGTCACCGCGTGGGCCAGGGCCTCGGCGGTGTCGGCGTCCGCCGCCGGCAGCACCCCGTCGACGAAGAGCCGGGCGAGGCCGTAGACCTGGGCCTGCGCCGCCAGCACCCGGGTCTCGCGGTCGGCGTCGCCGGTGAGGGCGGCCTCGGCCAGCGCGGCGGTGCGGGCGTCGACCTCGGCCCGACGGGTGCTCAGATCGGGGTCGTCGAGGCGGCGGCCGATGGGGCCGAACATCAGCCGGAAGTGGATGGGGTGGGTCACCGCGAACCGCACGGTCGTGACGCCCGCCTGGCGGAACTGATCCAGCGGCGGCGCGTCGGGGTCGACCCGGGCCTCCTCGTCGGCGAGCAGCCGGGCCCAGCCCTCGGCGGCCAGCGCGACGAGCACCGCGTCGGTGGACTTGAAGTGGCGGTAGGGGGCCCCGGACGATACCCCGGCCGCGCGGGCCAGCGCCGACATCGTGATCGCCGAGACCCCGTCCTCGGCGACGATCGCCAGCGCGGCGTCGAGCAGGGCCCGCCGCAGGTTGCCGTGGTGGTATCGTTCGCGCGCCATGTGAATGTTTCTTACTTCGGGCTTGCGGCGGGGCGCAAGGGCGCTCTATGGTCGGCGATGTAAGAGGTGTTCACATCGGAGCCGCCATGACCCCCACACAAGCCCTGGGACGGGCATTCCGCAGCGTCGAACCCACCGGCGGCTTCGTGCCGGTGACCGTCGAGGGCGCCCTGCCCGACGGCCTCGCCGGTACGCTCTGGCGCAATGGGCCGGGGCTCTTCGAGCTGTTCGGGCGGCCATACCGCCACTGGTTCGACGCCGACGGCGCCATCACCGCGCTGCGCATCGCCGACGGCCGGGCGCAGGTGGCCAGCGCGGTCGTCGAGTGCCCCAAGCTGGCCGAGGAGCGGGCCGCCGGCCGGCCGCTCTACGCGTCGGGGCAGACCCGCACGGCGTGGTGGCGCATGGTCGGCGGGCGGGGCAAGGCGGTGCGCAACATCAACGTGCTGCGCTGGCAGGGTGAGACGTTCGCGCTGGCCGAGGGCGGGCTGCCCATCCCCATCGACGAGCACCTCGGCTCCGGCGCGCCCCGGGCGCTGGTACCCGACCAGCCGAGCTTTCACGCCCACTCTCGGGTCGATCCGAAGTCCGGCGCGCTGTATGGCTTCGGGATCGAGTACGGCCGCGTCTGTCACCTGTCGGTCTACCGCCTGGAGCCCGGCGGCGGCGCGCGCATCGCCCGGATGCCGCTGCCCGGACCCCGGGTGCTGGTGCACGACATCGCCTTCGCCGGTGACGCGGTCATCGTGATGGTGCACCCGCTCGACATCCGCGTCGTGCCGCTCATGCTGGGGCTGCGCTCGCCGCTGGAGTCGCTCGTCTGGCGGCCCGAGCAGGGCACCGAGGTGTTCGTCGTGCCCCTCGCGGCGCCCGAGGCGACGCGGCGGTTCACCATCCCCGCCTTCTACAGCTTCCACTTCGGCAACGCCTTCGCCGACGGCGACGCCTACGTGGTCGACCTGTGCCGCATGCCGCGGCTCGATCTCGACGCCGAGTTCAGCCTGGCGTCGATGCGCCGGGGCGAGGTGCCCGACATGCCGCCGTCCCGCTTCACCCGGGTGACGCTGCGCGGCGAGTCGGCCGAGGTCGAGGAGCTGGTCGGCGGGGAGCGCGACTTCCCGGTGGCGGACGCTCGGCTCGCCGGCCGCCGCCATCGCTACACCTGGATCATCGAGGACGACGCCGGCATCAACCGGCTGGCGCGCTTCGACCACGAGACGGGCGCCTGCGTGCGCGCCGCGTTGGGCGATGGCATCCATTGCGGGGAGGTGAGCGTCGCCCCGCGGGGCGAGGCCGAGGACGACGTGTGGATCATGGCCCAGGTGCACGACTTCGAGGCCGATCGGGTGGGGGCGGTGGTGCTCGACGGCGCCGATCCGACCCGGCCGCCGCTGGCCCGGCTGTGGTATCCGCACCATGTGCCGCCGGCGCTGCACGGGTGCTTCGCGCCCCGGGGGTGATGCCCCCGAGCGGTCACTTGTTGAGGTGATGCACCTCGTAGCGCCCCACCGCCCGGATCTGCTCGGTCTCGGCGCCGACCTTGACCTCGATGAGCACGTCCACGTCGTAATCGTAGGACACCGGCTCGCTGTACTGGCTGGCGACCGCCCGCACCGCCGCGTTCATCTTCTTCAGCGGCTCGCGCCGCTTGCGCAGCTTCTTCTTGGTGACCTTGCCCCGGATGAGCCGCTTGGGGTCGGAGGCGTCCTTGCCGATCAGGATGAAGGCCTCGGGCACCACGTAGCGGTTGTCGTGCTTCTCGTCGGTCAGCGTCGCGGTGGGCTTCATCTCGTAGTCGAACGACTCGAAGAGCACCTCGTTGCCCCGGGTGACGAGCAGGTAGGGGATGCGGGCCTTGCCGAAGTCCTCGGCGGCGCCCAGCTCGCGCATGTAGATCGTCTTGTCGCCGTCGATGCCCCGCAGCTCGAGGGCCCAGCGCATGGCTTCGTAGGGTGCGACGCTGCTCCAGCTGTGGGTGCCGTAGCCCCGGCCGGCGAGCGGGGCCCAGTCACCACCGGTCTTCTTGTAGCGGCCCTCGACCTTCATCAGCGGGAAGACGGTGTAGTCCGAGACGCCCTCGTCGCCCCAGCGGACCTTGCCGTCGCGGGGGCGCCAGGGGTTGGCGATGGGGGTGAAGGTCAGCTCGACCTCGGCCCCGTTGGCCTTGGCGGTCATCACGAGGTTGGTGGGGGTGCCCGAGATGCGGGCCGGCCCGGCCTTCACGTCGAAGCCCGGCTTGCCCGAGGACCACTCGTCGTCGTCGAGGTTCTTCTTCCAGGTGAACTTCTCCCCGCCCACCGTCAGCCGGCCCTTGGCCTCCATCTTGCCGTCGCCCAGGCCGAGGTTGCTGATGGTCAACGAGAAATAGAAGCTGCCGCCCCCGTCGAAGTCGGCGTTGAAGGTGTACTTCTCGCCGTAGCCTTCGCCGCTCTTCATCGCCGGGCGCAGGTGGTCGACCTTGACGACCTGGCGGCTGCCCTGCCAGGCGTGGGCGGTGTCGGCCGAGGCGACGCCGGGCGCGGCGAGCAGCGCGGCGAGTGGGAGGGCGAGGAGCGGAGCGCGGCGGGCGCGGCGGGATGGCTGAAGCGGGCGGACGATGCGGTGCATGGTGTGATCCACGGCTCTTCTTCCCCTGTGTTCGTGCGCGGCCGCCGACGAGGTCGACCCGGACGCATTCAACCCCGCCCGGTGCCTGTCGTCAATGCGTCCGAGCGCCGCCGGACCCGCGGCTCAGCCCTCGATGAGGGTGAAGAGGAACGGGCCGCTGCGCTCGGTGCCGCCGTCGACGTAGGTGTCGAGCACGAAGTACCACGTGCCCGGCCCGAGGCTGGCCTCGATCGTCCGGTGGGCCCGGTCGAGGCAGGCCCCGGCCCCGACGGGATCGGCGAGCAGGTGCAGGTCGATGTCGTCGTCGCCCCGGTCGAAGACCCGGGCCCGCACGATGGTCGGCCGATCGAGGCGCAGGGCGTAGACGAACTCGGGCCCCGACTCGTCCTGGGGCGCGTCGCAGCCGGGGTAGGCGTCGAGGGCCCGATGGGGTGAGTCGCGGGTGTCGCGCAGATCGGTGAAGGGCAGGCGATCGATGACGATGGGATCGGCCACCCCCCCGGTGGCGGCCGGGCGGGGGTGCGGCGGATCGGGCGCCGCCTCGCCCGGCTCGAGCGCCCGGCGGGCGCGGTCGAGCGCGGTGATCGTGAGCAGGTTGCGGATGTTGTAGCCGTACAGCAGCCCGTCGGGGCTCAGATCGCAGGCGCCGGTGGGCGCTGCGCTGGGGTGCAGCCGGTCGGGCCCGAGCCCGTGGTCGGGCAGTGCAGCGAGCAGCCGGTGGAGGTCGACGAGCGGCACCTGGCGCCCCTGGGCGATGGCCCGCACGACCGCGTTGTAGCGGGGCACGAGGGCGTCGGCGTCGGGGTCGTCGTCCCGGGGCATCACCGTCGACATGATGGGGATGGTGCCGCTGTCGATGACCCGGTCGATCAGATCCCAGAGCTGGATGGCATAGCCGTCGATGTCCCGGTTCTGGATGTCGTTGGTGCCGAACATCACCACCGCGAACCGGGGATCGAGCAGCTCCAGCTCGACCTCGAGCGGCGCGGGGTCGCCCCGCAGAGCGTGGAAGACGCTCCACCCGACCGTCGCGGCGCTGCTCTCGCGGCGGTAGGGGTCGGTGCCGCCGGCGTCGCCCATGCGGAAGCGCTCGATGGTGGGCCACAGGTGGTCCCGGCCGTCGAGCTGGAGGTCGTCGGTGGCGAAGCAGCGCATGAAGCTGCGGCTGACGGTGACCGAGTCACCGATCTTGGCGAAGACGTCCGGCGCCCGCGGCGCGGCGTCGGCGATGCCCCGGAGCGTGTCGACGACCCACGGGGTCAGCGGCGACTGCGCCCGATCGGCGGGGTAGGGGGTCGGCCCTTCGGGGGCGGGGGCGGCGTCGGGCCGGGGGAGGACCATCGCGTCGCCCACCGGGGCCTCGATCGTATCCGGCATGGCATCCGGCATGGTATCCGGCATGGCATCCGGCCGCTCAAGGGGAGAGGTGTCGGGGGCGCTGTCGGGCCCGGCATCGGGCGGCGAGGATCCCATGTCGGTTGTCATCGGCCGGGCGGCGTCGCCGGGGGCCGCGTCGCCCGGCGTACCGTCGACGGCCGACGGGCCGTCGTCCACCGACGGCCCGCCGTCGGGCTCGTCGGTGGGCTCGGCGCATCCGCCGAGCAACAGGAGCAGCAGCGCCAGCGCGGTGGACAGCCCGTTCGGCGGATCGGGGCGCATCGTCGTCTCCGAGGTCGGGATCACGCGACCCGTCGGTGCAACGGGCGGGCCGGCATCTTCGCACGATCGAGGGCCGGCGCCTTCCCGGAGACGGTTCAACGGTTCAGCCGTCTACAGACAGATGCAATCGTGTATCCGAGCCTCTACAGTGCCCCTGCGGACCGACTCGCGGGCCGCGCGAACACATCGGCGACACGGAGGAGAGAGAGATGGCCGACGCGAGCAGCAAGGACTCGGGGATCCTGCCGTTCTGGCACTTCGAGGTGGATCCCGAGTGGGCCGGCAAAGTGGTCGACCGGGAGGTGCTCAGCCCGACCGGCGGCAGCCTGGGTCACATCTATCAGGCGTTCGCCACGACCGGGGGCGATGAGCCGCTGAGCGGCTGGGGCAAGAACGCGGTGCACGTCGACTGGACCCCGTCGTCGAGCAACGACGTGGTCTTCGACGCCGGGGTCGAGGTGACGAGCGGCTCGCCCCCGTCGGCGACCGTCTATGGGATGGGCACCTGGTCGGGCAAGCTGGTGAAGTCGCTGGGCAGCGATCAGGCCATCTTCGAGATGTACGAAGGGCAGTACTCGGCCGGCTCGTGGAGCAAGACCGGGGATCTGCTCGGCGTGCTCATCGTGCGCTCCGATGGCCTCGAGTATCACAAGGCGGCGTCGACGAGCGGCCCGCCGAGTTCGATCTCGGGTGACCGCACCAAGCCCTTGTACTTGCAGGCGAAGTCGGACATCAGCCTGGTCCCCGGCAGCGGCAACTGCTGGTACTGCGCGGTCGATCCCAAGCAGTGATCCGGCGGGCCTGCCCGTCACCCGGGGGGCAGGCTGCGCACGAGGCGGATGCCGACGGTCGGGGTCAGCACGTCGGGGCGCACGGCGAGCCGCTGGGCTGCGCGACAGGCGTGGGCTCGGGCGACGAACCAGCCTCCCCGCACGATGCGGAACCGGTCGTCGGCGGGGGTCGGCTCGGCGTCGGTGCTGGTGCCGAAGCGGCGGTAGGGCGTCTGACAGAACGCGGATGCGTTGCCGGCGAGCCACGCGATGCCATACGGGCTGCGATCGCCGCCGAACTCGCCGATGACCGCCGGCCGGGGCCGCTCGGCGTGGCTGGTCAGCATGCAGGCCCAGGTGGGGTCGAGGTAGTCGCCCATGGGATACAGCCGGCCGTCGGCGCCCCGGGCGGCCTTCTCCCACTCCACGTCCTCGGGCAGTCGCCATGGCTGGGCGGTGCGGGCGGCGTACCACGCGGCATAGGCCACCGCCGAGCGCCAGGTGATGCGCATGACGGGCATGTCGGGGGTCCAGTCGATGTCGATGGCGCGCTGCACGTGGAACCGGCCGTCGGTGTCGCGGGCGTAGAGGGCGCCCGCCGGCCCGCCGGAGGGCATGTGTTGCAGGGCCGCCGCTTCGTCGCCCGCGGCGACGAGCGCGTCGAGGAAGTCGATGTACTCCCCGTGGGTCACGGGGAACCGACGCATCACGAAGCCATCGATCCAGCGCTCGTGGCCCGGCAACGGGTCGCTCGCTTCGGGATCGCCGCCGAGCCGGCACCAGCCGGGCGGCACGTAGACGTCGTCGGGGCCGAGCGCGTCGGCCGGGGGCAGCAGGACCGGGTGAGTCCGCCCGCCGTCCGGGGGGCGGCCGTGCCAGTGGCGGTTGCGATCGATATGCACCGGGTACAGCGCGTCGGCCCGCCCCGGCGCCTGGAGCACGATCACGTAGCTGCCCCGGGCCAGCGGCAGCGCCTCGATCGGCGTCGACGGCAGCCGGCGCACCTTCTCCGGCACCAGGCGGCGGTCCCGCTCGACGAAGCGGAAGAGCGTCGCTGTGGCCTCGGGCGGATCGGTCACCAGCGTCAGCGCGCCGTCCCCTCGCAGCCACTCGGCGTTGCCCGCCTCGTCGTGCAGCCGCAGCGTCTCGGCGGCGTCGGCGGCCGCCTGATGGTCGCCCCGCTTCTCGGCGTCGAGCACCTGCTCCCTGTAGTGGCGGCTCAGCAGTTCGCGGGCCTCGCGGGAGTCGGGATCGGCCTCCAGCGCCTGACGCAGCGTCTGGGCCACCGCGAGCTGGACCCGCCGAGCGCGCTGGCGGATCGCTTCGGCCTCGGACTCGAGCTGCCAACCGGGCCGCTTCTGGGCGATCGGGGCGTGGGGCGCCACCGGGGCGAGGCGGTCGGCGGCTTCCCGGGTCTGGGTCTCGGCCCGGGCCCGCAGCGCGGCGGTGCGGGGCATCAGTTCCCGGGCGGATCGGATCAGCGCCTCGGCCCGGGCCCGCCGGGCCTCACCGTCGAGCCAGGCCCGCAGCGCGGCTTCGAAGACCCCGGCGTCCGCCGGGCGGCGGTCCGCGTCGGCGCTCAGCGCGCGGTCGCACAGCTCGGCGAGCGGAGGCGGCACCTCGAGGTGGTCGGGCACGGCGTCGGCCACCGGGCGGGGCCGGGTGTGGATGACCGCCTTGCTGTCGCCCCGGGTGTCGATGGGGCGGCTGCCGGTCAGCAGCGTGAACAGCACCCCGCCGAGCGCATAGACGTCGGTCGCGGGGCTCGGGGCCTGCCCCCGCGCCTGCTCGGGGGCCATGTAGGACGGGGTGCCGACGACGCCCGTTCGCTCGGTGTCGCCCGCCTCGGCCGGCTCGATGTCCGGGGGGCGCCGCCGGTCGTAGGCGATGCCCCAGTCCATCACCATCACCTCGCCGAAGGCGCCCACCATCAGGTTCTCGGGCTTGATGTCCCGGTGCACGACCCCCTCGCGGTGGGCGTAGGCCAGGGTCTGGGCCACCCGCCGCAGCACGTCGATCAGCCGGCGCAGGTTCCACCCGTCGGCGGTCGAGTCGGCCCCGTAGTCCAGCGCCCGGTGGAACTCGTCGGCGATGGCGTGCAGCGTACGGCCGGCGACCTCTTTCATGGTGAACCACAGCCGCCCGTCGCTCAGCTCGCCGGCCTCCTGCACCGGCACGATACCCGGGTGCTGCAGCCGGGCGGTGATGCGGACCTCGGCCAGGAACCGGGCCCGCGAGCGCCGCCGCAGAGCCAGATGGGGGTGCATGATCTTCATCACCGCCGGGCGCCCGAGCAGGGTGTCGTGCACCCGGCGGATCTCGCCCATGCCGCCCCGGGCCAGCAGCCCCAGATCGGTGTAGCGGGCCGAGCGCGGCCCGCGGGCGGGCAGGGCGGTGACGCCGGGGCCGGTCGATTCGCCCTCGGCGAGGGTGGCTTCGTCGGCCGGCTCGACGAGGCTGTCGAACCATCCGGCGGTGCGGGAGTCGTCGTCGCCCATCCGTCGGCCTCGCAGGTCAGACCGTGGGGTCGAGGAGGCGAGTGCTCACCGCCCGGAAGTCCGCGCCGAGGCGCAGGGCGGCGTCGGGATCGTCGTGGCCGAAGAACCGCTCGCTGCCCAGGTCGAGCACCTCGACCCGGACCCCGTCGGGCACCCGGGGGGTCTCGGCGAACCACGCCGCTCGGGTCGCGCGGCGGGCCTCCGACCCGGTCAGGATCCACAGCGGCACCGGGCGCCCGAAGTGGCGCACGAAGGCCCGCAGGCCGGCGAGCCCCTCCGAGAGGTCGCCCGGGCGGAACGGCACGTCGATGACGGCGAGGGCCGGGCCTTCGGGGTGGAAGTCGAAGAAGAGGTACGGGCTGCGGAACAGGCCGAGGATGGCCTCTTCGAGCGCCTCGAGGCGGTCGGTGGACGGCGCGGCGTCGGCGATGAGCGGCGGGGCCAGCCACAGGGGCGAGTACAGCGGGCGGCCCCAGCGGTGGTGGAACTCGAGGCGCTGCACGGCGGCGTAGATGCCGGCCCGGCGGGTCGCGACGGCGAACTCCTCCCGCCCGGCGAGCACCCAGGCGGTGCTCAGGCGCAGGGTCAGCCCGTCGCCCACGCCCGAGCGCAGGGGGGCGAGGCGGCCGATGCCGGTCCGCTGCAGCTCGGTGGCCAGCGCCCGGGCGGCCGACGGGTCACCGAGGTGCTGCTCGAGCTGGGGCAGGGCGGCCCAGCCCCCGCACAGCGCCATCCGGGTGAGGATGCCGTCGTAGTGATCGTCGAGGGCGTGGATGACGTCGGGGTCTGGCCTGGCGATGCGGCTCATCGGGCTCCCATGTGGGCGACGGCGGCGGACGGGCTCGCTGTACCGTGGCCTCGGGGTCGATGTAAAGAACGCCGCCGCCGTACCTTCGAAACGCGCGCGGCCCGCCGGAGCGGGCCGCGTTCAGCGTCGCGGAGCCGTCACTTCACCGTCTTGAGCTCGTAGCCGACCCCGATCGAGGTCTGGCTCATGTCGGAGTCGTCGGTGAGCCGCACCTCGTAGATGCTGTCCGAGTCACCGTCGCCGGCCTCGCTGTCGGCCCACAGCGTGAAGTCGATCCAGCTCACGTACCAGTACATCTCGGGGTAGCCGAGGCTCGCGGTGAAGTCCATCTTGAGATAGTAGGTGATGCTGCCGACCTCACCGCCCCACGCGTCGGCCTCCATGGTGTACAGCACCCGCCCGGCGCCGGGGTTGTTGGTCTGCCACGACGGGGTGCTGCTCAGGTTGAACAGCCGGTTGACGTCCCACGCGGTCCAGGTGCCGGTGCCGCTCTCGAAGTTGCCCACGAGGGTGGCGCTGTACGACGACGAGGTGCCGACGAAGTCCACGTCGATGTCGCTGATCGAGCCGGTCTCGATGTCGGCGAGCACGGTGGGATCCCAGCGCCAGTACTCCATCTGGTCGTAGTAGCCCTGAGCGACGTCGTAGGCCCCGTTGGTCACGATGAGCGTGCCGACCCGGGTCGCGAGGCCGCCGATGTCGATGTAGAAGTCGTAGCCGGCGATGCCGCCGCCCGCGCTGAGCTGAGCCAGATCCCGGCTCTGGATGTCGGGCGTGCTGCCCGCGCTGGTGGACTCGTCGGCGCAGCCGGCCGTCAGGGCCAGGGCGAGCGCGGCGAGCAGTGAAGTGATGCGAGTGTGATTCATGGGTCACCTTCCGACGACGAAGCTGCCCTCCGTCGGTGTGCGGCGGAGTATCCCCTGCTCCACCGCGGGTTCTCTCTCGGGGCGATCTGGCGTCGAGCCGGGCTTTTCTAGTTAGGCTCGATATTTATGGTAGGGGTGGAGGCGGGGTGAGGCAATAGGGACTGTTGCGTAATGATACTTTTGAGTGTGATTCGAGGTTGATGGCCCGCCGCGCCTACTGATCGCCCGCGCCCTCGATCGCCGCGAGCACCGCGTCGTGCAGCCGCCCGTTGGTCGCGACGATGCCCCGGTTGTCCTCCAGGCGCCGACCGCGGGAGAAGTCGAGCGGCCGGCCGCTGATGTCGGTCACCCGCCCGCCGGCCTCTTCGACCACGATGGCCCCAGCCGCGTGATCCCAGATCTTCTCGACGTAGTCCTTGCGGGTGGGCAGGCGCAGGTAGATCTGCGCGTCGCCTCGAGCCACGGCGGCGTACTTGCACTGACTGTCGATGCGATACGGCGGGCGGGTCACCCCCAGCGCGGCGGCGACCCGGGCCGACCAGCCGTGGGCCGAGTGGGCCGCCTCCACCGACTCGCAGAAGCGGGCCTCGGCCGGATCGGCCCCGCCGGTCACCGCTATCGGCGATGCCTCGCCGCCGTCGAGCGCCCGGGCGAAGGCCCCGCCCCCGCGCGCCGCCCAGAACACCGACCCCTTGGCGCCACCGTGGCTCAGGTTGGGGCAGCCCAGCACGCCGAGCCGCACCGCGCCATCCTCGATCAGCGCCAGGGCGACGGCGTATTGATCGCCCCGCAAGAAGCCCTTGGTCCCGTCGATCGGATCGAGCGTCCAGTGACGGCCGGTGGGGCCCCCGGGGTACACCCCGCGATCGATCGCGGCCAGGATGACCTCGGGGTCGTCGACCCCGGTCACGCCCTCCACCACCGCGCACACCCGCGCCCGGCGCTCGGCGCCCTCCGGCGTGCGCAGGGCCGCCGCGTCCTCCTCGCCGACCAGCGGGATGCCCCCGTCGGCGGCCGCCAGCCGCATCGACACGATCGCCTGGGCGGCGAAGTCGGCCACCGTGACCGGCGAGCGATCGCCCTTGGTCAGCGGATCCAACCCGAGGTCGGCCTGGATGCGGCGGCAGGCGCGGGCGGCGTCGGCCACCGCGGTCACGGCGGTCTCGAGGAGGGCGTCGAGGGTCATGAGGGGTCTCTCCCGGGTCGGATCGAAGGCGCGAGGGTGGGTCGACGGTACACCGCCGAGGGGCCCGACGTCACCCGCGGTGAAGACCGGGTCACGCCGGGCTCCCGGGGGCACGATGCGGCTTGGAATCCGGGGCGGGCTGGGGCAGGGTGGTGCCCGATGGGACAGCGCGCAGCCAAGAACACCGGTGATCAGCCGTATTACCTCGCCGCGCCGGTCGGCTGGCAGACGGCGATGGAGGTCAAGCGCCGGTTCGCCGACAGCGATCCGCCGATCCCGGTGGTCGGCGGGGCGAGCGTCGACGCGGCCATCGCCCGCCTCGAAGCCAACCCCCGCTGCGTCGCGGTGCTCATCCACTTCGCCGAGCAGCCCCAGGCCGCCATCGAGCTGATCTGCCGCATCAAGGAGCGCTGGCGGCGGCCCGTGGTCTGCTTCCACCCGGCGTGGCATCGGGACGACGTGCGGCGGGCGCTGCAGCTCGGGGCCGACAGCCTGCTCGGCTGGCCGTTCGAGCCGGGCGAGGTGCTCGGCGATCTCGAGGCGCTGCACAAGATGGGCGTCAGCGTGACCCGCAAGGCGCTGCTCGATCAGGGCGGAGCCGATCTGCTGGCCCCCGATCCGGGGCTGTGGGTCGACACCGACGGCGACTGGCGCGATCGACTCTCGGGCCTCGCCGAGCGCCTGCGCACGCCGGCCGCCGAGGAGCAGGGCCGGGTCACCCGCATCGACCCCGCGGCCAACTTCAACCGGGCCCTCGGCGGCGCGATGACCCCCGCGCTGGCCGGCGCGACCATGACCGTGATGCGGGTCGGCACCCAGCACCTGCCCGACGTGGCGGGGGAGTACGGGGTCGATCCGAGCCAGCTCCAGCGCAGCGTCGAGGTCGGCATGCAGGTGCCCGACGACGGCCGGCGGGAGGGCGTGCTGGCGTGGCTCGAAGAACTCGCCCGTTCGGGGGGCGACGAGGCCGACAACGGGGTGATGGCCCAGCTCCGGCGGGCGGCTCAGGTCACGCTCCAGGCGGGCGGCGAGCGGTCGGGCGAGATCGACGTGCTGGCCAACGCCCTCAGCCGGGCGATCGGGGTGCCGGTGGGGCCGCTCTCGGCGCTGTCGCCCGCCGTGCGGACCGAGCTGTCGAACCGGGTGTTGAGCCAGGACGAGGCCGACGACACGCTCGATCAAGTGCGCATGCTCGTGCTGGCGTCGCTGCTCGAAGGCCTCGGGGCGCGCACGCCGAGCGCGCATGATCTGGCGGCGCTGACGGCGCTGCTCGGGCTGCGGGCGGGGGTCGAGGGCGTGCGCCCGGCCGAGCTGGTGCGGGCCCTGGCCCGGCTCGATCCGCCGTCGGCCCTGCACCGGCTCGACCTGCGTCGTCTGGCCCCGGTGCGCGAGGTCATCCCCAACCCGGGCAACGCGCTCGACCAGCTCCTGCGCCGGGCCATCGACGAGCTGCTCAAAGCCGTCGCGCCCATGGGCTACGTCGATCAGACCCGGCTCGTGGGGCTGCTGCGGGCGGCGCGTCAGGGGGGGACGGTGTTGGTGGGGCCGACCACCTGGCGCACGGTGCTCGAGGTGATCGCCGGCCGCCGGACGGGCACCGACGCCCGGGCGGTCAAGATCCGCGCCCGGCTCGACCGGCTGATGGCGGTGGGCGGCACCGACGCTCGGGGGCGGCTCGTCCGGGCCTTGAACGATCTGATCGAGCGCAGCCGCAACCCGATGGACGCCGCGCGCTTCGTCGGTTGGTGCCGTGACGCGGCCGCCGGTGTGATCCAGACCGAGTCGGTCGCCGGCCGGGTCGATCCGAACGGCGGCGCGCTGGCGGGCCTCGATCGGTCGTCGGACGGGCCACCGCGCGCCGACGAGGCGAGCCTCTACGCCGACAGCCCGCGCCCGTCGACGAGCGGCTCGATGCGTACCACCGGCCCCCAGATCCCGCAGTTCGCCGAGTCGCCGCCGGCGGGCAGGGGCCCGACGCCGCCGGCAGTGGAGCCGGGCGGAGCGTCAGCGGGCCCGGCGAGCGGGGGGTTCGATCCCACCGCGATGCTCGGGCCGTCGGGGGCGACGCCGGTCAGCGGGGCCTTCGAGCGCGCCGCCGCGAACGCACCGCCCGAAGGGGCGCGCCCGACGAGCGGGGGCTTCGACCCCACGGCGATGCTCGCCGCGGGCGGGCCGCCGCCCGCGGCGGGGGCTACGCCGCGGGCGAACACCGGCAGCATGGCCGGTGAGCGGGGCGCCGCCGGGGGCGCGGCCGGATCGCAGATGCCCGACTGGCTCGATCCCGGTGACGGTGCCCCGCCCGGGCCCGGCGCGTCGCCCCGGCGGTCGTCGTCGCCGTCCCGGGCGCCGGTCCGGGTCGAAGTGCCCCCGTCCAGCCCCGCCCTCGACGCGATCAACGCCCTCGTCCAGGAGGGCCAGATCGACCTGCTCGCCGCCCGGGCCGCCGACTTCGGCGACGACGAGCCGGGGGTCGCCGACGCGCTCAACCGGGCCGCGCTCGAGCTGTACGTCTCCGATCGCAGGGCCGAGGCCGACGCGCTGTGGACCCGAGCCGCCGCGCTGGTCCCCGAGCGACCCAACGTGCTCTTCAGCCTCGCCCGCCTGCGCCACGAGCAGGGGCGCATCGGCGAAGCCCGCCATCTCATCCGTCAGGTGCTCGCGCTGCGCCCCCACCTGACCCCCGCCCGCACCCTGCGCGCTCAGCTCGAGAGGGGATGACCCGGGGGCATTCTGACCCCTCCCGCCTGTGGCCCGATACCCCATGGGGCGGAATGCCCCGACCCGATTCGCCCGCTCACCCCGCCGGCCCCGACCGGCCGCCGTTTCGGCTCTTGGCACCACCCTTGCTCTACAGCCGATGCGAAGCCGCGAACCGGTCCACCCCGAGCAAAAAGTCGTCCCGAGAGGAGCCCGCCATGGCCACCCGCGCCGCCGCCGCCAGCCAGAAGAAGATGTCTCTGAGTGAGGAGCGCGCCCTCGTGCGGCGCGCCAAGAACGGGGATGGAGAGGCACTCGAGACCCTCATCGCCCGCCACTATCAGGCGATGTTCCGCCTCGCCCTCAAGTACACCCGCGACGTGCACCGGGCCCAGGAGGCGACTCAGGAGAGCTGCGTGCAGGTGCTGCGGCACATCGCTCAGTTCCGCTCGGAGGCCCGGTTCGGCTCGTGGATGGCCCGCATCGTCATCAACGCGGCGCGGCTGCGCCATCGCCGTGAGAAGCGGCTGGTGCCGGTGGGCGACGCGCTCGAGTTCGACCGCCCGGCGCCGGGCCCCAGCCCCGATCGCACCGCGGCCGATCGGCAGCTCCTGCAGATGGTGGACGACTTCCTGCGCGATGGCCGGGACGGGGACTACGACCTCTTCGTGATGCGCTACGTCGACCAGGAGCCGGTGCGGGCGGTGGCCGAGGAGGCGGGCATCTCGATGCCCGCGGTCAAGACCCGGGTGCACCGAGCCCGCAAGAAGCTGCGCGACCACGCCGAGGCGCTGCACTGGTACCCGGGCCAGAGCAACTGACCTCGGTCTGGCTCACACCCGCAGACGGCGGCTGATCTCGCGCAGCCGACCGGCTATGGTGCCGGCGATCGCACCGCCCCGAGATCGCCCATGACCCCCCACCGCCCCGAAGTCCTCGCCCCCGCCGGAGATCGGCGCAGCCTGCGCGCGGCCCTCGCCGCCGGCGCCGACGCGGTCTACTTCGGCCTCGCCGACGGCTTCAACGCCCGCGCCCGGGCCGAGAGCATTGACAGCCACACGCTGCCCGACGTCGTCGCCGAGTGCCACCGGGCCGGCGCCCGGGCCTACGTCACCCTCAACACCCTGGTCTTCGAAGACGAGCTGCCCACCGTCGAGGCTCTCGTCCGAGCCTGCGCCGAGGCCGGGGTCGACGCGCTCATCGTGCAGGATCCGGCCGTCGCGCGCATCGCCCGGTCGATCTGCCCCGACCTCGAGTTGCACGCCAGCACCCAGATGACCATCAGCAGCGTCGAAGGCGCCCGCTTCGCCCGGGGCCTCGGCGTCGGGCGCATCGTGCTGCCCCGCGAGCTGTCGGTCCGCGAGATCGGCAGAATCGCCGCCGCCGATCCCGAGTTGGAGACCGAGGTCTTCGTGCACGGCGCGCTGTGCATGTCGTGGAGCGGGCAATGCCTCACCAGCGAGGCGTGGGGCGGCCGATCGGCCAACCGCGGGCAGTGCGCTCAGTCGTGCCGCATGCCCTACGACCTCGTCGTCGACGGCGAGACCCGCCCGCTCGGCGAGATCCGCTACCTGCTCAGCCCCCGCGATCTGGCCGGCTTCCGGGCGCTGCCCGCCCTGATCGAGCACGGCGTCTGCACCCTCAAGATCGAAGGCCGCTACAAGGGCCCGGCCTACGTCGTGGCCACGGTCGAGGCCTACCGCCGGTGGATCGACGCGCTGCTCCGGCCCGGGGGCCCGACCGCGGCCGACGAGGCTCGGGTCGCCGCCGATCTCGCCGAGCTGGAGATCATCTACAGCCGGGGCTTCTCCGACGGGTTCCTGGGCGGCGCCGACCACCAGCACCTCGTCGAGGGGCGGTTCCCCAAGCACCGGGGCGCGCTGCTCGGCCGGGTGGCGCGCGTCGACGGCGACGCGGTGATCGTCGAGCCTCACCCCGACGGACGCGTGCGCAGCGGCGGCCTCGCGCTGGGGCAGGGGAGGGCCGAGCCCGCCGGCCAGCGCGCCGCGGCCCTCACGCTGCTCGGCGGATCGCAGGCCGACAACACCGGACCCCGGGCCCGCGTGCCGGACCCCCGGCCGGGCATGGGCGTCGTCTTCGACGCGGGCGATCCGGCCGACTCCGCCGAGCCGGGCGGCCCGATCTTCACCGCCGAGGCGTTGGGCGAGGGCCGCTGGCGGCTCGGGTTCGGCCGACCGGGACCCGACCTGAGCCGGGTGGCGCCGGGGCAGCGCATCTGGTTGACGGGCGACCCGCGCATCGAGCGGCGGGCCCGCAAGCTGATCGAGAGTCGGATCGACGGCCGGATCCCGCTGCGCCTCGTGGTGGGCGGGCGGCGCGGCGGGCCGCTGCGGCTCGAGGGCCGGGCCGCGGGTCATCGAGCCGCCGTCGAGAGCGAGATCGACCTCGCCCCGGCGCGCGGGCGGGGCCTCGATCGGGCGCTGCTCGAGAGCAAGCTGGGCGGGCTCGGCGGCACCCCGTTCACCCTGTTCGATCTCGACGTCGCCGGCCTCGCCGACGGCCTGCACCTGCCGGTCTCGGCCCTCAAGCGCCTGCGGCGGGCCCTCGTCGATACGCTCCTGCCGCGCATCGAGCAGGGCGCGGCCCGCGCCGTCGACCCCGAGCCGGCGCTGCCCCGGCTGCGGGCGCAGACGATCCGCCGCGGCGACGCCCCGTCCGACATCACGCCGGCCGTGATCCCGCTGTGCCGCACCGACGCCCACCTCGACGCCGTGCTGGCCGCCGGGCTGCCCGAGGTCGAGCTGGACTGGATGGAGCGGGCCGGCCTCACCGCCGCCGTCGAGCGGGCCCGCGCCGCCGGGCTCACCGTGCACGTCGCCACCCCCCGGGTGCAGAAGCCCGGGGAAGAGGGCTTCGACCGCCGCATCGCCCGGCTGGCGCCCGACGGCGTGCTCGTGCGCCATTGGGGCGCGGTGGTGCACTTCGCCGAGGGCCTGGGCGAGCCCGACGCGCCCCGCCCGATCGTACACGGCGACTTCTCGCTCAACGTCACCAACGCCCTGACCGCTGATCATCTCTTCGGCCTGGGCCTCGAGACGCTGACCGCGGCCCACGACCTCGACGCGGCCCAGCTCTTCGCGCTGCTCGATCGGGCCCCCGCCGGGCGCGTCGCGGTGACCGTGCACCACCACATCCCGACCTTCCACACCGAGCACTGCGTCTACGCCCACCTGCTCAGCAACGGGCGCGACATCCGGAGCTGCGGCCAGCCCTGCGCCACCCACGAGATCGGCCTGCGCGACCATCGGGGCCACGTGCACCCGGTCATCGTCGACCCCGGCTGCCGCAACACGGTCTACAACGCCCAGGCCCAGAGCGCCGCCGGGCTGGTGCCCCGCCTGCTCGACGCCGGCGTGCGCCGCTTCCGGGTGGAGTTCGTGCGCGAGACCACCGCGGAGGCCCTGCGGGTGCTCGTCGGCTACCGGGCGCTGCTCGCCGGCGAGCTGAGCCCGGCCGCGCTCGTCGAGCGGCTGCGGGTGCACGAGCAGTTCGGGGTGACCCGGGGCACGACGCGGACCGGCCGATGAGCGGCGAGGCCGACATCGAGGCCCTGCGCCGCCGGATCGACGCCATCGACGACCGCCTCGTGGGCCTCGTCGCCCAGCGCCTCGAGATCGCCGAGGCGCTGGGGAAGGCCAAGGCCACCCGGGGCTGCGCCGGCCGGGATCCCGCCCGCGAAGCGGAGATCGTCGCCCGCCTCTCCGCGACCGGCGCCGCGCCGCCCGAGCTGATCGCGCTCGTCTGGCAGGCCCTCTTCACCGCCAGTCGATGGGTGCAGGCGCGGGCCGACTGACGTATGGTGCGCCCTCTGGCCGCGTCGGCCCGAGGAGACCCGCCATGCGCCGCATCCTGCCGCTGATCCCCGCGCTGATCCTGTTCGCCTGCGACGACAGTGATCCCCCGCCCGCCGTCACCGCCCCGGCCCTGGTCAGCCCGGCCCCCGACGAGGCGCCCGCCGGCCAGCCGCTGGCCGACGTGGTGGTGGACGTCACCGCGCCCGACACCCCGCTCACCGTCACCGTCCTGCGTGGCGGCGGCGTCGTGACCGACGTGCGCAGCGGCCCCGACGGCACCGTCGCCCTCCCGTGGACCCTGGGCGTGGCCCCGGTCGACAACCTCATCTCGGTCGCCGTCACCGACGCCCCCGAACTCCCCGCGCTCATGATCCAGGTTCGGGGCACCCTCGCCGAGCCCTTGCGGGCCGAGCCGTTCGGCGACGTGCACGCCTTCCTCGAAGCCGAGGGCTACACCGGCAACCTCGAGAGCACCGAAGACCTCGCCTTCGGATCGGGCGGCCTCTTCCTCGGCGCCCCGGGCGGCCTGCTGCACGTCGCGCCCGACGGCACCGTCTCCCGGCGGACCGTCGACCCGGGCATCGAGCGGCTGTGGGGCTTCGCCTTCGACGCTGCGGGCGACATCTGGGGCGTCGACATCGAGGGCGACCGCATGGTGCGCATCGCGCCCGACGGGGCCTACGAGGGCGTGCTCGACATGGTCGACGGCGAGCCGCTCGAAGGCCCGAACTACGTCGCGGTCGACCACGACGGGCGGGTCTACCTGACCGACCCCTGCCGGGGCGAGATCATCCGCCTCGACCCGGCCACCGGCGACGTGCGGATCCACAGCTTCGACCTCGTCACCGAGGGCGGCCCCAACGGCCTCGCCGTCTCGGCCGACGGCGCGCAGATGTACGTCGCCACCGAGAACACCGGCATCCTCTGCGGTCACGTGGGCCGGGTGGACATCGACGCCGAGATCGCGGGGGTCTATGTCATCGAGCTGGATGACTTCGAGACCCGCCAGCCGCTCGCCGAAGGCATCGCGCTGTTCGGGGACGGGCTGGCGCTCGACGTCGACGGCAACCTGTACGTGGTGGCCGACTGGCAGGAGAACTTCCAGCTCGAGCGCAGCGCGGTGGTCGTCTTCCCCGCCGGGGAGAGCGAGGGCACCGTCTTCCTGGTGGCCGACGAGGGGCAGGTCTTCGCCAACGTCGCGTTCGGCGCCGACGAGTACGGCGCGACGACCCTCTACATCGCCCTGCTCGCGATCCCCGGCTTCACCGATCCCGACTCGCGGGGCCTCGAGCGCTTCGAGGTGGGGATCGCCGGCCTGCCGCTGCTGCCGCAGTAGCGAGTGGTGTCATCCCCGCGGGCAGTCATCCCCGCGGGCGGTCACCCCGGCGATCCCAGCGCGTGCATGACATTCAGGATGCCGATGTGGGTGTACGCCTGGGGGAAGTTGCCCAGCAGGCGGCCGGTCTTCGGATCGATGTCTTCCGAGAAGAGCCCGTGCGGGTTGCCATGGCTCAGGAAGTCCGAGAAGGCATCCCGAGCCCGCTGGGTCTGCCCGCTCGCGGCCAGCGCCTCGATCCACCACAGCGTGCACAGGCTGAAGGTGCTCGTCGTCGCGCCGAAGTCGTCCCGGGCCACGTAGCGCTTCATCAGGCCGTCGACCAGCAGCGCCGCTTCGCAGCGGTCGATCGTCGCCCGATAGCGGGGATCGGCCGGATCGACCAGCCCCATCGGGGCCACCGCGAGGCTGCTGGCGTCCACGTCGGTCCCATCGAGCGTCTGGGCGAAGAAGCCGGCCGAGGTGGCCGCCGCCAGCATCGCCTCCCGCTGGGCGGCGGCGATCGCGGCCCACATGCCGGCTCGCTTGGCCTCGCCCACCGCCGCCGCCAGCTTCGCCCCCCGATCGAGCGCGACCCAGCACCACAGGTGGCTGAAGGTGTACTGCCCCGGCCGATCGCGGAACTCCCAGATCCCGGCGTCGGGCACGCCCCGCACCGCCGCCGCCGCCTCGACCCGGGCCCACAGCCAGGGCAGCATCGCCCGATCGAGGGCGCCGCCGGCCGCCACGATGCGCTCGGCCAGCCACACGATCTGCCCGTGCGTATCGTGCTGGATCTGCCCCGCCGCCGCGTTGCCGATGCGCACCGGGCCGGTGTCGGCGAAGCCGGCCAGATGGGGCAGGGTCTCTTCGGGGATGGAGCGATCACCGTCGACCCGATACAGCGGCTGGACCGGCCCGTCACCGATGGCCCGCCACAGGAAGGTCAGGAGCGCGCGCGCCGCCGCCCGATCACCCAGGCGCAGCAGAGCTTCGGCGGCGAAGGCGCCGTCGCGGACCCAGCAATAGCGATAGTCCCAGTTGCGCGGCTCGCCGATGGCTTCGGGCACCGAGGTCGTCGCGGCGGCGATCATCGCCCCCGTCGGCCGATAGACCAGCGCCGCCAGCGTCAGCGCCGAGCGACGGGCGATGGGATCCGACCCCACCGACAGCCCGTCGAGCCAGCCGCGCCACGTCCGGTTCGCGTGCTCGACGGCCACTGCGGCCGGCAGCCCCACCGTCGACGCCGGCCGCCGATCGAGCACCAGCCCCAGCGGGCGATCCAGCCGCCACCAGCCGCCGCTGGTGACCGCCTCGACGTCGACGCCATCGCCCTCGATCCGCAGCGCGACGTCGCCGACGAGCCAGCCATCGCCCGAGGGCTTCGCTCGCGTCGGGCTCCGCCCGTAGTCCGGCCGGGGATCGAAGATCACCCGCACCCGGGGCGCGCCCTCGATCACCGACACCCACCGGATGAGCCGGGGGCTGTCGTCGAGCGGGCACACGTCGTCCACGGCCACCGCGCCCGCCCGCCCGACGAGCGTGGTGCGCAGCGCGAGGCTGTCCCGGTGGTACGCCTGACGGACCTCGGTCTGCCCCTCGACCTCGATCACGAAGCGCCCGCCCCGCGCCGGATCGAGCAGCCCGCAGAAGAGCGCCGGGCTGTCGAACCGCGGCGCGCAGGACCACGCCACCCCGCCGTCGGGCCCGATCAGCGCCAGCACCCGGCCGTTGCTCACCAGCCCGTGATCCAACCCCGCCTCGGTCATCAGCCGGCCGCCTCCTGCGCCGGCTCGTCTTCGCCCCGGCCCAGCCGATACCAGACCGGGATGAGCCCGACGGCGACCACCAGACAGAGACCGGCCCACAGCCCCGAGCTCAGGCCGAAGGGCGCCGGCGCGCTGAGGATCCACGTCCCGCCGCCGACGATCATCGCGAAGACGCTGCCCGCCGCGGCGAAGGTCGCCGCCATGCCCCGGCCGAACGCCCGCCGACCGTCCGCCGGATCCCGCCCGCAGCGGCGGGCGACCGGGCCCCAGAAGCCGGGCGGGCGGACCTTGACGAAGAACGCGTCCAGCCGCTCGGCCGGCACCGCCGGGGTCAGCAGCGAGGCGGCGACCGATCCCACGGTGGCGATGGCGGTCATCAGGATGAGCCGCAGCGCGTCGTGCTCGTCCCCCGGCAGCAGCCACAAGAGCAGCGGGGCGATCACCAGCGACGCCGCGATGGGCACCAGCTCGCCCCACGCGTTCTGCCGATGCCACAGCCAGCGCAGCAGCAGCGGCACCCCCATGCCGGCCCCGAAGAGCAGGCTCGTCTTCCACGCTGTCTGGATCGATCCGAGCTGGGTCATCACCCCCAGCGCCAGCACCAGGATGAGGATGTTCGCCAGCCGGGCCACCCGCACCAGCGTGCGCTTGTCGGCCGGCTGTTGCTTGATGCGCTGGCACCACAGGCGGTCGTAGAAGTCATTCGTCCAATAGCTCGACCCCCAGTTGAGGTGGGTGTCGACCGTCGACGCCAGCGCCGCGAGCAGGCCCACCAGCATCAGCCCCAGGGCGCCCGTCGGCAGGTGCTCGGCCACGCCGATCACGAAGATGCCCTCCCGGGCCGCGGTCGCCGCCTCGGACGTCACCGCGGTGTCGGCGGGGTACAGGATCATCAGCCCCACGACGATCGGCAGCCACAGCAGCGTGCGCAGCACGCTCTGGGCGTAGGTGAAGATCACCGCCGCGACCCGGGCGTCCCGGTCCGATCGGCAGGCCATCGATCGCTGGGCCAGGTAGCCGGTGCCGTCGCTGTTGAGCTGGGCGAACCATTGGATGCCGAGCAGCCCCAGCACCGTCGCCGCCGCGTCGGCGCCTTCTATCGGTGAGAAGCTCAGCATCTCCTGCATGCGGGTCTCGCCGTACAGCGCCGACAGCCGCTCGGGCAGCCCGTCGAGCCCGCCGACGGCCTTCACGATGACCCAGGCGTAGATGCCGGTCGCGATGAAGGCCAGGATCACCTGCACCGCGTCGGTGTTCATCACCGATCGCAGCCCGCCGGTGGTCGAATACAGCGCGGTGAAGCCCACGATGACCAGGATCGAGAGCAGGTTGGCCGCCGAGCGGGTCCAGACATCGGGTGCGTCGAGGCCGACCGCCGTCAGCGGCTTGCCGACCCACTCGACGACCGAGGCCAGCGGCGAGAGGGCGCCGCCGGGCAGCCACTCGTGCCATGGCAGGAAGGGCTCGGTGATGCGGGTCGCCGCCAGCAGCACGAAGGCCAGCACGATGCAGTTGAAGAGGGTGCCGAAGTAGAACGCCTTGACGTAGCGCAGCACCTCGGCCGCCCGGCCGGTGTAGCGCTTCTCGCACAGCTCGGCGTCGGTCAGTATCGCCGAGCGGCGCCAGGCCGGCGCGAGCAGGAAGCCCATCAGCAAGAACGCCAGGCTGTAGACCCAGAAGCGCCACAGCGCGAAGACGCCCGCGGTGGCGATCATGCCGGTGACCACCAGCGGCGTATCGGCCGCGTATTGGGTGGCCGTCATCGACAGCCCGGCCTTCCACCCGGGCATCGAGCGCCCGGCCAGGAAGTACTCCTCGGGTCCCTGCGACGCGTCCTTGCGAGCCGCGAGCCCCGAGCCCACGGCGTAGACGACGAAGCCCAGGACGATCAGCAGATCGATCAACCTCACCTCCCCGGTCGATCGATCGCTACCACGTCAGGGGGCCGTCGTCGACGCCCCGGTCAGCGCGCCGCCTCGATCAGTGCACCGCCTCGACGGCGTACTCCCGATCGGGGCCATGGCAGACGGCGCACGCCTCGACGCCCTCGGCGCTCGTCTCGAGCGCGGCGTGGGCCCGGGCGGCGTCCGCGTCGTGGCAGCTCACGCAGGCCGCGGTGGAGGGGCGGGTCCAGCGATCGCCGGTGTGGCAGCCGTCGCACCGGGCCAGATCGCCGGGGTAGTGCACCTCGCCGAAGTCATGGGCCGTATTGCCGAAGCCGTAGTACACGACCGGCGTGGCCAGCGTCGCCCCGGCGTGGATGCGGTGCACCATCGGCCCCAGGTCGACGCTGGCCGGGGGCCCGGCCTCCGGCGGGCGGCGGGCGGCGTCGGTGGCCTCGCGGTGGTGGCAGAGCTGGCAGTAGGGCAGCGCGGTGCGGAAGGTGCCGTGGGCCGCGACGTCGCCGTGGCACGCGTCGCACCGGGCGTCGCTGGTGGCCTGGGGCACCGGATCGGCCGGGCCGTCGTCCAGCGCGGCGTAGACCACCGGGTTGCCCCCGTTCTCCCGCCCGATGGAGGCCGCCCGCTCGGCGCCATAGGGCAGGTAGCGATAGCCGGCCATGCCCACCGCCACCGAGCCGGTCGCGTCGGCCGGCACCATGCCATCCAGCTCGATGACATGCCCCGCGCCGTCGACCTCGGCCGACAGGTGCACGTCGCGGGTGGTGTGGCTCCATGTGATCCCGCCGGTGGGCCCGGCGAGGGTGATCTCGAGGCTGTCGAGGGCGTCGAGCGCCACCGGATCATCGGCGTCGTCGAGCACCCGGAAGCGCACCGTGGGCGCCGCGCCGGGGGCCGCGCCCTCGACCCCGTCGATGACGAAGCGCAGGCCGACCCGCCCCAGCGCGGGGTCGAGCGTCGGCGCGCGGTGCACGTCGGCGACCCCCGACAGCCCCCCGCTCTTGGGGTGGCACACCACGCAGTTGGCGTCGTCCGGCGGGCGCACGCCGCCCGGGTGGGCCACGTAGCCCGGCGGGGTCGGCGCGAAGAAAGCGGTCCGGTCGTGGCAGGCGGCGCAGGCGGAGTCGGTCGCCCCGGGCCACGCCACGGCATCGGGCCCGTGGCACGCCTGGCAGTCGCTCGCCGGCCGGGGCAGGTGCACGTCCGAGTAGTCGTGCACCGAGCCTCGATAGCCGATGATGCGATACGGCTCGCCGGCCTGCACGCTGGGCAGCCCCGCGCCCTGGTGGATCTTGTGCAGCATCACCGCCATCTGCACCGTGTTGCCGCTCTCGGGGTCGGTCGTCTGCCGGGTGTGGCAGGTGACGCAGGCGTCGAGCCCGGTCCACCGGCCGCCGTGGCCCTCGATGCCTTGATGGCACTGGTTGCAGCGATCGGTGAGGGCGTCGTCGGGCACGATCGGCGGGCCGTCGTCGGTGGGCACGAAGTCGAGCGAGGCCGAGTGACCGACCCGGAAGCCGTCGTCCTGCGTGCGGCGGGCGCCGATCGAGACCCGGTGCACCGCGTCGAGCGACGCGTCGTCGGGGGCCGCGGTCTCGTAGGTGTAGGCGTACTCGCCGAACGCCAGCATCTCGAGCGCGCCGTCGCTCTCGGACGTGGCCTGCTCGACCACGACGTCCCCCGCGGCCGCCTCGCGCACGATGTAGCTGTGCCAACCGTCCTCGGTGGCCGCGGCCAGGGTGAACGCCAGATCCACCGGGCCCCGGGTGAACAGCCCATCCACGTCGAGCGGGCGCCCGACGCCGTCGCTCAGGGTGAAGACCACCGTGGCGTGGCCCATGCCGTCGAGCCCGACGGCGGTCGGGGTGACCACCAGATCGGGATCGGTGTAGAAGCCGCTGCGTCCGTCCGACCCGTCCCGGCCGTCTTCGCCGTCCTCACCGGGCGGACCGGCCGGACCCTCGGGGCCCGCCTCGCCCTGGGGCCCCTCCTCGCCGGCCGGGCCCTGCTCACCCTCGTCGCCGTCCTCCCCGGGGGCGCCCTCGGGGCCCCGCTCGCCGGGATCCCCCTGGGGGCCCTCCTCGCCCTGGGGCCCCGCCTCACCGGCGGGCCCCGGATCGCCCTGGGGCCCGGCCGGGCCGGCGTCCCCCGTCGCGCCCATCGGCCCCGCGGGGCCCTCGCACGCGAGCAACGCCGCGCAGCACGCGAGCGCGATCGCGCCCATCGAGTATCGGTCTCTCATCGGTTCCTCCGGAACGAGTGACATCCATGGCAGCTCTGCGCCCCCCGCGCGGCGGCCGGATGTCGCTGGATCTTCTCGGGGGGGTGGCAGCCGGTGCAGGCGGCGGCCCCGGGGATCTGCGGGCGGTGCCCGCCGTGGCAGTCGACGCACGCCCGGTGGGCGTCGAGGCGGTGCAGGCCGACGCCGGTGGGATCACCGTGGCAGTCGACGCACGCCCGCCGGTCGCCCGCCTGTGGTTGATGGGTCGAGCCATGGCAGCTCTCGCAGTCGCTGTGAGCCGGGATCGCGCCCGAGACGGCCCGGGCGGCGGGCACATGGCACCCGGCGCAGTCATGAGCCGCCCGGGTCCCATGCCCCGGGTGGCACCCGCCGCAGCCTTGATGGATCTCGCCGAAGGGCGCCCCGGGTCGCCCGGCCGCCTGCGCCGCATGGCACCCGGCGCAGGTGCCGTCGTCGGCCCGCAAGCCGGGGGCGTGCCACGCGTGGCAGGTCCCGCAGCGCTGGTGGGCCGGCGGCTCGGCGGCGACGGCCGCGCGCTGGCCGGCGTGGCACTCGGCGCAGACCGCCTCGGTGGGCCGCGTCGGTCGGTGGGGCGGGTGGCAGTCGGCGCAGCGGCCGTGCTCCGGCGGCTGGCGATCGGCGGCGCGGGCCTGCTCGACGTGGCACCCCCGGCACGGGCCCACGCCCGACCGGGGGCTGCCGTGCAGCGGATGGCACGTCGCGCAGTTGCGGTGCGCCCGGGGCGCCTCGGCGGTGGCCTGTCGCTGATCGGGGTGGCAGCCCCCGCAGGCTCGCACCGACGCCGGGGCGTGCACCGCGTGGCAGCCGGCGCACTGCCGGTGGGCCTCGACGCCGGCCACCGCCGCCTGCCGGCTCTGCTTCGTATGGCACGGGGCGCAGGCCGGCCCATCCGGCGGGCCCGCCTCGTGCGGCTGGTGGCAGCTCTCGCACGCCCGGTGGGCCTCGACCGGGGTGCCCGCGGCCAGGACCTCGTCGCCCCGGTGGCAGTCGGCGCAGCGGTCGGCGGGCCTCACGTCGGGGGCGTGCGGCGGGTGGCAGTCGGCGCAGGCGTGGTGATCCCGGGGCGGCTGCTGCGCGGCGACCGGCCGGTGGCAGTCGCGGCAGACCGCCTCTTCGAAGCCGCCCCCGTGGGGCTCGTGGCAGTCGGCGCAGCCGTGGCCCGGCGGCATGTCGAGCGCGGCGGCGTCGGCGTGGCAGCCGGTGCACGGCAGGGCCCGCCCCCGGCGGTGCTCGACGCCCGGATCGGCGGCGACCGAGGCCGGATCATCATGCACCGGGTGGCAGCCGGCGCAGTCCAGATCGGGGTGCCACGCCGAGGCCCGCGGCGCGCTGCCGTCGGCCCCGTGGCACTCGGCGCAGCGGGCGTCGTCGGGCACGATGCCCCGCTCGGGCGCGGCGAGGAAGGCGTGGCAGCTCCCGCAGTGCAAGCGCTGCATCGCGCTCAGCCCCACGACCTCGCTGGGGTGGCACTTCTGGCACATCTGGTCGGTGGGGATGAACTCGTGGATCGCGGGCGCGTGGCACTCGACGCACTCGATCTCGTGCTCGCCGTAGTGCAGCGCGTGCCCCGCGGTCTGCCCCACGACCGGCCACCGGCTGTCTTCGCCGAGGTGGCATTGCCCGCAGATGTCCGCCGGCACCACCGCGTGCTTCTCCACCTCGGTCGGCCGGTCGGTGAGTTGCACCCAGAGCTGGTGCAGGTTGCTCGCCAGATCGCCCGGGTGGCAGGTGTGGCAGTTCACCTGGGCGTGCGGGCTGTCCGCCCACCGCTCGTAGGCGTCGTCCATGATGTGGCACGAGGTGCAGAAGTCGGGGTCGTTCTGGATGTAGTCCCAGGTCATGATGGCCGGCACGAGGCCCACGGCCAGGGCGATCCCCCCGGCGAGCAGCAGCCGGCGTACGATGCGGTGGGCCCGGGGGCTCATCGGGGGCCTCCGTGGCAGGGGGTGCACGGGCGATCCCGCCGGGGGTCGCCCGCCGGCCGTCGCCCGCCGTGGGGCGATCCGCCGGGCCGACCGACCGCGTGGCAGGTCACGCAGATCTCCGCGCCGGCCCCGCTGTGGCAGCTCGCGCAGTCGAGCAGATCGCGGCGGGCGGCGTCGGCGTGGCGGTTGGGCCCGGCCCCGGGCGAGGCCCAGCCCGGCGGGTGAGGGGACAGGCCCCCCGGCCCGCGGCCGGCGTCGGCGTGGCACGCCCGGCACTGCTCGACGCCGTGGCAGCCGACGCAGGTGGGCCCCTCGAGGCGGGCCTCGAACGCGTGGCGCTCGAGGTAGCCCGGCCGGTGGATGAAGCCCCGGTCGGGCCGATCGGGCCAGCGATCGGCGGCGGTCAGCGGGATCCGCCCGTCATGACACTCGGCGCAGAACGACTGCCCGTGACACTGCGCGCAGCGGTCGCCGCCGGCCATGGCCTCCAGGCCGTGGCGCCGGGCGAAGTCCGCCGCGTGCGCCTGGTGGCTGATGGGCTCGATGGGATACGCCACCAGCGATACGTGGCATCGCTTGCAGTCGAGCCCCTGGAGCCAGTCGTCGTGGCAGCCGGCGCAGTCGCTCATCGCCGGGATGGTGCCGTGCCCCGGGTCGACGGTGCCCCGGTGGCAGGCGACGCAGTCGGCCTTCATGCGATCGAGGTGCCCCCGGTGATCGAAGACGAGCGCGGCCCCCATCGCGTCGAGCGTCGCGGTGATATCGGGGTCGATGTGGCACCCGGTGCATACCCGGTCCGCCTGCCCCGGGTGGGCCTCGGCGTGGCACGCGGCGCAGGCGTCGTCGCCCGGTAGGTGGGTCCCGGCGGCCGTCGACGCCTCGGTGATGCCCGCGTGGCATCGGCTGCAATGCACCCCGGCCCGGGCGTGGGCCACGTGGCTCACCGTGGCCTCGGCCGGGGCCTTCACGTCGCCCGTGCAGCCGGCGACCGCCAGGGCCACGAGCCCGAGCGCGATCCCACCCCGCGTCACGGCCCACCTCCCCAGCGGACCGGGGCCCCCAGCGCGTACTCGACCACCACGACCCCGCCCAGCCGCTCCGGCCAGCGGGGCGTGCGGGCGCCCTCCAGCGCCCCGTACATCAGCCAGCCGTCCCATGGCTCGAAGCCCAGCCCCAGCCGGCCGACGCCGCCGGGGCGGGCCGCCTCGCCGCTCGGGATCTCGAGGTCGCCCAGCGCCTCGACCGTGGCGAACAGCGTGCCCCGCACCGGCCAGCGCCCAGCCACCCGCAGCATGCCGCTGCGCCCGTGGCGCTCGACGCGGGCGGTCCCTTCGACCGTGGCCCACACGCCCGGCCGGGGCAGCCACTCCACGCCGGCCCGCCAGCGGGCGCCGTAATCGGCCGCGCGCACGCCGGCCCAGGCCCCGTCCAGCCGCAGCCGCCAGCGGGCATCGGGCGACCACTCGGCCAGCGCGCCCAGCTCGCCCCGGGGATCGGGCGCGAACGCGGCGAGCAGATCGCCGGGCGGCAGCAGCGCCTCGATCCGGGCGTAGCGCCCGTAGCCCCGCAGGCGCAGCGCCTCGACCGGGTGGGCCGCCAGCTCGAGCCGGGCGTCGACCACGGCCCGCTCGATCACGTCGGCGGTCACCGCGCCCCGGGCGTTGAAGAGGTCGCCCGCCGCGTAGCCCCCGGACGCCGTCCACCGGGTGCGATCGGGCGTGTCGTCGGCGTGGGCGCTCACCACCCCGAGCGTGGCGAAGCCGCCGTCGAAGCGCATGCGGGCCTCGCCCCCGGCCTCGATCGCCGAGCCGAACGCGTCGCCTGCCAGCGGCAGCCCCAGGCCGGCCCGCAGCGCGACGTCGAGCCGGTCACCCACCGCGAGCCCGGCGGTGATCCCGTCGAGCCCGGTCAGCCGCTGCCCGCCGATCCGCGTCCAGTGGCGGCCGGCCTCGACCCACGCCGGCCCCAGCGGCGCCCGGACCCGCAGCGTGCTCACGTCGCCCGAGACCACCGCGTCGTCCCGCCCCGGCGCGTGTGGCGCGTGCCCGATCCAGCCCGACACCTCGGCGTCGTAGCCGTCCCGGGCCAGCACCCGGAAGAGCCCGATGCCCACCGTGCCCCGCGGATCCTGGGGCGCGCGGGGGTCGAGCCGCATGACGATGCTGCTGCGGGCCGAGATCCGGGGCGGGGGATCGGGATCGACCGGCCGGGCGCCGGCCGGGGCCGCGAGCAGCCCCAATACGAGGGTGAGGCGGGCGATCATCGGAAGTCCACCCGGCCGTCGGCGTGGCGCGCGGGGTCGTGGATCTCGTAGCCCTCGGCCACCGCCGAATGACACTGATCACACGGCCCGATCAGGTGCCCCGGCGGGGGGATGGCGTGGCAGTCGCCGCAGCGCACCCGCCCATCGATCCACAGCGGCGCGGGCCGGGCGGCGCCGGGCCCGGCGTGGCACGTCGTATCGGCGCAGCGCCCCTCGGCGTAGACCCCGGCCCGCAGGACGACGTCGGCCGGCGGCGGCCCCAGGTGGCCCGGCGTGTCGACCGTCTCGGGCACCGGGTGGCAGTCGGCGCAGTCGGCCCCGGCGGTCGAGCCCGGCGCGGCGTGGGCCCGGTGGGCGCCCGAGTCGGGCTGGCCGTGGCAGCTCTCGCAGCCGTCGGGCAGGGTGACGTCGACCCGCCCGTCGACGTGGCGCGGGTCGTCGGCGGGCGGGTGGCAGTCGAGGCAGTCGCCGACGCTGTGATCGGGCGGCGGCTGGCCGTGGCACGCGTCGCACCCGGAGACCGAGTCGGGCACGCCCCATTCCGGCCGCCCGTCGCCGTGGCAGCTATCATCGGCGCAGGTGCCGGCGCTCCAGCCCGGGCGGTCGACGGCCGGATCACCGTCCAGGTGGGCCGCGATCACCCGCACCGCGCGGTGGCATGTGGCGCAGTCATATCGGGCATGGGGCCCATGGGATCCACCGAGGGCCACCCGGCCGCCCGCCCCATGGCATCGATCGCAGTCGTCGAGCCCCAGATCGAGCACGTCCAGCCGCCCGTCGACGTGCTCGGCCGGCGCGGCGAAGCCCCCGCCCGGCGCGGCGACGACGTGGCACCGGGCGCAGTCGCCCGCGGGGTGGCCCGCCGGCGGCACGCCATGGCACGTCCCGCAGGGCGCGTCGCCGGTCCAGCTCGGGCGGTCGGGCCCGTGGCAGGCGGTGTCGGCGCATTGCCCGCCCCGATAGCGGGCGCCCTCGCCGGCCCGCCCCGAGAAGATCACCTCGGCCCCCGGCGTGTCGTCGTCGACGTGGCCCGGGGCGTCGTTGCGGGCGGGCACGACGTGGCACGTCTCGCACGCCACCGCCGCCCCCGTCATCGGCGCGAGGTGCGCCCGGTGGGCCCCCACGCCCCGCGCGTCGATATCGCTCCGCCCGTCGAGCGCCGGCGGCGGGGCGGCCGATCCGTCCCCGTGGCAGCCGTCGCAGGGCAGGGCCCGCCAGTCCACCGCCTGGACCCGCCCGTCGAGGTGCAACGCCGGCTCGACGATGCGCCCATCGGCGTCGACCACCGCGCCGTGGCATCGATCGCAGCGATCGCGGGGGTGATCGGCCGGCGGCATGCCATGGCACGCGCCGCACCCCCCGCTCAGCGGGCCGCCCCACGCCGGGGTGGGGGAGGCAGCGCCCGGCCCGGCGTGGCACGCGGTGTCGGCGCAGCGTCCCTCGGCGTAGGTCGGGATCCCATCCGATCCCCGGGCGCGGCCGGTGAAGCGCACGTCCTCCGGGCGATCCTCGATGTGCCCCGGCGTGGCCCGCGCGGCGGGCACCGGGTGGCAGGTGACGCAGTCGAAGTCGAGGTGCGCCCGGTGGGGCGGGTCGGGCTCGGCGTGGCATACGTCGCACGCGTCGGCCCCGTCGGGGTGGCACGCGCGGCAGGCGCCCGGCCCCTCGTCGGGCGTGTGGCAGTCGTAACACGGCCCGGGATCCCACCCGGCCGCCCGCAGCGGCGCCCGGTGATCGTCGGCGAAGCCCGCGGGGTGGATCGACGACGGCCGCCCGTCGAGCGGCTCGGCCTCACCGCAGGCGCACAGCAGCGCCAGCGCCAGGAGCCCGAGCAGCCGGCCGCCGGGTGATGAGGGGACTTCGGGTGGAGCTGACGGGGGCGGCATCGGCCGGCGACGCACGCAACTTCGATGCCGCCGGGAGGGGCGGAGGCGGACCGCCGCCGGGCCCGGCGGGGCGGGCTCGGGCGGTCACCCGGTCACCGCTGTCGTCACCCGAGGGTGACCCTGCATCCGCCCGCCGTTACGCGCCGGTGCGCCGGTGCCGCGCGCCTCAGTCCGTATCGTCGCCGACGTCTTCCAGGTCGGCGGCGGCCTGCTCGGCGGCCTCGGTCACCTCGTCGAGCATGCCGTCCAGCTTGCCCAGCCGCTCGATGGCGGTCAGCGCCGCCTGCTCGAGCTTGCCGAACGTCTCGATCGCGTCCGCCTGCCCCAGCTCGTGGGCCAGGGCGATGGCCCGGCGCACCGGGGGCAGCGCGTCCTGCGGCTGCTGGAGCGCCAGGTACGACTGCGCCACCAGGCTGCACGCGGTGGCCTCGGCCCCCCGGGCGTCGGCCGCCTGCGCCAGCGTGATCGCCTGCTGCAGCTCGGGCAGCGCCGCCTCGATGTCGCCCTTCTCCAGCCTGGCCTGCCCCGCGGTCAGCGCCGCGAACCACGGCGACTTCGCCTGCTCGCCGCCGTCCTGCTCCAGCCGCTGCACCAGCGCCCGGAAGAGCGTCGCCTCGGCCTTCTGCCCCATCTGCTCGGCCAGCTCGGCGGCCCGCCGCGCCGGGGTCACCGCCGGCTGGGGCCGCCCCAGGCCGAACAGCGCCATCGCCAGCCCGGCGCAGGCGGTCATCTCTCCCTCGATCGACCGCGCTTTGCGGGCGCCGCTGACGGCCTTCTCGAATCGGGGCAGCGCCTCGTCGGACGCCCCGCGCTGCAACGCCTGCTGGGCCATGTGGAGCTCGACCGCCCACTCGGGCGGCGTGCCGGACGAACTGCTCATCGCGCCTCCTCTCCGGTGTGCTCGCAATCATGGCCCCTGCAAGCGACGATTGCCACCGCCGCCGCGTCCGATCGGGGCGCCGACCCCGAACCGGAGGAGCCCTTGCCGCTCGACGCCTGGATCACCGTCGCCACCGTCGTCGCCGTCTTCGGCCTGCTGGTCACCGACCGCTACCCGTCCGAAGGGGTGCTGATGGGCGGGCTGACCGTGCTGCTCGCGACCGGGGTGCTCGACCCGACGGCGGCGTTTGCCGGCTTCGCCAACCCGGCGGTCATCGCGCTCGGCGGGCTGTACGTGCTGACCGCGGCGGTGCGCGAGACCGGCGCCCTCGACCGGCCCGCCGAGCGCCTGCTGTCGGGGGTGCGCACCGCCGCCCGGGCCCGCCGCCGGCTGACGCTGGTGACCACCCCGCTGAGCGCCTTCCTCAACAACACCCCCATCGTCGCGATGCTGATGCCCATCGCCTCGTCCTGGGCCCGCCACGCCCGCCGCTCGCCCCGGGAGGTGCTGCTGCCGCTGTCCTACGCCGCCGTCCTCGGGGGCACCTGCACCCTGTTCGGCACCGCGACCCACCTCGTCGTCGACGGCGCCCTCGTCGCCCGGGGCATGCCCGGCCTGGGGGTCTTCGAACTGGCTCCGATCGGGATCCCGGTGGCCCTGATCGGCCTGCCGCTGACGTGGTGGCTGGCCGGCCGCATCCTGCGCAGCCCGGACGCCGAGGGCTCGCCGGACGACGCCGAGCTGCGCCGGGAGTACACCACCGACCTGCGCATCACCGCCGAGTCGCCGCTGGCCGGGGTGACCGTCGAGGAAGCCGGCCTGCGTCACCTCGCCGGGCTCTTCCTCGTGCGCCTCGAGCGGGACTCGACCGTCATCGCCCCGGTGGGCCCGGCCCAGGTGCTCGAAGCGGGCGACCGGCTGACCTTCGCCGGGGTGCTCGACACCATCGTCGAGCTGCAGCGGCGGCGGGGGCTGGCCCCGACCGAGGTCGACTCCGAGACCGATTGGGTGCTGCACGAGGCGGTGATCAGCCGGGGATCGCCGCTGGTCGGGGTCTCCATCCGCGAAGCCAACTTCCGCGGGGCCTACAACGCCGCCGTCGTCGCGGTGCACCGCCACGGGGGGCAGCTCGATCAGAAGCTGGGCGACATCAGCCTGATCCACGGCGACACGCTGCTCTTGCAGGCCACCCCCGGCTTCGCCCGCACCTTCCGCGACTCGGCCGACTTCTACCTCGTCAGCGAGGTGTCCCACGCGACCCGCCCCCGGCACGGCCGGGCGTGGCTGGCGCTGCTGTGCATGGGCGGGGTCATCGCGCTGGCCGCCGCCGGGATCATGCCGCTGGCCAGCGCCGCGGTGCTCGGGGCGATGATCGCGGTGATCGGCGGCTGCCTCACGTTCGGCTCGGCCCGCCGGGCCATCGACATCTCGGTGCTGGTGGTCGTCGCCGCCGCTCTCGGGCTGGGCCGGGCGGTCGAGCACACCGGCGTCGCCGCCACCATCGCCCACGCCGTCACCGGGCTGGCCGGCGACCTGGGCCCGGTGCTGCTGCTGGCCCTGATCTACGCCACCGGCATGCTGCTCACCGAGCTGATCACCAACACCGCCGCCGCCGCCCTCCTGCTGCCCATCGCGCTCGCCGTGGCCGGAGACGCCGGCCTCGACCCCCGCCCGTTCGTGCTGGCCACCTCGATCTCGGCCTCGCTCTCGCTGGCCACGCCCCTGGGCTACCAGACCAACATGATGGTCTACGGCCCCGGCGGCTACCGCTTCGTCGACTTCCTCAAGATGGGGGTGCCGGTGCAGCTCGCCTGCGGCGTGGTGGCGGTGACCGCGCTGAAGCTGTGGTACGGCCTGTGATGCGGTAGACTGGGGCCGCGGTCGCCGGTGGGGCTCCACTGCGATTCCCGAATCTTACCTTGGACGTGAGCCATTCCATCGCGGCCCATCTCCCCGGCGATCGCACACCATCGACCCGAGCCGCCATGACCCCCCAGCCCGCGCCCGCCGAAGACGCCGCCGCCCGCCGGGCCCGCGTCGACCGGGAAGACATCGCCGCCTTCGTCACCTCGGGCTTCGCCTGCACCGGGCAGGCCGAGTACTACGCCGAGCGCGGCGAGCAGGCGGTCTCGATCGCGTTCCTGCACGACTACGTGCGGGGCAACCACCGCCGGCTCTACGCGCTGTGCCTCGCCGCCGGGCTCAACGACTTCTCCCGGGCGATGATCGTGCACGGCCTGCTCGCCGCGGGATCCCCCGATGACGCCGCCGCCCGCGCCGCCGAGGGCGAGCTCATCGCCGCCGCCCTCGCCGAGCTGCCCCCGCCCCGGGTCTACAAGCTCTTCCGCCGCCTGCGCGCCTCGCGGATCAACAACCGCCGGGCCCGGGCCACCGTGCGCACCTGGCTCGCCGGCCGCGATCTGGCCTTCGACGCGCTCAAGTACCGCAGCGGCCTCAAGGCGGCCACCCGCCACACCCACCTCGCGCCGCCGGGCGAGATCGGCCGGATCCTGTACCGCGCCGCCGCCGACCGCCGGGGTGAGGCGCCGTTCGACAACCCGCTGCTCGAGACCTGGCGTCAGGCCCACTACGACAAGCGCAAGATCTTCGACCTGCCGATGACCGTCGCCGAGGGCCTCGCCGCCCACCACGGCATGAAGCGCAAGCAGTTCCTCGAAGGCATCGAGCAGCGCATGACCCGCCGCGAGCGCGAGCGGATCGAGGCCAGCGCCCGGGCGGCCGGCGCCGAGCTGGAGCGCCTGGATCTCGCCCGTATGGATCTGACCCGGCTCGTGCTCTTCGGCCTGTCCCGCCCGCCCGAGGAGCGCCCCGACTTCGCCGCCCCGATGGCCGCCGCTGCCGCCCGCATCGCCGCCCGCCTGCCCCGCCTGGGATCGATCGCCGCCGTCGTCGACCGCAGCCGCTCGACCCGGGGCAGCCGCGAGAAGCGCGACCGCCCGCTGGCCGTTGGCCTCGCCGTCGAGCAGGCCCTGCGCGCCGCCGCCGCCCGCCACGGCGACCGCTACTCGGCCCACTGGACGACGCCCCCGCTCTCCGAGGATCATGTGCCCCTCGGCGTCGCCCCCTTCGGCCAGACCGACCTCGCCCGCCCGCTGATCGTGGCCCTCGCCGGCCGGCCCGACGCCGTCTTCATCATCAGCGACGGCTACGAGAACGTCGGCCCCGGCTCGGCCGACGAGGTCGTGCGCGTCGCCCGCAGCCGCCTCGGCGCCACCGCCCCGGTCATCCACCTCAACCCCGTCTTCGACCCCGAGACCTACAGCCCCCGCGCGCTCGGCCCGCACATCACCACCGTCGGCGTGCGCACCGCCGACGATCTGCCCCTCGCCCTGCGGCTGGCCCGCTTCGTCGACGGCGCCGACGACCTCGCCGCCTTCACGGCGTGGCTCGACGCCCGCGCCCGGCGCATGATCGACCGCTGGCGAGAGAAGAGAGCCGACCGATGAGCCTCGACGCGCTGAGCCTGAAGGGCCTCGAACCGCAGGTGGCCCAGGTCTGGGGCCGGGTGCGCCTCGTGCCCCTCATCCGCCGCGCGCCCCGGGGCGACCTGCGCCTCGGCCTGCGGCGCACCGACGGCCCCCTGGCCCTCGTCGACACCGGCGGGCGCCCCGGCGCGCCGAACAAGGCCATATACGGGGGCTACGTGCCCCACGGGCTCGTCGTCGGCTGGACGAAGGACGGCGCCGACGTGCTCGGCGAGACGATGCTCGACGGCGGCGCCCGCCGCTCGAAGCACCCGCCGCGGCTCTTCCAGGTGCACCATCGGATGATCAAGCGCGAGCAGCGCGGCCCCCAGAGCCGCCTGCGCCTGCTGCCGCTGCACGTCGCGATGGAAGGCTTCCTCAGCCTCTACTTCGGCGGCCCCGACATCGCCTGGGAGCACTACAGCCAGCGGGTCCTGCGCCGGGGCCTGACGCCGCGCGCCGAGTGGGTCACGCCGGGCTACGCGCTGCCCGACCTCGACGGGGCGCTGCGGCTCTTCGAGATCCACGAAGGCCAGTGCGGGGTGCTCATCTTCGTCGGCGGGCAGTTCGCCTCGGCGACCGTGGTGAGCCACCCCGATGACTACCGCCGCCTTCACCGGGCGCTGGTCGACGACTTCTACGGCCCGATGCTCGCCTGGAGCGCCCGCTACGCCCCCGGCGCCTCGCCCGCGCCGGTGACGCTCGACGCCGCGGCGGTCACCGACTGGAACACCCTCGGCGTCGCCCTCGCCGACGCCCGCGCCGCCTGGGCCCGGGTCGAGGCGGGGCTGGCCGCCGGGCTCCTGGGTCGGCCGCTCGTCAGCGAGCGGGCGTATCGCATGGGGCCCCTCGATCTGGTGCGGTTCGACACCGGCTTTCGGAGCGACGGGCCCGGCGACGCGCATCACATCGGCGAAGCCATCGTGCGGGACGATGGCACGGTCGAGTATCTCAAGACCTATCGGGTGACGCGGGGCCAGCGCCGGCGCGGGTTCCTGCTGCGCCATCTGGCGCGCCATCAATGGCACCTGCCCGCCGCCGCCGCGGCCCGGGGCCAGACGCTGGAGCAGCTCTGCCGGGCGCTGAAGCACGCCGAGCTGGGGTGGATGCTGGCGCCCGAGTTTCGCCGGTGAGGCGCGGGGCCCGGCCCCCCACTGTTATTGCGGGTCATGCTCCACGGCTTGTTTCGCATATGACATATGAGCATACTCGGATGTCCGAGACCTCGATGAGATGGGCAGGGTATGGCCAGCAAGACGATCGCACAGTTCGCGCGCAAGTACGGTCTCAAGACCGCCGACGTGAAGAAGGCGGCGCGGCAGCGACTCCACAAGCCCGGGGGGCGGGTGGGTGATGCAGACTATGCGCTCGACGGCGCCGAGCAGCGGATCCTGGCCCGACACTTCGGTGTCGAGCGGGCTGAGGCGCCGAGCGCGCCGCTCGCGGTCGAGCCGGAGCCCGAACCAGAGCCGGCGCTCGAGTTCCGCTCAGACCCGCCCACGCCGCTCGCGTCCTTGCGTTTCGAGCCCGATGGGCGGCGCGTCTTCGTCCACGGCGACGTCCTGAATGGCATCCAGAGACGGCCCCGCTTTGCCCGATCGTTGAGCTTGCGGCTGGCCCACCTCGCGGCCCACGGCGTCACGTCCCACACCAAGGGCTGCGCCGATCCGGACAACCGCGGCTGGCGGCGCACGGCCTTCGGCGGCAACAACGGCATGCAGTATTACCTGTGGTGGACCGAGCAGGGTCATCGGCCGGTCAAGGCGCTCGGCGGCGAGGCGGGCGACATCTTCGTGCGCGCGGTGCGGCATCACGACGATCACAAGCCGCTCGCTGCGGGGGGCTGGGATGACTATCTGAGGGTCGGTCCGGCCGAGGTCGAGGACGACGCCTACATCGGCCCACCGTGGACGGTCGATCAGGTGCGCTTCATCGAAGCCAGCGATCCGGTTCGCTTCGTTCAGGGCCGCCCGGGGTCGGGCAAGACGACGGTGCTGTGGCGGGCGCTCGAGACCCGGGCCGATCAGCGGGTGCTCTACCTGTCGTGGTCTCGTGAGCTGGTCTCGGTGGCCCGGCAGCGCTTCGCGGTCTTCGCTCCGGTCGGCGTAGGCGTCGAGACGCTGGACCACGTCACTCTGCTCGGTGAGCTGACCGGCAGCGACCCGGTCCGCATCCGCCTGCCCGAGAGCCGACGGCGCTTCTTCAGAGCGCTGGGCCCGGCGTTCGACCTCGGTGGCTGGCAGGGGCACGAGGCGGCCCTCTTCGCCGAGGTGCGGGCGATGTTGGTGGGGCGAGCGGTGCCCGGCGCCGAGGGCGTCGAAGTGCGCGATGGCCTCCCTCGCTTGAGTGAAGAGGCGACCATCGCCCTGCGGGGGCGGGAAGTTCAGCGGTCCATGGCCCGGGACGCAGCGCGCGCGCTGGCTCGACTCACCGGGGACGCGCCGGCCCGGGTCTTCCCCGAGCTGGTGGCAGCCGCCGCGGCCATCGAGCGGCTGCGGGCCGATGAGCTGCCGCCGGGCTACGAGGCCTTCGACCGGATCGTCGTCGACGAGGTGCAGGACCTGACCCTGCTCGACGCGGCGGTGGTCGTGGAGCTGTGCCGCGCCATCGGGCGGGCGCGGGGCCACGCCCCCTGGCTGCTGGTGGCGGGGGACGATGGCCAGACCGTACGCCCCTCGGGCTTCGATTGGGGGCCGCTGTCGAACCTGGTCACCGACAAGCTGCACCCGCCGCGGGACTTCCGGCTGGAGGAGAACCTGCGCAGCCCGGCGCGCATCGCCGCCGTCGTGCAGCGGGCATCAGAGATGTATGGGACCCTCGCGAAGCGGCATCGCCCCACGAAGCAGTCTCGGGATGAGCGTGGCCAGCACGCGGAAGCGTTCCTGTACCACGTCGACGCGTCGACCACGGCAGCGGCGCGGGAGCTCATCGCGGACCTGGACGACGCCGACGACCCGGGCCTCATCCTGCTCTCGCCTCGGGCCGAGCGTCCCGGTTGGTTGCCGGTCGAGTTGCACGACGCGGTCCGCACCCCCGCCGAGGCCAAGGGGCTGGAGTATCAGTCGGTCGTCGTGATCGATCCCGGCGGCTTCATGCGCGCGACCTTGCGCGAGGCTCGGGACCAGACCCACGGTCCGTTCGCGCAGGCGGTGCGCACTCGCATCGACCAGTTCCGGGTGGCGCTCAGCCGGGCCACCGAGACCCTGGCCTTCCTCGATGTCGCGGCCGACCACGACGCGCATCACGCGAGCCGGACGCTGCTGGGTGATCCCGTGCCGTGCGATCCGCAGGATCTGCTCGAACACTTCACCGACGCCGACATCCTGCCCGAAGATCGCGTGCGGCGGCGCATGGACGACGCCCGCGCGCTCGTCGAGAGCAACCCCCGCAGGGCCTGGCGCCGGGCGAGTCAAGCGGCGCTGCTGCTGGGGGACCCGTCGCTGCCCAACGGGGTGGCGTCGGCAGATCTGCGCCGAGCCGCCCGTCTCACGCTGCTGGCCACGGGGGCCCGGCTGTTGGTCGATGGCCTGCCCGAGCGGGTGAACCGGGTTGACGTCGTCGCGGCGATGCACGCGACGGTGGGGGAGATGGAGGCCCCCGGTCACCGGGCGGCCGCTGACGCGCTGGACGAGTGGACGGCCGAGCGCGCGGCCTCACCGGTCGAGCTGTTCGAGGCCACCCTCGCGCTCGGGGGCGAGGGCGAGTGGATTCGGGCGTCGCTGGCGCCGGTGCATCAACGGCTCCGGGGGCAGATCCGCGCTCTGGCCGAGCGGCCGGACGGCGCCAATGCTCGGCGCGCCGACATCGGGCCATGGCTGCCTCTGACCGGCTTTCGGGGCGACGTCGCGGCCGAGGTGCGCCGCCTTCGGTGTCGAGGCGTCGAGACGTTGCTGTCCGCAGATGACCTCGGCGGGGCCGAGGCGGTCGCGGCGGGGATCGCCCCCGAGGCGCCGGCCATCACCGCGAAGCTGCACGCGGCCCGCGAGCGGCACGCGGACGCGGCGGGGGCGTTCGAGCGCGCCGGCATGCCGGCCGACGCCTATCGCCAGTGGCGCCTGGCCGGTGACTGGGACCGCGCGCTGCGGCTCGCCGATGCCGATCCGGCCGCGGTCGGGCGCCCGGCCGAGACCGATGAGCTGGCGTGGCTGTCGGCGCTGCGGGTGCTGATACAGCGGCGCCCGTCCGGGCACGACGCGCGCCTGACCCCGGGGGAGCGGGAGCGGATTCAGCGTTTGCTGAGGTCTGTCGATCCGGGTTGAGTCATCCGCCGGGCGCGAGCAGCCGCGCGACCTCGTCGGCGAACCGCCCGCCCGGGAACTCCTGTCGATAGAGGTACAGGTAGGTGTCGGTCCCCCGAGCGTTCTTGGCTCGGGCCAGGAGGAACAGCGTCTCCTCATGCCGGGGGTGTCTCTCCCGCGCCTGCATGAACACGGACTCGGCCAATCGGAATCGTTTCTGCCCCAGATAGAGCTTGCCGAGCTCCAGGAGGGGCAGTAGCTCAGCCGGTGCCAGCGCGTGGGCCTTGTTCAGCCGCGACTCGGCCTCCCGGTATCGAAACGTACGCTTCGCGTCCCGAGCCCGCTCGATCTCCTGCCGCCACTGAGGACGCTCGACCCGCCGTTTCGGGCGGGCTCGCGGCCGACGTGATCGAGTCCGCAGCGGACGTGCATCGACGACGGCGTCGGCTTCGGCGTCGGGCGCCCCGGTGTCCGGGCCGGTATCCGGCATCGGAGGAGCGGTGTCGTGGTCGAGGGGGACCGGCGGGCGGGCATCCCTCGGCCCGGCGGCGTTGGCGATGACAGCCGTGGTCGCAGCGGTGGATGGTATGGCGGGCCCGCGCCATGGCAGGGCGAACAGCAGGACGGCGAGAGCGATGAGTGCGCCGACGATGGCGAGCCCCCGGTGCGTGGCCTCGGGCTGTGGCGGTCGCTCGGCAGGCGCGGCGTCGCTGACGTCGGAGATCTCGTCGACGAGCGCGATCGGCGGGCCGCTCTCGACGGTGTCGGCTCCCTGGTGGATGGCGTGGACGGGCACGTTGGCGATCTGCGCTGCGAGGGCGAGGGCGGTCCGCATACCCGACGCGCTCGAGAAACGCGCCTCCGGGTCCTTGGCCATGGCCCGACGGATCACCTTCGCGAGCGGCTCGGGGATGGCGTGGCGCCCGGTGTCCGGCTCGTCTTCGAGGTGCTGGCGGTAGATATCGAAGACCGATTCACCGATGAACGGCTTGTGCCCGGTGAGAAGATGGAAGAGCAACACGCCGGCCGAATAGATGTCAGTCGCCGGACCGGCGACCTTGCCCCGGACCTGCTCGGGAGACATGTACGAAGGGGTCCCGATCGCCCGCCCGCTCACGGTGAGCTGGGTGGGGTCGTCGTCGGCGTCGAAGATCTTGGCGATCCCGAAGTCGAGGACGCGCACGTCTTCGTCGCGGTGGTCGGCGACGAGCATGATATTGCCCGGCTTGATGTCGCGGTGCACGACGCCGACGTTGTGCGCAGCCAGAGTGCCGTCAGGACACCGTCCACGATGCGCAGGGCCCGGTCGGTCGGCAGGCCGCTGCGCCCCCTGAGCTCACGACTCAGCGGTGTGCCATCCACGAACTCCTGAACCATGTATGTCAGGCCGTCCTCTTCGCCATAGTCGAGCAGCGTGACACATCGTGGGTGTTGGAGCCGGGCCATCGCCTTCGCTTCTCGCTTGAAGCGCGCGCTCATCCGCGGCCGATGGATGTGTAGATTGAGCTTGACCGCCACTGGTCGGTCGAGGGTGATGTGACGCGCCCGGTAGACGATGCCGAATCCCCCGCGCCCGATGATCTTCTCCAGTCGATAGCGGCCGCCGAGGGCCCGACCGATGAGTGGATCCCGATCCAAGACTGCCTCCTGGGTTGCCGTCGGCAGTTTGGCAGGAGGCCATCGATTGCGCAAATCTCGCGGGATGGACCAGAGTCATCGGCGACCGGAGATCGAGGTGTCCTGCCAGGAGCAGGGGTCATCGCCGACGCCCGGGGGCCACCGCCCGCGCTCGACCAGCGCAGATCGCCCGACCCGCCTGTCCCGATGGGCGCCGCGATGGGCGGTGGGCGAGGACGCCAGGATCGGTCCGGCGAGGCGGTCGAGGGTGCAGCGCGGCCTCTCGGATCGGCCCGTGGCGGGGGTCGGCGGTGGGCGACGACGACGAGATCGGCGCCCGGGGGCGGTGGGCGGTGGGCCGGGGGCTCTGGGATCGGCGTCGAGGGCATGATCCACGCCGCGTCGGCGCCGCTGACCCCCGCCGGGTGCGGGTTCGAGGGCCTGCTCGCTGACCGGCAGGTCCGCCGAGGGCCGATCCTGACGGCGTCGGCTACCCGAGGGGGCCCCCGGCCGGTCTTCGTGCCGGGCGGCGCGCAGCCGCAGGTCGCGTCCGGCGGCGCGGGATGCGGTGGGCGTCCATCACGATCGCCGTCGAGGGGGGGGGGGGCGGGGCGACGACGTCCACCGCCTCGGGCCCCGGCAGGCTGATCTCGGGGGGCTGCTCCACCGCGATCGCCCCGACCGGGGGGGGGCGCGTGCCCGGCGCCCACGGTGCGGGGCCCCGGCGGGGCGATCTCGCGGCGGTCGCCCGTCGAGGATCGCCGGTGAGGGGGATGGCGGATCGGCGGCCGCCAGTGAGCAGGGCCGGCGAGGGCATGATCCGGCCCGCGGCGCGGGTCGGGATCGCCGGGGCGAGGGGGTGGGCGGTGGCGCGCGGTGAGGACGGATGCCGCGCAGGGCGGCCGGCGGCTCAGCGCCCGACCCAGGTCTCCGGCGCGGCGGTCTCGGCGACCCGCAGCTTCTCGATCAGCCCGGCGATGTCCGGCGCCGTCTGCAAGAGCGTGCGGTGGGGCGGGCGCACGAACTTCTCTTCGGCGGCGTGCTCGATCCACCCCAGCAGGTGGTCGAAGTAGCCGAAGGCGTTGAGCAGCCCCAGCGGCTTGTGGTGGTAGCCCAGCATCGCCAGCGTCGCGACCTCGACGATCTCTTCGAGGGTGCCGAAGCCGCCGGGCAGGGCGATGTAGGCGTCCGAGAGGTAGATCATCATCGCCTTGCGGGCGGGCATGCTGTCGACGACGTACAGCTCGTCGAGCCCGGCGTGGCCCACCTCGAGGGCCTGCAAGCGCTCGGGGATGACCCCGATGACCTGCCCTCCGGCGTCGATGGCGGCGTCGGCCATGGCGCCCATCAGGCCCACCCGGCCGCCGCCGTAGACGACGCCGACGCCGCTCTCGGCGAGGTGGCGGCCCACGCCGCGGGCCAGTTCGAAGTAGCGGGGGTCGACCTGATTGCTCGACCCGCAGTACACCGCGATGCGTCGGAATTGCTTCATGGCCGGCAGACTACCGACGCCCCGCCCGCCTGTCACCCCGCTCGGCCCCGACCCGACGCCCCGGAGCAACGCGGCCCCCGCCTGGGGTATCGAAGCTGCGGCCCCCGAACCGCCGACCGCAGAGCCACCGAGGTGTGCATGGCGCTCCGCATCGAAGTCCGCGACAGCCTCGCCGAGATCGCGCCCGCCGCGTGGGACGCGCTCGTCGGTGAGGACGGCTGCCCGTTCTTCGAGCACGGGTTCCTCTACGCGCTCGAGAAGGCCTGCTGCGTGGGGCCGGGCACCGGCTGGGGCCCGCGCTACGTGCTGGTGCGGCGCGATCAGGCGCTGGTCGGGGCGCTGGCGGTCTATCGCAAGGACGACAGCTACGGGGAGTTCATCTTCGACTGGGCCTGGGCCGACGCGGCGCAGCGGGCGGGGCTGCCCTATTACCCGAAGCTGATCTGCGCGGCGCCGTTCTCCCCGGTGGGCGGGCGGCGGTTCCTGCTCGCGCCGGGGGAGGGGGCGGCGGTCGCCGAGGCCCTGATCGCGGGGGCCCGGGCGGCGGTGGTCGAGGAGCCGGCGACCGGGCTGCACTTCCTGTACGTCACCGAGCCCGAGGCCGAGCGGCTCGAGGCGCAGGGCTTCACCATCCGCCACACCCATCAGTTCCACTGGCTCAACGCCGGGTACGACACCTTCGATGACTTCCTGGCCCGGTTCCGCAGCAAGCGGCGCAATCAGATCAAGCGCGAGCGGCGGCAGGTGGCCGAGGCGGGGGTGACCACCCGGGTCGTGATGGGCGACGACATCGACGACGCGGCGATGGCGCACGCGTGGTCCCTGTATCGCAGCACGGTCGACAAGTTCTTCTGGGGCCGGCGCTACCTCAACCGGGCGTTCTTCGATCACCTCGCCCGCGACTGGCGCGATCGGCTGTGCCTCATCTTCGCCGAGCGGGGCGGCGAGGTCGTCGGGGGCACGGTGAACGCGGTCAAGGCGGGGGTCTTGTACGGGCGCTACTGGGGCTGCCGGGAGGACGTGCGCAACCTGCACTTCGAGGTGTGCAGCTACGCCGGCATCGAGCTGTGCATCCAGCGGGGCTGGCGGCGCTTCGAGGCGGGGGCCGGCGGCGGGGGGCACAAGTACGGGCGGGGGTTCCTGCCGCGGATCACCCGCTCGGCCCACGAGATCCTGCTGCCGGGGCTCGACGAGGCGGTGGCCCGGGCGGTGGCCCACGAGAAGGCGCAGCTCGCCGCCGAGCTCGAGAGCCTGGAGGGTGATCTGCTCAAGCCGGCGTGAGCGGTCGCGGCGCCGGGGTCAGTCGCCTTCGGCCTCGAAGGCGGCGGCCAGCTCTTCGGTGATGCGGGTGAGATCCGACGCGTCGAGCCGGATGGGGCGGTCGGGGGCTCCGGTGATCTTGGGCATCGGGCCGGTGGGCAGCCGGGGCAGCGGCGGGCGGGAGGCGACCTCGACCCGGGCCGAGAGCAGCACCGCCCGCATCGCCTCGGCGGTCGCGAACCGGGCCTCGGGGCGGGGGCGGGCGGCCTGGGCCAGCGCCGAGGCCAGCGAAGGCGGCACCGGCTCGCCCCGGGCGGTGACCTCGAGGGTCGGCCGGGGCGCGCGGAAGTGCTGCCGGCAGACGTCGAGCGCCTCGCCCGGGCGGATGAAGTGCTCCCCGCGCAGCATCAGGTGGCCCAGCAGCCCCACCGCGTAGACGTCGGCCCGGGCGTCGACCCCCCGGTTGACCCACTGCTCGGGCGCGGTGAACAGCGGGTGGCCGTGCATCGCGCCGCTGATGGCGGTGCCCGCGGCGTGGTCTTCGACCAGCTCGGTCAGCCCGGCGCCGTGCAGCTTCACCCGGGGCAGGCCGATGTCGGGGTCGGGCGTCAGCCGGATGTTCTCCGGGCGCACGTCGCGGTGCACGACCCCGGCGACGTGGCACGCGACCAGCGCTTGCAGCAGCAGGTCGAGCACTTGCAGCGTCTCGTCGACGGTGGGCACCCCCCGCTGCATGCGGGCGATGAGCGTCTCGCCGTCGGGGGCTTCGAGCACCAGCCCGCCGGTGCCGTCGGCCAGACGCACCGAGGCGTACAGCCGGGCGACGAGGGTGTTGTGCAGCAGGCGCAGCCGGCGGGCGGCCGCTTCGAAGGTGGGCCCCGGCGAGGGCAGCCCCAGCAGGAGCTGCACCTGCACCGGCCGCTCGTTGTACAGGTCGTGGGCCGCGAAGACGACGCTGTGCGGCGTCTGCGTGGTGATGGCGTCCAGCCGGAACCGGCTGCCGAGGTTGCGTCCGAGCAGGGCGTAGGGGTCGCGTCGAGCCACCGATGTCCTCGTGTCGGCGCGCCGACGTGCGCCGACGGCGGCTCATGTTACCAGTCTCGGACGCTCGGCGCTGCTCTGCGATACCCGAGTTCGGGCGGCCGCTCAGCCGAGCAGGTCGGAGACCGTCTCCCGCTCGGTGCTCAGCTCGTTGGCGCTGGCCTCGATGCGGGCCTTGGCGGCGTCGTTCAGGTCGATGCCCTGCACGATGTGGTACTCGCCGTCGGCGTCGACGGTGCAGGGGAACGAGTAGATGAGCCCCTCGGGCACCCCGTAGCTGCCGTCGCTGGGCACGGCCATGCTGACCCACTCGCCGTCGGGGGTCTCGCGGTGCCAGTCGGCGGCGTGGTCGATGGCGGCCCAGGCGGCCGAGGCGGCCGAGGACTTGCCCCGGGCGTTGATGATCGCCTTGCCCCGCCCCTGCACGGTCTTGATGAAGTCGCCGTCGAGCCACTCGGCGTCGCCGACCACGTCGGCGAGCGGCTTCCCGCCGATGAGCCCGTGGGTGTAGTCGGGGTACATCGTCTGCGAGTGGTTGCCCCACACCGACAGCTTGCGGATCGAGCTGACCGGCACCCCGGCCTTGGTGGCGATCTGGCTGCGGGCCCGGTTCTCGTCGAGCCGGGTCATGGCGGTGAAGTTGCGCCGGTTCACCCGCTTCGCCTGGTTCATCGCGATGAGGCAGTTGGTGTTGCAGGGGTTGCCGACGACGAGGATCTTGGCGTCCTCCTTGGCCGCGGCGTCGATCGCCTTGCCCTGCCCGACGAAGATCGGCCCGTTCTCCCGGATGAGATCGGCCCGCAGCATGCCCGGCCCCCGGGGCTTGCTGCCCACGAGCAGGCACAGATCGGCGTCGCCGAAGGCCGTCTCCGCGTCCGAGGTGGTGATCACGTCGGCCAGCAGGGGGAAGGCGCAGTCGTCGAGCTCCATGCGCACGCCCTCGAGCGCGCCGAGCGCGACGGGCAGCTCGAGGAGCTGGAGGATGACCGGCTGATCGGGGCCGAAGACGTGCCCGGCGGCGATGGGGAAGAGCAGGCTGTAGCCGATCTGGCCGGCGGCGCCGGTGACGGCGACGCGGATCGGGGTCTTGTCGGACATGGGGACCTCTCCTTCGGGGTCGGGTCGGTCGCGCGCGCCCTGCGCACGAGTCGGGCGCAGTATGGGCCCGTCGCCCGTCGGCGGCAAGGGGCCCGGATGTCGGCCGCGCAGTGTGTTACACCTCGCCTCTCCCGGAGGTCCCCCATGTCCGACGCACCGTTCGCCCCGCTCGACCCCGCCGGCCGCCTGCGCAGCGCCCGCTATCGCTTCCCCGGGGGTTGGTCCCGCACGACGCTGGTCGATCTGGGCGACGGCCGGCATCTGGCCTACAGCCCCGGCGCGCCGCTGGCCGACGCCGCCGTCGAGCTGCTCGGCGCCGACGCCGGGATCGCCTTGCTCGCGCCGTCGGCGGGGCACCTGCTCGGGCTCGACGTCTGGCGGGCCCGCTTCCCCCGGGCGCAGGTCTACGCCGCGCCGCCGGCCGCGAAGCGCGTCGCGAAGAAGACCGCCGTCGACGCCGTTCAGCCGCCCGAGGCGCTGGCGCCGCCGACCGGGGTCGTGATCGCGCCGGTGCCCGGTTGCCGCTTCGGCGAGGTGTGGGTCGGCGTCGACGGGGGCGAAGGGGAGGGGGAGCCGGCGCGCTACTGGCTCACCTGCGACTCGATCATGAACATCCCCCGGTTCCCCGACAGCCGGATCGCGACCGTGCTGATGAAGCTGTGGGGGCTGCGCACCGGGCTCGAGGTCAGCCGGCTGTTCCAGTACACCGGGGTGAAGGACAAGGCGGCCTACCGGGCGTGGGTCGACGCGCGCGTCGCGGAGCGACCCCGGGTGGTGCTGGTGCCGTGCCATGGAGACATCGACGACGGCCCGGATCTCGGCCGGCGGATCGTCGAGATGACCGGGCGCCGGTTCTGACGGACGGCGAGCGCTTCAGTCGCCGGGCGTCGGCTTCGGGGCGGTTTTCGGCGTGGGCGTCGGGGCGGGGCGTGTCGGCGGGCGAGGCGCCTGTATGGTGGTGTCGAGCATCTGACCGTCGGGCCCGTAGCGGGTGATCCGCCGGCGGTCGGCGGTGCCGGTCGAGACGATGCGCACCACCGGGACGTAGCGGCCGTCGACCTCGGCCCACGCGATGGTCGGCGGCACCTCCACGGCCGATCGGGTCCACGTCCGATCGCCGATCTCGTCGATGTTCTCGATGGTGCCCGGGTGGGCGTCGCCTGCGGGGGAGTGTGCGCCGCTCATCGTCTCGTCGGTCGCCTGGCCGGCCGCGGGGGCCGGGCGTTCGGTGGAGGGGGGCGCGGCGCAACTCGCCGCCGCCCATAGCAGGCCGGGGAGGACCAGTCGCATCGCGTGTCTCATCCCAACTCCGTCTCGAAGATCGCGTCTGGCAACCTACAGCCCGGCAACTCGACGATGCTCTCTCAACAGGGCAGGATCCGGACGGTCTGCGCGCCGCCGTGGCAGCCTGAGCTTTTGCCCCGCGAGGTCGGCGACGTATGAGAGGCGCTCAATCGTCGGGTGTATGAGGATCGTCCAGTTGCTCTCATCGACTGCGATGCGTGCTGCATCGAAGAGGAGGTGAAGGTCAGCGCGGAGCAGCAGCCCGTTGCGCAAGGCATCGCTGCCCCCCCGCGCGACACTCTGAATGTGGGCGGCCTGCAGGACGAGTTCGTGGTCGACCCCCGACATGGCGCACTTGCCGCCGTACACTTGGAGGAGCGCCCGGCGAAACCGGCCCTGCCCCGGCCGCTCGGTGACCGTGCGCAATACACTGCGCCGACGTTCGGCTGCGGGCTCGGCAGCCTCTTCGTCATCGAAGCAGAGGTGCCCGTTCTCGATGAATCGTCCGAATGCCTTCTCGTAGCTCGACAGGCGCGTCGGGCAGCGGACGACGAACCCTTGATCCATCAGGCACTCGGCAATGAGGTTGGTATGCATTCGACCCCACCGCTCATCGATGTGGGTTCCGAGAGAGCGCATGTCGACCTGACGCCCATCCGGAGATACGACGTAGTACGTCTTCGATGGCTTCGTCGAGAGCGCGGGATCGGCCAGCGCGGCGGTGATGGCCGACCGATGGTAGATGGCCCGCAGGTGGGCCTTGGTGCTCGAAGGCGGCCGCGAGCCGCGCATCTCGAAGTCGCGCCAGAAGGCATCGAAGGCCTGCTCGACCGCATGCTGCCCCTGCTCACCCTTCGAGCGGATGAAACGGTGGAAGCGGTTGCCCAGGTTGTGCCAGGTGAGTGATTGGAGGCTGCGGTCGCCATCCGGCTGGCTTGCACCCTTGGCCCACCCTCTCTTGAACGCCCCCAGCCGGTGGCCCCGTCGAACACCCTGTCGCTCATCTTCGAGGAAGGCGATATGGGTGTCGATGTAGTCGGCAGCGTCGTCGACTGTGAGAAACCTGGACGAAGTCGACACTGAGCGCCTCCCCGAGTCGTTGCCTGTACGAACACACCGATGGTAGCCCCATGATGTTTCGGAGGCAAGCCTGCTCGGGTGACAGCATTGCCCACCGGACCGGCGTCAATCGATACGCAGCGCGCACTTGCCCCGGGTGCGGCCCGAGAGCTGGTGGCTCATGGCATCCGCGATCTGATCCAGGCGCCACTCGTGCTCGAACGAGGCCCGCACCGCGCCGGCGGCGAGCAGGGCGGCGAGGCGGTCGAGGGTGGCGGCGCGGGCCGGGGCGTGCAGCACCTTCACCCGGCGGTCGAAGAGCGACGTGACGAAGGCCGAGAGCAGCCGCCCGAGCCGGCCGGCCGAGGCGATGTAGGTGCCCCCCGGGCGGATCAGGCGGCGGCAGGCGCCGAGCGGGCTCGCGCCGACCAGATCGAGCACGGCGTCGTAGCGGGCGTCGGTGGCGGTGAAGTCCTCGGCGGTGTAGTCGACGACGTGCGCCGCGCCGAGCCCCCGGACCAGATCCCGGTTGCGGCCGCTGCACACCGCGGTGACCTCGGCGCCGAGGTGGCGGGCGATCTGCACCGCGTAGTGGCCGACGCCGCCCGACGCGCCGTTGATCAGGACCGCGTCGCCGGCCTTCACCCCGGCCAGCTCCATCGCGAGCAGGGCGGTGACCCCCGCGACCGGGGCCGCGCCCGCCTGGAGGACGTCGACCCCGGCCGGGATGCGGGCCAGGCGGTCCGGCGACGCCACGACGTACTGCGCGTGGGCCCCCTCGGCCTCGCCGAAGACCCGATCGCCCACCGCGAGCCCTTGCACATCGGCGCCGACCGCGGCGATCTCGCCGGCGAAGTCGAGCCCGACGACGGGGTGCTTCGGGCGGCGCAGGCCGAGCGCGAGGCGGGCCGGGCGGGGGCGGCCGGTCAGCAGCACGCCGTCGCCGAAGTTGAACGACGAGGCCCGCACCCGCACCAGCACCTCGGCGGGGCCCGGGGTGGGGGTGGCGATGTCGGCGACGCGGAGCTGCTCGGGGCCGCCGTAGCGGGCGCGGGTGGCGGCGGTCATGGTGGGGGCCGGTGCGATGGTGGCGGTCATGGGGTGTCTCCCGAACATGTGGTGTCTCCATGTGTACGGTGGCATCCTCGTTCATCGAAGAGTCGATTTCGTGATCGGGGTGTGCATGAGCGTTCAGCAGGATTGGGATGATCTGCGCTATGTCCTGGCGCTGGCTCGGGAGAAGACCCTCAGCGCGGCGGCCGGGCGTCTGGGGGTGACCCACACCACCGTCGGGCGTCGGCTGCGGCGGCTGGAGGGCGAGCTGGGCACCCGGCTGTTCGACCGCACGCCGGATGGGCTGGTGGCGACGGTGGCCGGGCAGGATCTGGTCGACACGGCGGCGCAGATGGAGGCGGCGGTCATGGGCCTGCGCGGCCGGCTGCTGGGGCGCGACGCCCGGCTCAAGGGGCCGCTGCGGGTGGCGACGATGGACATGCTCTTCGTGCGCTATCGGGCGGTGTTCACCTCGTTCGCCGAGGCCCACCCCGAGGTCGAGCTGACGGTGCTGGTGAGCGACGAGGAGGTCTCTGCGACCCGGCGCGAGGCCGACGTGATCCTGCGGCTGACCGACACCCCGCCCGAGTACATGGTCGGGCGTCGGGTGGGGCGGGAACACTTCGCGGTGTACGGCAGCGTCGGGCTCGTCGAGCGGATCGGGGCCGACGCGCCGTGGCGGGCCTTCCCCTGGGTGCATTGGGACGCGCGGTCGCCCATGGGTCGCTGGCTCGACGGCTGGCTGGCCGAGCACGCGCCGGGCGCGCGGGTGGCGCTGCGGGTCGATATGGGGAGCACGATGCTGCGGGAGGTGGTGGCGAGCGGGGCGGGGGTGCACTTCATGGCGCTGGCCGACGGCGACGCGGACCCCCGGCTGCGGCGCATCGGGCCGGTGCTCGACGGGGTCGGGCGCGACCGGTGGCTGTTGACGATGCCCGAGCTGCGATCGAGCGCCCGGGTGCGGGCCTTCCTGGATCACGCGGCGGCTCGCATCGGGGGCTGACGGCGGCCGTCGACAGAGCGCCCGCGCGGGTTGGCGGGGTGCCATCCCCATGTTACAAGCACCCATGGCTGCTTCGCTGTCTCTGTATGACCGGGTCCTCGCGCTGCGCCCCGACCTGCGCCCGGTGCCGCTGCCCCCCGACCGGGTGATGCTCGTCGGCGAGCGGGCCCGGCACCTGTTGCAGGGCGCGGGCTATCCGCCGCTGCTGGCGGCGCTCGACGGTCGGCGCACGGTGCGGGCGGTCATCGACGCCGCGGGGGTCGACGGGGCCACCGCGCTGTTTCTCATCGGGCGGCTCGAAGCCGGGGGCTGGCTGGTCGACGCCGAGCGGGGGCCGCGGACGGCCTTCGGGCAGGCGCTCGGGGTCGAGCCGGGCGCGGCGGTCGCGATCGAGTCGCTCGATGGGGCGGGCGCGCTGGCCGCGGCGCTGGCGGACGCCCTGCGCGGGTTCGGGCTGACCTTCGATCCGGGCGCGGCGCGGGTCGTCGTGCCGGTCGTCGATCCGCTCGATCCGGGGCTCGATGCGCTGGCCCGGCGGCTGCGTACTGCGGGTCGGCGCTGGCTGCCGGTCGTCGCGTCCGGCGTGCGGTGGTGGTTCGGCCCGGCCTTCGCCGCCGGGGGTGGTCCGTGCTGGCAGTGCCTCGCGGCCCGGCTGCGGCTCAACCACCCGGTGCGGGCGTGGCTGAGGCGGCTGGGCCGGCCCGACGGCGTGCCCCGCGACGCGCCGCCCGCTGCGTTGGAGGCGGCGTTCGGGCTGGTCGCTCCGGCGATCGCCCGCTGGGCCGCCGGCGCCGCCGGGCACCCGCTCGATGGGACGCTGATCGAGGTCGATCCCATCGGCCTGACGCTTGAGCGCCACCGGGTCGTGCGCCGTCCGCAGTGCTCGGCGTGCGGTGACCCGGGCTTGATGCGGGCCCGGGCCGAGCGCCCGCTCGCGCTGCGGGCGCGGCCGATCACCGCCGACGACGGCGGCTACCGGGCGGTCGCGCCGGCCGAGACCTGGGCCCGGCTGGCGCACCACGTCAGCCCGGTGACCGGGGTGGTGGCGCGGCTGTGGCCGATCGACGCCCGGTCTCACGTCGGCCCCGTCTTCGGCGCGGTCTCTCCGGTGTGTCCGGCCGATGAGCGCCCCCCGGCCGCGGGCTTCCGTCAGCTCTCGATGGGCAAGGGCCGCACCGCCGAGCAGGCCCGGGTGAGCGCGCTGTGCGAGGCCCTGGAGCGGCATGTGTGGCGCTGGCAGGGCGACGAGCCCCACCGCCGGGCGACGGCCGGCGAGCTGGGCGGGTCGGCGGTGCCGCCGGGGTCGGTGCAGCTCTTCAGCGCGGCGCAGATGGCCGCTGACGGGCCTCCCACCGCCGAGGTCGCCCCGACCCGCCCCCGCGACGCCGCCCGGGTGCCCCGGCCGTACCCGCCGGACGCGCCGCTCGACTGGACCCCGGCCTGGTCGCTGACCCATGGGCGCGCGCGCCTCCTGCCGACCGCGTGGTGCCACGCCGGCGCGCCCCGGGCCGACGATCGGCGCTATGTCGTGACCGACTCCAACGGGCTCGCGGCGGGCAACTGCCTCGAAGAAGCCATCCTGCAAGGCTTCCTCGAGCTGGTGGAGCGGGACGCGGTCGGGATCTGGTGGTACAACCGGCTGCGCCGGCCGGCCCTCGATCCGGCGGCCTTCGGCGATGATTGGCTCTCGGGGTGTGTCACCCGGCTCGATGGCATCGGGTGGGATCTGTGGGCCCTCGACCTGACCCATGATCTGGGTATCCCGGTGTGCGCCGCGCTGGCTCGGGCGCGGGGCGGTGAGCCGAAGAGCGCGCGGTGGTCGGTGGGCTTCGGGTGCCACCTCGAGGCCCGGCTGGCGCTCGGCCGGGCGCTGACCGAGCTGGGGCAGCAGCTCGACCCGTCGAGCGGGCATCGGGCGCCGTGGTCCGGGCTGCCGTCGACCGACTTCCTGGCGCCCGCGCCGGGGCCGCCGCGCGGGCCGGATGCCTTCGAGTCATTCGAGGTGCGCGATCTGCGGGCGGCCGTCGAGCTGTGCGTCGCGCGCGCCGCGGGGGCCGGGCTCGAGACCCTCGTGGTCGATCTGACCCGCCCCGACATCGCGCTGGCGGTGGCCCGGGTGTGTGTGCCCGGCCTGCGCCACTTCTGGCCTCGCTTCGCGCCGGGGCGGCTCTACACCGTGCCGGTCGAGATGGGCTGGCGGGCCGCGCCGCTGGCCGAAGACGCGCTCAACCCGGCGCCGCTGTGGCTGTGAAGCGGCGGCTCAGCGGGTGATCCACAGCGCGCGGGCCGTGCCGGCGACGGCGGCGATGGCCAGCCCCACGACGAGCCCGTACCACAGGCCGTGGGGGCCGAGGTCGAAGCCGAAGGCGAGGGTCATGCCGGTCGGCACCGCCACGACCCAGTAGCCGGCGACCCCGATGAGCATCGAGGCCCGGGTGTCACCCGCCCCCCGCATGGCCCCGGCGGCGATGCTCTGGGTCCCGTCGGCGAGCTGGAAGACCGCCGCGATCACGAAGAACTCGACGGCCAGCGCGAGGACCGGCCCGACGTCGGTGAAGAGGGCCGCGATCCACCCCCCGCCGAGGCTGAAGAGCGACACGGTGCCGACCGCGAGCAGCAGCCCCAGCCCGAGCCCGGTCGACGCGGCGCGCCGGGCGCGGGGCTGATCCCGGCCGCCGACGGCCAGCCCCACCCGGACCGCGGTCGCGCTGCCGATGCCCAGGAAGAGGGTGAAGGTGAGGCTGGCGGTGATGGTGGCGATCTGATGCGCGGCGACCGCGGTCTCGCCGAAGCGGGCCATGGCCATGGTCGTGATGCAGAACATGCTGACCTCGGATCCCATCTGGAGGCCGATCGGCCAGCCCATGCGCCACATCGGCGCCATCGGCGGGGCGGACGGGGCCTGCGGCGGGCGGTCGGGCAGCGCGCGGGCCGCCCGGGACAGCCAGCCCGCCTGGCACAGCGCGACGAGGGCGGTCGCCAGCCCGATGCCCATGGGGCCCAGGCCCGATCCCAGCCCGACCGGGGGCAGCCCGATCCACTCGAGCGCCCCGTCGCCCAGCGCGAGCAGGGCGCTGGCCGGGATGTTGACCGCGTTGCCCAGCACCATGGCGGCCGCGATGGGCGTGACCCGGCCCCAGGCCTGGAGCACGCTGCGCTGGGCCACGAAGATCAAGGTCGGCAGGGCCGCGAGGGCCCGGGCGCCGATGTACTGCCAGGCCTGGGCCCGGGTCGTCGGGTCGAAGTCGGCGAAGGTCAGGGCGACGGCGAGCACCGCCAGCGACAGCCCGATCGCGGGCAGGGTGAGCCAGCGGGCGAGCCGCATCGCGCCGGCCGCGTGGTGGTGGGTGAGCGCCCGATCACCGCGCCCGAGGGCCTGCGAGACCAGCGGGTCGAGGCCCAGCATCACGCCGATGGGGAAGATCAGGACGGTGAAGAAGCACGCCCCGCCCAGCCCGACCGCGGCCATCGCGCCCTCGCCGAGCCGGCCGGCGATGACCATGTCGACCACGCTCAGGAGCTGGGTGCCGGCGAAGGCCACCGCCAGCGGCGCCGCGAGCTGCACGGTCTGGCGCAGCTCACTGCCGCCGGGCGCGGTGTCGAGCGGGGTGGGGTTCACGGGGCTCACCGGGATGGAGGGTCGGGGGAGCGTGGGCGATCCCGGGGGTGGAGGCAAGCCCGGCGTGCCGGCCCGGCGCTCACCCCTCCGGGCGGGCGTAGAACGACAGCCCGCGCACGTTGGGGTCGACCGCCAGCGGGGCGGCGAGCGGCGGCATGGCCCGCTGGGCGCAGTCGGTGCGGGGGCAGAGGCGGCAGGTGGTGCCCACCGGGACGGCGCGGGCCTCGGCCCGAGCCAGATCGATGTCGGCGGCGTAGATCAGGCGGTCGGCGTCGGCCAGCCGCAGGCCGAGGCCCACCGCCAGCGTCGTGCGCGGGGCCCGCCAGCCGGCGCCGCCCCGCTCGACGGTGCGGGCGATGCAGAAGTACGCCGCGCCGTCGGGCATCTGCGAGACCTGGGTCCGGATGCGGCCGGGGGTGAGGAAGGCGAGGTGCACGTTCCACCGGGGGCAGGCGCCCGAGAAGCGGGCGAAGCGGATGCCCGATCCGCTGAAGCGCTTCGAGATGTTGCCCGCGATGTCGACCCGCACGAAGTGGAACCGCAGCCCCTCGTCGCCCCGGCGGCGCAGGGTGGTGAGGCGGTGGCAGACCTGCTCCCAGCCGGCGCCGAAGCGGTGCATCAGCCGCTCGACGTCGTAGCCGGTCTCCCGGGCGGCGGCCAGCAGCGGGCCGTAGGGCATCATCACCGCGGCGGCGAAGTAGTTGGCCAGGGCGACCCGATACAGGGTGCGGGCGGTGTCCGAGGTCAGCTCAGCGCCGGCGACCTGCTCGTCGATGACCGCGTCGGCGTCGAGCAGCCCCGCCTGGTGGGCGAGCTGGAAACACAGGCTCGATGGGGACAGGCTCTCGGAGAGCCACAGCCGGCGGTTGCGGGGATCGTAGCGCCGCAGCGCCCGGCCCATCGCGTCGGCGGTCTCGATGCGCACGTCGACCCGCCGGGCCTCGAGGTGGCCGACGAGGGCCCCGATGGGATCCCGCTCCAGCCGGCCCAGATGGCGGCGCAGCGCCTCGGCGGCGTCTTCGAGGGCGGGGAAGTGGTTGTCGGCCCGTTGCAGCGCGTCGGAGACCTCCTCGGCCGGCAGCCGGTCGCCGAGCGTCGGGCGGTCCTCTTCGGGCAGGGCGTCGGCGGCCAGCGCGCCGAGGGTCTGGATCTGCTCCCGGGCGGCGCGCAGCGCGCGGAAGGCGGTGACCGTGGCCCGGGCCACCGCCGGGGAAGCGCGCACCATCTCCCGCACGTCGGGGCCGGTGAGGCCGTGCTCGTCGAACAGCGGATCGCTGAAGCCTTCGAGCAGATCGGCGGCGACCCGGTCGTCGTCGTCGTCGTCGAAGGCGGTCAGGTCGACGTCGAAGATGCGGGCCAGCCCGATGAGCAGCCGGGCGGTCAGCGGGCGCTTGTCGCCCTCGATGAGCGCGAGGTAGCTCGGCGAGATGTCGAGCTGGGCCGCCAGCGCGGCCTGGGTCAGCCCGGCCCGCCGGCGCAGGGCGCGCACCTTGGTGCCGAGTCGCATGCGGTCGCTCAAGCGGGTCCTCCGGGGGGCCGTTTGTCAAGTGCTTTACAACATCACCGCCGTGACTGTCGAGCGGTGTACATCGCCGATCATCCGACAAACCGTCGGGCCTTGCGCCCGCTTGCTGCGGTGCGTCAATTTACATGCGTCAGCACGGACCCTCCCCGGAGTCTACATGAGCCCGACCGGCGTCACCCTGCGAGGTCCCCGGGATCTCGACTGCCCGATCCTCACCGACGAGGCCCTGGCCTTCGTGGCCGATCTCGCCCGCCGCTTCACCGCCCGGCGGGACGCGCTGCTCGAGCGGCGGGTCGCCCGTCAGGCGGCCCTCGACGGCGGCGAGGCGCTCGACTTCCTGCCCGAGACCGCCGATGTGCGGGCCGGCGACTGGACGGTGGCGCCGCTGCCGGCCGATCTGCTCGATCGGCGGGTCGAGATCACCGGACCGGTCGACCGCAAGATGGTCATCAACGCGCTCAACTCGGGGGCCTCGGTCTTCATGGCCGACTTCGAGGACGCCAGCGCGCCGACCTGGGCCAACATGGTCGAGGGGCAGCGGGCGCTGCGGGACGCGGTGCGGCGCACGATCGACTTCACCCACCCCGAGACCGGCAAGCGCTACGCCCTCGTGGATGATCCGGCGACGCTGATGGTGCGGCCGCGAGGCTGGCACCTCGACGAGTGGCACATGCAGGTCGACGGGCGGCCGGTGCCGGCGGGGCTCTTCGACTTCGGGCTGTTCTTCTGGCACAACGCCCGGGCGCTGGTGAACCGCGACTCGGGGCCCTACTTCTACCTGCCCAAGCTCGAGAGCCACCTCGAGGCCCGGCTGTGGAACGATGTCTTCCTGCGCGCCCAGGCGGCGGTGGGGCTGCCGGCGGGCACCATCAAGGCGACAGTGCTCATCGAGACGCTGCCCGCCGCCTTCGAGATGGACGAGATCCTCCATGAGCTGCGGCAGCACTCGGCGGGGCTCAACTGCGGGCGGTGGGACTACATCTTCAGCGCGCTGAAGACCTTCCGCGCCGACGGCGGCTGGATCCTGCCCGATCGCTCGGCGGTGGGCATGACCCAGCCGTTCATGGCGGCCTACACCCGGCGGCTGGTGCGGGTGTGCCATCGGCGGCGGGTGCACGCCATGGGCGGCATGGCGGCCCAGATCCCGATCAAGGGTGATCCGGCGGCCCACGAGGCGGCGATGGCGGCGGTCGTGGCGGACAAGACCCGCGAGGCCCGCGAGGGGCACGACGGCACCTGGGTCGCCCACCCGGCGCTGGTGCCGGTGGCCCGGGCGGTCTTCGACCGGCACATGCCGGGGCCCAACCAGCTCGGCCGCTCGCTGCCCGCCCTCGACGTCACCGCCGCCGATCTGACCGCGCCGCCCGAGGGGCCCCGCACGGTCGGCGGGCTGCGGCTCAACGTGCGCATCGGCGTGCAGTACATCGAGGCGTGGCTGCGGGGGCAGGGCTGCGTGCCGCTGAACCACCTGATGGAGGACGCGGCCACCGCCGAGATCTCGCGGACCCAGGTGTGGCAGCAGGTGAAGCATCGGGTGACGCTGGACGATGGATCGGTGGTCGACGCGGGCCGCGTGCGGCGGGTGCTCGGCGAGACGCTCGATACGCTGCGGGCCGAGCTGGGCAACGCCCGGATGCAGGCCGGGCGCTTCGACGACGCCGCCCGGCTCTTCGAGGCGCTGGCCACCGCCTCGACGCTGACGCCGTTCCTGACGCTGCCGGCCTACGAGTACCTGCTGAAGCGCTGACCCCGCATGCCATCGCGGTATGCCGCCCCGGTATGCCATCCGATGGGTATGCCATCACCCCGAGCCCCGAGGAGGCACCCATGTCGAACGCCACCGATCCGTCCGCCGCCATGACCTTCGACGACCACCGCTGGCAGGGCATCGAGCGGCCCTACGGCGCCGCCGACGTGCGCCGCCTGCGGGGCAGCGTCGAGATCGCCCACACCCTGGCCGATCGAGGCGCCCGCCGGCTGTGGCAGGCGCTGCACAGCGCGCCGTTCGTGCCCTCGCTCGGCGCGCTCTCGGGCCAGCAGGCGGTGCAGATGGTCAAGGCCGGCCTGCCGGCGATCTACGTCAGCGGGTGGCAGGTGGCGGCCGACGCCAACAGCGCGGGGCAGGTCTACCCCGACCAGAGCCTGTACCCGGTCGACAGCGCGCCGAACCTCGTGCGGCGCATCAACCGGGCGCTCTTGCGGGCCGATCAGATCGAGCACGCCGAGGGCGCGGTGACCCGGGACTGGCTGGTGCCCATCGTGGCCGATGCCGAGGCCGGCTTCGGCGGCGCGCTCAACGCCCACGAGCTGATGAAGGCGTTCATCGAGGCCGGCGCCTCGGCGGTCCACTTCGAAGATCAGCTCGCCGCCGAGAAGAAGTGCGGGCACCTGGGGGGCAAGGTGCTCGTGCCGACCCAGCAGTTCGTCAAGACGCTGATCGCGGCCCGGCTCGCGGCGGATGTCATGGGCGTGCCCACGGTGCTCGTGGCCCGGACCGACGCCAACAGCGCGAAGCTGCTGACCAGCGACGTCGACCCCCGCGACCGGCCGTTCGTGACCGGCGAGCGCACCGAAGAGGGCTTCCACCGCATCACCGGCGGGCTCGACATGGCCATCGCCCGAGGGCTGGCCTACGCGCCCTACGCGGACGTGCTGTGGTGCGAGACGGGCCACCCCGATCTGGACGAGGCCCAGCGCTTCGCCGACGCCATTCACGCGAAGTACCCCGGCAAGCTGCTGGCCTACAACTGCTCGCCGTCGTTCAACTGGAAGGCCCACCTCGACGACGCGACCATCGCCCGGTTCCAGCGCGCGCTGGGGGAGATGGGCTATCGCTACCAGTTCGTGACCCTGGCCGGGTTCCACGCGCTGAACCACAGCATGTTCGAACTCGCCCGGCAGTACCGGGCCCGAGGCATGACCGCCTACGCCGAGCTCCAGACCCGGGAGTTCGCCTCCGAGGCCCACGGCTACACCGCCACCCGCCACCAGCGGGAGGTGGGCACCGGCTACTTCGACGCGGTGCGCCAGGCGCTCGGCGGCAGCGAGACCCTGGCCATGGTGGGATCGACCGAGGCCGAGCAGTTCTGAGCGCGCGCCGCGGGGGCCGGTTCAGTCGGTCAGCCGGCCCTCGGCCGCCTTCAGCGCGGCGATGGCGTCGGGGATGATGTGATGCGCCCGGTGGGAGTCCCGGGACAGCTCGACGCACACCAGCCCCCGGTACTCCACCGCGTGCAGCGCGGCCAGGGTCGAGGGCAGATCGAGGTCGCCCTCGCCGAACATGCGGTGCACGTGCACCCCCCGCTGCATGTCTTCGATGGCCACGGTCCCCATCAGATCCCGATGGCTCAGGATGGCATGCGGCGGCTCGGCCTCGCCGGTCACGAGCAGGTGGCCGATGTCGAGGGCCAGCGTCAGCTCGGGGATCTCCTCCCGCAGCGCCTGCCAGTCGTCGCAGGTCTCGATCATGTGCCCCGGCTCGGGCTCGAGGGCCAGGGTCACCCCCCGGGCCTGCGCCCGGCGGGTCAGCTCGGCGACCCCCCACTTCAGCCAGCCCATCGCCCGCTCGCGGTCGACCCCCGGGCGGGGCGCGCCGGCCCAGAAGCTCACCGCCTCGGCGTCGCACAGCGCGGCGATGTCGAGGGCCCGGGTGAGGAAGTCCATGCGCCGGCTGCGCCCCCGGGGGTCGGCGGTGACCAGCGTCGGCTCGTGCTTCTCCCGGGGGTCGAGCAGGAAGCGGGCCCCGGTCTCGATGACCAGCCCCAGCCCCATCTCGACCAGCCGCCCGCCCAGCCGCGCGGCGCGCTTCTCGAGGTCGGGGGCGAAGGGATCGAAGTGGTGGTGATCGAGGGTCAGCGCCACGCCGGCGTAGCCCGACTCGGCGATCAGCTCCAGCGCGTCCTCCAGGCGATGGTGGGCGCAGCCGTTGGTGTTGAAGGCGTAGCGCAGCCCGCTCACGGTGGTCCTCCGGTGCGTTCGATCAGGCCCGCGAGCGCGCCGATGACGGCGTCGGGGCGGGTCAGGGTCAGGACGTGGGCCTCGTCGTCGACGTAGATCGGATCCGGCGCGTGGGGCAGGGCCATGGCAAGGTCGGCCCCCATCTCGGGCGGCACGACCTCGTCGAGCGCGCTGTGCAGGATCACCGCCGGGCAGTCGACGGCGGCCAGCCGGCGGGTCAGGTCGGGGCGGGCGTTGAGCGCTTCGGACCGGGCGGCGAGCGTGGCCCGATCGAGCGCGCGCAGGCGGCTGCGCCAGGTGGTCCACAGCGCGGGGCGCCGGGCCCGGGGGCCGAGCCAGGCGTTGGCGATGCCGTCCAGCATCGGCGGAGGCGGCCCGTGGGGACCCCAGGCGGCCATCATGGTCCGGTAGCCGGCGATCGAGAGCGCGTCGGCCGCGTCGGCCCGGCCGCCCACCAGCACCAGCCCCCGCAGCGGGCGGTCGAGCGCGAGCTGCAGCGCGACGGTCACCCCGAGGCCGGCCCCGAGCAGCACCGGGCGCTCGATGGCGAGGTGATCGAGCAGCGCGGCGGCGTCGTCGGCGAGGGTCTCGACGTCGAACGGCGCGCCGTCCCACGGGGTCTGGCCCGCGCCGCGCTGGTCGTAGCGCACCAGCCGCATCGGCGAGTCGTCGGCCAGGGCGTCGAGCAGCGGGTCGAACTGGCGGGCGTCGAGGGGGAAGCCGTGCAGCGCGAGCACCGCCACGCCCGGTCCGCCGCTGTCGGCGTACCATGTGGACTGGCCGTTGAGCGCGGCGTGGGGCATCGGCTCCTGCTCGGTGGGTTGGGCGGTATCACCGTGCCATCGCGGTCGGCGTTCCAAAATGGGGGCTGTACGTAGCGCGGGGCGCCCGGTGGATGACCCGGAGCGTCCCGGGCGGTCTGCGCGGGCGCGACCTGTCCCGCCGATGGCGCATCCGGTGGAGCACGAAGGCCACGAGATGATCCGGGAGGTGCGTGTGAGCGAGGCGTCGAAGGAGTCGATGAACGTGCTGGGCACCGCGCTCGAGGTGTGCGGCTGTCGACCGATGACCGGCTGGTTCCGGGATGGCACCTGCCGCACCGACGCCCGCGACCGGGGGCGGCACGTCATCTGCGCCCGGGTCACCGCCGCCTTCCTCGAGTTCAGCCGCAGCCGGGGCAACGATCTGACGACGCCGATGCCGGCCCACGGCTTCCCCGGGCTGGAGGACGGCGACCGGTGGTGCCTGTGCGCCGCCCGCTGGGTCGAGGCGTGGCAGGCGGGCTGCGCGCCGCCGGTGGTGCTCGAGGCGACCGAGGCCTCGGCGCTTGAGGTGGTCGCCCTGGCGACGCTCAAGGCCCACGCCTTCGCCCACTGAGGCGGTCGGCGAGCCCGTAGATCCACCCGGGGGAGGTTTGCCGATGGGCGCGCCTCGGCCTGCCCCCATAGCGTGCAGACGCACGTTCAGGTCCGCGCGACCGAAGGGTGGATGTCATGAGTCGAATCGAAGGCGTCTGCGCGCCGTGGCTGGCGGGGGCGATCGTCGTGTGCGGGCTGCTGGCCGTCGGCGGCCCGGCGTGGGCCCAAGGCGCCTGCGCCGGCGACAGCCGCCCCGACGTGCTCGTCGTCTTCGACAAGTCGGGCAGCATGGACGACCACGGGCGCTGGCCCGACGCGACCCGGGCGCTCAACCAGCTCACCGCCGGGTTCGACCAGCGCATGCGCTTCGGGTTGATGCTCTTCCCGTCCAGCAGCGGCTGCACCACCGCGGCCCAGCCCCAGGTGGCGTGCGGCCCGGACAACGGGGCCGCCATCGCCAACGTGCTCGCCCGCAACGGCCCCGGGGGCAGCACGCCGCTCGGCGCGGCCATCGACCGCGGGCGGCAGTACCTCCAGGGCGTGGCTCAGCGGGGGCGACGGTCGGCGATCATCGCCATCACCGACGGCGGCGAGAGCTGCGACGCCGACGTGGCCCGCATCGCCGCGGCCTCGTTCGCCGCCGACGTGCCGGTCTTCCTCATCGCGTTCGGCAACGGGCTCGACGCCGACGGCCGGCGGGCGCTCGATCGCTTCGCGGCGGCCGGCGGGACCGGGTCTGCGCTCGACGCCGCCGACGGCGATCAGCTCTTGCAAGCGCTGGAAGACATCGCCGCGGGGCTCGAAGAGGAGATCTGCAATGGCATCGACGATGACTGCGATGGCGTCGTCGACGAAGGCTTCCCCGGGGCGGGGGACGACTGCCCATCGGGGCGCCCGGGGCTCTGCGGGCCGGGGACCCGGGTGTGCGTGGACGGGGCCGAGCGGTGCCGCTCGGATCTCGAGCCGTCGGACGAGCTGTGCAACGGGCTGGACGACGACTGCGACGGATCGGCCGACGAGGGCGACCCCGAGAGCGGGGCCGACTGCCGGGTGCCGGGCACGCTGGGCCCGTGCGCCTTCGGGCTGACGACGTGCGTGGACGGGCTGATCGCGTGCGCGACCGACGTGGTGCCGCAGGACGAGGTGTGCAACTTCACCGACGACGACTGCGACGGCGCGACCGACGAGGCGCCGCTGCCCGACGTGGGGCTGCCGTGCGAGACCGGCGAGCCGGGCGTCTGCGGGGCGGGCAGCCTCGCGTGCGTCGACGGCGACCTGCTGTGCGAGGCCGACGGGGCGCCGGTGGACGAAGCCTGCGATGGCTTGGACAATGACTGCGATGGCATGCTCGACGAGGGGGTCGTCCCGGGGTTCGGCGAGGCGCTGTGCGCCACCGGGCAGACCGGGCGCTGCGCGGCCGGGCAGCGGGTGTGCAGCCTGGGCGACTGGAGCTGCGCCCCGGATGGCATGGCGGTGGACGAGGTGTGCGATGCCATCGACGATGACTGTGACGGCCGCATCGACGAGGGGCTGCGCAACGGCTGCGGGCTGTGCGCCGAGGCGGTGGCCGAGCAGTGCGACGGGCTCGATCAGGACTGCGACGGGCGGCTCGACGAGGACGCCCCGTGCCCCGGCGACTCGATCTGCATCGGCGGGGCCTGCGCCGATCCGTGCCCGCCGAGCCGGGAGTGCAGCGGGGGCGCGGTGTGCCACGACCACCCGCAGGGGCCGTATTGCGTCGATCCCTGCGCGCTGGTGGACTGCGCCGCGGGGCAGGCGTGCGTGCAGGGGAGCTGCGTGGACCCCTGCGCCGATCAGGCGTGCCCCGCGGGGCAGATCTGCCGGGACGGGGACTGCGTGGCGGCCGACTGCGCGGTGTCGGGTTGCCCGGCGGACGCCGTCTGCCGGGGCGGGGCGTGCGTGCCGCATCCCTGCGCGGGTGTCGACTGCCCGGCGGGCGAGGCGTGCCGCGACGGGCAGTGCGTGGCGAGCTGCGCCGCCGTGGCCTGCCCGCTCGACGCCCGGTGCGTCGACGGGGCGTGCGTCTCCGACCCGTGCGCGCTGGTGCAGTGCGCTGCGGGCGAGCTGTGCCGGGACGGGCAGTGCGTGGGCGACCCCTGCGCCGGCGCGATGTGCGGGGCGGGGGAGGTCTGCCACGACGGCTTCTGCGTCGCCGATCCCTGCGGGACGAGCCGCTGCCCCCGCGGCGAGCGGTGCGTGGCGCGGGCGGGGGCGGCGACGTGCGCCCCGGACTGGGTCGACTCGCCGGGGTGCGACGCGGTGGACTGCGCGCCGGGCGAGCTGTGCCGAGTGGTGGACGGGCGTGCGGCGTGCGTGCCCGCGGCGGCGGACGTGGACGGCGGGCCGCGCCCCGACGGGGGGGCCACCGGCTTCATCCCCGGCGGGGCGGCCGATGGCGGTCCGCCGGCGGACAGCGGCCGGGCGCCGGCCGAGGCGCTGACGACCGGCTGCGCGTGCTCGGCGGGGGGCGCCGACGGATCGCCCGGCGGGCTGGCGCTGCTGCTGGTCGTGCTCGGGTGGCGGCGCCGCGCGGGGCGGGCGCGATGAACGCTCGCGGCCGATGGGGCGCGAGACGAGCCGGGGAAACCTGCTAACGTGGGCGCTGATCGGCGGGCCGGAGCGGCCCGGTCGATGCACGATCTCTCCGGCGCAGGTCCGCCGGGCATGGTGGGGTGTCCGTGGCTGCCCGGCGAGGCGCCGCGGGTGATGAGGGCGCCCGCGGCGGCGCCTCGGGGGCGTCTCGTGGAAGCAGCGCAGCGGATCGATCACCTGCCCGAGGGGCGCCGCCTCGAGGGCCTGACCCGGGAGCTGCTCGCCACCCGGCCCGATACGATCCTCCAGGCGATCGTGGCCGACGCGGCGGCTCAGGTGGGGGCGCCGATCGCCCTCGTCTCGCTCGTGCTGGACGACATCCAGTTCTTCAAGGCGCACCACGGCCTGCCCCGCGATCTGGCCGAGGTCCGGGGCACGGCGCGCGACGTCTCGATCTGTCAGCTCGTGGTGCGAGACGACGACGAGGTCGAGGTCCAGGACGCGTCGGCGCGGCTGGACGTGCCCCAGGCGCTGGTCGACGCCTACGGCATCCGGTCGTACCTCGGGGTGCCGATCCACCTCGGTGCCCAGCCGCTGGGCAGCCTGTGCGTCATCGACCTGGAGCCCCGGGTCTTCACCCGCGAGGAGCGGCAGGTGCTGTCCCGCCTCGCCCGCGCGGTCGACGCCCGCATCGCCCAGCTCACCCGAGCGACGGCCGAGGCCTCGCCCCGGCGCGCCGCGGTGTCGCCCATCTTCTGGGCGATCCGCAATCACCTCAGCCCGCTCACCCTGACCAGCGACGAGCTGCGGCTGCTGCGGGCCGAGCTGGCGACGCACCTGCGCGGGGTGCAGTCCTCGGGCGGCGAGAGCCCGGTCTTGCCCGACGCGGCGCGGTTCCAGGAGAAGCTCGACGGGCTCGACGAGGCCGCCGACTGGGTCGAGGACGCGACCCGGGATCTGCTCGGCGAGATCGAGCGCCTCGAAGAGCTGCTCGACGTCCGCCGGATCGGTGTCGACGGCCCGGCGCTGGTGCGCCTCGTCGATCGTCTGTGTGGGCCTCTGGCCGCGACGATCGGGGGCCTGCGCTGGGATCCGCCGCCCGATGGCCTGCGCGTGGGTCTGGCGGCGCCCCGGGCGGGCGTGCTGATCGCGGCGGTCCTCAACGGGCTGATCGTGCGCCTCGCGCCGCGGGCCCCGGGCGGCCTGCGCGCCAGCTTCGCGCGCCCCTCGCAACAGGTCGTGCTCGCGCTGGCGTCGCCGGCCATCGTGGCGGGGGACGCCGCGGCCCTCGCCGAGGCGCTGGCCGACGAGCTCGCCCCGTATGGCGAGGTGGCGCTCGAAGGCGGGGAGGGGGCCCTGCGCCTGCGACTGCCCGCGGCCTGAGCCCCCGAACGGCGGGGCGGATCGGTAACAGGGTGGCGTCGGGCCCGGCGGTCCGGCATACAGCACACATGCCTCGAACACCCGAAAGTCCCCTGCGCTGTATCGGCATCGTCAACCGCGGCGAGCCGGCGGTGCGCTTCCTGGCCGCCCTCGACGCCCTGCGCCGCGAAGAGAGCGAGGCCCCGATGGCGGTGGCCCTCTACACCGACGCCGACGTCGACTCGCTGTACGTGCGCTCGGCGGACGCGGCGGTCCGCATCGGCGAGGGCCGGCGGGCCTACCTCGACGCCGACGCGGTCATCGCCGGGCTGAAGGCGGGCCTGTGCGACGCGGCGTGGCTCGGCTGGGGCTTCGCCTCGGAGGACGCCGACTTCGCCGGGGCGCTCGAGGCGGCCGGCATCACGCTGCTCGCCCCCCGCCCGGAGACGATGCGCCGCCTCGGCGACAAGATCGCCGCCAAGCAGCTCGCCGAGGCGTGCGCGGTGCCGGTGGCCCCGTGGGCGGTGGTCGACGACGCCGAAGCCGCGGCCGAGGCCGCCGAGCGCGTCGGCTTCCCGCTGATGCTCAAGGCGGCCGGCGGCGGCGGCGGGCGCGGCATCCGGCGGGTCGAGGCGCCCGGCGAGCTGGCGGCGGCCTTCAAAGCGGCCCGGCAGGAGGCCGATCGCTCGTTCCACGGGGGCGGCATCTTCGTCGAGTGCTGCGTCGAGTCCGCCCGCCACGTCGAGGTGCAGGTGCTCGGCGACGGCGAGGGCGCGGTGCGGGTGCTCGGGGTGCGCGAGTGCTCACTTCAGCGGCGGCGGCAGAAGATCATCGAGGAGTGCCCCTCGCCGGGGCTGTCGCCGGCCGCCGAGCAGGTGCTGATCGGGGCCGCCCGCCGGCTGTGCGGCGCGGTGCGCTACCGCAGCGCGGGCACGGTGGAGTTCCTCTACGACGAGGCGGCGGACGCGGCGTACTTCCTCGAGGTCAACACCCGCTTGCAGGTCGAGCACCCGGTCACCGAGGAGGTCTTCGGGGTCGATCTCGTGCGGGCCCAGATCGATCTCGCCCGGGGTCGGCCGCTGCCCCCGGATGCCCGGGCCCGGGGCTGGGCCATCGAGGCCCGGGTCTGCGCCGAGGATCCCCAGCGGGGCTTCGTGCCGGCGCCGGGGCGGCTGCTGCGCTTCGTGAGCCCGACCGGGCCCGGGCTGCGGGTCGACACCGGCTTCGCCGAGGGGGAGTCCATCTCGCCCGACTTCGACCCGCTGGTGGCCAAGATCATCGCCTGGGGCCCCACCCGGCAGGCGGCGCTGGGGCGGCTGGCCCACGCGCTCGACCGGACCCGGGTCATCGTCGACGGCGGCACGACCAACCTGAACTTCCTGCGGGCGCTGCTGGCCCGGGAGGACGTGCGGCGGGGCGCGTTCGACATCGGCTTCGTCGAGCGGCTGCCCATCGATCCGCCCGAGGGGGCGGGGGTCGCGGTGCTCGCCGCGGCGGTCGATCGCTTCCTGGCCGACGGCGACCGGGCCCCCGAGCGGGGCGTCGATCGCCACCGGGTCGAGGCCGGCGAGCCGGTGGACGTCTACCGCATCGGGCGCCACCGCTTCCGTATCGTGCACCCCGACGGCGACGTCACCGTGCGCTACGAGGGCGACGGGCCCTACCAGCACTGGCTGACGCTGGCCGGGGGGCGCTACCGGGTCGAGCGGGCGCCGGGGGACCTGACCTATGTCATCGACGGCACCGCCCACCGGGTGGCCGCGGCGAGCGGGGGCGCGGTGCTGGCCCCGTCGGCGGCGATGGTGCTCGAGGTGCCGGTGGCGGTCGGCGACGTGGTGCCCGCCGGGGGCTGCGTGGCGGTGCTCGAGTCGATGAAGATGGAGGTGCGGGTCGACGCGCCCCGGGCGGGGGTCGTGCGCGAGATCCGCATCGCGCCGGGCAGCCAGGTGCGGGCGGGGCAGCCGATGGTGCTGCTCGAGCTGGACGGCGCCGCCGACGCGGAGCCGCCGTCGACCGGCGCCCGGGTGCCCTGGCAGTCGCGGCCTCCTCGACCGGCGGCGGCCGCCGAGCGCATCCGGGCGGCCTTCGTCGGCTGGGACGCGGCCCCCGAGGCGCTGGCGGTGGACGCCGAGCGGGCGGCGCTGGACGACATCCCCCGGCTGCTGGAGGTCTTCGCCGACGTCGCCGAGCTGTTCGAGCGCCGCCCCCGGGACGGGGTCGACGGCACCGCCGAGGTCGTCTCGCCCTCGGTGTTGATGGAGACGCTGCTGCGTCGGGGCCCCGACGCCTTGGGGGAGCGGGCGCGCAAGGCGCTCGCCCGGGCGCTGCGGCACCACGGCATCGACGACCTCGGCGCGGGCGAGGTGCGGGCCGAGGCGCTGGAGCGCCTGGGGCGGGCCCAGGGCGGGCTTTCGACCACGGTCCCGGTCGCCGCGCGCCTCCTCGAACGCCTGGAAGCGGCCCCCTCGGGCCGGCTGGTCGAACGCCTGTGCGGCCTGGATCCGATGCGGTTCGGCGCGGTGCGCGAGGCGGCCGATCGAGCCCGCTATCTGCTCGTCGACCGGGTCGCGCTGCACGCGCTGACCCGCCGGGGCGAGGCCCGGGCCGAGGAGATGCTCCAGCGGCTGCGGGCCGATGACCTGACCTGGGCCGAGTTCATCGCCGCGCCCGAGTCGCTGGTCCCGGGGTTGGCGCCGGAGGCGGCCGGCGGCTGCCCGGTGGCCGCCGAAGGGGTCGCCCGCCGCCTGGAGTGGACCGGCGGCGACATGCCGATCGAGCGGCTCGATCTGGGCGACCGGCCGGCGTTCCGCGTCGGGCCCGGCGCGCAGGCGGTGGTCTGTGTGACCGCCCGGGTCGACGAGGTCGACGCGATCCTCGACGCGGCCGCCGCGCTGCCGCCGACCCGTCGCCTGGATCTGGTGCTGGTGCCCCCGGGCCCGGCCGCCGTCGAGGACGCCATGGAGCAGGCGGTCGAGGCCGCCCGCCCCGACGGCCTGACCCGGCCCCCGTGGGGCGAGGTGTGCATCCTGATCATCCGCGGGCCGCACTACCCGCGTGTGCGGCGGTTCTACGCCGACGGCGTCGAGCGCATCGACCGCACCGACGTGATGCCCAGCACCGCCCGCCGCCTGGATCTCGACCGGCTGGCCCGCTTCGACTTCCAGCGGCTGCCCAGCGATGACGACGTCGTGCTCTTCTTCGCCCGGGGCGCCCAGCAGACGGATGACGTGCGGCTGCTGGCGTTCGGCGAGGTGCGCAGCCTCGACCGCTCCGAGGGTCCGCCGCTGCGCCTGCCGCACGTCGATCGGGTCTTCCACGCCGCGGTGCGGGCCATCGAGGCCGCCCGCAAGGTGCACGACCCCCAGCGGCGCTGGCAGTGGAACCGCATCACCCTGCGGGTCGTGCCGCCGGTGCCGTTCTCGCTGTCGCTGATGCGGGGCTACGCCGGCCGGCTGGCCCCCGCCGCGCGCCGCATCGGGCTCGAGAAGCTGGTCGTGCGGGCCCGGTTCAGCGGCCCCGACGCGCCCGACGGGCTGTGTGATCTCTCGATCTACGACCGCAGCGGGCACCGGCTGGAGTTCGTGCTCAAGCCGGCGTCCCACGCGCCGCTGGAGCCGACGACCCGCTACGAGCGGGCGCTGGTGGCCGCTCGGCGGCGCAACATGGTGCACCCCTACGAGATCGTGCGCATGCTCGAGGGCCGCCGCGATCTGCCGCCGAGCCGCTTCACCGAGCTGGACCTCGACGGCGAGCGGCTGGTGGCGGTCGATCGGCCCCGGGGCGAGAACTCGGCGGCGGTGGTCGTCGGCCGCCTCGAGAGCCGCCCCGAGGAGCGCCCGGGGCACGTCTTCGCCCGGGTCCTGCTGGTCTCCGATCCCACCCGGCGCATGGGCGCGCTGGCCGAGCCCGAGTGCCGCCGGATCATCGCCGCGCTCGATCTGGCCGAGGCCGAGGGGCTGCCGGTGGAGTGGGTCGCCATCAGCGCCGGGGCCCGCATCGACTGGGACACCGGCACCGAGAACCTCGACTGGACCGCCCGGGTGCTGGGCCGCATCGTGCGCTTCACCCAGGGCGGGGGGCAGATCGACCTGGTCGTGCCCGGGGTGTGCGTCGGGGCCCAGGCGTATTGGAACGCCGAGGCCACGATGATGATGCACACCCGGGGCCTGCTGGTGATGACCGACCGGGGGGCGATGGTCCTGACCGGCAAGCGCGCGCTCGACGCCTCTGGCTGCGTATCGGCCGAGGACGATCTGGCGCTGGGGGGCTACACCGCGGTCATGGGCCCCAACGGGCAGGCCCAGGCCCACGCGACCGATCTGGCCCGGGCCTATCGGCTGCTGTATCGCTATCACGGGCACACCTACGTCGCGCCCGGCGAGCGGCGGCCCCGGCGGCTGACCGATCTGGCCGATCCGACCGACCGCGACGTGACCGTCGATCCCTACCCCGAGGAGGCGGGCCACGGCTTCGCCCGTGTCGGCGAGCTGTTCTCGACGACCCACAACCCCGACCGCAAGCGGCCGTTCGCCGTGCGCCCCATCCTGCGGGCGGTGGTCGACCGCGACTGCGCGCCGGTCGAGCGCTGGTCGGCGTGGCGGGGGGCCGAGACCGCGGTGGTCTGGGAGGCCCGGATCGGCGGCTTCGGGGCGATGGTCATCGGCATCGAGAACCAGCCGCTGTCCCGGGTGGGTCAGCTCAGCGCGGACGGGCCCGATCGCCTCGCCGGCGGCACGCTGTACCCCCAGGCGTCGCGCAAGGTGGCCCGGGCGCTCAACGCCGCCAGCGGCCGGCGCCCGGTGGTGGTGCTGGCCAACCTGTCGGGCTTCGACGGCTCGCCGGAGTCGCTGGGTCAGTGGCAGCTCGAGTACGGCGCCGAGATCGGCCGGGCGGTGGTCAACTTCGACGGCCCGATCGTGTTCGTCGTGCTCTCGCGGTATCACGGCGGGGCCTACGTCGTGTTCTCGAAGAGCCTCAACCCCCGGCTGGTGGCGGTCGCGGTCGAGGGCAGCTACGCCTCGGTCATCGGCGGGGCCCCGGCGGCGGCGGTGGTCTTCGCCCGGGATGTGCGGCGGCGGGCGACCGAACTGGGCGGCGGGGAGGGGGCCCGCTCGGCGGCGCTGGCCGAGATCGCGGCCCGCTTCGACGGGGTGCACACGGTGGAGCGGGCCCGGGCGGTGGGATCGATCGACGACATCGTCGAGGCTCGGGCGCTGCGGCCCTTCGTCATCGAGCGGCTGGCGGCGGACTACGCCGAGCACGGCCCCGGCTGAGCGAGGCCCGGGCGATCGAGCGGCTCAGCGGGCGTCGATCACCGAGAGGGTGATGTTGTCGGTCGACCCGGCCACGATCGCGGATTCGAATAGCGTGCGCATGGTGCGCTCGGCCGAGAGCGGTCGGGCGAGCGCCTCGAGCAGATCGACGTCGCTCAGGGCCTCGGTCAACCCGTCGGTGCACAGCAGGTAGCGATCGCCGGCGATCAGCGAGCAGACACCCACGTCGGGGCGCACCGTCTCGTCGAGGCCGAGGGCCCGCGACAGCAGGTGGTCGGGGATGTCGCCCACGTCGGCCGGGCACAGGCCGAGCCGCAGGGCCTCGCCGATCGCGGTGTGATCCAGCGTCATCGGGGTGAGCACGCCCCGCCGCAGCCGATACAGCCGGCTGTCGCCGACGTGCCCGAAGATGACCCAGCCCTCGACCAGCCACAGCGTGACCAGCGTGGTCGCCATCGGGCGCTCGGGATCCTGGGGGTGGCGCCGGCGAATGCGGCGGTTGGCGTTGACGATGGCCCGGTTCAGGCGGGCCCGCAGGCGGGCTGGCGGGGCGTCGGTGTAGGGCTCTCGGGTGAGGGGACCGTGCAGGGTGCGCACGGCGAGGTCGGAGGCGATGTGACCCCCCGGGTGTCCGCCCATGCCATCGGCGATGGCGACCAGAGTGTCTCGGGCGCCGACGAAGAAGGCATCCTCGTTGCGTGGCCGCAGGCCGATATGGCTGCCGCAGGCCCCCGATATTCGATGGCTGCCCGCCCGGCCATGCCATGTGAGCGTGCGCAGCGACCGCAGCTCGGGCGCCTGGGGGGCGGGGGCCGACGAGGTGATCATCGTTCAACTCCTGTACCGGCCTCGCCGGAGGTGTTTCGAAGGATGTAAGCCGAAACGATCATTCCGATCAACAGGTTCGTGTCCCGGTGGCCACCGCCCGGTGACCGGATTGGCGCGTCGACGTCATGTTTCATCAGACACGTCGGGCACTTGTGCGCATTCCCCGGCGGTGTACGCAGATGTGCTTGCGGAGAACACCATGTCCCCTGACACGACGCGCAGGGCGGGGCTCGACTCCGCAGCGGCCGCGGCCGGCGGCCCGCCGGATCACTCGTTGACCCGGACCTCGGTGTCGTCGCGGCGCTCGTAGAGCAGCTCGATCGCCGCCCGGTCGAGCCGCCCGTCGACGATGAAGGCGGTCGGTCGATCGGCGGGCGGCCCGGCGGCGTGCCAGCGGGCGATGGCGGCCTCGGCCCGCGCCTGGCGGCTCTTCGGGGGGGCGACGTAGTCGTACTCGAAGTCGGCGAAGCCCGGCTGCTTGCGCAACGCGTCGTACGCGATGGCCCGTACGGCGGCGTAGGGGTCATCGAGCAAAAGGGCGAGATACGGCACCTGCCAGTCCGAACCCGACGCCGCCCGCGCCGGGGCCCAGCCCATGTGCCACGCGGCCGTGGCCCGCTGTACGGCGTCGCCCCGCAGGGCCCAGGCGACCGCCGCCGAGGCGCCCCGGTCGTCGGCGACGGGGGGCAAAGGTGGATGTCCGTACCATTCGGTCAGAGTTTTCGCGATGTCGGGCAAGGTGCGGTCGAGGTGGCACAGGCTGCACGCGTCGGGGCGGCCGCTCCACGCGGTGCGCACCGCCGAGGGGCTGTCCACCCGGTGGGATCGCATCAGCGTCAGCAGGCCCACCGTCGTGTGTGGCATGTGGCAGTTGTAGCACCGGCTGCCGGCCGAGTCGGCCGGGTGGTGGGTGTGCCCGGTGATGTCGGCGCCGATGGCCGGGTGGCATCCGACGCACGGGCTGTCGTCGACCGCGGGGCCCCGGAGCTGATCCGAGGGGGCCGCGTCGTGCATCGAGTGGCACGTCAGGCAGCCCATCTCGCCCTCGGTGAAGCAGCCGGTGAGCGCCTGGGCGTTGTAGTTGCGCCCGGCGATGCGGATGGTGCCGTCGGTCCAGAAGGCGTCGGCGAGCAGCTTGGGCTCGTCCTCGAGCACCGGCGCCAGCCACGGGGGCGGCTTCTCGGGGGTGTATTGCACGACCCCGCCGTGGGCTTCGAGCGAGCGGCCCGGTCGGAACCGCTCGTCGGGGTGGTGCACCACCAGCTCGGCGTGGCACTGGCCGCAGACCGCGCTCGAGCGGCGGTGATCCAGATCGGCCGGCTGCACGATGTCGTCGGGGGGCAGGCCGTCGGCGGTCGCAGCTGGCGGGGGCCCGTCTCCGTCGCCGAGGTGGCGGGCGTAGCGGGCGGCCGGGCCCCGATGGCGGGCGATGTGCCCCCGCCCCGGGCCGTGACACGCTTCGCAGGCGATGCCCAGCTCGGCCACGGCCGCCTCGCCCCGCTGGCTCGCGACCTGCCAGTCATAGCTGGGGCGCACGCTGTGGCATTGATCGCACCCGTCGCTCCACGCGTCGCCCCAGATCTCGACCGGCGCCGGGGTGTAGGGCGGCTGGAGGAAGGTGTGCTCTTCGTTGACCCATCGCCCGTGACGCACGAGCCAGACGAAGGGGAACTGCATCAGCCGCCCGGTCGCCTGGATGCGGGTGACGAACCGCACGATCTCGCCCCGGGCCGGCCCCTCGCCGAAGGCGATGCCGGCGTGAGGCGCCTCGCCGAGCGCGGCCTCGATCTCGTAGGGCAGCAGCATCGCGTCCCGCAGGGCGGGCACCTCGCCCTTGGCCCGCCCGTCGCGCCCGTGACACCCGGCGCACTGGCGGTTGAAGAGCTGGCGCCCGACCCGGGCCGGGGGCTCGTCGACCATCGGCGACGGGGTCCAATACGCCTGCATGTGGTGCGATCCGGTGCTCATCACCACCGGGCGGATCATGCGCTCGGCGGGGGTCTCGCCGTTGGTGCCGTAGCGCGGCATGTCGACGAAGAAGCCGCCGCCCTCCCGGAAGACTCGGTAGCGGCGCGGCCCGTCGGTGAGCGTGCGGCCGTCGAACGGGGCGAGCACGGTGTCCGGGGTGACCGCCTGGGTCATCTGCCGGTGGTGGGTCCGGTGCCAGGTGGCGTAGGCCTCGGGGTGGCACGCGCGGCAGGCTCTGGACGAGCTGTAGTCGGCGTCGGCGGCGGCGGTGGCGTCGTCGGGGCGGAAGCGGTCGAGCGCCGGGGCCGGGTCGGGCCGCAGCAGCGCGACGAGCAGGGCGGCGAGGCCCATGCCGGCGAGCGCCAGCCCCCGGGCGCGCCCCCGCGGCACCGCGAGGCCGGCGGCCGCGACGAGCAGCAGGGCGATCAGCAGATCCATCGGTCGACCGGGGCGCGGGTGGAGTGGGGGTCGGCGGGGTTCGAGGGCAACTCTGGGGGCGACGTGCGCATCCGAAGCAGGTACTCTACGCCGCCTCGCGGGCCGATTTCAAAGCCCGCCGCCGCCCGGACGCTGATTCGCGAGGAGTTCCCATGACGTCCGCATCCGCAGATCACCTGCTGCGGGGCCTGGCCCTCGACGGCACCGTGAAGTTCGTCGTCGCCGACACCACCACCATCAACCGCCGCCTGCGCGAGATGCACGACGCCGGCCCGCTGGGCACGATGGCCCTGGGCCGGGTGGCCACCGCGGCGCTGATGCTGGCCGCCGGGCTCAAGCACAAGCAGCAGCTCGGGGTCCAGATCAACGGCGAGGGGCCGCTGGGCGAGATCTACGCCATCGCCGATCCCGACGGCGCGGTGCGGGCGACCGTCACCGATCCCCGGGCCGACACCGGGGGGCTGAAGCTGGCCGACGGCATTGGCCCCGGCCGCCTGACGATCGTCCGCCGCCTCGAAGAAGACGCGCCGGCCTATCGGGGCGTCGTCGCGCTGGTCGACGGCGGGATCGGGGCCGACATCGCCGAGTACCTGCTGAGCAGTGAGCAGATCCCGAGCGCGGTGAGCGTGGGCGAGCGGCTGGGGCCCGAGGGGGTCGAGGCCGCGGGCGGGTTTCTGGTGCAGGCGCTGCCCGATGCTGATCCCGAGGCGCTCGAGCGGCTGGTGAAGCGCATCGGCCGCCTGCCGCCGCTGGGCGATCTGCTGGCCGGGGGCCTGACCCCCGAGGGGCTGCTCGACCGGCTCTTCGACGGCGCGCAGATCCTGGCCCGTACCGACCTGAGCCTGACCTGCCCCTGCACCCGGGAGCACTTCGCCCGCAAGCTGTGCACCTTGGGCTCGGCCGAGCTGGCCCGGATGACCGACGAGCTGCCCGAGACCGTGCTCGAGTGTCACTTCTGCCGCTCGCAGTACATCTTCGACAGGGAGCAGATGAACGCGCTGCTGTACGGCGCGCGGATGTACGAACAGGCCAACTGAGCGAGACGGCGCGGCCGCGGGCCGGGCACCCGGGAGATCTTCATGATGCGTGTCATCGGCGCCTGCGCGGCGCTGGCGGTGGTCGGCTGCGTGACCCTGCCCGAGCCGCCGGCCGAGCGGGCGCTCTACTTCGACCTGCGCAGCATCGTCGAAACCGAGACCCGCATCGACTGGGTGCTCGACGCGCACGAGATCGAGCAGGCGGCGCCGGCGATCATGACCAGCGCCTGCCAGGCGACGCCCGACACCCGGCTGGCGCTGTCCGGCTGGCTCGATACGCGGCTGGCGGCCGAGGGCGGCACGGCGCGCCAGATCTGGGAGGCCTCGGGCGGCGACCTCGACGCGGCCCACGAGGCGCTGCTGATCGAGCGGATCTCGGCCGCGCTGCGCTACGCCGACGCGCACCAGCCCGACTGCCCCTTCTGGTTGCGCCCCGACCCCGACTTCGACGGGGTGCAGACCAACACCCACCGGCTGGTCATCTTCGCCGAGAGCATGGGCAGCGGGCAGCTCATCATCCAGGGGGGCGACGCCGCCATCGGGGGCACCGGCATCGGGCGGCTCATCCCGGCCGTCGGCATCACCGATCGCCTGACCCTGGGCATCGGCGCCGAGCTGGGGGTCGCGAGCACGTTCCCCCGCACCGAGAACGGCGCCCGCAGCGTCAAGGCCGTGGCCACCGGCGGCATCCCCATCCTGGCCCGCTTCTCGGACGGCACCTTCCGCTACGACGTCGACCTGGGCGCGGTGGCCCGGGCCACCCGCAACGAGTACGAGGGCCTGCGCTACGGCGGCCGGGTCGCGCTGGCTTTCGGGGTGGCGACGTTGCGCATCGCCGGGGTGATGCCGTATGCCACGATCTGGGCCGGCTACGAGTATCTGGCCCCCGGCGCCGGCGAGCCCGAGTCCCACATCATCCGGGCGGGCAGCCGGGTCGGCGTGAACTGGGACCCCTGGGGCCCGTAGCCTCACCCGCAGGACCGACCGGAGGCCGATGCAGCCCGAACCCGCCTGCCGCCTGGACGTCGACGGCCACATCGCCACCGTGACGCTGCGCCGTCGGCGGCTGAGCTGGCAGGCGCTCGCCGATCTGATCGACGCCGCGGCCGAAGCGCGGGACACCCCCGGCATCCGGGCGGTGGTGCTGACGGCCGAGGGCGACGACTTCTGCCACGGCGCCGATCTGGCCGATCCCGAGCTCGCCGAGGCGCTGCGGGAGGACGGCGGCTATCACCTCGCCGCCCGGGGCGCCCGGCTGATGCGCGCCTGGGCCGAGCTGCCGATGCCGACCCTCGCCGCGCTGCGGGGCCGGATCATCGGCGGCGGGGCGGGCCTCGCGCTGGCCTGCGATCTGCGGGTGGCGGCCCCCGGCGCGACCCTGGCCCTGCCCGAGGTCCAGCGGGGCATGCACCTCGCGTGGCAGATCATCCCCCGGTTGGTGGCGACCGTCGGCCTCTCTGCGGCCCGCTGGCTGACGCTGTCCGGCGAGCCGATGGCGGTCGAGGCGCTGCCCGGCTTCGCCCGGGTGGCCGACGATCCGATCGCCGAGGCCCGTCGGCTGGCCGCGCGGCTGGCGGCGGCGAGCCCGGTCGCGGTGCGCAGCGTCAAGGCCACCCTGAGCCGGTGCGTCGACCTCGACCCGGCCGCCGATGACGCGGCCCGCTTCGCCCGGACCGTGGCCGCGCCCGACTTCACCGAGGCGCTGACCGCGTGGTTCGAGCGCCGCCCCCCGCGCTTCGTCGATCCGGCGAGGCCCACCCCCGACCCGACCCGGAGGAGACCCGTGAAAGAGACCGCAGACCTGCCGCCCGACGCCCGCGCCGTGATCGAGTTCTGGTTCGGCGGCCCGCCCCGGGACGAGAAGGCCGTCGTCGAGCGCCAGGGCCGCATCTGGTGGGGCGGGGGCGAGGCGCTCGACGCCGAGATCCGGGAGCGCTTCGGCGATCTCGTCGAGCAGGCCGTCGACGGCGGGCTGGCCGGGTGGAGCGAGACCCCCCGGGGCAACCTGGCCCGGATCATCCTGCTCGACCAGTTCACCCGCAACGTGTATCGCGGCCGGGCGCGGGCCTTCGCCGGCGATCCCATCGCCCGCCGGGTCGCGCTCGAGGCCATCGAGCGGGGCGACGAGGCCGAGCTGCTGTGCATCGAGCGCATGTTCCTCTACATGCCGCTCGAGCACACCGAAGACCTGGCCTTGCAAGAGCGCTGCGTCGCGCTCTTCGAGCGGCTGGCCGACGACGCGCCCGAGGGTATCGCCGGCACCGTGCGCGGCTTCGGCGACTACGCGGTGCGCCACCGGGACATCATCGCTCGCTTCGGCCGCTTCCCCCACCGCAACCCGATCCTGGGGCGGGCCCACACCCCCGAAGAGGAAGCCTACCTCGCCGACGGGGGCCCCACCTTCGGCCAGAAGAGCGCCGACGGCGCCTGAGCGCCGCTCAGCGGTCGCTGTGACCCAGGTCGCGCCCGGGCTCGATGCGGTCGCGCACCCGCTGCTTGAGCACCTTCGCCTCGGGGAACCCCCCGTCGGCTACCCGCTCCCAGACCGTCTGCCCGTCCACCGTGATCTCGAAGCGCCCCGCCTCGCCGGGCACGAGGCTGACCGCGCCCAGCGCGCCGTCGAACGTGCTCAGCAGCTCCTGGGCGTACCACGCGGCGCGTAGCAGCCAGCGGCAGCGGGGGCAGTAGTGGATGGCGACGTGGGGCGTCGGGGGTGGCATGGGGGCTCCAACGTGGTTGAATCAATCGCGTGTGGCTGCAATTATTCGAGTGAGGTGGAATTTCTCGCGAAGAGGGGACGCGTAGATGGTGCAGGTTCGAGCGCGCGGGCGCCATGCGCTGGTCTTCGCCCTGGCCTTCGGCCTGGGGGCCTGCGGCGGGGAGGACGACGGCGAGACGCCGCCCGGCGCGGACGGGGGGGCCGACGCCGAGGTCATGGCCGACGGCACGGCGGAGCCGGAGCCCGACATGGGCGTGCGCTGCGTGCGGGACGACCAGTGCCCCGAGGGGCTGTACTGCCCGGCGTCGGTCGGCGGCATGGCCGCGGTCTGCGTGGTGGGCTGCCGCGAGGGCGGATGCGCCATGGGCGAGCGGTGCAACACCGAGGCCGAGCCCCGATTCTGCGAGCGCGATCCGAGCTGCGCCGCCGACGCCGACTGCTTCCCCGCCGAGTACTGCGACGGCGCGCTGTGCCAGCCCGGCTGCCGGACCGGCGACCCCGAGGCCTGCCCCCGCACGATGAACGGCGAGCCGCGGGCCTGCGACCCCGAGACCCGGGCGTGCGTGATCCAGGTGGTCTGCTGCGGCGGCGATGACGCCTGCTCGCTCGAGCTGCCCGACGCCTGCGACGACCCCATCCCCGGGCTGAACAACTGCGTCAACCCCAACCCCTGCGCGCTGCGCTGCGAAGACGACGACGACTGCGAGGACCCGGAGTACTGCGCCGACGGCTTCTGCGCCGAGGGCTGCCGGCTCGAGGGCCCCGGCTGCGGGCAGGAGCGGGTGTGTGATCCCGAGGAGCGGGTCTGCCGCCGGCCGCCGTGCGCCGAGGACGATGACTGCCGCGCGTCCTTCTTCTGCAGCGTCGACGTGTGCCTGCCCGGCTGCCGGCGCGACCCCGACACCTGCCCCCGGGGCGAGATCTGCGACGAGGCCAACCGCTGCGTGCCCGAGGACGGCCCCGACGATCCGTGCCGCGCGGACGCCGAGTGCGACGCCGAGAACCCGGGCTGGATCTGCGAGGACGGGGTCTGCGAGCCGCCGTGCCTGGCCCACGCCGACTGCGCCGACGATCTGGCGTGTATCGATGGGCGCTGCGTCGAGGGCTGCCGGGACGACGGCTTCGAGGACAACGACGTGCGGGAGGACGCCCCGCCTCTGCGCTTCGACGGCAACCGCTTCGACGGGGAGGGCTTCTACGCCTGCCGACGCGACGCCGACTGGTACCGTTTCGAGACCCCGAGCGCGGGCACCTCGGTGCGGGTCACGGTGCGCTTCACCCACGCCGACGGCGACCTCGACGCCCGGCTGCACGCCCCCGACGGGCGCGTGGTGGGGCAGGGGGTGACCGGGGACGACGACGAGCTGATCGAGTACATCGCCGGGCCGGGCAACCCGTCCCCGGCGGGCACCTGGTGGGTCGAGGTCTACGCCCGGGGCATCGACGAGAACCGCTACGATCTGACCATCGAGCTGTCGGGCGGCATCGGCCCCGACGCCGCCGAGCCGGACGACGCCCCGGTGACGGCGACCTCGCTCTCGCTGCCCGAACTGCAGCAGTCGACGACCATCGAGGATCGCACCATCCACCCGGCGGACGAGGACTGGTTCGCGCTCGACATGGGGGCCCGCGATGGCTTGCGGCTGTGGCTGGAGCTGCTGGGCAACGACACCGGCCAGAACAGCGAGATGAGCTTCGAGATCTTCGGCCCCGGCGCGCCCACGCCCGGTGAGGCCCCGGTGGCAGGGCCCAACGGGGGCGGCGGCGGCGGGCCGGACGGGCCCCGGTTCCTGGCCTTCGACGCGCCCCGGTTCAACGCCCAGATCGAGGACGGTCGGTACTACATCCGGGTGTTCGGCGCCGATCGCAGCCAGTTCGGGCGCTATCGGCTGACGGTCACGGTGGACCGCAACGGCGTCCTGTGCCTGCCCGACGCCAGCGAGCCCAACGACGTGGCCCAGACGGCGTTTGATCTGATGACCGTGCCCGAGTTCGTGCGCCCGGGGCTCGACGGCACGCTGGAGCTGCGCCCCGACCTCGACCTGACCTTGCCCGGCCGCACGCTGTGCGACGAAGAGGACTGGTACAGCCTGACCCTGCGCCCGGGGGACGCGCTCGAAGTGCGGGCGACCCGGCTCGAGCCGGACATCGTCGGCGACACCATCATCGAGCTGCGCGATCCGTTCGGCGGCCTCATCCAGAGCGGGCGCAGCGGGCAGCGGGTGAACGTGGCCCGGTTCGACGAGGCCGCCGGCGGGCGCTATCTGGTGCGGGTCCAGGCGGCGGCCGAGGTGCGCACCGGCTACGATCTGGACGTGCTGCGCACCGCCGGCCCGGTGCAGTGCGCGCCGGATGTCTTCGACGGCGAGGCCCGCAACGACGACCGGGGGTCGGCCGCGGCGATCGACCCCGGCGCCTACGCCGGCTTGACGTTGTGCGGCGCCGACGGGGACGCCGACTGGTTCCGCTTCGAGATCGACACCCTGGCCGCCATCGAGGTGGCCCTGCGCTTCGCCCACGTCCAGGGCGATCTGGAGCTCGATCTGTTCTTCGAGGACGACCCGGTCTCGCTCAACGCCGAGCTGCCCGACGGCCACAGCGTCGACGACGACGAGGTCGTGCGCTTCGAGAACCGGGCCCCGGGCGTCTACTATGTGCGGGTCGGCGGCCTGGGGGATCCCACCGCCGCCTACGACCTGGAGTTGACCGTCGACGAGCGGATCTTCGTGTGCGAGGACGATCCCGACGAGCCCAACGCCGCCTTCGACGACGCCGAGCTGCTCGGCCGCAACGAGGTCGATCGGCAGACGCAGTGGCTGTGCGTGCGCGCGCCGCAGGACTGGGACACGTTCCTGTTCACCGTGCCCCCGGGCGAGGCCCGGACGGTCGCGACGAGCTTCGTGTACGGCGACGACGGCGATCTGTACCTGGAAGTGTTCGACAGCGACGAGATGCTGCGGGCGACGACGGCCGACGTCGCCCGGGGCAACTCGAAGCAGTGCGTGGTCATCGAGGCCAGCGACGCCAACCGCACGTTCTTCGCGCGGGTGCTGCCGCTGAGCATCAACACGGTCGGCGAGGACGACGAGCGCCTCGACTACCGGCTGCGCGTCGCAATTGGCGACGATTGCGAGGCCCTGCCCCCGGCGACCCCGGGGGTGAACTGGCCGCGCATCGTCGAGTGAGAGGGGGAGTGATGAAGCGTTCGATGCTTGCCTGCGGGCTGAGCCTGCTGATGGCCGGCCCCGCCCTGGCCGACAAGATGCCGTCGTACGCCGTCAGCGGCGGCGGTGGCCAGAGCGAGAACGACGAGTATCAGCACTTCAGCGCGATCGTCGGCATGGCGGTCGGCACCGCCGAGGGCGGGGGACAGACCGCCCATCACGGCTTCCTCGTGGGCGGCCGGGTCTTCGCCGCCCGCGATGAGGAGCCGCCCGAGTTCCTGCCGCCGCCGGGCAACGTGGTCGCCGCGGTGCCGGCCGATAGCTGCCTGGCGACGGTCCGCATCCCGCCGATCAGCGTGGTCGACAACCGTGACCGGGCGCCGACGGTGACGATGGAGCTGATCGACCCCCCGCAGCAGCTCGACCCCACCGGCGACCAGATCGAGCTGCCCCCGGGCAGCTACGACGTGCTGGTGACCGCGGTCGATCGCCAGGGCAACACCGCCGAGACGGCGTTTCGGGTCGACGTGCTCGATCAGACCCCGCCGCAGGTGCGGCCGGTGCCCAACCCGACGCCGCTGGGGCAGGAGGCCGAGGCCGCCGCCCCCCAGGGCACCCCGGTGGCGCTCGACTTCGGCTGCCAGGACGCCTGTGATCCCAACCCGGTCGAGGGCGCGGTGCCGGCGGTCTTCCCGGTGGGCGACACCCGGGTGCGGTTGACCTGCACCGATGACAGCGGCAACGAGGGGGCCTCCGAGGTGACGGTGCGGGTGCGCGACTCGCGGCCGCCGGAGGTCGTGGGGCAGATCCCGGAGAACTTCGGGGTCGACTGCAACGACGCCAACGGCGCCCGCATCGGCGTGCCCCGGCTGGTCTGGGGCGACAACGGCACCAACGCCGGCGAGCTGGCGTTCACCCTGGTCGTCGACCCGGGCACCCCCGACGAGCAGGCGTTCGACGCGCTGCCCGAGGAGCTGGTGCTCGGCGTGGGTCAGCACACCCTGCGCTACACCGCCACCGACGCGGCGGGCAACGCGGCCCAGGCCGAGCTGCGGGTGACCGTCTCGGACAACGCCGGCCCCCGCATCGAGGTCGTCGATCTGCCCCAGGAGGGCTGGTACAGCGGCGACGTGGACGACGTGGCGTTCAGCTTCCGGGTCATCGACGACTGCGGCGACGCCAACAACCTCGACGTGGACATCATCCCGCCCCCGGCCGAGATCGGCCGCCAGGGCGACACCGTCACCGTGCACTACGAGCAGGACGGCCTCTACGAGCTGACCATCGAGGTCACCGATCAGGCGGGCAACACCGCCCGGGACAACTCGGTGGCCTTCGGCATCGACCGCACCCCGCCGGCGGCGACCATCGCGGTGCCCGCCCAGCGGGGGGTCGACCCCGACGATCGGCTGACGTGGCGCTACTACGGCATCGGCGAGACGCTGGCGCTGTCGAGCGGCGGCGAGGACGACGCCGACGGCACCGTCTCGGGCATCCGCCGGGTCACGGTGACCCTCGACCCGGGCACCGCCTTCGAGCGGGTGCTGACCGACGCGACCTTCGACGGCAACGGCAGCCCGCCCCGCGGCGCCCGGGCGGTGGGCAACCTGCCCTGCCAGGACGACGATCTGCGGGACGACGCGGCGCTGTGCGACATCGACGGGCAGATCGCCCTGCGGCGCCTGCGCCCGGGGGATCACACGCTCAGCTATCGCATCGAAGACTTCGCCGGCAACGTGGCCACCGACACCGCCGTCTTCGTCAACGCCAACCTGGGCGCGGGCATGGAGCTGGTCGCCGAGCGCTTCACCCGCCAGATCGAGGGCCCCGAGCCGCCCGCCGTGCCGATCGCCCGGGAGCTGATCAAAGCGGTGCGCCACCTGGGCGACGGCCTCGACATGGCCAACACCCCCTACGCCGGCGCGCCGTACAGCACCCCGCGGTTCCTCGGCGGCGCGCTGTCCCGGGTGCAGGCGGCGATGGTCGCCATCACCACCGCGGCCGAGCGGGCGGAGGGCCCGGCGCGGCTGGACTATCTCGATCAGGCCAACCTGCTGGCCCGGCTGGCGATCTCGGAGCTGAACCTCTACCGCGAGTGGATCGTGGGCATCGACCCCGCCCGGGCCCGGGAGCGGTTCTACCGGGGCAGCTTCAACACCGACCTCGACTTCACCGAGGGCCACATCCGCAACATGGGCGACGCGATCAACGCCGAGGACTACAACCAGGCCCTCGCCAGCGCGCTCCAGGCGTTCTTCCACCTCAAGATGGCCCACGAGCTGTGGGTCATGGACTACCACCGCATCCCCAACCCGGCCGGCGAAGAGGGCCAGGCGTCGATGCTCGAGGAGTACGACCGGGGCCTGATCGTGCTCGAGGGGCTGTTCGACGAGCTGACGCTGTACCTGACCCTGGAGGACGTGCCCGCCCGGGCGCAGATGGCCGACATCCAGCAGCGGCTGGTGACGGTGATCGACGCGCTCGACCTGCTGGTCGACGCCGGCTTCGACGGCCAGGGGTTGAGCGACACCGCCTACCTCGCCGCGCTCATCGAGCTGCGCAACATCGCCAACAACAGCACCCTGGCGGCCAACCTGGGGGCCTACGTCCGCATCTACCAGTGGTCGATGATGCAGGTCGTGCGCTGGATGACCCACGCCTCGCTCGAGACCGCCCGGCTGCTCACCCAGCAGAACAACCTGCCGCTGTTCAACGCGGGCTACAGCAGCATCGACGAGGGCGTCGACCTGCTCGACGCCCGCGAGGTGCAGGGGGTCATCAACCTCTACGGCAGCGAAGAGCGGGCGCTGTGCCCGATCATCGGCGTCTATCACTGCTGGTACCTGCGCGATGAGGAGGTCGACACCGACCGACCGTACCCCCCGCAGGACACCCCGGAGGTCTGCTTCGACCTCATCGAGCACCCCGATCAGTGGGACGAGCCGCTGCCGGGCCAGCCGGCCTATAGCTGCGCCTGGAACGACCCCATCTGATCGTCGAGCGACCCGCCGCGCCGCCGGCTCATCCCACCGGGCGATGAGCCGCCCTCTGCATCACGCCCGCCTGCTCTGGTGCGCCGCCGTCGACCGGACGTGGCGCCGGGTCGACCACCGCGGTCGGCGGTGCCTGATGGGCAAGTGCATCCACTGCAACCGCAAGATCACGCTCGGGCTGGACGGCACCCCCGGGCCGACGACGACCCTCGAGCACATCGTGCCCCGGACCCACGGCGGCACCCACGCCCCGGAGAACCTGGCCCTGGCCTGCGCCCGGTGCAACGGCCAGAAAGGCGTGCGCCTCGACGGGCGGCCGATCGACGATCCGACTCTGCAGCGCGTCATCCGCACGCTGCGGACCCGCCGCGAAGACCGCTTGCGCTCGCCGCCGCCCGACTGGCGGCTGCCCCCGCAGCCGCCGGACACCCTCGCCGAGCCCGCCGACGAGGATCCCCCGGCAGATGGCGCGAAGCGCCGCGCCCGGCGCCGTCGGCGGTAGTCATCGGCGCCCGGCGCCGGGCGCTTCCCGCCGTTCGGGTGCGACGTCGGCGGCCCGTGCTGTGTCCCAATGCCACGCCACTCACCACCGGAGATACCGATGACCGAGCCGATCCGCCTCGTCGGGCTGTCGGGCAGCCTGCGCAAAGCGTCCACCAACACCGCCCTGTTGCGGGCCGCCGCCGAGCGCGCGCCGGACGACGTGACCCTGGACATCCTGCCCATCGGCGACGTGCCGCTCTACGACGGCGACGTGCAGGCCGAGGGCTTCCCCGCGCCGGTGCAGGCGCTGCATCAAGCGATCCTCGCGGCCGATGGGGTGCTGATCGCCTCGCCGGAGTACAACTACTCGGTCCCCGGCGTGCTCAAGAACGCCATCGACTGGCTCTCGCGCACCGACCCCCAGCCGTTCGCCGGCAAGCCCATCGCCATCATGGGCGCCAGCCCCGGCCGGCTGGGCACCGCCCGCATGCAGTACCACCTGCGACAGATCTTCGTGTTCCTCGACGGCGCGGTGCTCAACAAGCCCGAGGTCATGGTCGGGGGGGCCTTCCAGGCCATCCGGGACGGCCGGCTGGTCGACGAGAAGGCGGGGGAGATGGTGGGCCGGCTGGTGCGGGCCCTGTGCGCCCGGATCGCCGATCACCGGAAGCTGGGCCGATGAGCGCGCCGATCCACGAGATCCCGGTGACGACCATCGACGGGCGCGAGACCACCCTCGGGGAGCACGCGGGCAAGGTGCTGCTGGTGGTCAACGTGGCCAGCCAGTGCGGGCTGACGCCGCAGTACGCCGGGCTCGAGGAGCTGTGGCAGACCTACCGCGATCGGGGGCTGGTGGTGCTCGGCTTCCCTTGCAACCAGTTCGGCAAGCAGGAGCCGGGCACCGAGGAGCAGATCGCGCAGTTCTGCGAGACCCGGTTCTCGGTGAGCTTCCCGATGTACGCCAAGGTCGAGGTCAACGGATCGGGCGCCCACCCGCTGTACGACTTCCTGACCCGGGAGAAGCGGGGTCTGCTGGGCACGAAGGCCATCAAGTGGAACTTTTCGAAGTTCCTGGTCGGCCGCGACGGCGCCGTCCTGGCCCGATTCGCGCCCACCGACAAGCCCACCGCGGGCAAGATCACCCAGGCCATCGAGAGCGCCCTGGCCGCCTGAGCCTCACCCCGGCACCGCGGCCTCGACGAAGTACATGTCGGGCCAGGCCTTCTCCCCGCCCGGGGCGTGGCGCACCGGCACGATCTGGCGGGCGATCAGCCCGCAGCCCTCGACCAGCGGCCGGATGTCGTTGGACGGGATGGCGTCGATCACCGGCTCGCCCATCGCCGCGAGGACCGATCGGCCCACCCGCTCGCGCCAGGGCATCGCGGACGGGGGGCGGGCGACGACCATGTCGAAGCCGATGCGGGTGCCGGCGCAGGCCCGATCGGCGACGCGGCGCAGCGTCTCCTCGATGGTCGCCCGGGGCAGGTACATCGTCACCCCCTCCCAGATGAAGACGGCGACCCGATCCCAGGCGAAGCCGGCGGCGGTGAGCGCCTCGGCGAAGTCGGCCTCGTCGAAGATCACGTCCACCCGGTGGGTGCCGGGCGCCTCCCCGGGCCCCCGGGCGGCGCGGGCCTCGGCCGTCGCCGGGTGATCGACGAGGTAGACCGGGCGGTCGCCGATGGCCGCCTCGAAGCGCCACGCCCGGGCGTCGAAGCCGGCCCCGAGCAGCACGACCTGCTCGGCGTCGGCCCCCACCGCCTCGACGAGCAGGCCGTCGAGCCAGCGGTGGCGGGCGCGGATGGCGTCGGTCAGCCCCAGGGTGACGCGATCGGTGAGCCGCCCCCGGGGGTCGAGCCGGCGCACGACGCGCCCGAGCAGGCGGTAGTCCCGGGCGATGAAGTGGTGGGCGTAGGGATCGGAGCCGGCCACGTCGCGGATGAGCGCGACGAGCTCCGCGGTGCGGCTGGCCGAGCGGGCGGTGCGGCCCTGCCTCATGGTCGGCTCCGGGTCCGGGGTCGGGGGCGGCCCGAGTCTACCAGAAGCCGTCCAGCTCGAGGGGGAGCTGCAGCATCGCGCGCTCGGGGTGCAGCGCCCGCAGCCGGCCGAGCCGCCGCTCGCGCTGATCGGCGAGCCACTGCTCGAGGTCGATCGTGCGCCGGTCGTCGGGATCGCGGCCGCCCGGCCGGTCGGGGTGGGTCGCGGCGTGCATCAGCTCGCCAGCATCGCCTCGCGCAGGGCCGCGGGCAGGGCGTCGTCGACCTTGCGCTGGATGTCGCACAGGGTGCGCGCGGTGTGGGGATCGGCGGCGGCCAGCGCCTTGCGGGTCATCTGGATGAGCGCCTGCACCTCGCTGGCCGAGAGCTGGAGGCCGTCGACCAGCGCCCCCTCGCCGAGGTGGTAGCCGACGCCCGGCTCCCCGACGACCGGCACCCCCTGGCGGCGCAGGGCCGCGATGTCGCGATAGACCGTGCGCATCGAGACGCCGAACCGCTCGGCGAGCGCCTCGGCGGTGACCTCTTCGTCGCGCAGGATGCGGATGATCTGGATGAAGCGGCTGTGCTGGTCCATGGGGGCTCCTCCTCGGGTTGTGGCCGGCGGCCATCGACACCGAAGAGGATAGCGGCCCCCTGCTGACAGCCTTGTGGCAGGAGACTTGTCGCGGGGGCGGAAATACCGCCCCCGCGCGTGGATCAGCCGAGGATGGTCTCGAGCAGCACCCGCGAGATCTCGTAGGGGCAGGCGTTGGCGCAGGGGCGGCGATCCTCGAGGTAGCCCTTGCCGTCGGTCCCGACGTGGGCCGGGATCCGGATCGACGCGGTGCGGTCGCCCACGCCCCACTTGAACTCGTCGTAGCGGCAGGTCTCGTGGCGCCCGGTCAGCCGCATCTGGTAGCCGTCGCCGTAGACCGCGAGGTGCTCCTCGATGCGGGTCCCGATCTTGTCGCAGGCGGCCTTGATGACCTCGAGGCCCCCGTCGGCCCGCATCTCGGCGGTCGAGAAGTTGGTGTGGGCCCCGGCGCCGTTCCAGTCGCCGGTCACCGGCTTGGGGTCGAGGGTGGCGCTGATCCCGTACTCCTCACCGATGCGGTAGAGCAGCCAGCGGGCGATCCACAGGTGGTCGCCGGTGGTGAGCGGGTCGCTGTCGGGGCCACCGACCTGGAACTCCCACTGCCCGGGCATCACCTCGGCGTTGACCCCGCAGATGTTCAGCCCCGCCTCGAGGCAGGCCCGCAGGTGGTCCTCGACGATCTCGCGGCCGTAGACCTCGTCGGCGCCGACGCCGCAGTAGTACGGGCCCTGGGGGGCGGGGAACCGGCGCTCCGAGCCGAAGCCGAGCGGGGCCGAGCCCTTGAACAGCGTGTACTCCTGCTCGATGCCGACCCACGCCTCGGCCTTGTCGGCCCCGCCGTCGAGGATCGCCCGCAGCTTCGCCCGGGCGTTCGTCTCGTGGGGCCGGCCGTCGGGGTAGTACACCTCGCACAGCACGAGGAAGCTGTCACCCTCGTTGCGCACCGGATCGGGCACGACCACGACCGGCATCAGCTTGCGGTCCGAGTCGCCGCCCGGCGCCTGGCCGGTGGACGAGCCGTCGAATCCCCACTCGGGGAAGTCCTCGACGCCGATGGCGTCGAGCGGATCACGGTCGAGGTCCACCACCTTGGTCTTGGAGCGAAGCTGTCGGGTCGGCTCGTTGCCGTCGATCCACAGGTACTCGGCGATGATCTTCACGATAGGCTCCTCATGGCCGTCCGACGACTCGGCGCCGAATGGCCGTTGAACCCGGGCTGCCCGCCCGGCAAGGGTGCGCGCGGGAGATTTAACGCGGTCGCCGGTCCGGAGGCAACGGGTCGTCGATGAAAGGGGGGCTGTTCTGCGCCGCGCAGAGGTCGAGAGACCCGCCCCGCGCGGCCAGCGGGCGCTCAGCGGCACGCCTCGGGTTCGGTCCAGGCCCCCGGCGCGCAGCCCACGAAGCACCCCGCCACCTCGAGCTGACCCCCGGCGCAGCGCAGCACATGCCCCCCGTCCGAGGTGCAGGTCCACGCGTCGTAGGGGGCATACGCCGGCCCGCAGGCCCGGGTCCGGGTGGCGTCGGCGCACTGCGCGGGCACCCCGGCGGTCGCCTCGCAGCCCGCGGCGCACGCCTCCCGCTCCGGGGCGTGACCCTTCACGCAGCGCTCGCGGGCCGCCCCGTCCGCCGAGCAGGTCCAGTCCTTGCGGGTCGCCCGGTGGAAGCCGCAGACCTCGCCGCTCGAGTCGGGCCCGGCCTGGGGATCACCCGGCGCCGGCGAGCCGGTGGCGCTCCACTCGGCGACCTTGGCCGCCAGCGCGCCGTGATGCTGCGCCACGTCGCCGAAGATGTCGGTGCCGAAGCCATCGAGGAAGTAGCCGCTGTTCACCCGCAGCACGGCCCCGGTCGAGGTGTCGAAGACCGGGCCGCCCGAGTCCCCGGGGCACAGGTGGTTGGTGTTGGTGCCCATCGGGAAGCTGGCCTTGCGCTTGCGCCAGTCGGTGCTCGTATTGCGCTGGGTGCAGCCGTAGCCGAAGACGGTCAGCGTGGTCCCGGTGCCCGGCTTCTGCATCGCGAGCGGCGCCGGGCGGGCGACGTCGGGGGGCACCGCCTCGGTCAGCCGGAACAGCGCCAGATCGGCCGCGCCGAGGTCGCCGCTGAAGCTCACGTAGCGCTCGATGGTGAACCGCCGCTCGCCGCCGGTGGCGGTCTCGATGGTGAACGTGCCGTAGCGCCCCGGCTGCTCGCGCGATCCGTAGCTGAAGCAGTGGGCCGCGCTCAGGCCGACCTCGGGGGCCACCAGCGTGGCGGTGCAGCCCACCGAGATCGAGCCGACTTCGGGCCGCTCCCGGGTCAGCTCGCCGCGCACGACCTTCTCTTCGAAGGCGTCGAGGCTGGGCGGGCCGAGGGCGTCGCCCGGCCCGTCGGCGCAGGCGGTGAGGGCGAGCGCAGCGAGGAGCGGCAGCGCGCGGGGCCGGGCTTCGGGGGTCATGGCGATCCTCACTGGCAGTAGTATCCGGTGGCGTCGTCGACCCAGCCGCAGCTCTGGCCGAGGTCGAGGCAGTTCAGCTCGCGCAGGGTGCCGTCGGCGCACCACACGGCGACGTCGCCTCGGCACTCGCCGAGGAAGTCGACGCCGGCGCAGCCGTCGGGCTGGGGGTCCGGCTCGGGCGCGGGCTCGGGCGCGCCGTCCTGGCAGGAGTAGCCGAACGCGTCGCCGGTCCAGCCGCAGGACTGGCCCATCGTCGCGCAGTCGATCTGCTGGAGCGCGCCGGCGTCGCACCACACGGCGACGTCGCCCCGGCACTCGCCGAGCTCGTCCACGCCGCCGCAGCCGCCCGGGTCGGGCTGGGGATCGGGCTGCGGCTGGGGCTCGGGCTGCGGCGCCGGGGCGTCCACGCAGAAGTAGCCCACCTGATCGTCGATGTAGCCGCAGGTCATGCCTTGGCTGCCGCAGTCGTGCTGTCGGATCCGGTCGTCATCGCACCACTCGGCCACGTCGCCCGCGCAGCGGCCGAGGTAGTCCAGCCCGCCGCAGGGATCGTCCGGTTCAGGCGCGGGCTCGGGCTGCGGATCGGGCCCGGGCTCGGGCTGCGGATCGGGCTCCGGCTGGGGTACGGGGTCGGGCTGGGGCTCCGGCTGCGGTTGCGGCTGCGGTTGCGGCTCCGGCTGAGGCTGGGGCTGGGGCTCCGGCTGGGGCTGAGGCGCCGGCGCCCCGCCGTCGTCGGGGCGGCAGAAGTAGCCGGTCTCCGCGTCGACCCACCCGCAGCCGGCCGACAGCCGCCCCCGACAGTCGAAGCGCGCGACCCGCCCCCCGTCACACCACACCGCGGTGTCGCCCTCGCAGCGCCCTTCGTAGCTCTCGCTGCCGCAGGCGTCCCCGCCGGGCCCCGGCTCGGGCGACGGGCTGGGGCTGGGCTCCGGCGACGGGCTGGGGCTGGGCTCCGGCGACGGGCTGGGCGAAGGCGACGGGCTGGGCGCGGGCGACGGATCGGCGTTGCCGTCGGGCACCTTCTCCGGCGACGGGCTGGGGCTGGGCGACGGATCAGGCGATGGGCCGGGGCTGGGCGACGGGTCCGGCGACGGCGACGGGCTCGGATCGGGGCCAGGGGCGGGGCTGGGCGACGACTCGGGCGCGCCCCCGCTCTCGGGCGGCTTCGGGGCCTCCTCCTCGTCGGCCTCCGGGCCGGGCGCCGCCTCGGGCGCCTGCGCCTCACAGTAATAGCCGGTCACCGGGTCGATCCACGCGCACTGCGTCCCGTAGGCCGCGCAGTCCACGCTGCGCACGTCCCCGTCCTCGCACCACACCGCCAGATCACCATCACAGCGCCCCTCGAAGCCCAGCCCGGCGCACGGATCGGCCGGCGCCGGCGCCTCGCCCCCCATCGGCGGCTTGGCCATCGGCCCGTCCTCGGGCGCGGGCGGCTTCTCGGGCAGCGGCGGGGGAGGGGGGCCGGCGGGCGCCTCGGTCACCGGCTCGGCCTCGGCGCAGGCCAGCGCCAGCGTGCCCACCAGGGTCGGCCAGAGCCAGAAGACGAAGCGTGAACGGGCCATGTGCCACCTCCGCCCCAGGGGTCAGCAAGGGGCGTGCCGTCGGCAGCACGGTCGCGCTTCACGGTGGAATGCGCCTCTGCGGCTCCGGGGGTGGGACCTGGGCGTCACGGTGTGCGGGGGAGGTGGGGTCGACGCGCCTCGGCGGGCGCGCGGCAGGCAGCGGGCGGGCTCAGGGCGCGGTGCGCAGGTCCTTCCAGCTCTTGCCCTTCTCGATGACCTGGTGGTCGGGGCCCGTCGGCTTGCCGGTGCGGTACCACGTCTGGGTCCGCCCCAGCAGCGACACCCCCAGGTAGCCCCGGACCTCCATCTTCTGGCCGCCCTTCTGGACCTCGAGCTTGACCGAGTAGGTCTTGCCGTTGGCCGGGTCGAGGATCTCGCCGTCGTCCCACTCCTCGTCCTCGTCGTACTCGACGTCCCACATCACCACCAGCCCCAGCGCCGGCTTGCCCTTGATGTTGGCCTCCTTGTAGCCCTCGTCGCACTCGTCGCACATCGGCTCGAGCTTCTCGCCCTGCTGCCGGAACAGCTTGACGATCCGGCCCATGAGCTTGCCGTTGGCGTCCTTGGTGATCTGGATGATCGAGCGGGGCGGGTTGCCGTCCTCGTCCCCGACGGTGAGCCAGTAGCCGGTCGGCTGGTACTTGGGGATGGCTTCGGCGAGGCCGGGCGCGGCGAGCGAGACGGCGAGCAGGGCGATGAGCGCCACGCCGAGGCGGGCGATCAGCGAGCGGTCGGACGGGGTGGGTTCGGGGATCATCGGGGACTCCATGTGGTGCGCGACGCGAGGCGTCGAGGGCCATAATCTAGCCGGTGGCCCGGGGCATGAAAACCCCGGGTCACCGGCGCGCCGGCGACGGGGCCGTCGCCGGATCATGCATCGCCGCCCGGAAGACGCCCGATCAGCGCTCGAGCAGGACCACCAGCCAGCCGCCCCCGGGGCCCGACAGGCACTCGAGGCGCGCGATGCGCCAGCCGGCCTCCAGCTCGTCGGCGAGGTGAGCCCGAGGCCCGCCGGGATCGGCGTCGGCCAGCGTGATCGTGATCAGCTTCTGGGTCGCCGCAGTCGACGGCGCCGGCTCGGGCGACGGGCTCGGCTCCGGCGGGGCCGCGGGCGTCGGCTGTGGATCGGGCTCTGCTTCGGGCTCGGGCCCGGGCTCTGCTTCGGGCTCGGGCGCCGCCGGCGAGACCGCGACCGCCTCCGGGATCGACGCCGGCTCGACCGGCGCGAGCGAATCGTCCCGGCCGAGAGGCGGCTCGATCACCGCGGGCGGCTCGCCGGCCCCCGGCAGGGGCTCGATCAGCGATGACGTGTGGATGTCGACCGTCTCGGTCGGCACTGCGTCGGTCGGCACCTCGTCGCCAGGCACCTCGTCGGTCGGCACCGGCTGCTCGACCGTGCCCCCGCCGAGCGAATCCTCAAGAGGCGGATCGGCCTCGACCGCGTCGGCCGGGGTCTCCTCGTCCTCGCCGCCCCAGGCCCCCGGATCGGGCGTGCGCGACTGGTAGACCCACACCGCGAAGTGGCTCAGATCCTTCGTCGACTCCAGCCGCCCCAGCCCGACCTCGAGCGTCTCGTCGGTGATCCAGGCCCCGGGGATGGGCACCACCCGGTTGCGGGCCCGGTACCGGCGATCGGGCGCGAAGTCGGGGAACGTGATCGACCGCTCGCCGACCCGCAGTCGCACATCGCCCCCGGCGTACATCACGTCGGTGCGCTCGATGAGCAGCGCGTCGTGCCCCGGCTGCAAACCCTCGAGGCGGAACCGGGCCTCGCCGCCCTCGTGGGCCATACCGTGGGCCTCGAGCGTCGCGCCGTCGGGGTAGCGCAGCTTCTGCGTGCTGCGGAAGCTGTCCTCCTCGTCGACGATGGAGAAGCCCCGCGCGTCCCCGTCCTCCGACACGTCGAAGGCGTCCACCCGGCGCCAGCCGGCGGTGCCCACCGGCAGCGTCTCCTCGAAGTCGGCCGACCAGACCGACAGCCCGGAGTCGGCCTCCTGCCCCAGCAGGCCCAGCGGCGCCCGGTCATCGACCCCTTTGAGGCGGTTGACGACCCCGTGAACCGGGCAGTCGCCCTCCAACACCGGCCCCGGCGGATCGTCCAGCGGGACGCCGCACAGCGGACACAACTCGTGCTCGACCATCGCAGTCTCCTCGTCGGATGCAGGTCGAGTCTGCGGCCCCCGGGCCCGGCTGGCAAGTCCGCGGCGTCCGCCACCCGGGGCGTCCCCTGAATTCACGGTGGGGTGTGAGCCATGCGACCGGGCGCCCGTGTCACCCCCGCCGTCGGGCGGGCTCCGAAGCGCCGAGACCGCGCAGCGGCGGGCATGTGGCCCATCGGCGCCGACTTGGTACGCCCGATGCACGACACCGATGTCATGCCCATGGAGGTGCATTCGGATGAACATCGTGTATAGCCGCGTCCGGCGGGGTCTCTGGCTCCCGCTTCTCCTGCTCCTGGTGCCCGGCCTGGCCTCGGCCACCATCAGCGTCTGCGTCGAGGTCGAGACCAAGTCGTGGAGCGCCGACACCGACCGCGAGCAGTTCGTCGAAGAGATGGAGACGGAGGACACCGCCGGCGATCCCTTCTCGATCGACCCCGCCCGCTACCTCGGGCGCATGGTGCAGTACGAGGTGACCCACGAGGTGGGCTTCGAGGCCGTCGAGGCCAACTGCACCGAGCGGCTCGTCATCGAGCTGTACCCCCTGCGCTCGGGCTGGACCGTCTTCGCCCGCTACAGCGGCCACTCTCGCGAAGAGAAGGTCGATCACGTACAGCTCGACGAGTTCATCTCGCTCGCCCAGCGGCTGACCACCGCGCTGCTGCGCGACAAGCCGATCAGCGACATCATCAACCGGGAGAACGTGCTGCGGGCCGACTCCCAGAGCGACCTGCGCACCATCGACGGGGAGGGGCACTTCGTCATCGGCCTCGGCACCCGCTTCCGCTTCGCCGAGCTGGCCACCGCCACCTCGAACAGCGGCCCGGTCGAAGACGAGCTGCGGGTGCTGACCCCCCTCGACTTCCACCTCGGCTACCGGGGCAAGTATCAGGCGTGGGGCCTCGACGCCTTCGTGCGGGGCACCCTCGGCGTCAGCAGCCGCTCCCCCCGGCGCAACACGGCCGGGGGCCACGTCGACTTCGAGGGCGCCGGCGCCTTCGGCCTGCACTTCCTGCGCTACTTCGACGCCAAGGGGGTCACCTCGATGTACCTCGGCGGCGGGGCGCAGTTTCAGCTCAGCGCGTTCTCGGTCATCAAGCCCGCCGGGTCGAGCGGCGACGAGCGCGAAGACCTGTTCGGCGGCGGCCTCGACGTCGACCTGGTCATCGGCTGCGAGTTCATGCGGGCCAGCTCGGTGCACTTCTACGTGCAGGCCGAGGTGCACGCGCCGACCTACCTCATCGAGACCGAGGTCGACGCCGGCGGCATCGACGCCTACATGCCCGGCGGCCTGCTCCAACTCGGCATGGTGTTCTGAGAGTGCGCCCGCTCATCACCCTGCTCGTGACCCTGGCCCCGCTGCTGGCCCGGGCGCAGTCGCCCACCGAGACCTGCGTCGAGGTGAAGACCCAGCGGGAGGACGGGGCGGCGATCCGCGCGCTCGTGATGACCGAGGTCGATCGCTTCCCGACCCACCGCTCCGCCGAGGCCGACTGCGGATCCTTCCTGCGGGTCGAGATCATCGATCTGTCGGGCGCCACCTATGTCACCGGTCGCATCAACACCCAGGTGCCACACCGGGAGCCGGTCACCGAGGACCTCGCCGGCGCCATCGAGCGCATGCTGCGGGTGGTGCTGCACAACGACCCGGTGCGGCTGCGGGGCCCGCGCAGCGAGAACTTCCTCAAGAAGGGGCTGCGCGCGCTCAAGCACGGCTCGACCCTCTTCGGCGCCGAAGCCTATGGCACCATGGCTCTGCTCGACGGCGAGCTGGCCACCCTCTCGGGGGTCGCGGCCACCGTGCGCCGCGAGGCCGGCGCCTGGCACCTCGCCGCCCGGATCGCCTTCGCGCACCGCATCTCCGACCCCCCGCCGGGCGACCTGACCCTCACCGGGCGGGTCGGCTTCGGCCTCCAGGCGCTGTTCTTCTTCGATCCGCTGGCCGATACCGCCTTCTATTGGGGCCTCGAGCTGGGCATGGACCACCAGCGCATGTCGGGGCCCGCGCCCAACTACGGGGAAGGGGTCGACGATGACTTCAGCAAGACCGGGCTGGGCCTCGGCGGCCGGATCGGGGTCGAGTTCTTCCGCACCACGACCGGCCGGCTCGATCTCTTCACCCAGCTCACGCTGCCGATCTTCGCCACCCACGACGACGAGGGCGGGGTGGCCGACACCTGGCTGCCCGGGCTGAGCGTCGGCGCCGGCTTGTGGTTCTGAACGCCGGGCGAACGCTTCCCTCACCGGCCCGGTGGTGCTACCTTCCTGCATGTCATCTGGACGCCCTCGGGCTCGCCCCGCGGCGCCGCTGAACGCCAGACCTCTACTCGGGCAGGATGTTGAGCGTCCAGTCGTACTCGATGACCGATCCGAAGTCGACGGCCGGCGCGTCGGCGTCGCGGAAGGCCTCGACGAAGCCCCGCCAGCCGCCGTACGCCGCCTCGAAGTCGCCCGGGTAGAACTCCACGAGCAGCGCCGAGACCCCGTCCGGGCCGGCGCCTTTGACCGGGTTGTTCACGAACCGCCGGGCCGCCGCGTCGAGCTGGGCGTCCAGCGTCTCCGCCCGGAAGGCGTGCGGTGCGTCGGGCAGCAGATCGGGGCAGCCCAGGCTGGCGCAGTTGAGCGCGACGTGGATCCGGGCGTCGACCGGGCCGTCGGGGAAGACCTGCCCGTGCCACTCCACGATCTGCGCCCGGGTCTCGCTGTCGGCCTCGGCCACCGACGGGTGATCGAAGTCGCCCCGGATGATGCCCTGCTCGATCTGATCCAGCGACAGCACCGCTCCCCCGACCCGGTAGGCGGCCACCTTGAAGAACGCGAACCCGGTCTGCGAGACGCTGTAGTCCGCCTCGCCGCCGTAGGTCTGGACGACCCCCCACAGCACGTTGGCGTTGTACGCGTTGATCCAGAAGGCCAGCCGCTCCGCGGGATCGGCGAGCTGCGCCGGATCGATGAGATCGAGCACGCCCAGGTACTGCTGGAGCGCAAACACCGCCTCCGGCGAGCCGTCCAGCCCGTCGTAATCGACGAAGCTCTGCAAGCCCTCCGGCCCGTCGCTCACGAAGCGGGTCAGCAGACCCTCCAGCGCGATGTGATCCAGCCGCTCGGCCGTCTCGAACGCCGCCCGGACCTCCTCGGCGAGCGCGTCGGCCCCGGCCCCCGGGGTCACCGCGATCGGCCCCGCCTCGTAGGCCACGTACTCCCCGCAGCCGAGCGCGCACAGCGCCATCAGCCCCATCGCTCGCAGAACCCGCATCACCAGACCTCCCCCGCGTAGCTCACCCCGAGGATCACCGAATACCCCCGGCTCGCCGCCTGGGCCCACAGCGTCGCGTCGGCGTAGCCCTCGACCGCCAGCCCGCCGCCGACCGGAGCGTAGACCGACGGCCCGGCCGTGGCGTAGCCCTTCGTGCGGCCGTCGTCCTCGACGGGCACCACCGCCTGCGCGTTGAGCGCCACGATGAACCACCCCCCGAGCTTGTAGCCGAGCTGCCCGTAGGCCAGGGCCGAGTCGGCGAAGTCCAGCCCCGCGTCTCCCCCGGGATACGCCGCCGTGCGGTGGCGCCAGCCCAGCTCGCCGAAGCCGAAGAGATCGCCCGCCGATCCGCCCGCCGACAGCCAGCCGTCGACGTCCACCTGCCCGTCGCCCCGGGCGGGGAACAGGTCGCCCTCCAGGCCGCCGGGCTCGGTCACGTCGTACAGCGGCACCTTGACATCCAGCCGGACCGCCGCCGGGAAGGGCAGGGGCGGGCTGTACTGCGCCCCGACCCGGGCGTCGCCCCCGCCGAAGGTCAGGTAGCGATCGCCGCTGGCGGTGTAGGCGTTGCGGGCCACGACGTGCGGCAGATAGAGCTGCACCTGCACCCCCTTCGCCAGCCCCACCTCGGCGTACAGTGCCGTCGTCAGCCCCAGGTAGTCGACGTCGTCCTCGGTCTCGCCGCTCGGCGCGACGTACTCCCCGGCGATGAAGGCCCCCTCCGACAGCTTGACGTACAGCTCGCCGCCGGACTTGCTCCACGGGCCAGCGGCGGCCGACGAGGCGAGCAGGGCCGACGCGAGCGGCAGGGCGAGGCGGATGACGCGCATGGTGCTCCCCGAGGTGACGCCCGAGACCATACGACGCCCCGGCCCGCGGTTTCCACGGCCTGCCCCGGCCTCGGCTGTTCTTTGCGGTATAAGGGCTCGTCAGGACATAGCTCGGATCGCCGAGCCCGCGGCTCCCCCCGACCCCCATCGTCACCCCGCGCCCCGAGGAGCGTGCATGACCGCCCCACCCACCGACCGCCGGCCCCCCCGCGTCGAGCCCGCCATCGGCAGCGGCTTCGTGCGGGCCGACGTGCTCGCCGTGCTCGCCGACAGCCCCGCCGTGCATGCGCTCGCGCCCGACCAGCTCGACGAGCTCGCCCGCTGCGCCTCGATCGTCACCTGCTTCGAGGCCGACGACGTCGTCGTGCGCCAGGGCGACGCCGCCGAACACCTCTTCCTGGTGCTCGAAGGTGAGGTCATCGTGCGCCGGGACCAGGGCGATGAGGCCTTCGAACTCGCCCGCCTCGGCCCCGGCGAGATGTTCGGCGAGGCGGCGGTGCTCGGCGGCGGCCCGCGCAACGCCACCGTCGTCACCGCCGGCCCGGGGCGGCTGCTGCGGCTGCCGGCCGAGGTCGTGCGCGACATCGACCACCGCCCGTGGGCCGTCGAGGCGCTGCGCGACGTCGGCCGGGCGATGAGCCAGCGGGTGCGCCACACCAACACCGTCGCCGTCGAGGCGCTCCGGCGCGAGGCCGAGGAGAGCCGCCGCCGGCTGGCGATGGGCCACTTCATCATGTGGATCGTCGTCGGCATGAGCCTCTACACGATCAGCCTCGGGGCGACCCTCTCGGTCACCGACGACCTCGCGCTGGCCAGCATGTGCACCAACGCGGTCATCCTGCTCAGCGTCTTCGCGATGTGGCGCCTCGTCAGCCAGAGCCCCTACGGCCGGGCGACCTTCGGCCTCGTGATCAACCCCGGCTGGCGCCGCGAGATCGGCGAGGCGCTGCTGTGGTCGCTGGGCCTCATCGCGCTGGCCACCGGCGCCAAGTGGATCCTGATCGCCACCGTGCCCGCGCTGAGCGACGTGCCACTGCTCGACTCGCCCTACCTCGGCGCCCGCCCGCTGGGCACGGTCGACGTCGTCTTCACCGTCACCTACTTCGTGCTCTCGCCGGTGCAGGAGATGATCGCCCGCGGCTGCCTCCAGAGCTCGCTGACCGTCTTCCTCGAGAAGCGCCCGCTGCACGTCGCGCAAGCCATCCTGCTCTCGAACCTGATCTTCGCCGCCAACCACGCCCACCTCTCGCCGTGGTTCACCGCGCTCGCCTTCGCGCCCGGCCTCGCCTGGGGCGTGCTCTACCACCGCCAGCGATCGCTGCTCGGGGTCGCGATCTCCCACGCCATCGTCGGCACCTGGGCGCTGAAGGTCCTCGGCCTCGACCTGCTCGCCCGCATGTGAGCGCTTGCCCGCCGCCGCGGGGGGTGCTACCCGTCGGCGACACCCCGACCCGGAGCCCCCCATGCGCATCGTCCGCTGCCTGCTCGCCTGCCTGCTGCTGCCCGCCGCCGCCTGCGACGAAGACCCCGCCGACCCTGGCGCGGTCAACATCGACGACCGCCTCTACTGGGGCGAGTATCCCATCGACGCCGAGTTCACCGAGGGCGGCATCTACGACCTCGCCCGGCACGCCTTCTACGTGGGCAGCCTGGGCAGCGGCGGGGTCTACCGCGTCGACGGGGTCACCGGCGAGCAGGCGACGCTGTTCGAGCCCGACGAGCCCGGCGCCTGGTGGACCCTGGGCATGGATCTCGACGTCGTCGACGACCGGCTCTACGTCTGCGCGATGGACGACCGCCGCGCGCTGGACGAAGAGCACGAGTACGCCGGCTGGCTGTGGGGCTTCGACCTCGCCACCGGCGAGCGGGTCGTGCGCCAGCCGCTGAGCGCGGCGGCCCCCGGCGGCACCTGCACCGACGTCGCCGTCGCCGAGGACGGCACGGTCTATGTCAACGACCGCCAGAACCCCCGGATGTACGCCTACGCCGACGGCGCGCTCGAGATGATCGTCGAGGACGACCTGCTCGCGGGCGGCCTCGTGGGCCAGAACGCGCTGGTGGTCACCCCCGACCAGACCGCGCTGCTGAGCCTCATCTACCTGCCCACCCGGCTGGTGCGCGTCGACCTCGGCGACCGCTCGGTGGACGAGGTGGACATCGACGGCGACTTCTCGGATCTGACCCCGCCGCTGAGCGGCGCCGATGGCATGGCGCTCGACAGCGACGGCGAGAGCGTATGGGTCATGTTCACCAGCCAGATGAACCGCCTGGTGCCGGTCAGCCCCCGCTGGCGGGAGATGGTGTCGACGACGGTGGACGTCGAAGGCAGCAACACCGACGTGGTGATGACCCCCGCCGGGCCGTACATCCTCAACGGGCAGGCGGTGCACTTCGCGCTGGGCCAGGACGCCGAGCCGGCGACGCTGCGGCGGTTCCCGGGCGGGCTGTAGACCCCGTCGCATCGGCATGGGGCGTGGGGCATAATCGGTCGACCGACGGGATGGAGGGCTGCCGATGCCACGGTCTCACGACGCCGACGAGTCGATCGCACCCTTCGACCCGACCCCCGATGGCACCCTCGACCTCTCGTCGCAGTCGGCCGCGACCTTGCCCCGATGGGTGTGCTGGCACGGCGGCGTGGCGCGCCTCATCACACCCCGCGGGCTCGAAGAATTGCCGGCCACGCCGGGGCGCCTGTCCGCCCTGCGCGAGCTCGATCTCAGGTCGACGGCCCTGGGGCACCTCCCCAATTGGGTCCTGCGCATCCCCCGGCTGCATCTGCCGGTCACGCTGTGGGCCGGGCATCGCTGGGATCTGTCGCCGGGGCAGGTCGTCGGGATCGCCGTCGGCGAGCGCTGCCCCATCGCCGATCGCCTCGGCGACAGCTGGCGCTTCGTCGAGGAGCTGAGCCTCGTCAAGACCGCCCCCGCGCGGGCGAAGGCCGCGCTCGAGCTGATCGCCGACCTCGCCCCGCACCTCCGCCGGCTGAACGTCGTGCACGCGGTCGAGCACCTGCCCGACGCCGTCGGCCGGCTCGCCGACCTCCGCGCCCTCCAGTTCGTCGGCCACTCGATGCGCGCGCTGCCCGAGTGGCTCCTGGATCTGGCGCAGCTCCAGGTGCTCGAGGTCTACGGGGGCCAGCTCGAAGCGCTGCCGGCTGAGCTGAGCCGGCTCGGGCTCTTGAGGTGGCTCGACGTCAGCGGCAATCGGCTCGAGCGGCTGCCGGACGCGCTCGGCGCGCTCGACCGACTCGGCTACCTCCGGTGCGATCACAACCGCCTCACCGAGCTGCCCCTGAGCCTGACCGGTCTGAGCGGCTTGCAGGCGTTGAGCTTGTGGGCCAACCCGCTGCGGGTCTTCCCGGAGTGGGTCTTCGACCTGCCGGCGCTGCGCGCGCTCAGCATCTCCACGCCGCCGACCGCCGCGCCCGACGAGGGCCCGAGCGGGGGGTGGACCCTGCCCCGCAGCGTGCTCGACGCCTCGGCGCTCGACGAGCTGCTCGTCCGGCCCGGCGACTACGCGACCCCGCCCCCCGAGGTCATGCGCCACGGGCTGCCCGCCATCCGGGACTACTGGTCCCAGCGGGCGGTCGAAGGCACCGACTATCTGTGCGAGGCCAAGCTGCTGATCATCGGCGAGGCGGGCGCGGGCAAGACCTCGCTCTCGCGCAAGCTGCGCGATCCGGACGCGCCGCTCGCCGCCCCCGAGGAGACCACCCAGGGCATCGACGTCGCCCAGTGGGCCGTGCAGGCGCGCATCCCCCTCGGCGACTCACCGCGCGACTCGCTCGAGCGCTGGCTCGACATCAACGTGTGGGACTTCGGCGGCCAGGAGATCTATCACTCGACGCACCAGTTCTTCCTGACCCGGCGCTCGGTCTACGTGCTGGTCGCCAACTGCCGCAACGAAGACACCGACTTCCACTACTGGCTGCGGGCCGCCGAGCTGTTCGGCGGCGACAGCCCGGTCCTCATCGTGCTCAACGAGCAGGCCGGCCGCCGGCGCGACGTCGACCTGCCGGGGCTGCGGGCCCGGTTCCACAACCTCGTCGGGGCGTGGTCGGTCGACCTCGCCGACAACCGGGGCCTCGACGCGCTGACCCGTGAGATCCGCCAGCGGGTCTCGGCGCTGCCCCACCTCGGCGACGTGCTGCCGGCGACCTGGCGGTCGGTGCGCACGACCCTCGACGAGCGGCGGGACATCGGCGCGCACTACGTCTCGCTCGATCAATACCTCGCGATCTGCGCCGAGCACGGCTTCACCGACCGCGCCGCCAAGCTGCACCTCTCGCAGTACCTGCACGACATCGGCGCCTGCCTGCACTTCCAGGACGATGATCTCTTGCGGCGCACGGTGATCGTCGACCCCGAGTGGGGCACCGACGCGGTCTACAAGGTCTTCGACCACCGCCCCATCATCGACGCCCGGGGCCGCTTCACCCGGGCCGATCTGGCCGAGGTCTGGGCCGACGCACGCTACGAAGGCATGCACGCCGAGCTGCGGGCCCTCATGGAGCGCTTCCAGCTCATCTACCCGCTGCCCGACGGGCACGCCTTCATCGCGCCCCAGCTCCTGCACCCGTCGAAGCCGGCCCACGACTGGCCCGCGGGGCCGACCCAGACCCTGCGCTATGACTATGCCTTCATGCCCCGAGGCATCGTCAATCGCTTCATCGTCGCGACTCACGACCTCATCGCCGACCAGCGCCTCGTCTGGCGCAGCGGGGTGGTGCTCGCCCGGGGCGACGCCCGGTGCGAGGTCGTCGAGGACCACCCCGGGCGCACCGTCACCGTGCGGGTGACCGGCCCCGACCGCCGGGCGCTGCTGGCCATCGTCGACCGCGAGCTGGAGAAGATCCACCAGAGCTTCCCCCGGCTGGACTATCGCACGCTGGTCCCCTGCGCCTGCCGCCGCTGCCAGCGCCTCGACGGGCCGTGCCTCTACGACTACGAGGTCCTGCGCCGCTGCGCCCGCATGGGCCAGAAGAAGCAGTGCGACGTCAGCTTCGAGATGGTCGACCCGCTCGCGCTGCTCGACGCCGCCGTGCCCGACCGCGGCGATCGGAGCCACTTCGACCGCCGCCCGGTCGGCGAGCTGGCCGACATGCTCGACGCGCTGCGGGACCACGATCTGCGCGACTTCGATCCGTCCCAGCCGCCGCCCCGGGAGCCACCGGCCGGGGTGTATGTGTCGTACGCCTGGGCCAGCGCGCCCAGCGCCGGCCTGGTCGAGCGCCTGACGGCGGCCCTGGGGGCGCACGACATCCCGCTCATCCGGGACCGCGACGCGCTGGGCTACAAGGCGAGCATCTCCGGCTTCATGGACGAGCTCGCCGCGGGGCGCTGCGTCGTCGTGCTGCTCTCGCCCGAGTATCTGCGCTCGCTCCACTGCATGCGCGAGCTGATCGCGCTCGCCGGCCACACCGACTGGCGGGCGCGGATCTTCCCGGTGCTGCTCGATCCCGCGCTGCTGCGGGCGCGGGCCCGGCTGGCGGCGATCAAGCATTGGGAGGACGAGATCGCCGCGCTCGATGCGGGCATGAAGGCGGTCGAGGCCAGCGATCTGCACGGCATCCGGGAGGAGATCGACGACTGCCGCCGGATCCGTGCGGCGCTGGGGCGGCTGACGCAGCTCGTCAATGATCTGAACCTGCGGCCGGGGGTGGGGTTCGAGGATGTGGATGGGCTCGTCGGTCGGATCCGGGCGCAGATCGGTTGATCGGCCGGGTGGGCGGGCTCGTGGGGGGCAGCGCTGGGGGTGGGTCGCGTGTGTGGACCGGTTCGGCGCGCGTGGTTCTGGCGACGGCGGCGAGGCGGGCGCCGAATCGAGGCGCTGGCGGGGTCGGGCGAGGGCGGCGGGGCTACTCGGTGGGCAGGGGGATGCCCATCTTGCGCAGGTAGGTGAGCTGGTCGAAGTAGTTGCGCTGGCGTACGATGCGCCCGTCGACCACCTGGTAGATGTTGGCCCCGGGCAGGCCGTTGGCGTCGCGCCACTCCAGGATGATCCAGTCGTCGGCGGCGTGCAGCTTCACGGCGTCGCAGTGCAGGTCGCCGGCGGCGAAGTAGGCTTCGAAGATGTCGCGGATGCCGGCCTTGCCGTCGATCGCGTCGGCGAAGACGACGTGCAGTGAGGCGTCGTCGGCGTACAGCTTCATGGCGGCGTCGACGTCGCAGGCGTTGAACGCTTCGATCCAGCGGTGCACGACCTCGGTGGGTGTCATGGTCCCCCTCCGTACTCGATGTGTGCCCCAGAGTGCCGCAAGCGGCGAGGGGACGCCAGTGCGTGGATCCGGGGGCGGCGGGCGCTGGTAGACTCGAGCGATGGAGGACGCCATGCGCATGAGCCGATGGACGCTGTGGGCCGTGGGGCTGGCCCTGGTGGCGGGCTGCGACGGGGACGACGACGCGCCGGTCGACGCCGGGGCGCCGCTGGTGGTGGGCACGTTCAACGGGGGGCTGGCGGTGGGGCTGGTGGATTACGCCGAGGCCCGGGCCCCGCACATCGTCGAGGCGCTGGCCGGGGGCGGCTTCGATGTCTTGTGTGTGCAGGAGTTCTGGCGGGCCGGGCATCGGCAGGCGCTGTACGCCGCCGTCGAGTCGCTGCCCGAGCGCACCGATCACCCGGCCGACGCCGGCGCGTGCGCGCCGGCCTGTGAAGAGATGGACGTCGCGCCGTTGCAGGCGTGCATGGCGGCGCGCTGCCCCGACGTGACGGTGGACATGGTCATCAGCTGCGCGCTGGACAACTGCGGGGCGGCGGTGGACGCGCTGCCGGGGCCATGCCTGACGTGCATCAGCGGGCAGGTGGGCGAGAAGACGGTCGACGAGATCGTCGCGGCGTGCGGGCCGGGGGCGATGATGGCCGGGTGCTACGCCTACGACGGCGAGTTCGGCACGGCGCTGCTGAGCCGATACGCCGTGCTGGAGCGGGACGCCCGGGTGCTCGCGTCGAACGTCAACCGGCGGGGGATCCTCTACAACCGGCTGTCGACGCCTGGCGGGCCGCTGCACGTCTTCTGCACCCACCTCACGCCCCGGTTCTCGACGTTGCCTCACCCCGAAGCGGCGTCCGGCGGGACCTGGATCCAGGAGCAGGCCGATCAGATCGCGGCGCTGCGGGCGTGGCTCGACGAGAAGGTGGGGCCCGGCGAGCCGGTGGTGATGCTGGGGGACTTCAACACCGGGCCGGCGGTGGGGGAGGGGGTCAGCGCCCGGGTGCCGGAGAATTACGCCGCGCTGGCCGCGGGCTTCGCGTCGGTCTACGTCGAGGCCCCGGGCGCCGGGTGCAGCTTCTGCCCCGAGAACCCGCTGGTGGGGGACACCGCGGCACCGGTGCTGGTGGACCATGTGCTGCTGCGGGGCTTCGACGGGGTCGAGGCGCGGGGCGAGCGGGTGCTGGCCGAGCCGATCGAGGTGCAGGTGGAGGGGGCGCCGGTGGAGACCGCCTACAGCGATCATTACGGCGTGAAGGTGACGATCAGGGGTCGCTGAGGGCGGCCTACTGCACGCAGCTCAGGATCTCGGCCTCGGTGCAGACGCAGGGGTGCCCCGCGCGCGGCTCGCACGGCTCTGCGCAGCGGTCGCGGCACGCGTCGTCATCGTTGGCGCAGGCCGAACCGCAGGCGATGACCGGACACACCACCCCGAGGTCGCACTCGCAGACCTCCGGGTGCCCGCCCTCGGCGCACCATCGGCAGATCGGCCGGGCGTCGCCCACCGGGCAGCCCATGCACCGCTCGCCGTCGGGGCCGCAGGCGTCGTCGGCGCACGCCCGGGCGCACGCTTCGTCACCGCAGTCGAGGATGCAGGCGGTCACCGGGCACCAGATGTCGGGGTCGCACTCGGAGAGGTCGGGCATGCCGCCCACGCCGCCCTGTCCGCCCTGGCCGCCCTGGCCGCCCATGCCGCCCTGGCCGCCCATACCGCCGGCCCCGCCGCTGCACGCCGGGTCGAACCACGCGCCGCAGTACCCGTCGTCGATGCCCTCGCAGGTGGCCTGGCCGGTGGCCGCGAGCACCGCGCCGACCGCGTCGGCGTCGCGGGTGGCGCACGCCTGGAGGCAGGCCGAGACCGACGTCGCCACCTCGATGGGGTCGCCGACGCCGCAGGTCATCTGGAGGCAGCTCGACAGGATGCCGCAGGCCGTGGCGCAGTTGGGCTGGGTCGGCTCGGCCGGGTCGCCGCCGCCCGCCGCCCCGACCGCGTCGAAGACCGCGATGAGGTTGCCCGGGTCACCCGGGGCGCACTCGGCCGGGTCGCCGCCGCCGGTGCCGCCCATGCCGCCCATGCCGC
>JAUHYW010000108.1 GCA_030426085.1 bacterium | reverse complement strand
TCTGGCGGGTCGGGTGAGAACCGGAAACGGGTCAGTCCGGGTCGAGGCGTACGGAGCGCCGGCCCAGACTCGGGGCCGAACACCATCATCGAGTCCGGTTACCGGCCCGACGCTCTACAGGTGGCCGCTCTACAGGTGGCAGGTGGCCGCTACCGCTCTGCTGCTGGTGGCCGCTACAGGTGGTGCTACAGGTGGTGACCGGCCCGACGCTCTACAGGTGGCCGCTACCGCTCTCTACACTACCCTGACGCTCTACAGGGGCCGCTACAGGTGGTGACCGCACCGCTACAGGTGGTGACCGCACCTATTGGTTGGGGCACCTGTTGGCTGACTGCCATGTGGTGGCAGCCATGTGGTGGCAGACGCGGGCGCGGTGTTGAACGCACTCTGAGCGCTTCGCCCGCTCTCCGCCGCAGATGGCGCGATGAGAAGGCCACCTCCCTCGGACGCTGTGGAACGACGCAGGCCGTCAGCTTCATGGCGATTGGTCCGGCAGCAGTTGAATCGCGGGGCGATTGTCGACGTTTTTCGGCGATTCACCGTCACCCGCATGTCGAACCGGATCTTCGAACAAGTGCCTGGCACCCGAACCGGCGCTGTCTCCGTCCGGGGAGGGGCCGACCGTTGGTCTCCGCGGCTCGGCCGGACAGTGATAGCCTCTCGCCATGGCCGACGCCCCTCAGCACGATGCGCCGCAGTTCGACGTGCTCTGGCAACGGATGGATGGCGAGACGCTCGCGCCGACCTGCGCGCCGAGCGAGACCCTGACCGGTGGCGCGACCCGGGCCCCGCGCACCCTCGACGGGCCGCTGGTGCCGCTGCCCCGGCTGGCCCTCGCCGGCGATCCGAGCGTCGAGCCGGAGTACGTACTCGGCGAGCTCATCGGGCGGGGGGGCACCGCTCGGGTCTACGCCGCCGAGCACCGGCCGCTGGGGCGGACCGTCGCGATCAAGATCCCCCACGCGCGCCCGGTCGGGGCCGACGTGCTCGACCCGCTCATCACCGAGGCCCGGGTCGCCGGCCGGCTGGCTCACCCGCACATCGTGCCGGTGCACGCCCTGGGCACTGACGCCAACGGTGCGCCGCTGCTGGTCATGAAGCGCATCGAGGGCGCCGCGTGGAGCGCCCTCATCGGTGAACCGCAGCACGCCATCTGGAGCCGCTGGCCAGCCGACCCCGTCGAGCGGGCGGTGCAGGTGACCTTGCGGGTCGCTGACGCCCTCGTCAGCGCGCACTCGGCGCAGGTGCTCCACCGTGACGTCAAGCCGGCGAACGTGGTGCTCGGGCCGGTAGGCGAGGTGTACCTGGTCGACTGGGGGCTGGCCCTGCCGATCGGCGACGACGGCGTCGCGCAGGCCGAGGGCGTCGCGGGCACCCCGGCCTATATGGCCCCCGAGATGTTCGACACCGGCGCTCGGCTCGACGCCCGCAGCGACGTCTATCTGCTCGGGGCGACCCTCTACGAGGCCCTCGCTGGCCAGCGCGCGCGCCGCGGCGGCAACCTCGCCGCGGTCGTGCTCGAGGCGTGCAGCGGGCCCCCGCCGCTGCCCGCGGTGGTGCCGGCGCGCCTGGTCTCCATCGTCCGGCGGGCCATGGCGGTGGCGCCCGGTGAGCGGTACGCCGACGTCGAAGCCTTGCGGGCCGCGCTGCAGCGTTTCCTCGACCATCGGCCGTCCATCGCGCTCGCCGCCCGAGCCGCGGCCGCCCATGCTCGGCTCGACGCGGGCCGCACCGCTCGCGTTGATCCGGACGCCCTCGACGCTGAGCTGGCCGCCGCCCGGTTCGGCTACCGGGCGGCCCTCTCGGCCTGGCCGTCGAACCCCGAGGCGCGCGCCGGCCTGCAAAACCTGCTCGAGTCGGTCATCGCTCACGATCTCGAGCGAGGCGAGGTCGCCGCCGCGCGCCGGGCGCTCGCCGAGCTGCCCGAGCCGCGGCCACAGCTCGCCGCGGCGGTCGCCCAGGCCGCCGATCTCGTCGAGCAGGACCGCGCCGAGCTGGCCGCCGCCCGCACCGAGCGGGCCCGCCTCGACACAGTGGCCGACAGCCGAAGCCGCGTACGGGGGCTCTATGTCGTCGTGCCGCTGATCCTGTTGGGCCCGATCATGATCGGGATCATGCGCATCGTCGATGAGGCGCCGCTCGACGCGATCCCCCCGACCCGCGCGGTCGGCCCGTTCGCCCTCGCCGCCGTGTTCCAATGGTGGTTGCGCAAGGGCCCTGCCGACGGCCCCGGCGCGCTGTTCAACTATCGCCTGCTGCGGCTGATGCAGGCGCTGATCGTCGTGGTCGGCGCCAGCTGGTTGCTCGGGATGATCAACGGCCTGGGCGTCGACGACGTCGTGCGCACCAACCTGCTGGTCATCGCCGTCGCCTTCGGGGTCGGCGGCGTCACCTTCGCTCGCCCGCTGGGCTGGCTCACCCTGCTCGCGGCGGTGGGGCTCGTCGTCTGCCAACTTGCCCCCATCGCCGCCGAGCTGGTGCTGGGCGTCGTGCTGGCCCTCGGCGTCTTCCTGCTCGAGCGGGCGTGGCATCGCGAGGCGCGCCAGCGGGGTTGATCTCGCGGTCCCGCGCAAGAGCGCTCGACGCCTCTCGGTAGGTTGGCTCGAACACCCGATCGCCGGGTGCCCAGACCGAGACGACCCTATGAACACGACGACCCCCGCAGCCCTCATCTCTGTCGCGTTGCTGGCGCTGACCCAGGTGGCCGTGGCGCAGCCATACGAGCCCCCGCCGATCATGCCCCAAGAGGTCGAGCCGGGCGGCGCGATGCTCGATCCCCCGCCACCGCCCGGGCGGGTCTTCTCCCTGGGCGCGTGCCCGGGGGTCACCGGGTGGTCGGGCCACCAGTGCCATGGGATGTCCTATCGGGGCTTCTTCAGCCAGAGCTATGCCTGTGACGCGCTGTGCACCTGGGATGGCAGTGACATCATCACCGGTGACGCCGATGGCCAGGACGCGATCCCCGCCAGCCGCGCCGATATCCGATCGATCGAGCTCGACGACGCGGGTCGATTGCGGATCGAGACCCGTGACCGCCACGGTGGCTGTAGCGACGCCGCCGACACTGTGGTCCAGGTGCACCAGCTCGGCCCGAACGGCTGGGTCCAGCTCGGTCCCGACTACGACGACGTAGCGGCCCGCCCCGGCGATCCGTTCGGTCGCTGCGAGAGCGTCGAGGTCAGCGTGCCCGCCGGGCAGTACGTCGTCCGGATCGATGGCTATGGCGACCAGATGGTGCGGAAGTACCAGTGGCGCATCTCGGCGATCGTCGAGGCCCGGGGGCCCGGGTCATATGCCGGCGAGGTCCCGTGGATGGGCGACGACCTCTTCGAGGTCACCCTGTCGGCGCCCGGTCGGATCTGCACCGGAGATGGTCAGGGCAGCTGCCCGGGCGACACCGAGATGTTCTTCGTGAACCCGCCGCCAGGTTACCAGCCGAGGGATGACGACAGCGGGGTGGATCGCTGCTCGTGCCTGGACGCGCCCGCGGGTATCCACCTCGTGCGAGTGGCCGGCTACGATAAGCAGGCGGTGCCCCCTTACGTGCTGATGGTGCCCTGAACCACGCTCAGCGCAGACCCAGCGCGGTCATGCGCCGCTTGAGCGCTTGCGGTGAGACCTCGAGCGCGGCCGCCCGGGCCTTGAGGTCGGGGTGGGTCGACGCCGCGGCCTCGATCTCGGCGGCGGTCAGCGCGGTGGCCGGTCGAACGAGAGGGCACCGCTCGACCCGCCCATACAGCGCGGTGCGCGAGACGCCCAGCGCGGCGGCGGTGGCCTTGAGCGCGAAGGCGTGCGCCCGAAGGGCGCCCACCAGCTCATCGTCCGAGATGTCATCGACGTGGCGGTAGCGCTTGCGGGGGGTCGGGGTCGGGGTGGGCGCCGGGGCAGCGGGCGGCGCAACCGGGCTGGTGGTCACCGCTCGCGCCTCGCTCGCCGCGCCCAGCAGCCGGGGCAGGTGCGTCGCCCACTGGTCCAGGCTCGGGCGGTCGCGGTGCAGGATCATGAGCTGCCGGGTCACGTTGCGCAGCTGGCGCACGTTGCCCGGCCAGCCATACCGGGCCAGCGCGCCCATCAACCCCGCCGGCAGCCACGGTCGCCGCACCTCGACCCGGCGCAGGTGCTCGGCGACCCCGATCGCCTCGGCCTCGGCCTCGGCGAAGTGCACGAAGAGCATGCCGATGTCGGCCCGCCGCGCTCGCAGCGGGGGCACGAAGAGCTGGAACCCGGCCAGGCGGTGCAACAGCGGGCCGCGGAAGTCGTCGCGGCCCTCGAGGTCGGCGTCGGTCGCCGAGATGAGCCGCACATCGACCGTCGTCGGTCGTCGGGCGCCGACCGGCTGCACCTCGCCCGTCTCGAGCGCGCGCAGCAGGGTCACCTGCACCTCGGGCGGGGTGTCGCCGACCTCGTCGAGGAACAGCGTGCCGCCGTGGGCCTCGACGAAGTGCCCTCGATGGTCGGCCACCGCCCCGCTGAACGCGCCCCGGGCGTGCCCGAAGAGGGTCGAGGCGGCCAGGTTGGCCGGCACCGCGGCCATGTTCACGCTGACCCAGCGCGCGTCTCGCCGGGTGCTCGACCGGTGCACCGCCCGGGCGACGAGCTCTTTGCCGACCCCCGACTCGCCGCGGATGAGCACCGGCACGTCCAGGTCGGCGACCAGGGCGATCTCGCGGCGCACCCGGGCCAGGCCATCGCTGGGGCCGATCAGCCCGAAGCTGGCCCGGCCGCGGTCGTCTCCGGTGCGGTGCAGATGCAGCAGCGCGACCACCTGGGTGCCCAGCTCGACGACGACCCCCTCGTCGAGCCGGTCGACAGCCACGGTCGCTGTGCCGCTGACCGGCTGCCCGTCGAGCACCACCGCCGTCCGGGTGCCCCGCACATCGACGATCACCCCGCCCGCGCTGTCTTGGCCCAACACCACCGGGCTGCGGCTCACGAACGGGTCGAGCAGGGGGGCGCCGTCGCTGAACTCGGGGTGCAGCCGGGCCACCGCCTGAGTGGGGGTCGGCTCGAGGCGGGCGTGGTGGCCGACCCGGGACAGGTCGACATGAGCCAGGAGGGTCAGCCGAAGCTGCGGCGCCGCCGGCGCGGTGTGCGCGCGGCGGCTGCGGGGGTCGATGGTCGCTTGATCGAAGGGGTTCACCGGCCCAGCATACGGTGGCGGGACCCCAGAGCCCAACCTCGGCGGTCCGGGCTCAGAAGCAGAGGCTCATGCCCTTGGCCCGGAAGCAGCCGTTGCTGCTGACCCCGACGTTGAACTTGTAGCCCGCCACGTTGCAGTCGGCCTTCACCGAGACTCCGCTGGTCCGCACCTTCACCTTGAGCTTCACCTTGCCGAACCAGAAGTTCACCTTCTTGGTCAGGTCGAGCGACGCGAAGTGGTAGCCCGGCCCGAAGCTGATGCTGCCGTCGACGTTGTTGCCCCACAGACGGGCCTCACCGCGGCCCGAGAGGCCCCACGGCGCCAGGGTCATGCTCAGGTCCATGTCGGCGCCGGCGATGCCCAGGCCCATCTCGCCGGTCACCGAGAAGATGAAGAAGTCGGGGTTCAACACCTGGCCCGAGATGCGCCCGCCCGCGAGGTTCATGCCGGCGAAGCCGTAGGACACGTCGCCCGACACGGCGAGCATGTAGGGGCTCACGGTGATCCGGGCGTCGTCGACCTCGAAGGGGCCCATCTGACCGGAGCTGGCCACGCTCACCTCCCAGTCGTGCATGCTCCGGAGGTTCAGGTGGCCGCCAACGGTGACCGCCTGCTGGGCGGTCACCGTGTCGAGCAGGTCGTGCACCACGCCCGGCACGCCCAGCTCGTCGAAGGGGCTGCCGCCGGCGGTCACCTCGAAGTCGAGCTGGTGCGCGTTGCCGACCATCTCCAGCGCGCCCTCGGCGAGGGGCAGCTCCACGTTACCCAGCGGGCTGCCGAACACCGGCATCGCCACCGCGCCGCTCACGCCCAGCTGCTCCAGGCCGTGGTTGTTCAGCCGCAGGGCGATCGTGCCGTTCTCGACCTCGATCGGGCCGACCGAGGTGGTGATCTCGACGGTGCCCCCGATGACCACGTGGGCGTCCATCTCGGGGGTGCGCCCGCCGATGCGGTAGTCGGCCGCCCAGGGCACCAGCCCCTCGGCCGACACGCCGAACCACGCGTCGTGGATCTGGAACCGGGCCGCGTCGAGCAGCTGCTGGGTCGCCGGGCTGAGCTGGGCCAGGCTCTCGGTGAGCCCGGTAGCCCGCACGAAGAGCGACGGGTCGTTGGGGTTGATGTACAGCGCGCCGCCCTGCCCGCCGCCCAACTCCACCTCGAAGCCCAGGCAGTGCAGGCTCGTGTTGTTGTCGGCGGCCACGTACAGGTAGGACTCGTCGTCCTGCACCGGCGCGTCCTCGCCGACGTTCGCCTTGATGTCCGCGCCCACCGCGTAGCCCACCGAGGCCCCCGGCGCGTTCAGCCAGCAGTCGTCGAAGAGCTCGACGTCCAGGTCGCCGGTCGCGGTGACCGTGCGATGGGCCGAGCGCTGGTCGATGTAGATCTCGGCGGCGGTCAGGCTGACCGGGCCGATGCTCACGTCGCCGGTGGCCTCGTGGCGGTACGAGGCGACCCGGCTCCAGTCGGCGGTGATCGACAGATCGCCGACCGACTTGGTAGTCGACGCGTGGGCGATGCTCGGCGCGGCGAGGGCGCCGGCGGCGAGGGTGGCGGTCAGGGCGATCGTGCGGGACATCTCGGTCATCATCGGGGCTCTCTCCGGTCGGGGCGGCATCGCGCCGCGTTCGCCCCGGAGAGATTGCAGGGGGCGGGCCAACTCTTTCGGTTTAATGATTTCAGGTGCTTATGGTCGATCGGCCCCGCTGCCCATCGCGCGTGATGCGGTCGGACACGCCAGACACGCGCGGCGAGGACGTCCGAGAAGATGTCCGGACATCCTATGTCCGGCGGGTCTGGGTCCGAGACCCACCCACCGGCCGACGCGCTCCCCAGTGGAGACGCGCTCCCCAGTGGAGCAGCGCCTCGACCGCCCTGGGGATAGGAATTTCAAGCGCCCACAACGAAGTACACGTCGAGCCCAGATCAAGGTGCCAACCATGTTGTTGAAGGGGGATGGAGCGGGTGCGCGCCGTATATCGAGTCCGGTACTTCAAGGCCAACTGAGGCCCACCGACCGCGTCAAACCAGAGCCCCCCGACGCCCGACTGCCGCCAACCGCCGGCCACCATCCACGCCCGAATGCACCTCACCCGCACACCCGACCCCGGCGCCACGCCATCCCGAATCCCGCTCACGACCGCGAGCCCGACCGCCCGCTCTACCCCCCGGCCTCGGGCAGCAGCACCGCCGGCCGGCACCCCTCCACCGGAAAGCCCACCGCCTCCCACCCCTCGCGCGGATCAAGGTGCCAACCATGTTGTTGAAGGGGGATGGAGCGGGTGCGCGCCGTATATCGAGTCCGGTACTCCAAGGCCAACTGAGGCCCACCGACCGCGTCAAACCAGAGCCCCCCGACGCCCGACTGCCGCCAACCGCCGGCCACCATCCACGCCCGAATGCACCTCACCCGCACACCCGACCCCGGCGCCACGCCATCCCGAATCCCGCTCACGACCGCGAGCCCGACCGCCCGCTCTACCCCCCGGCCTCCGGCAGCAGCACCGCTGGCCGGCACCCCTCCACCGGAACGCTACAGGTGGTCGGCACCTCTACAGGTGGCCGGCACCTGTGCCAGCACCTGTGCCAGCCGTCAGAAGACGGCGACGCCGAAGGCGTTGAACAGGGTGCTGTCGTCGAAGAAACACGGCACGAAGACGCCGTCTTCGGCCCGGGGGGCGTCGCAGGTCGGCGTCGCGCTGCTGTGGCACATGAGGTAGATACTGAAGATCCCTCCGAGGCTCGCAAGCTCCTCGCTGCATTCCGACCAGCACCGCTCGAGGTCGAACACCGGGCAGCCCGCGCTCTCCCGCACCGCGCACGCCGAGACGCACTGGTCGTCCACCTCGGGCCCCGGGACCGGCCCGGCGTCGGGCTCGGGCTCGGGCTCCGAGATGGGGGCCCCGCCGAGCGGCGCCGTCAGCGTCACCCGCATGTCGAACGAGAGATCGCTCGACCGATCGCTCACCTGCTTGACCACCACCGCGATGACGTTCTCCCCCGGCACGAAGGCGTCGGCGACCGCCGGGCCCTCGAGGTGGGTGATCTCGTCGTCGTCCGACTGCGCGCTGGCGAAGGTGCCGTGCACCTGGGGGAAGGGCAGGTACCGCTGGCCGACGAGCTGCCCGTTGACGTACACCGCGACCCCGTCATCATGCAGCGCGGTGATCTCGGCGGCGGCGACCGCGTGGTCGACGTAGATGGTCTTGCGGAAGTAGGCCGTCGCGGTGTCGTCGTCGATCTCGGTGCGCTCGTCGTCGTCCCCGTAGCCGAGCTGACCCCGGCCGACGGGCCAGAAGCGGTCGTCGAACACCGGCTGCTCGAAGCCGAAGGGCAGGCTGTCGGCGTCCTCGAGGAACCGCCACTCGCTCTCGAAAGGCACCACCGTGCGGCGGGCGAGGGTCAGCGGGCCGTCCTCGCTCACGTCGCGGGCGCAGCGGGGCCCGCCCGGCTCGTCGACGAAGCAGCCGTCCTGATCGACGAGGTGCAGGGTCAGCGCGTCGGGGGTGACGTCGAGCAGCATGACGTGGAAGAAGCGCCGCGACTGCCCCGGGTCGAGGAAGGCCCGCCGGTTGCTCGGCTCGCGCAGGTTGGCCCCCAGGCCGCCCTCGCCGACGTAGTACACGCCGCCCCGCTCGACCGTGGTCACGTCGTCGGGATCGCACACCACCGGCCCCAGGCTCTCGTCCGCGTCCCCGTCGGCGTCGCAGTCGGGCGCCCGGTCGAAGCGCGCCCGGTTGAGCAGCGGCCGGGTGCGCTTGTAGGTGTGGCCGTCGGACTCGAAGATGAGGTTGGTGCCATACTGGCCGAACAGCGGCACCCACTCATCGCGGATGTCTTCGGCCGGGCCCCCGTCCCACGACTTGTGCGCCGGGAAGGCCGGCCGGTGATAGGACGCCGTCAGCCAGCGCACCGGGCGCCCGCCGAACTCGCCGCTCAGCGCGCGGAGCTGGGTGCGTAGCCAGTCGGTCTGCCGGTCGAGCGTGCTGTCATCGTCCTCGATGCCCTGGCTGTCGAGGGTGACGAGCGCGAAGTCGCCGATGCGGGTGGTGAAGTAGCCGCGGGCGTTGTCCGCCCCGGGGAAGCCGAGCACCTGATTGTACAGCCGGCGGTCCTCCTCGTGGTTGCCCCGGGTGGGGATGATGGGCAGCACCCGGCCGCTGGGCAGCGTCGTCTGCACCGAGTGATCCTCGAGCCAGTCGTCCCAGTGGTCGTACTCCTGGCCGTCCTGCACGTAGTCGCCGCCGTACGAGAGGGCGAGGATGCTCGGATCGGCGGCGAACAGCTGCGCCATCACCCGGTTCATCCGCTGCCGATCGGAGCGATCGTCGGGGTCGTCCGAGGTGGTGCGCCCGTCGCCGCCGACGAGCAGCTTGAAGGGCTGGTCGGGGTCGCGGGGCGCGGTGCGGAACCACAGCGCGCGGGGCGCGTCCCGCCCGTCGCTGCGCACGAGGAAGTGATAGACGGTGTCGGGCTGCAAGCCGGAGATCCGGGCGTGGTGGTAGTGATCGCCGCTCTCGTGCCGCTCCTCCTCGTCGTCGTACTCGTCGTTGATCTGGGCGTCGACCCGGTAGCGATAGGCGTCCTGGTCGCGCCCGTGAGGCACGGTGTCGAAGTGGACCCGGTGCCGCCCGCGGCCGCGCTGGGTGGTCCACGAGATGGTCGCCGAGGTGGCCGGGTCGTCCTGGAAGACGACCCGGATGTGACCCGGACGTCTGTCTTCGGGGGCCTGGGCCGAGGCGGCGCCGACGAGGCCGGCGGTGGCGATGAGGGCGATGAGGCACGGGTGGATGAGTCGACGCATGTCGCTGCTCCTGTCGCTTGCGGTGGCTGTGCCACCAAGGGGTTGGGTGATGGCTATGCCATCGGGTCGTTCACCGGGGCATGGCCCCGGGAGCGAGGGTGAATTCGAGTGAGATGGGTTCGGGTCGCTGTCAGGCGGTGACCGGGCGCGAACGGGGGGTCTGAGCCGCCGCCGGAGCCACCGGAGCCACCGCCGAGGCCATCGCGGCGATGGCCAGCGGCAGGGTGAAGTGGGCCGCGCGGATGAGCACCTCGTAGCTCGCGCCGAGGTCGGCGTAGAGCACCCGGCTCAGGGCGGTGACGGCCCCCCAGAACGCCATGTGCATGGCGACGGGGCGGGTCGGCCGGGCGATGATGCTCAGGCCGACGGCGATGTCGACCACCCCGATGACCCACATCGCGTCGAGGGCCCCGGCGGCGTCGGTCTGCCACAGGTGCCACTTGCGACCCACCACGACGATGTAATCGACGAACTTGGGGTGCCCCATGAGAGCCTCGACGCCGTGCCCGATGAACGTCGCGGCGATGGCCACCTGCATCAGGGCCAGGACCCGGCGGCGCGCCTCCGGGGCCTCGGCTCGCCGCCACGCCAGCCAGGCCAGCGGCAGGGCGATGCGGGCCGCGTGGGCCACGATCATGATCGGGGCGGCGAAGGCCTCGCCGCGGGCGGTGATGACGACGGCGGTCAGCCCGAGCCAGCCGGCGAGCGCGAACACCGCGCCGGCCGCCGGGCGGATCGCGAGAGCGGCCGCGAGGGCGATCAGGCCGCCGGTGACCGCGAGGTGGAAGGCGTCGAGCGCGGCCGGTGTCATGGGCAGCCACTCGGCGAGGGCGGCCCCGATCGGGGTCCCTTTCGCCTGCGCGGCCCACGCCGCGCCGAGCGCGGTGGCGACGGTGCCGAGCTGGAGCGCGCGGTCGATGAGAGCCCCCCGAGGATCGGTGACGTTCATGGGATGTCCTTTCGGTTGCGATTCGCCTGGGTTCGGATTCGCCGGGATCCATGAGCAACCGGTGTGCCATCCCCCAGCCGGCGCCGGTGGGGTCTGGCGGCCGGCGGCCGCGTCCGGGTCGACGCGGGCGGGTCAGCGGCGACGCGGGGGCGCTCGCGAGGGCGACGGGGCGGTCGAAGCAGCCGTGTGATGGCGCTCCGAAGCGCTCGGGGTACAATCCGACCGCCCGACCGAGGAGACCTCGTGAAGCCCGAAGAGATCGGCCGCGCCCGCGGCTTCCACCCGGTGCATGATGGCGCCTTCATGGCCCGACCGGGCGCGGCCCGCGTCGCCGCGACCGGCGCGATCGACTGCTGCAACAAGAAGCTGTGCTTCACCGCGACCGACCTGCCGCTGCTCGCCGAGACCCTCGCGGCGCTCGCCGAGCGCCCGACCGCCTGGTACGTCAAGTTCTCGACCCGGCCCCGGGATGGCATGTACCTCGGCCGCTGCTTCTTCGTCGACGCCGACTCGGTCGGCGCCGCCTGGGCCGAGTACAAGCGCCACCCGCGCATGTTCTGCTCGGTCCAGGACGATGACTTCACGTCGGCCTGGCGGGGCGAGGCCCGGGACTGGTCCGGGTAGGTGCCGGGCACCTGTATCCCGGCACCTGTATCCCAGACCTCACCGGCCCCCCATCGCCCGCGGTCGGGTATCATCCGCCCGCCACCCGACCCCGCCCCCCAGGAGCCCCGTTGAGCCGCCGACCCACCGAGCCCCTGCCCGCCCCGACCCGGGCCCGCGACCGGGCCGCCGCCGTCGCCGCCGTCGCCCCCCGCCTCACCCCCCCGGCGCTGCCCGCCGTCGACCCCCCGCCATCCGCCCTGCTCCTCGCCGCCGGCGCCTCCTCCCGCATGGGGCGCCCCAAAGCGCTCCTGCGCCTCGCCGGTGAGACCTTCGTCGAGCGACTCTGCCGGGCCCTGCGCGACGCCGGATGCCCCGAGGTCGTCGTCGTCGTCGGGGCCCACGCCACCGCCATCCGCCCCGCGGTGCCCGGCTTCGCCCGGGTCGTGGTCAACGCCGAGTGGCGCCGGGGCATGCGGTCCAGCCTGCGGGCCGGGCTGCGGGCGCTGCCCTCCGGGCCCGTCATCCTGACCCACGTCGACCGCCCGCTCGTCGACCCGCAGACGCTCGCCCGGCTGATGACCGCCACCGGCAGCGTGATCCCGACCTGCGGCGGGCGCCCGGGGCACCCGGTCCGGCTCGCCGCCGAGCTGCGGCCCCGCCTGCTCGCCGGGGACGACGGGCCCCTGTCGGCGGTGCTCGCCGAGGCCCGGCCCCGGCGGCTGGCGGTGCCCGATCGGGGGGTGCTGCTCAACATCAACACACCCGCCGATCTGCGCTGGCTGTCGGCGAGCCGGGCGCTCGCCGGCCGCCGACCGCGGTGAACCGACGCTCGATCGGGCCCGGCCGCTTGCATATCGTCCGTCCGCGCATAAGATACGTCGTCTTTGCCCGGCGCCCCCCGGGCGCCCGCCCTGTCCGTGGAGGCCCCCGTGTTCGAGTTTCTGACCAAGGTCTTCGGGTCGTCCAACGACCGCGCCATCAAGAAGCTGCGGCCGGAGGTCGAGCGGGTCAACGCGCTCGCGGGCAAGATGAAGAAGCTCAGCGACGACGCGCTGAAGGCGGCGACGGGCGAGTTCAGACAACAGATCGACAACGGCGCCGACCTCGAAGACATCCGCCACGAGGCGTTCGCCGTCGCCCGCGAGGCGGCGTGGCGGGTGCTGGGCATGCGGCCCTACGACGTGCAGGTGCTCGGCGGCTTCGTGCTGCACTCGGGGCGCATCGCCGAGATGAAGACCGGTGAGGGCAAGACGCTGGTGGCGACGCTGCCGTGTTACCTCAACGCGCTGTCGGGCAAGGGGGTGCACGTCGTCACGGTCAACGACTACCTCGCCCGGCGCGACGCCGAGTGGATGGGCCAGCTCTACCGCTGGCTGGGCCTGTCGACCGGGGTGGTGGTCAACGGCATCACCGAGACCGAGCGGCAGGCGGCCTACAAGAGCGACATCACCTACGGGCAGAACAACGAGTTCGGGTTCGACTACCTGCGGGACAACATGAAGTACGACCTCTCGCGCTATGCGCAGCGGTCGCACAACTTCGCCATCATCGACGAGGTCGACTCGATCCTCATCGACGAGGCCCGCACGCCCCTGATCATCAGCGGCCCGGCCGAGCATCAGCCCGAGATGTATCTGGTCGTCGACCGGGTCATGCCCAAGCTCAAGAAAGACATCCACTACAACGTCGACGAGAAGTCCCACGCGGCCACGCTGACCGAAGAGGGCGTCGACGAGATGCAGCGGCTGCTGAAGGTCGACAACCTCTACGACCCGGCCCACCTCGTCACCCTGCACCACGTCAACAACGCGCTGAAGGCCCACACCCTCTACCGGCGCGACGTGAACTACCTGGTGGCCAACGGCGAGGTGGTCATCATCGACGAGCACACCGGCCGGCTGATGCCCGGCCGGCGGTGGAGCGACGGGCTGCACCAGGCGGTCGAGGCCAAGGAGGGGGTCGACATCCGCCCCGAGAACCACACCCTGGCCACCGTCAGCTTCCAGAACTACTTCACGATCTACGACAAGCTGTCGGGCATGACCGGCACGGCGAAGACCGAAGAGGACGAGTTCCAGAAGATCTACAGCCTCGACGTGGTGGTGGTGCCGACCAACAAGCCCATCATCCGCAAGGATCAGCCCGATCTGGTCTACCGCAGCGAGCGGGGCAAGTTCCGGGCGTGTGTCGCCGACATCAAGATGGCCCACGAGCGGGGGCAGCCGGTGCTGGTGGGCACCACCAGCGTCGAGAAGAGCGAGATCATCCACCGCATGCTCAAGGCCGAGGGCGTCGAGCACGAGGTGCTCAACGCCAAGCACCATGCCCGCGAGGCGACGATCGTGGCCCAGGCCGGGCGCAAGGGGCAGGTGACGGTGGCCACCAACATGGCCGGCCGGGGCACCGACATCATCCTGGGGGGCAACGCCGAGTACTGGGGCCAGAACCTGCTCGCCGACATGGACGTCGCGGTGCGCCACACCCCGGAGTGGGAGACCGTCGAGGACTTCGTCAAGCAGATCGTGATCGGCCACGAAGACAAGGCCCGGGCGATGCTCGAGAGCGAAGAGCTGCTCGCCGAGGTGCCGGAGGACGTCATCGGCCGCATCGCGAAGACCCGGGACATCTTCAGGGCCGAGCAGAAGCAGGTCCTCGAGGCCGGGGGGCTGTTCATCCTGGGCACCGAGCGCCACGAGAGCCGGCGCATCGACAACCAGCTCCGGGGCCGCGCCGGGCGTCAGGGCGACCCCGGCGAGAGCCGGTTCTACCTGTCGCTGGAAGACGACCTGATGCGCATCTTCGCCAACGACAACGTCACGGCGATCATGGACAAGCTCGGCATGACCGACGACCAGCCCATCGAGGCGGGCATGGTCAGCAAGGCCATCGAGAACGCCCAGCGGCGGGTCGAGGCCCAGCACTTCGACTCGCGCAAGAACCTCAAAGAGTACGACGACGTCATGAACCAGCAGCGCCAGACCATCTACGAGTGGCGGCGGGAGGTCCTCGGAGCCGACGACGCCGAGCTGCGGGAGATGTCGCTCGACGCGATCGAGGATCTGGTCCGGGCGATGGTCGATCAGTACTGCGACGAGCGGGAGAAGCCCGAGAGCTGGGATCAGGCCGGGCTCACCGAGCGGGTCAAGTATCAGTTCGACGTCGACGTCGACCTGTCGCAGCTCCCGGTCAGCCGGCACCGCTACATCGAGCACATCTACTTCGAGGCCGAGGCCCCCTACAAGGCGAAGGTCGAGCAGATCGACCAGACCCAGGAGGGCTTGATGCACCGCATCGAGAAGGACCTCTTCCTGCGGCAGATCGACCAGCACTGGAAGGACCACCTGACCACGATGGACCAGCTCCGCACCGGCATCGGGCTGCGGGGCTACGGCCAGCGGGACCCCAAGAAGGAGTACCAGAAGGAGGGCTTCCGGCTGTTCCGCTCGCTGATGATCGACATCCGCTCGAAGGTGATGGGCCAGCTCTACCGGCTCGAGGTCAAGAGCCAGGAGGAGGTCGCCGCCGAGGAGGAGGCCTACCGCCAGCGCATCGAGGCCCAGCAGCGGCAGATGCAGATGATCGCCTCGACCCCGAGCAAGAGCGAGGACGGCCAGCCGAGCGGCCCGGCCCCCGAGGACGTGCTGGCCCGGGCCCCGCGGCGGCAGGCCCCGGTGCGCCGGGAGCGGCCCAAGATCGGGCGCAACGACCCCTGCTGGTGCGGCAGCGGCAAGAAGTACAAGAAGTGCCACATGAACGCCGATCAGTCCGACGCCCGCCCCGGGGCGCCGCTCGCCTGAGCGACCCCGACCACCCCCGCCCGCCCGGGAGCATTCGATGGTCTCCACCTCACCGATGGCCGTGCCCGGCTTCCGCTTCGCCGGGCTGCCGGCCGGCATCAAGAAGAGCGGCGCGCCCGACGTGGCGCTGCTCGTCGCCGACGAGGTGGTGCCCTGCGCCGGGGTCTTCACCACCAACCGCATCGTCGCCGCGCCGGTGACCCTCAGCCGGGACACCCTGATGCGGGGGGGCAATACGATCCGGGCGGTGGTGGTCAACAGCGGCAACGCCAACGCCTGCACCGGTGAGCAGGGCGCGGCCGACGCCCGGGCGATGGCGGCGGCGGTGGCCGAGGCGGTCGGCTGCCAGGACGACGCGGTGCTGGTGTGCAGCACCGGGGTCATCGGCGCGCCGCTGCCGATGGAGAAGGTTCGGGCCGGCATCGGCGAGGCGGCCGGCGCGCTGCGGGCCGACGGGCTGGGCGACTTCGCCCGGGCGATCATGACCACCGACACCCGGCCCAAGATCCGCAGCGTCGAGGTCGAGATCGAGGGGCGCACGGTGCGCGTCGCCGGGGCCTCGAAGGGGGCGGGCATGATCCACCCCAACATGGCGACGATGCTCGGGTTCGTGGTCACCGACGCCCCGGTCGACCCGCTGGACCTCGACGCCCTGTGGCATCGGGTGTGCCACCGCACGTTCAACGCGATCACCATCGACGGGGACACCAGCACCAACGACACCGCGCTGCTGCTCGCCGGCCCGGGAGAGCCGCTGCGGGGCGAGGCGCTGTCGGCGCTGGCCGAGGCCATCGAGGCGGTGGCCGGCGAGCTGGCCCGGGACATCGTGCGCGACGCCGAGGGGGGCACCAAGACGGTGGCCCTGACCGTGGCCGGGGCCGCCAGCCACGCCGACGCGGCGGCGGCGGCCGAGGCGGTGGCGCTCAGCCCGCTGGTCAAGACCGCGCTGCACGGCGAGGACCCCAACTGGGGGCGCATCATCGCCGCGGTGGGGCGCAGCGGGGCCGCGTTCGACCCCGAGGGGCTGCGGCTGGCGATCGGAGACGTCGTGATCTACCACGGCGCCTGGATGGGGCCGGGGGCCGAAGCCCGGGCCCACGCGGTGATGACCGGGGCCGAGTACGCCATCCGGCTCGAGCTGGGCAAGGGCCGGGCCGAGCGCACGCTGCACACCTGCGACTTCGGGCCGGGCTACGTGCGCATCAACGCCGACTACCGGAGCTGACGGCCGCCGGGCGTATACTGCGCGCGGAGGTGCCATGCACGATCGGGTCTTCGCTGACAGCGGGCGCTGCGTCGCGCTGGCGGTCATCGCGGCGATCGCCTTCGGCTGTCGGGACGAAGCGCCCCGCCCGAGCCCGCCCGCGCAGCCGACGTCGACCGCCGCGACACCGCGCGCAGCCCCGCCGAGCGCTGCCCCGCCGAGCGCTGCCCCGCCGAGCGCTGCCCCGCCGAGCGCTGCCGACGCCGCGCCGCTGAGACCTCCGCATGCCCCGCAGCCGGACCCGAGCCCCGGGCCGAAGCCGGCCCCGCTGCCCGCCCAGGCCCCGCCGCCCGCCGCCGAGGCGCTGGCCGCCATGCGGGCCGCCGACGACCTCTGCGGAGACTGCCACCCCGACGAGGCCGACGCCTGGGCCGCCTCGCCGATGGCCCGCACCCTCCGCCCCTACGCCGCCGCGCCCCGGGCCCCGTTCGCCGCGCCGGCCGAGGTCGTCGACCCCCGCACCGGGCGGACCTACCGCCAGCGGGGCGGGCGCTTCGAAGTCGAGGCCGGGCCCCACCGCATCACGCGCGCCCCGAGCCACGTCCTGGGCAGCGGGCGCCACACCCACACGCTCCTGTGGGCCGCCGACGACCGCCTCTTCCAGCTCCCGCTGAGCTGGTACACCGCCCGCGGCGGGTGGGCGCTCAGCCCGGGCTACGACACCGCCGCCGCCCGGCTGGGGTTCTTCCGCGAGGTGGGCACCGGCTGCCTCAACTGCCACGCCGACCCGGTGGTGAGCCGGCCGGGCAGCGCGCTGCGGCCGCAGCACCCGCCGGGGGCCATGACCTGCGTGCGATGCCACGGCGACGGCCGGGCCCACGCCGCGGGGCGGATGAAGGGCGAGCCGACCCCCATCGTGAACCCCGACCGGCTGCCGCCGGCGCGCGCGGCCGACGTCTGCGCCGCGTGCCACTTCGGCGGCGCGGTCCGGGTGCTGCGCCCCGGGCGGCGGTGGGGGGACTTCCTGCCCGGCGCCCGGCTGTCGGACACCGTCGCGCTGTTCGCCCGCAGCGAGATGCGCGACGGCTTCGGCTCGGCCGATCAGGCCGGCCGGCTGGCGCTGAGCGCCTGCGCGAAGCAGACCCCGACGATGACCTGCACCACCTGCCACCGGCCGCACGACGCGCAGCCCGCCGCCGACCGCTCGAAGCCGTGCCGCGACTGCCACGGGGGCGCCGGCGACGCCCCGCGCCACGCCTGCGCCGCGCCGGAAGGCGCCGCCGCCGGGGCCGACTGCGCCGACTGCCACATGGACCAGGGCCCGACCCACAACATCCCCCACACCGAGGGGGTGGACCACTTCATCCGGACGCGACCCGCCGCCCGGCCGCCGGCCAACAACGACTCGCCGCTGCGCTGGATCGCCCACCCCGAGGCCGAGCCGGTCGACCCCGACCACCAGATCCTGCTGGGGCGGGCCTATGTGGACGCCTGGCGCGGCGACCGCCAGCCGCGGGACGCCGAGCGGGCCGAGCGCTGGCTGACCCGGGGGCTCGCCCGGCGGCCGGCGCGGGCCGACGGCTGGATCGCGCTGGCCGCGCTGCACCGCGCGCGGGGGGCGGTGGCCGACGCCCGGGCCGCCGCCGAGCGGGCGTTTGCGCTCGAGCCCGACGACCGGCGGCACGCGACGCTCGTGGGCTGGGCCCGCTTGCAGACCGGGGACGCGCCGGGGGCGCTGGCCGCGATCGAGCGGGCCCGGGCGGTGGCCGAGAGCGCCGAGCTGCTGGTGCTGCGGGCGGTGGCCCTGCGCCAGCTCGGCCGGGGGGGCGAGGCGCTGGACGCGGCCCGGGCCGCCGCCGCCCGCGAGCCGAGCCACGTCGACGCCCACCTGCTGCTGGGCGAGATCGCGGCCGGCGATGGAGCCTGGGGGCCGGCCGCGGGCCACTTCGAGGCCGCCGCCGCCTGGAGCCCGGGGGACGTGCGGGGCTGGATCCAACTGGGGCGGGCCGAGGCCCGGCGGGGGCGGTGGGCCGCGAGCCGGGACGCCTACGCCCGCGCCGAGCGGGTCGCGGGGCCCGACCGGCGGGCGGTGGAGATCGCCCGCCGGGGGCAGGCCGAGGCGGCCCGGATGCTCAACCCGTAGCCCGGCGGGCCAGCGCGTCGATCGGGAGCGCGATCAGCGCCAACGCCGCCGCGGCCGATGAGACCCACCACCCGGGGCTCTCCAGGACCCGGGCCGTGACCCCGCCCAGCCCGCAGATCAGGACCGGGATGGTCAGCCCGATGAGCCGCCGCCGCCCGCAGGCGAGCACCAGCCCCAGGGTGACCAGCGCGGTGGGCTCGGGCGCGTGGCCGAAGAGCTCGACCCCGGCCCACGGGCGCCCCGACAGCGGGTCGAGCAGCGGATACAGCGCCAGCCCGCCCACCGCCAGGGCCACCCCGGTGGCATATCCGATGCCATGCCCGATGCCACGCCCGGCGCCGGCCTCGGCGCCGCCAGCGAGACCACCCGAGCCCGCGCGGCCGCTCAGCCATCCGCGCCATGCCATGAACGCCATCAGGACGCCTTGCAGGCCGGCCACCCCCGCCAGGTACGACCCGGCCCAGTTCAGCCCGGCGTAGCTCCCGGCGAAGAACGCCCACCCGACCCAGCCCCAGGCCGCCGCCAGCAGCGCCGCCGCGACGCGCCCCCGGCCGGAGACGGCGGCCCACAGCGCGGCGACGCCGGCGACCGCCCCCAGCGCCGGGGCGACCCCGAAGCGGGCGTTGTGCTGCACGAAGAGCCGGGCGTAGGCCTCGGCGCCGAACGGCACGAAGTCGCCCACGGTGTAGGTGCTCAAGTCGTCGAGCATGTCACCCAGCATGTCATCCGGCCCATCGCGGCGGGCTCATCGATCGCGTCACGGGGAGCCGGCGGCGCGGGCTCGTCGGGCCCGCAGCGCCGCCGCGACGCTCTCCTGCTCGTCGTAGGGCACCTTCTCGCCCCGCACGAGCTGGGTCCGCTCGTGGCCCTTGCCGAGCGCGACGACCACATCCCCCGGCTCGGCGAGGGCGACGGCGTGGGCGATCGCCGCCCGTCGGTCCTCGATGAAGGTGTGCGGCAGCCCATCCGGCAGCCCGGCGGCGACCGCCCGGCTGAGCGCGGCGACCGGCGTCCGGTCGGGGTCGTTGGTCGTGAGCACGCACAGGTCGGCGCCCCGCCCCACCGCCCGGCCGATGTCGCTCGGCACCCGCCGGCCGGTCCCGCTCGCCCCGAGCACCGCGATCACCCGCCCCCGGGCGAGCGGGCGCACCGCGGCCAGGGCCTCGGTGATCGCGCCGACGTTGTGGGCATAGTCGACGAAGACCCGGAAGCCCCCCTCGTCGACGGGGTGCTCCTCCAGGCGGCCCCGGGGCAGGGTGAGCCCCTCGAACGCAGCGGCGAGCCGGTCGGGCGGCATGCCCAGCCCGGCGCACGCCGCGAAGGCCGCCAGCGCGTTGCTGACGTTGAAGGCGCCGGGCAGCGGCAGCGCCACCGGCCACCGGCCCCAGGGCGAGGCGAGGTCGAAGCGCACCCCCCGGCCCGGATCGGCGGGGTCGAGCGGCGTGATGCCCACCGCCCGCACGTCGGCGTCCGCGCGCCGGCTCACCGACACCGTCGGGCACGGCATCGCCCCGTCGGCGAGCAGCCGCCGACCGGCCGGATCGTCCCGGTCGATGACCGCGAGCCGCGGCGGGCGGGCCTGCTCGGGGTCGATGAACAGGCGCCGCTTGGCGGCGAAGTAGGCCTCGGGGTCGGGGTGGTCGTCGACGTGATCGGGGGTCAGGTTGGTGAACACCGCGACGTCGACCTCGGCCCCGATCAGGCGATCGGCGATCAGGCCGGCCGACGACGCCTCGATCGCGGCCCCGTGCAGCCCGGCGCGCACCATGCGGGCGAAGAGCGCGTGCAGGTCGGGGGCGTAGGGGGTCGTCCTCCACGGGGCGAGGATCTCCTGGCCGACGTCGAAGCCGTTGGTGCCGAGGACCCCGAAGCGCAGGCCGGCCGCCGCGGCGAGCTGGCGGCAGAAGAACGTCGTCGTGGTCTTGCCGTTGGTCCCGGTCACCGCCACGAGCTGCAACACCTCGGAGGCGTCGCCGTTGAGCAGCGCCGAGATGCGGCCCACCACCGGCCCCGGCCGGGGGAGCACGATCCGGGTCGGCTCGGCTTCGACCGGCAGGTCGCGGTCGACGATCACCGCCGCCGCCCCCCGTCGGGCGCAAGCGTGGACCCAGGCCGCGTCGGGGTGCAGCAGCCCGGCGACGATCGCGCCGGGGCCGGCCTGCTCGGGCGTCATCACGATGCGGTCGACCCGCCGGACGACCGGCCCCTGCACCCGGGCCTGCCCCCGGGGGTCGCAGCGGGCGAGCAGCGCCTCGAGGGCCATCGGGGCGGCCATCACCGGCGAGCGCGGCGAGCGGCGGGGGAGGTCGGCATGGCGGCGTCCGGAGGTGAGGTGGCGTCCCCCGAAGGTAGGGCCCGGCCGACCAGAAGTCGAGCGTTCGAAAAGGGCGATTCGGCCGCCGCGGCCGCCCTTTACCCGAGGGCGCGTGCGGCCCACCCTGCCGGTGGGGAAGTTGGGTCGAGCCCGCGATTCGAAAGAAGACCGCATGGCTCCGAACAACGACGGCGGATCGGCCGACTGGGTCCGCCGGGTGAGGCTGATCGACTCGACATTCCGCGAGGGGCTGCAATGCGCCCGCTTCGCGCCCGGCCTGGACGACAAGCGGCGCATCGCCCGCCGCCTCGCGGCGTTCGGCGTGTACATCATCGAGCTCGTCAACCCGGTGGGCGCCGAGTGGGCCCGGGGCGACGCGGCGGCCCTGGGCGCGCTCGACCTGGGCGGGACCCGGCTGGCGGCCCACGTCCGCGCCCGGCGGGAGGACGTGCGGGTGGCGGTCGACGTCGGGGTCGCCGTCCTGCACCTGTTCATCCCGTCCCCCGACCGGCTGCGGCGCATGGGGCGACCGTGCGCGCCGGCCCGGCTGGTCGACGCCGCCGCCGAGGTGGCCGCCTTCGCCCGCATGCTGCGGGCGGACGTCGAGGTCCGGCTGACGCCCGAAGACACGTTCCGCATCGCGCCCGACGACCGCCGGGTGATCTTCGAGCGGCTCGTCGAGGCCGACGCCTTCGACCGCCTGGGCGTGGCCGACACGGTGGGCGCGGCCCACCCCCTGGACGTCGAGCGGCTGGTCGCGCCTCTCTGCCGGGCGGTCCGGGTCCCGGTCGGCTTCCACGGGCACGACGACACGGGCTGCGCGGTGGCCAACGCCCTGGTCGCGGCCCGGGCCGGCGCCACGTTCATCGACACGTCGGTGCTCGGGCTCGGCGAGCGCAACGGCATCACCGCGCTGGAGGGCTTCGTCGCCGGCCTGCTCGCCGCCGACGCCGATCACTGCGCCGCCCGCTTCCGGCTGGGCCTGCTCGGTGAGCTGGTCGCCGACGTGGCCCGGGTCGCCGGGGCCCCGATCCCGCCCCGCACCTGCCTGGTCGGCCCCCTCGCGTTCACCCACAAGGCGGGGGTGCACGTGCACGCGGTGCTCGACGACCCGCAGTGCTACGAGTTCGTCGACCCGGCGCTGCTCGACCGCCGCCGCACGCTGCTGACGCTGCACGGGCTGACCGGCTGGCACGCCGTCCGGGCGCGGGCGGCGCGGATGGGGGTCGAGCTCGACGAGCCGACGGCCCGGGCCCTGGCCGGCTGGCTGCGCGACGCGTCGGCCGACGGCTCGATCTCCGACGAGGGCTTCGCCCGGCGGCTGGCGGAGGTCACCCGCCGGTGAGGCGTCGCCGGGCGGCGCCCGTCACAGCGACGCGATGTGCTGCGCCATGCGGGTCCGCAGGGCCGCGTCGGGCAGGCGGCCGTAGCCTGCGGCCATGTTCTCCCGCATGTGATCGACCCGGGTCGTCGCCGGGATGGCCACCGTCACCGCCGGGTGGCTCACGATCCACTTGAGCAGGAAGCCGGGCCAGTCGCGGATGTCGGCCTCGGCGGCCCACGGGGGCACCTTCGCCCCGCTGCGCTTCAGCCGGGTCACCGACGCGCCCCCGTCGTAGGGCCGGTTCACGATCACCGCGATGCCCCGCTCGGCGGCGAGGGGCAGCAGCCGCTTCTCGGCCTCGCGGTGGGTGATGTCGTAGGTGAGCTGCACGAAGTCGATGGGCTCGCGGGCCATGATGCGCGCCAGATCGGCGTGCCGCCGCCCGTGGGAGGTCGTGATGCCGATGTAGCGCACCCGGCCCTCGGCCTTCAGCCGGCGCAGCGTCTCGAGGTGCGCGGGCCACGCCAGCAGGTTGTGGATCTGCATGACGTCGAAGCGCTCGACCCCCCACCGACGGGCGGTCTCGTCGAGCTGCTCGACGGTCTCGTCGCCGTCCCGGGTCCAGATCTTGTCGGCCGAGACGAGCCGGTCGAGCGGCGCCTTGCCCTTCAGCGCGGCTCGGGCGTGGCCCACGACCGCCTGGGACGAGCCGTACATCGGCGACGAGTCGACCATGCCCCCGCCCAGCGCGAGGAAGGTCGCGAGCACCTCGGTGCGCGCGGCCCGCAGCGCGGGGTCGTCGCCCACGTTGAACGTCTGCCAGGTGCCCATGCCGATGACCGGGATGCGCGCGTCGGCGCCGGGGATCGCCTTGGTGATGCGCCCGGCGGGGGCCGCGCCGGCGGCGGGCGCGAGGGCGAGGCCGGCGGCGCCGACGGCGAGGGTGCTCAGGGCGGCGCGGCGGGTCATCGGCGGCATGGCGGCTCCTCGGGTCGGTCCTCGGGTGGCTCCGACATACGATGAGCCGGGCCGCGCCCCGGGTTTCGCCGGCCGGAGCTCAGCGGCGCAGGGCCTCCCGGCCGATGGTGTACAGGATCTTGACCCCGGCCTTCACCGAGCCCTTGACCGTGCCCGAGACCTTGCTCTCGCCGGCCAGGCGGACGTGGGCGTCGACCGGGATCTCGAGGCAGCGCAGCCCGCGGCGGGCGGCCTTGGCCTGCATCTCGACCGTCCAGCCGAAGTCGCGGTCGGCCATCTCGAGCCGCTCGAGCGCGGCCCAGCGCGCGGCCCGGAAGGGGCCGAGGTCGGTGAACTTCACGTCGAACAGCAGGTTGACCAGGGTGCTCGACAGCACGTTGCCGAAGCGCTGCACCGGGGTGATGGCCCCCTGCTCGGCCCGGCCGAGGGTGCGCGAGCCGATGACCAGATCGGCGACGTCCCGCTCGATGGGGGCGAGCAGGTCGGGCACCCGGCGCACGTCGTCGGCGCCGTCCCCGTCGAGGAAGAGCACCGCGTCGGGCGGGTCGCGGCGGATGTGGGCCAGGGCCCGCAGGCAGGCGGCGCCATAGCCCCGGTGGGGCTCGGTGACGACCTCGGCCCCCGCGGCGCGGGCGATCTCGGCGGTGGCGTCGGTGCTGCCGTTGTCGCCGACGACGACCCGCCGCAGGCCGAACGGGGCGAGCGACTCGACCACCCGGCCGACGGTCTGGGCTTCGTTCAGCGCGGGGATGACGGCGTCGGTGATCATCGCGGATCCGGGGCGAGTTGGGGTGGCGTTCGGTTACCGGGCCACGCGCCGGATTTCAATCGTAAACACGCGCGGGCTCACCCGGGACGCCGCCTGATCCGCCCGCCGACGCGCCTCGTGAACGCGGTGACAGACGCGATGTGCGCTCGGCAAATCGGGGATGTACGCGGTGACAGACGCGATGTGCACTCGGCAAATCGGGGATGTACGCGATCCGGGCGCGGTGGGCACTCGCGAAGTCGGCGCCGTGCGCGGTGGCGGGCGCGATGTGCACCCGCGAAGTCGGCGCCGTGCGCGGTGGCGGGCGCGATGTGCACTTGCGGCGTCGGCGCCGTACGCGATCCGGGCGCGATGGGCACCCGCGAAGTCGGCGCCGTACGCGGTGAGGGGCGCGATGGGCACCCGCGGAGTCGGCCCCGTACGCGATCCGGGCGCGATGGGCACCCGCGGAGTCGGCCCCGTACGCGGTGAGGGGCGCGATGGGCACCCGCGGAGTCGGCCCCGTACGCGGTGAGGGGTGCGATGGGCACCCGCGGAGTCGGCCCCGTACGCGGTGAGGGGTGCGATGGGCACCCGCGGAGTCGGCGCCGTACGCGGGGGCGGGCGCGATGGGCGCCCACGGCGTCGGCGCCATAGCCCACGCGATACGGATCCGTCTGCGCATGAGCTCACACAGCGATCGACCTCACAGGACCAGGCTGAACGAGGCGTTGGAGTGGGAGCGCTGCGTCGACATCCACACGCACATGCGCGGAGTCGGGC
>JAUHYW010000107.1 GCA_030426085.1 bacterium | reverse complement strand
CTCACCTTCGCCCTCGCCCTCACCTTCGCCTTCGCCCTCACCCTCGCCTTCGCCCTCACCCTCTCCTTCGCCTTCGCCCTCACCTTCGCCTTCGCCCTCTCCTTCGCCTTCGCCTTCGCCCTCACCTTCGCCTTCGCCCTCACCTTCGCCTTCGCCCTCACCCTCTCCTTCGCCTTCGCCCTCACCTTCGCCTTCGCCCTCACCTTCGCCCTCACCTTCGCCTTCGCCCTCACCCTCTCCTTCGCCCTCACCCTCGCCCTCGCCCTCTCCTTCGCCTTCGCCTTCGCCCTCGCCCTCGCCCTCACCTTCACCCTCACCCTCACCTTCGCCTTCACCCTCACCTTCGCCCTCACCCCCGCCATGCGGGCGGTTCGCGCAGTTCGGCGTGCTGGCCCACGGCGTGCCCAGGCACATCATCTCCATCACCGGCACCGTGATCGACAGCCCCACGGTGATCCCACCGGCCAGCGGCGGCGGCGACCAATCCATCCCCATGCCAGACGTCGCCGCCCGGAAGTCGACCCCCCACACCTTGTAGTCCGGGCAGTCATCGTCCTCCTCGCACCACTCCCAATCCTCGGTCTGTGGGCTCTCCGCCGCCGTGCTGATACCGAAGCCGATCTCGATCGTGCCGCTGGCATAGCCATAGATCGGCAGCCCGGTGCTGTTGAGGATCCAGCTCAGCGGCCCCAGCGAGCCCGAGATGGCCAGCCCGTAGCCCTGCACGCCGCCCGGATTGGCCTGATTCCACTTGCGGCCGGGGATGACGCCCGGCCCCGAGATCGTGCTGCTGTCTTCGCCGAAGCTCAGCCCGGCCGAGAAGCCCAGGCTCCAGAACATCCAGACCGCGTTGTAATAGAAGCGATCGGGTGTGTTGTCGAACAACACTACGCTCAAGCTCAGATCGATGGTCAACCCGAAGCCCTTCTTGCCGAAGATGGGGATGCCGATGCCCAGCAGCGGCCAGTACAGCGCCGTGCGCTCCCGGGCCCACTCGTACTTGGCGAAGTAGCTGCCGGCGTTGAACAAGAGCCCCGGCCCCAGCACCCCGATGTCGAAGACGTAGCCGATGACGTTCATCGCCGCCAGCGTGCCCACGATGGCCACCGCCGCCATCTGCCCGCTCAGGCTGAAGCGGCCGGTGGGGTCGATGTGATGCACCGGATCACCGAAGCCATACACATAACGGTTCAGCGTGCGCGGATCGCGGGGGTTGGGATCGGCCCGGTCGGGGGTGAAGAAGCGCCGCATGTCGGGCGCATACCACCGCTCGCGCAGGTAGACGAAGCCCGTCACCCCGTCGGTCCATTCGCTGGCGTAGCCGAAGCCGGCCGCCACCCCCTCCAACGGGTTGCCATAGGCGTCGTAGGACCGCCGCTCGACCCGCCCGTCAGGGCCGACGATGGCCCGGACGTGGCCCAGGTAGTCGGTCACGTAGGCGTACAGCGCGTCGCTCGCCGCGTCGTAGCGGGCGAGCACCCGCCCCTCGGCGTGCATGAAGCGGCTGACCAGCGCGCCCCCGGCGTCGCGGATCTCGATCAGCTTGCCCCAGTCCCCGGAGCGATCCCACACGAAGCGCTGGGTGACGCCGTTGACCCGGCGCCATGTCATCAGGTGGTCGTGATCGTAGCCATACTCGACCACCGCCGCCCGGGCCCCGAAGCGCTCGAAGCGCACCAGCCGCCCGATGCCATCATAGGTGAGCTGCTCGGCCACGCCCGCCCGGCGGCGCTCGCGCAGGCGGCCGTTGTCGTCCCAGGTGTAGTCCCACAGCCCGTCCGACAGCAGGCGGTCGCTGCGGTCGTAGGCGAAGTCGCGACCCACGCCGTCCACGGTGACCCGCAGCAGGTTGCCGTCGGGGTCGTAGGTGTAGGTCCGCTCGCTCGGCGCCCGCCCGGGCACGTCGACGGTCTCGCCGGTCACCCGGCCCACCGCGTCGTAGGTGTAGTCCACCCGCCGGCCGCCGGACTCGTCGATCCCCAGGATGCGATCGGCCTGCCGCCGCAGCCGGCTCTCGAACAGCGGGGCGCCGGCGCCATCGGTCCAGGTCGTCGCCGCGATGCGCCCGGCCACGTCGTACTCAGCCGCCGCGCGGGCCCGCCCGTCGACGTCCAGCGTCAGCCAGCGCCCGGTGCGATCGCGGGTCAGATCGGCCGCCGCCCCGCTGGGATCATCCACCCGGATCAAGGCGTCGAGCAGATCGAAGCCATAGGTCGTCTCGCCGAACACCGTACGGGTCGCCACCCGGTTGACCTGGCCATCGTAGTCGTGATCGACGGTCTGACCCAGCTTGTCGGTGAAGCTCAGCACGCCCCGCCCGCTCTCGAACTGCGCCGTCGACACCCCGGCGTCGTCCTCGTGCAGCGTCACGAAGCCATGGGTGTATTCGAAGGTCTCTTCGACTCCGTCGGGGCGCACCTGGCGGGCGATCCGGCCCTCGTCGTCGACCTCGACCCGGGTCAGGCCGCCCTCGGGATCGGTCAGCAGCGCCACCCGGCCGCTCTCTTCGTAAGCCACCCGGGTCGTCTCGCCCTCCGGCCGGCGGATCTCGACGATCTCGCCCAGCGCGCCACGGATGATCACCGTCTCGTCCCCGTTGGCGTCGGTCAGGCCCTCGTAGTTGCCGTGGCTGTCGGTGGTGTAGCGCACCGTATGCCCCGCCGGATCGGTGACGCTCGCGATCTTCAGATCGGGCCCGTACTCGGCGGTGTGGCGCCGTCCGTCGGGCAGCGTCCACGCGGTGAGGTTGCCCACGCCGTCCCGCTCGACGCGCACCGCGGAGTCATCGGGGTGGATGGTCGCCGTCACCCGGCCGACGCCGTCGTACTCGTAGCGCGTCGTGCGACCCTCGGGATCGGTGCTCGCGATGACCCGCCCGGCGGCGTCCAGCTCGCGGCGGGTCGTGACCTCGGCCCCGTCGAGGCGCATCGCGACCACCCGGCCCACCGGATCGCGCTCGAAGGTCACCGCCCGCTCGCCGCTGCCCCGGCGGGTCACCCGCCCGTTGCGATCGAAGTCCTGCTCGACCACCGTGCCCCCGGGCACCTCGAGGCGGGTCACCCGCCCCAGGATGTCCAGCTCGCGGCGGATGGTCCGCCCCCCGGGCAGCTCGGCCTCGGTCAGCGACCCCTCGGCGTCGTAGCGCCCGACCAGCCGGGAGCCATCGGGGTAGATGATCGACTCCGGCAGCCCCAGCCCGTTGTACTCGTAGCTCGTCTCCCGCCCCTGGTGATCGACCGTCCGGGTCACCCCGCCGAGCTGATCCCACTCGACCTCCTGCCGCCGCCCGTCGGGCAGCACCACCTCGCTGAAGTTGCCGTCCTCGGCGATGGTGTAGCCCCAGTCGACCTGCACCTCGCCCAGCCGGTTGCGGAAGACATGGCTGTCACCGGCGATCTCGTCGGTGCCGCCGGCGTAGGACACCGAGTACACATTGCCCGAGGCATCGGTGAAGCCATCCAGCCGGCCCCGCCCGTCGTAGGCATAGTCGACCGTATTGCCCACCGGATCGGTGTGCTGCATGCGCTTGCCGTCCTCGAAGACCGACTCGAAGCGGGCCCCGGTGGCGTCGGTCTCGGCGATGAGGTTGCCGTCCTCGTCGTACTCCCAGGTGTGCACGTTGCCCAGCGGATCCTCGGTGCGCAGCAGCCGGCCGTCGGCGTCGTAGCCTCGGGTCCAGCGGTGGCCGAGCGCGTCGATGATGGCCGTGCGGTTGCCGTCGGCGTCGTACTCGAAGGTCGTCTCGTGGCCCTCGGGGTCGACGAACGAGAGGATGTTGTTCGCCTCGTCGTAGGTGTAGCGCTGGGTCCCGCCGAGCGCGTCGACCTTCTCGACCACGTTGCCCCGGGCGTCGTAGCGCAGGATGGTCGCCGCGCCCCGGCGGTCGGTGATGACCTCCTGCCGCTCGACCCCGTCGTGGCCGATCTCGAGCCGGTTGCCGCTGGCGTCGACCACCGCGATCAGGCGGCCCTGGGCGTCGAACTCGCTGGTCTGGGGCACCTCGCCCCGGGGGTCGACGATCTCGACGAGGTTGTGATCGAAGTCATAGCGATAGTCGGTGCGCTCGCCGTCGACGCCGACGCTGGTCACCAGGTCGCCCCGCCCGTCGTAGGCATAGGTCCGCACCCGCCCGTCGGGCAGCTGCATCTCGGTGATGCGACCCAGGGCATCCCGTTCGAGCAACAGAGACACCCCGCTGGAGTGATGCACCCCGCGGTCGTCGAAGACGAGGTCGCCGTTCTCGGCCTGCACCCCGAGCACGCCCCGGGTGCGGTGGTAGCGGATGCGGCGGCCGTCGGGCAGCGAGAGCAGGAAGATCTGGGGGTCCCACTCTTCGAGCAGCTCGCCGGCCGGATAGAAGATGTTGCTGCCGTCGTTGAGCCGCCACAGCGTCTGAACGCCCTCGGTGGTCAGCTCGGCGTCGGTGCCGGGCAGCGCGGTGAAGCCGACGAAGGCCTCCTGGAAGCCGCCGCCGCAGGCGTTGAACTCGGGGGTGAAGACGAAGCGATAGGCGTCCTGGCCGATGATGATGGTCACCGGGTGGGCCACGTCGGGCTCGAACCGGGGCGGGGGCCCGAAGATACCAATGCAGCGGCCGTTCCAGCCCCAGTCGAGGGCCAGCTCGTTGGGGATCTCGATGCGCCCGGCGCCGACGTCGAAGTCCCAGGCGATGCCATAGTCGCCCAGCACCTTGCGCCCGCTGTCGTAGATGCGTTTGACGGTCAACGGGATGCCGGCCAGCGGCACCCGGGCGTCGACGAACTCGAGCCGCCGGCTGCCGAAGTGCATGCCCGGCTCGACCATGACCCGCTCGACCCGGCTGACCGCGTTGCCCCAGTCGTCCTCGGCCACCAGCCGGATGCGCCACGCGCCGGGGTCGAGCAGGGTCACGTCGACCAACCCCAGCTCGCCGTCGATCACCGGCTCGGTGCCTTCGACCATGCGGATCCACGCCTCGGGGTTGCTCGACCCCACCGGCGCCATCTCGATGGCATACCACGCCAGGTCGGGGTCGTCGACGGTGCCTTGAGCCCGGAACCACTCGCTGACGCCGACGCCCTCGATGGGGGACGTCAGGGCGATGGTCGGCCCGCCGTCATCGACCGCGCCGGGCGCGTGGGCGTAGACCGTCACCCGCTCCCGCTCGCCGTTGCCCGCGTTGTCGTAGACGATGACGTCGACCTCGGTCCGGCCGGCCTCGTCGAGGGTCACCGAGGCCCGCCCGTCGGGGCCCGGCTCGACCGGCTCGCCGTCGACGAAGATCTCGATCCGGGCGATGCCGCTGGGGTCGTCGGCGTCGACGGTGACGGTGATGGTCTCGCCGACCTCGGGCTGGCGGTTGTCGATGAAGACGTCCACCACCGGCTGCTGGCGGTCGACGTCGTCCACCACGAAGAAGCGGTGGCTTCGGGGGTCGCTCTGCAAGCGGCCGTCGTCGACGACCAGCGTCACCTCGTAGACCCCGGCCACGTCGGGGACCAGCGCGGCCAACGCCGCGGCGGGGTCGAGCACCCGGGCCCCGCTGCCCGGCGGGCGGCGGGTGATCTGCCAGTCGAACCCGATCTCGTCGCCGCCAGGGTCATAGCTCTGGCGGCCGTCGAGGGCCATCTCGGTGTCCCGCTGCACCCGGCCGTCGGCGGTGATGCGGGCCACCGGGCGGCGGTCGACGGGGATGGTGCCCGCGGCGCTGTCCTCGCCGTCGGCGCCGATCACGTCGACCCGCCAGTCGACGTCGGCCTCGCCCGAGAAGCGCACCCGGACCACCGGATCACTGGGGCCGCCCGCGTCGTAGCGGGCCCCGGGCAGGTGCCAGCGATATGTCGTGTCGGCGCCCAGCGAGCGGCTGGCGTCGAGGGTGAAGACGGTCTGGTAGTCATCGCCGGCGTCGATGCGATCGGGCTCGACCCGCACCCGGGCCTCGAGCCCGCCGGGCACCACCCGCACCGTCGCGACCTCCCGGCTCTGGTTGCCCGCGCTGTCGATCACGGTGGCTTCGAGGGTGATGACCCCCAGCCCCTCGGCGAAGAACGACGCTTGCAGATCGGGCCCGAGGGCCAGCGGAGCGCCGTCGACCGCCAGCGTCACCGACGCGATGTCGCTGGCGTCGCGGGCGATGACGAAGACGCTGATCTCTTCGTTGACGAAGGCTTCGTCGGCGCTGACGACCAGCGCCACGAAGGGTGGATCGATGTCTTCGCAGATGCCTTCGTCGGTGCGGCCGTCACAGTCGTCGTCGAGGTCGTTGCAGATCTCTTCGACCGGGTCGCCGGCCACGCCGTCGCAGCCCGGCACCCCGCCGTCGCAGGTGATCCGGCCGACCCGGGCGCAGGCCCCGACGCCCACCAGGCACGCCTCGCCGATGTCGGTGGGATCCTCGTCGACGGCCCCGTCGCAGTCGTCGTCGAGCAGGTTGCACCGCTCGGGGCGGGCGCCGAAGAAGGGATCGCACAAGGGATCCTGAGGCACACCGTCGACGCACAGGTCGAACTGCCGGGCGCAGACGCCCTGACCGCAGTCGAGCGGGGCGATCTCTTCGTCGACGGCCTCGTCGCAGTCGTTGTCCAGGCCGTCACACCGGTCCTGGCGCGGAGGCAGCGCGGCGGCGTCGCAGACGACCCCGTCCCCGGCGCCGTTGCATACCAGCGCGCCCTCGACCCGGCACTCGCCGGCGCCCACCGCGCACGGCTCGCCGACCGGGAAGCCATTCGTCGGATCACCGTCGCAGTCGCGGTCCACCGCGTCGCACCGCTCGGCCTCGGGGCGGCCCGCGCGGGCGTTGCACGCGGTGGCGCCGTTGCCCACACAGACCACCTCACCCAGCGCGGTGCACGCGCCGACGCCGGTCTGGCAGATGGTGCCCACCTCGGGGAAGTCTTCGTCCACCGCCCGGTCGCAGTCGTTGTCCCTGAAGTCGCACACCTCGGGGGTGGGATCTTCGCAGGGCACGACGGTGATGCTCAGCGTGGCGGTGGTCTGCTGGCCGTTGACGTCCTCCACCAGCAGCCGGATGACATACTCACCGGGGTCGAGGTCGGCCCCGGGCAGGACGCCGAGCGCGGCGTTGCGCACCGGGGTGTCGCCCTCGGCGATGAGCGTCGCGGTGGGATCGGCGGCCGGGCCGAAGGTCAGCTCCCAGCGATACAGGTTGGCGTCGTCGGCGGTGCCGGCCACCTGGGCCCCGCCGCTCAGCTCGGCGGCGTCGCGAGGGCGGGTGATCTCGGCGGTGGGGAAGACGTCGTCGTCGGGGTCGAGCACCCGCACGGTGCGCAGCTCTTCGGTGACGTTGCCCGCCCCGTCGGTGGCCCGGGCGACCAGCCGGTAGACCCCCGGCGCCTCCAACGGGACCACCGCCCGGCCGTTGACGTCGAGCGCGATGGGATCGCCGTCGACGGTGACCCCGAAGCGCTCGACCGCCACGTCGTCCTCGGCCTGGGCCTGCAACGCGACCTGCCCCGGACCGAACAGCACCTCGGCGTTGACCGCGAAGTCCACCGTCGGCGGGGTGTCGCCCTCGCAGTCGGGCACCAACTCGTCGGCCCGGCCGTCGCAGTCGTTGTCGATGGCATCGCAGGCCTCTTCGGCCGGCTCGCCCGGCGCGCCGTCGCAGCTCAGACCGGGGCCGACGACGTCGTCGAGGATGGCGGTGAGCATAGCCGCCCGCTCGCCGTAGTAGGGCGCGGTGTACAGCGTCAGCGGCAGCCGCACGTCGGTGGCGGTGATCGTGACGTCGTCCCCGACCCGGGCGTAGGTGATCGCCTCGGCGTCCTCGGGGTGGCCCGGGATCCAGAAGTGGGTCACCGGCGGATCGTTCGGGTTCTCGGCGCGGTCGGTGGTCCACAGATAGCTCAGCGCCGTGCCCCGATAGTCGACCTCGCCCCGCTCCTCGAGCGTGCCGGCGTTGCTGCCGAGGTCCCCAATCAGACGCACGGTCACCGGGCGGTCGTCGTCGTCGAGCGCCGGCTCGAGGATGACCCGCCACACGTTGCCCACCAGCTCGGAGCGATAGCGGAAGCCATACGCCCCCGCCCCGCCCTCGCGGGCGCCGGGGCGCACGTCGAGGTTCACGTTGTCGTCGCCGAAGGTCAGCCGCAGGCGGCCGTAGCAGTCGAAAGCGTCCCGGGTCCCGTCGTTCCAGCAGGTGGCGTTGAAGTCGGCGCTGGGGGTGTAGCCCCGGGGATCGGCCGGGTAGCGCAGCGCATCGCCGGTGCTGCGCCAGATCGTGGCGTCGCGGCAGACCTGCCGGCCGGGCGCCGCGCAGGCCCCGAGGCCCGAGACGCAGCGGTCGCCCACGCCGAGCGGGCGGCCCTCGTCGATGGCGCCGTCGCAGTCGTCGTCCAGCCCGTTGCACGCCTCGAAGTCGGCGGCGAGCTCGCGCGGCGCGCAGGCCAGCGGCGATCCGTCGACGCAGTTGGGCAGCTCGCGCTCGCAGACGCCCTCGCCGCAGATCTGCGTGCCGAGGTCCTCGTCGACGAGGCCGTCGCAGTCGTTGTCGATGGCATCGCACGCCTCGTCGATGGGATCGGGCCCGGCGCACACCCGCTCGCCGTCCACGCAGCGCAGGCGGCCCGCGTCACAGGCCCCCGGGGCGCCCACCCGGCAGGCGGGGGCGAAGATGTCTTCGTCGATGACACCGTCGCAGTCGTCGTCGATCTGGTTGCACCGCTCGGCCTCGGGGGCGGCGGGCGCGGCGAAGCAGTAGGCGGTGCCGTCCTCGGCGCAGGCGTAGACCCCGGCCCGCTCGCAGATGCCTTCGCCGATGAGGCACACCTCGTCGAGCTGGAAGCCCTCGTCGATCGATCCGTCGCAGTCGTTGTCGATGGCGTCGCACAGCTCGGGCCCCGGCGCGCCGGGCGCCGCGCCGCACTGCGCCTCGTCCTCGGCCACGCAGACCGTCTCGCCCTCGCGGGCGCAGACCCCCTCGCCCACCGCGCAGGCCCGGCCCACGCCGAAGCGCTCGTCGGTCAGGCCGTCGCAGTCGTTGTCGAGCGCGTCACAGATCTCGGCGCCGGGCAGGCCGGGCACCGCGTCGCAGCGCACCGCGCCGAACGGGTTGCACCGGGTCACCCCCGGCCGGGCGCAGGCGCCCTCGCCCCGGCTGCACGCCACGCCGAGCTCGAAGCCCTCGTCGACGCGGCCGTCGCAGTCATTGTCGATGTCATCGCAGATCTCGTCGCCCGGCGGGCCGGGCTCGGCGTCGCAGCGGGCGCCGGCCTCGCCCTCGCAGATCACCGTGCCCGCCGCCCGGCAGGCGCCCAGCCCCGACTGGCACGGCTGGCCGACCCCGGCGACGCCCTCGTCGACCTCGCCGTTGCAGTTGTCGTCGACCCCGTTGCACGCCTCGTCGGTGGGGGTCACGTCGCTGCACACCCCGAAGCCGTCCGGGCCGCAGATCTGGACCCCGGCCCGGCAGGCGCCGACGCCCTCGGTCAGGTCGGGGCCCGAGTAGCACACCCGCTCCTCGCCCTCGACGCAGGCGCAGTCCAGCCCCTCGTCGGTGGCGCCGTCGCAGTCGTTGTCCAGGCCGTCGCACAGCTCGGCCCGGGGCTCGACCGCGCCGACGCACACCCCGGGCGCGCCGAAGTCGCAGGTCTGGCCCCCGGCCCGGCACTGGCCCACGTCCAGCGTCTCGGGCGGGCCGGCGTAGCAGTCGAGCACCAGCGGCCCGCCCGAGGGGCCGTCGTCGATCGCGCCGTTGCAGTCGTCGTCGACCCCGTCGCAGATCTCGACCGCCGGCACGACCTCGCCGACGCAGGCGCCCCAGGACCCGTCCACGCAGACCCGGGTGCCCATCGCGCAGCCGGCGATACCCGCGCTGCCCGGCCGCCCGGAGTAGCACGCCTCGCTCAGCGGCTGGCCGCCCCGACCCTCGTCGACGGTCCCGTCGCAGTCATCGTCGATGCCATTGCAGTCTTCGACGCCCGGGGCCGCCGGCAAGGCATCGCACCGGGTGCGGGTGCCGTCGGCCACACACACGGTGATCCCATCCCGGGCGCAGGCGCCCACGCCGACGGTGCACCGGGTGTCGACCGCGGGGTGGGTCTCGTCGGTCTCGCCGTCGCAGTCGTCGTCCAGGCCATTGCACGTCTCGTCGCCGCCGGCCCGGGGGGCCCCGTCGCAGACGACGCGATCCTGAGTCGGCGCGCAGACGAAGCGCCCGGCCACCGCGCACACGCCGAGGCCCGAGACGCAGGGCAGGTCGAGGTCGCCGTAGTCTTCGTCGGCCACCCCGTCGCAGTCGTCGTCCAGGCCGTTGCACAGCTCGTCGGTGGTCATCGGGAAGGCGCAGATCGCCCGGCCGTCGTCGCTGCACGCGACCGCGCCCAGCCCGGCGCAGATGCCTTCGCCCCCGGCGCACGGCGCGCCGAGATCCAGCCCCTCGTCCGCGGCGCCGTCGCAGTCGTCGTCCAGCCCGTTGCACAGCTCGTCGGTGGGCGCGGCGGCCGGCACGCACAGCGCCGGCCCGTCCAGGCCGTCGGGGCACGTCGTCAGGCCGGCGGCGCAGACGCCCGCCTCGCCGCTCTCGCACGGCTGATCCTCGACGCAGGCCCGATCGCAGATGAGCGGGTCGTCGACGACCCCGTCGCAGTCGTCGTCGACGCCGTTGCCGCACAGCTCGACCCGGTCGCACTGCACGAAGGGCACGCAGATGTGGTTGCCGTCGCAGATCTCGCCCGCCGGGCAGTTGTCGGGGTCGAGGCGGCAGCCGCCGACGCAGGCGCCCTCGGGGCCGCACCACGCCTCGTCGACGCAGTCGGCGTCGCCGGCGCAGCGGTCGGGCACGCAGTAGCCGGCCGGCGCGCAGTGGCCCAGGGCGCACCCGCCGGGCACGCACCGGGGCACGCAGCGGCCGTCGGCGTTGCACAACAGGCCCGGATCGCAGTCGGCGTCGACCGCGCAGCCGATGGGCTCGGCGTCGATGATCGCGTCGACCTCGGCGTCGATGACCGCGTCGATCTCGGCGTCCACCACCGCGTCGACCTCGGCGTCCACCACCGCGTCGACCGCGGCGTCCTCGTCGTCGGGCGGCAGCACGAACATGTCGATCGCCAGATCGACCGCCATGTCGACGGCGGCGTCGGGCGCGGCGTCGGGCATGGCATCGGGCATGGCATCGGGCGTCGCGTCCGGCGCGGCGTCGGGGGCCACGTCGGTCATCGCATCCGGCATGGCGTCCGGCGCGGCGTCGGGGGCCGCGTCGGGCATCGCATCCGGGGCCATGTCACGGGCGGCGTCGGGCGCGGCGTCCGGCGCGGCGTCGGGCATCGCATCCGGCGCGGCGTCGATGGCCAGATCGGCCGGCGCGCCGTCGGTCGCGGCGTCGTCGGTGCCGGTGTAGAGGTCGTCGCATCCGAACGCGACGAGCGCGGCGCACAGCAGCGCCCACCGGGCGGCGAGGTCATAGCGGAGCAGCATCAGCGATCCCTCCGGCGGCGCAGACCCAGAGCCAGGACGACGAGCAGCCACGGCAGGCGGCCATCGTCGTCGGCGGCGTCGCACGAGCAGCCGTCCGAGCCGGTGTAGCGGCCGAAGCCGCCCGGCCCGTCGCCGTAGCCGCCGTCGGGCACGTCGAAGCCATCGGCCATGCCCGGGGGTATGCCTTCCCCGTCGGGCGGCGGCCCGTCGAACTCGAGCATGCCATCCGGCTCGAACGGATCGGCGTCCATGCCCGGCCCCATATCGAGGTCGGGCCCCATGTCGGGCCCGAGGCCCATGTCGGGGGCGACGCCGAGGTCATCGGGCGGCACGCCCCGGTCGAACACCGGGTCGCCGCCCATATCGGGCGCCATGTCGGGCTCGACGCCGATGTCATCGGGCTGCACGCCCCGGTCGAACACCGGGTCGCCGCCCATGTCGGGCTCCGGGGGCAGCCCGCGGTCGAAGATCTGATCGCCGCCCATGTCGGGGTCGAGCGGCGCGGCGTCGACCGCCGCGTCGACCGCGGCGTCGATCTCGGCGTCGGGCTCGGGCTCCGGCTCGGGGATGATGATCTCGATGAGCCGGAACAGGTTGCGGTTGGACCACGCGCTCTGCCCGCCGCGGTCGTCCCGGGCCCGCACCCGCCACGCGTAGCGCCCCAGCGGCAGCGCGCCGGGGTACTCGACGCTCAGGTCGGGGGTCTCGACGGACCACAGCAGGTCGGTCTCGATGCCGATGAGCAGCACCTCGTAGGTGATGGGATCGCCGTCGGGATCCATCGAGGCGGTCCACACCAGCGGGCGCATCTGGAGCAGCTCGGCCCCGTCGGGCGGGTCGAGGGCCACCGGCGCGCTCGGCGGCTCGTTGCCCAGGTCGACCCGGAACCGGGCGCTGGCCGCCGGGCCGCCGACGAAGGGATCCCGGGCCTGCACCCGCCAGTAGTAGACGGTGTTGTCCTGCAACGGCTCGGGCGCGGGCCACTCGATGACCCCGTCGCCCTCGGGCAGCGCCTCGCTGACCCAGGTCTCGTCCGCCGGGAAGGTGGGATCGGCGCTGAGCCAGAAGACATAAGTCAGCGGCTCGCCCTCGGGGTCGACCGCCGGGCCGGCCACCAGGATGGGATCGAGGCGGTCGATGGTCGCGGTGTGCGGCGGGTCGATGATGGTCGGCGCGGTCGGCGGGTCGTTGGCCAGGTTGATGGTGAACCGGGGCATGTTCGACCAGCCGCTCTCCAGCCCGGTCTGGTCGACGGCCTTGCACCGCGCCCGGTAGGCCGCGTTCTCGTCCAGCGGGTCGTCGGTGGGCACCGCGGTCTGCGGCCCCTCGTCGGCGTCGGGCGCCTCGCCGCCGGTCACCAGCACGAAGACCACCCCGTCGAACGCGATCTCGCAGACGTAGGTCAGCGTGTCGCCCGGATCGGGGTCGGTGGACTCGTCGAGCAGCAGCGCCGGCTGCAGCTCGGCGATGGCGTCCCCGTCGGCCGGCCAGACGATGGTCGGGGGGGTCGGCGGCTGGCGATCGGCGTCGATCAGGAACCGCTCGGCGGGGGCCCACGGGCCGAACGCGTCGCCGTTGAACGCCCGCGCCCGCCACCAGTACCAAGTGTTCTCGTCCAGCTCTTCGACGCCGCCCCAGATCGTCTCGTCGGGGGCCTCGGCGACCAGCGCCGAGGTCTGCACCGGCTCTTCGAGGGTCTCGTCCGGGTACACCGCGTACTCGTAGGTCAACACCCGGCCCAGGCTGTCGGACGCGTTCTCGAGCACCAGCTCGGGGGTGCGGGTGTCGACCCGGGCGTCGTCGATGGGATCGAGCAGCACCGGGGGCGTCGTCTCGTCGGGCACGTGGGGGTCGGTGCCCCCGTCGTACTCGTCGCAGTTGCTGATGCCATCCCCGTCGGCGTCGAGCCCCTCGGCGCAGTCGTCGACGGTGGGATCGAGGTCGTTGTCCCGCTCCCAGGTGTCGGGCAGGCCGTCGCCGTCCTCGTCGCGGTACTGCGCCACGCACACCAGCCCGGCCTCGGCCGCGCCGCCGTCGTCGTCCCGGGCGATGACCGAGAACCGGACCTCGCCGCCGCTCGCCTGCTCGTAGGTCGGGGTCCACGACAGCCGGCAGGCGGCCGCGTCGAGCCGGGCCCCGTCGGGGATGGGCGGCTGGAGGCTGCACAGCACCGGATCGGCGGCGCCGGCCGGGTCGCTGGTGACGAACTGCATCGCCACCGGCGCGCCCTCGACCGCGGCGGGGCACGGCGGCGCGACGATCGTCGGCGGCAGGTTGGCGATGACCACCGGCGCCGAGAAGCCCACCGCCTGGCCCCCGTCGTCGTCGTCGACCACCGCCGCGATGACATAGGTGCCATCGTCGGGGTAGCTGCACTCGACCTCGGGCGCCAGGGCGTCGAAGACATCGAGGATGCCATCCCCGTCGCAGTCGACGCTGTAGGCCAGCCGCTCGGCGTCGGCCGGGGCGGGGTCGGTGGCGCCGATGGTGACCCGCACCGTGCCACCCTCGACGCCGTTCTGTCCGACGACCGACTCGACGATCGGGGGGCGGTTGATGCCCAGCGCGACGAAGCTGATGCCGCTCTGGGCCCCGGCGACGTCGGTGACCGCCAGGGTGCATTCGAAGGGCGTGCCTTCGGCGGGGAAGTCCCGGTCGCCGGCCCGCAGCTCGATGATCCGGCCGTCGGTGCCCTCGATCACGACCGGGTCGATGCCGTCGCAGCGCCAGTCGAAGACCATCGGCGAGCCCTCGGGATCGGTGGTCGGCGAGCCGTCGACGCGCAGCACGCCGCCCTCGTCGAGGAACTCGATCGGCCGGATGGCCGGGCGCGGGGGCTGGTTCTCGACGACGTCGACGGTGGTGAAGACCGGGGTCGAGGTCTGGGGCGTGCAGTCGACGCCCACCACGCAGTCGGGCGGGTTGAAGCGGCCGGTGTCCCGCACCCGCAGGCCGACGACATAGCGCCCGACCTGGGGGAAGGTGTGGGTCAGGATGGCTTGATCGCTGCGCACGTCGATGACATCGAAGAAGGGCCCGTCCTCGGTCAGATCCCACTCGTAGAGGGTCACCTCGTCCTCGGGGTCGAGGTCGAACGAGCCCGAGGCGTCGAGCTGGAACGGCACCCCGGCGGCGACCCGGTAGGGCCCGCCGATGTCCGCGATGGGCGCGTAGGGCGGGTCCTTGACGGTCACCGCCCGCACGTCGGTGTCGGTCTGGGGCGGCACGTTGTCATCGGTGACCCGCAGCCGGGCGTAATACACCTCGGGGTCGTTGCCGTCGACGTCGGGCTGGGGGTCGGGGTAGGTGAACACCGCCCGGGGGTCGCTGGGATCGTTCGTCGTCAGGTCGTAGACCCCGTCGCCGTCGAAGTCCCACTCGTACTTCGTCAGCCGGCGCAGCGAATCGCGGTGGGTCGACATCGAGGCGTCGAAGCGCACCGGGATGTCGAAGGCCCACACCACGTCCCGCCCGGCGTCGGCCACCGGCGGCTGCTGGAACAGCGTCGGGGTGAGCATGATGACCCCCCAGGCGGTGGCCATCTCGTCGTCGGTCCAGTTGATGCCGGTGTACCACCGGCCCCAGTCGTTGCGGGTGTGGTCGGCGAGGCGGTGGTCGAGCAGGCGCCGACGCAGGCCATCCACCGGGTCGTCGAACCAGTCGAGGCCGGTCGCCCGGAAGCGATCGATGCCGCCGAGGCGCATGGCCTTGACCTGGGCGAAGACGGCGTACTCGTTGTCCTGGTGCGGCCGCCAGCGGTTGGCGATCCAATTCTCGCCGTTGGTCCACAGCGGGTCGTCGGTCGACACCTCGTTCATCACGAGCTGCACCATGCCCCCGGCGCTGGTCGCCGGGCCGTTGCCCGAGCTGCTGTAGCCGAAGCCGGTCGACGACGCGGTGCGCCGCAGCCAGGCCATGTTGCGATCCTTGGTGGACTGCGGGATGGGGATGCGGAAGTTCTCCCGGGCCGGGATGAGCCCGATGGCGCCCCACTGCGCCGCCGAGTTGTCCGACGAGCCCGACCCCCACGAGTAGTACCAGCCGCCGTTGCCCGACTGGCCCCAGATGTAGGCGTCGGCCATGTCCCACACCAGCTCGTGGTAGAAGCGATGGCGGATGCCATCATCGCCCGAGGGCGCGTAGTACAGCGGCTGGTTGGTCGAGACGAGGGCGTCCATCGCGGTCCCCATCTGGTAGGGGTCGCGGGCGTCGTTGGTGTCGATGGCCAGCCCGTTGAGGTTGGTGTCGTCGATGTTGCCCTCGATGCTGAACGAGCGCAGCCGACGGAAGAGATAGTGGAAGCCATCGTAGACGGTCTCGGCGAACGGGTTCTCCCGGTGGTCGCCGAACTGCTCGTGGCCGTGCAGCACGAAGGCGTGCAGCGCCGACGAGGTCGACGAGGTGTAATAGCCCCGGCTCTCCCACCAGCCGTCTTCGCGCTGAGCCTTGTGCAGCCACCACAGCGACTCTTCGATGGCGATGTTGGTCTCGGTGTCGAGGTCGTCGGGCTGCACGATGAGCGGGTAGATGTCGCTGCCCGACTCGCCGGCCGCGTCCCACACGGTCAGGGTGGCCACGAAGGGCGACTCCACCGGGGCCTCGGGGTAGGTGTGGGTGATCTCGATGGCCCGCTTGTTCGTCACCGGGGCCGGCGCGGCGGGCGACGGCGGGGAGCCATCGCCGAAGTTCCACTGATAGGTCAGCTCACCCGCGTCGCGCACGATGGCTTTGAGCCGCACCGGGCGGCCGTTGATGATGTGATGCCGGGAGACCGGATCGCTGGCGACCCACGGCACGGTGACGACCTCGGGGGGCAGGTTCAAGGCGACCTCGACCACCGCCTGATCGGTCGCGGTCTGACCGGCGCCGTCGACGACCGTCAGGCCGACGGTGTATTCGCCGACCTCGGGGTAGTGCCACATGGGGCGGGGGCCGACCACGTCGACGTCGTTGGCCGGGTCGCCGTCCCCGTCGCTGTCGACGGCGAGGTCGACGTCCCACAGGTGCTTGACCACCCCGAAGTCGTCCGCGCTGTCCCGGCCGTCGAAGTGGGCCGGCGGGGCCCCGGCGGCGGCGCGGTAGGGGCCCCCGGCCTCGGCCACCGGCGGATCGCTGGCCGCGCGCACCACGACCCGCAGCGTATCGGTGTCGCTCTGCTCGGCCCGGTCGTAGACGGTCAGGGTGACCTGATACACCCCGGGGGCCCAGAAGCTGTGGCGGGGGCGGGCGCCGACGCCGGTCAGGCCGTCGCCGAAGTCCCATTCGAAGCGGGAGACGCCCACGTCGTCGGTCGAGCGGCTGCCGTCGAAGGCCACCGGCCACACGCCCTCGGTGACCTGGTTCTGGCCGGCGTTGGCGATGGGCGGCGCGGAGCCCTCGTGGTCGACGACGAGCGTGTCGACGTGGGCTTGCAGCGCGTGATCCCACACCCGCAGGGCCACGGTGTCGGTGCCGGCGCCGAAGAACGTGTGCTCGACCTCGGCCCCGACCGCCTCGATGTCGAAGCGCTCGCCGTCGTAGTCGAAGTCCCACTCATAGCGATAGATGCCATGGTCGTCGGTCGACGCGCTGCCGTCGAAGGGCACCGTCCACGACCCCCGCTCGGCCTCGGCCTCGCCGAGCGTGCGGTCGTCGCCGGCCCGGGCCACCGGGGGCTCGTTGCCGAGCAGCACCACGTCGACCTCGGCCCGGTCGCTCTGCTCGCCCTGGTCGAAGACGGTCAGGCCGACGGTGTGATCGCCGGCGCCATACACCCGCCACGTCGGCTGGGGGCCGACCACCCACTCCTCGACCCGGCTGACGACCGCCGAACCGCGGTAGACGTCGATCGCCGGGTGCAGCGCGGGCGCGTCGGAGTAGGTGCCTTCGTAGAGCAGGGTCCAGGCGTCCTCGTCCGATCGCTTGATGTAATAGGTCGCGCCCTGGGTCGCCCCGAGGTCGATGCGCAGGTCGTAGTCGACCCCGTAGGTGTGATCGTAGCCGGTGTCGCCCCGGTTGTTGGCGCTCTCGTAGATGTAGACGTTGCCCCCCGAGAAGTAGATCGCGTGGTGCATCGAGGCATAGCTGTAGTCCTCGTCGTCGACCCGCAGCCCGAACATCGCGTTGTTGCGGGTCGCTCGCACCGTCATGCGCAGGCTGGCCCCCTCGCCCCGGGGCATCGCCTGCGCCATGTAGGCCCAGCGCGCGCCCCAGGTGTTGCTGGGGTTGCCCAGATGCAGCCCCTCGAGGTCGGCCCCGTCGCCCTGCACGAAGACGTAGCTGTTCTCGTAGTTGCCGTAGTTGTTCGAACTGATCCCATGAGCCACACTGCCGGTGAAGCTCGCCCGCACGCCCTCGGTGCGATACTCGACCACGCCCGCCCCGCCCGGCGGCAGGACCCCGGCGTGCATCGCCGCCAGGCACAGCTCGGAGTCGGCGGTGTAGGTGCCCGTGCCCCACAGCCGCCCCTGCAACGGGCAGCCGGCGGGGCATTCGAAGCGGAAGGTGCGCCCCGGCTCGTTGCCGATGTCGTCCGGCTCGAAGCTGCACGCGTCGCCCGGGTCGGGCACGTCGGTCGGCTGGCGGTTGTCGCGATAGACCCGCCACTTCTCGGGGTTGTAGCCCCCGGCGAAGGTCTCGGTGCCGAAGTCCCACAGCCAGCGCACGCCGCTCTCGGCGTCGGCCGACGCCCGGCCGTCGACGGTGACCGCGAAGCCGCCGCCGATGGCGTCGCCGGTGAACTCGTCGAAGACATACGGCCCGCCGTCGGGGCCCGATCCGGGGTCGGCCACCGGCGGCGCGCCCGGGGTCAGGGTCACCGTCACCACGTCGACGTCGGCCTGGCGGGCGTGGTCGGTGACCCGCAGGGCGACCCGGTGCTCGCCGGCCTCGAACACATGCTCGACCGCGGCCCCGGTGGCCGCCGGGGTGAAGCCCACGTCGGGGTCGTAGGCGAAGTCCCACTCATGGGTGTCGATGCCATGATCATCGGTCGATCCGCCGGCGTCGAAGGGCACCGTCCACCGGCCGCGCAGCGCGTCGGGCTCGCCGAACGCCTGATCGCCCCCGGCGTCGGCCACCGGCGGGTCGTTGGGCTGGAGCACCACCCGGATGTCGGCCGCGTCGCGGTTGCCCACCGGGTCGATCACGGTCAGCGCGCCGTCGTAGGCCGCCGGTCCGGGCAGCGCGATGGTCGGGGTCGGGCCGGCGGCGATGCGACGCCAGTCGTCGAGCACGGCGGTGCCGTCGAGCACGTCGAAGCCCATGCGCAGCCGGGCGTTGTCGCCGTAGGTGCTGCGATACACCTCGCGCCAGATGCCATCGCCCGCGCTGAGCCGGTAGAAGTAGCGCGCGCCCTGCGCCGGGTCGACCTCGATGCGCACGTCGTAGTCTTCACCCCGGGTGTAGGACCCCCGCCGGGCGCGGTGGCTGCCGCCCTCGTAGATGTCGAGGCTGCCGTTCTGGAAGTACATGGCATAGACATACTGATTGTAGTGCCCGCTGTCGGAGTCGTTCTTGACCCCCACCATCACCCGGTTGGTGGCGTTGACCCGGGCCTCGAAGGCCAGCCCCCGGGCCCGCTCGAAGACACCCCGGGTGAAGGCATAGCGCTCGCCCCAGCGGCCGTTGCCCGACACCCGCAGCGCGCCGTCCTGGCTCACGCCGGCGGCCGAGGCCATCCAGAAGCCCCGGTCGAGGGCCTGGCCGTCGAAGGTCTCGGTGCCCATGTCCCACACATAGGCCAGCGGGCTGTCTTCGGGGTCGCTGGATCCGGTGCCATCGAGGGTCACGGTGTACCGGCCCCGATCGGCGGCGCCGGTGAACTCGTCGAAGGTGACCGGGCTCGGCCCGGGGTCGGCGGTGGGGGCCTCGCCGGCCGAGACGACGACCGGCAGGGTGCGGGTGTCGACCTGCCCCGCGGCGTCGGCGACGGTGAGATCGACCGCGTAGGCCCCCGGCGCGGCGAAGGCGCGGGTGTAGGTGGGATCACTGCCCAGCTCGCGCACGACGAGGTTGTCGAAGATGGCGTCGGTCCGATAGGTCGAGAAGCCGACGTAGCCGCCCTTGTAGGTGCCGTCGCTCACGCCCCCGGCGTAGCGCCCGTCGATCCAGACGTCGGTCCGGCTGCCGATCCGGGTGACCCGGACGTGCCAGGTGCGCCCGGTGGTGAAGGGTCGGATCGGCGAGGCGGTCGGCTGATAGACCCGGAAGGCACCCCGGGTGCTGTTGTTGTCCCGCCGCTGGAACTGGACGTCGTCGTTGTCCCGCCCGCGGATGATGATCTCGTAGTTGTTGAAGATGTCCTGGGCGTCGAGCAGGAGCTGCACCTCCTGCCCGGCGCCGGCCACCATGCGCACGTCGAACTCGACCTCGACGTCGCCGGTGTAGCGCATGTCGGTGAAGAGCACCCGGCTGCGGTCGACGCCGGCGTTGGTCTGGCGGAAGGATCCCGCCCCGTCGAGCGGCGCGTCGGCCTCGACGCTCCAGGTGCCTTCGGTCAGCCACCACCCGTCGATGCCCGCCTCGAAGCCATCGTCCAGGCGCAGGCTCGACCAACGCACCGCCTCGAGCCCGACGTCCTCGTCGACGAGATCGGCCACGTCGAAGGTGTGGGTCCACTCGCCGCCCGCGGCGGCGGCCTCGCCGAGCTGGATCGGGGTCGGGTCGATGACCGGCGCCGCGCCGGTCGCCGCGACGTGCACCCGGGCGATGTGGGCCTGCCCCGCGGCGTCCCAGGTGGTGAGGGTGACGGGGTAGGTGCCCTCGTTGAAGAAGACCGGGTTGACGACCCCCGGCGCGCCGGCGCCCTGGGGCCCGGCGGCGAAGCCGAAGTCCCACGCGTGGCGGTCGGCGTTCTGCGAGCCCGACCCGTCGAGGGCGAGCGGCGCGTTGACCGGCGTCGAGAGCGCGGCGGCCTGGATGACCGACCGGCTCTCGCCGGGGGTCGGCAGCGGGGTGGTGCCGACGCCGAGGCTGGCCCGGGGCAGCGCGAGCAGCTCGACCACCGCGCCGAAGGTGCCGTCGCCGTTGCCCGGGAACCAGCGCATGCGCTGGCCGGTGTAGTCGCTGGCGATCACGTCCAGGTCGCCGTCGCCGTCGAAGTCGAGCGCGTCGAACGAGCCGTGGTTGTCCTGATCGATCGAGGGCACCCCGACCGAGGCCCCGAAGGTGCCGTCGCCGTTGCCCGGCCAGAGGTAGGTGTCGCCGCTGCTGCCGGCGTTGGCCAACACGTCGACGAAGCCGTCCCCGTCGAAGTCGCCCGCGGTCACCCCGTAGGGGTCGTTGCCCGAGTCCCCGATGCGCTCGGCGCCGCCGAACGTGCCGTCGCCGTTGCCCCGGTACAGGTCGATGTAGCCGCTGCTGTTGCGGGCCCGGACGAGGTCGAGCGTGCCGTCGCGGTCGACGTCGGCCAGATCGAGGCCGCGGCCGTTCGAGCCCAGGTTCGCCTCGGACCACCAGGTGAACTGGCCGGTGCCGTCGCCCCGCCAGATGGTCATCCACTGGTTGTTGTAGTTGGCGACGAAGTCGAGGTGGCCGTCGTGGTCGAGGTCGCCGACGGCCATGTCCATCTGGTACGAGCGCTCGCGGGTCGACTCGCCGATGATGTGGGCCCCGATGTAGGTGCCGTCGTCGAGCCGCTCGAAGAAGTGGTACCAGACCCGGTTGTCGTAGGCGGTGCCCGAGACGACGTCGAGGTCGCCGTCCTCGTCGAAGTCGCCGACGACGACCCCCCGGCGGTAGCCGCCGCCGCGCACCTGGGACAGCTCCCGGACCTCGCCGAAGGCGCCCAGCTCGGCGTCGAACTCGGCGCCGTAGAGGGTGCCCGCCTCGTCGACCGCGGTGACGAGCGGCTGGCCGAGGGCCGGCGGGCAAAACAGAAGAGCGGCCGCGAGCGCGGCGCGGGTCGATGGGCGCATGGACTTCCCCCCTGGGCGTCGCCGCGGCGGGCGCGGCGACGATTAGGCAATAATACCGTCTATAGGGGGAAAGTTACGAATTCTCGTCGCACTGGAATCGAGACGTTCCAGTGCGACTGTACACGTCAGTCCAGGGCGCGGGCGGCGAGGGTCTCGACGGCGGGGGTCCAGACCTCCCAGCCGTGGCCCCCGGGCAGCACCAGGACCCGGTCGGGGTCCATCTCGTCCATCAGGATCGCGCCGGCGACCCGCAGCGTGTCGTCCGCGCCGACGCCCAGCCAGACGGCCACGCCGCCGTCGCCGCAGACCTGCCGCGCGAGCCAGGTGAAGTTGGCCCGGGCGAAGTCCTCCTTGTTGTCGGCGGTCGTCGGGCCCTCGTAGCGGCACAGGCCGCCCGCCGCGCGCACCTCGTCCCGGATGTCCTCGGATCCCATATACGGCGCGAAGAGCAGCACGCCCCGCACCCGCTCGGGGTGCTCGCGGGCCACGCCGATCGCGCCGTGCCCGCCCATCGACGCCCCCCCGATCCACAGATCGCGGTAGCCCCGGGCCCGCAGGTCGCGCAGCAGATCGGCCTCGACCCGCTCGGTCACGTTTCCGTTGCGGTAGTAGCCGAAGTGGGCGTCGGTCACGAAGACGTCATAGCCCGGCGCGGCCCGGCGCAGCGCGTCGACGAAGCCCTGCTCGACGAAGGTGTCGGGGTCGTCGCCGAAGCCGGGCAGCAGCACGACGGCGCCCTTGGCCTCGGCCGGGCCGTGGGGCGCGAACGCCCGGTGGGGCATGGGCTCGCGGGCGATGCGCAAGAAGCCGCAGCCGCCGAGCGCGAGGGCCGCGGCGAGGGCGAGGATCGGGGCGGGCAGCGAGAGGCGTGTGCGGTGCATGCCACCTGGATACCCGAGAGGCCGGCGGGGTGGCATGCGCCGGGATCTGAGGCCGTGGCGCTCCCCGGCGGCATTGTGTAGGTTGGCGCCCTGCGCGAGGAGGCGATGTTGAGCGGCTTGACCTTCAAGTCCATCGAACTTCGGGACTTCCTGTCCTACGGGCCTGGCGAACATGACCTGGAGTTGCGGCCGCTGAACGTCCTGATCGGGCCGAACGGGTCGGGCAAGTCGAACCTGATCGAGGCGTTCGCGGTCTTGCGCAAGGTGCCAAACAAAGACCTCAGTCTGCAGATAAGAAAGGGCGGCGGGGTCAACGACTGGCTCTGGAACGGCCCCGGCGTCTCCGAATCGGCTGGGATCCGGGTCGCCTTCGCCGCCGGGTGTGGGATCTCGACTCATCGCCCGGTGCCGACGGTCGCCTACCGGCTCGACTTCGGCAGCGAAGCCGGGCGATTCGTCGTCCGCGACGAGCGCATCGAGAACGTGGAAGCCACCGGGGCGAACCAGAAACCGTACTTCTATTTCGGCTACGAGCAGGGGCGCCCCTATCTGAACAGCCGCACGGGCGAGAAGCGCTCGCTCAGGCCTGCGAGCATCGACCGCACCCATTCCGTTCTGTATCAGCGCAAGGACCCGGAGAACTACCCCGAGGTCGCGCGGGTCGGCGAGTTGCTGGGGCAGATCATGATCTATCGGTCGTGGCACTTCGGGCCCGACGCGCCCTGCCGCGCGGCGTGCTCGACGGACGTGCGGACCGACCGGCTCGAAGAGGACTTCTCCAACCTCCCGGCCCGCCTGATGGCGCTCCAGAAGGATCCACCGACGAAGCGCAAGCTGCTGGGGCTGCTCGATCAGGTCGCGCCCGGCTACTCGGACTTCACCGTCACGCTGGAGGGCAGCACCCTGCACCTCTACATGACCGAGGGCGACCACACGGTCTCGGCCCATCGGCTCTCCGACGGCACGCTGCGCTATCTGTGCCTGCTCGCGATCCTGCTGGATCCGGGCCCGGCCAGCCTCGTCGTCATCGAAGAGCCGGAGCTGGGCCTGCACCCCGACATGATGTCGACCTTGCGCGATCTCATGGTGGAGGCGAGCGCCCGCGTGCAGCTGCTCGTGACGACCCACTCGACGATCCTGGTCGACGCGCTCACCGACCACGCCGACGCGTTCGTCATCTGCGAGAAGGAGGGGCGGACGACCGAGCTCCGGCGCCTGACGCAGGACGAAGTGGATCACTGGCGCGACTTCGGCGCGCTCGGCGAGCTGTGGACGTCGGGCCAATTCGGGGGGACCCGATGGTAAAGTCGGCGAATAAGCCAAAGCGATGCGTGTACGTGGAAGGTGCCGGCGATGGCCAGTCGGTTCAACGGAGCGAACTCCGCCAGGCTCTCTCGCGGGTGCTCGGGAGGGCGGGTGTCACCCGTCGGCCCCGGATAATCCCCTGCGGTGGCCGGCGGAAAGCCTACGAGCGCTTCTGCCATGGGCTCGTGGCGGGGCAGGACGCCTACCTGCTGGTCGACGCGGAAGAGGTCGTGACTCCACCTCTCACCGAAGACGAGCAAGGGCAATTCGTGGGCGACGATCCGTGGGCCCATGTCCTTCGGCGCAAGGGCGACGGCTGGGCCCGCCCGGACGGCGCGACGGACGCGCAGCTCCACCTCATGACCGTGACGATGGAGACCTGGCTCCTCAGCGATCCCGACGCGCTGGAGAGCGTCTTCAAGGCGCTCGACCGATCCAAGCTGCCGTCGGAGGCGATCGACCTCGAGCAGCTGAGCAAGCCCGAGATCTACGACATCCTGAAGCAGGCGACCCGAGCCACCAAGGCGGGGGTCTACGGCAAGGGGCCACACTCGTTCAAGGTCCTGATGGCCGTCTCCCCCGAGCGGCTGAGGACGCTGCTGTGGGCGAAGCGATTCCTGAACGAGATGAGAGCCGGATAGCCCTGCCGGCCCCGATCCCGCCCGCGATTCAGCTCCGGGTCCGGATCATCTCCCAGCCGTCGCCCGAGCGATCGCGGGAGCGGGCGTCGGCCCCGCCGAAGCGCTCCCTGGGCGCGTGGGCCCCCGAACCCAGCGCCGATGGGCGGCGCGATGCGCGGGGCCACCCCCTCTCGCGGTATTCGACCTCGGCGGCGGGCCCGCCCCCACCGCGATCCGGCGCCCGCCAGCCCGCGGATCGGCCACCCCCACCGTGCTCCGGCGCCCGCCAGCCCGCGGATCGGCCGCTCCGACCGCGCTCGGGCGCCCGCTTGCCCGCGGATCGGCCGCCCCGACCGCGCTCGGGCGCCCGCTTGCCCGAAGAGCGACCGCGGGGCCCGTTCTCTCCGGGCTGCCCGCCGGCAGAGCGACCGCCCCCCCGAACTTCTGCGGGCGACTGGCCCGCGGAGGGCCCGCCCGGCCCGGATCGGACCGGCCAGCAGCCCCGAATCGTCGGGCGTGGCTCGCGCCGCGCCGCTCGGCCGGACGAAGCCGGGGGTCACCGCCCGTGCCGCGCCGGCGACCAGGCCCGGGATCGAGGGCACCGCCCGCGCCGCGCCGCCCACCGGACCCGAGGGCGTGGTCACCCACCGCGCCGCGCCGCCCACCGGACCCGAGGGCGTGGTCACCCGCCGGGCCGCGCCGCCCACCGGCCTCGCGGCGGGGGTCACCCACCGCGCGCCGCCACCCAGCGGCCTCGCGGCGGGGGTCGCCCACCGCGCGCCGCCGCCCAGCGGCCTCGCGGCGGGGGTC
>JAUHYW010000020.1 GCA_030426085.1 bacterium | reverse complement strand
CGGCGCTTCGCCCAGCACCGTCCCGAGCGCCGATCTCGGCGTCTGTCGGCGCTCGGAATACTTCGAGTATTCCTGCGGCCTCCATCCTGGACCTCGGCGCTCGGTCCGGCACTGTGCTCGACCGTATCTTGTGGGCAAGCTCTTCAGTCGGCGAAGAGCGGTCGCCCCGGCAGCCGGTGGCGGTCGTGGGGCCCGGTCAGGTCGAGGACGGGGCCCTCGGGCACGATGCGGGTGGGGTTGATGGTCTCGTGGCTCTGATAGTAGTGCCGCTTGATGTGATCGAGGTGGGTGGTCTCGGCCACGCCGGGCACCTGATACAGCTCGCGCAGGTAGTGGCTCAGGTTGGGGTAGTCGGCGATGCGCTGCCGGTTGCACTTGAAGTGGGAGTGATACACCGCATCGAACCGGACCAGGGTCGTGAACAGCCGCCAGTCGGCCTCGGTGATGCGCTCGCCGACGAGGTAGCGGCTGCGGCCCAGGCGGGTCTCCATGCGATCGAGGGCGTCGAAGAGGGATCGGTAGGCGGCGGTGTAGGCCTTCTGGGTGGTGGCGAAGCCGCAGCGGTACACCCCGTTGTTGATGTGGGCGTAGACGTCGGCGTTGACGGCGTCGATCTCGGCCCGCAGCGGCTCGGGGTAGAGGTCGAGCGGGCGGGCGCCGAGGCCGTCGAACGCGGTGCCCAGGATGCGCATCAGCTCGGCGCTCTCGTTGTTGACGATGGTATCCTTCTCGGTGTCCCACAGCACCGGCACCGTGACCCGGCCGGTGTAGCGGGCGTCGGCCCGGGTGTAGAGGTCGCGCAGGTGCTCGAGGCCGTGCAGCCGGTCCCCGGTGCTGCCGGGGGCCTCGTCGTCGAACGACCAGCCGTCCTCGCCCATGAACGGGTGCACCACCGAGACCCCGATCTGGTCGTCGAGGCCCTTGAGCGCCCGCACGATGAGTGCGCGGTGGGCCCAGGGGCAGGCGTAGCTGACGTAGAGGTGGTAGCGGCCGGGCGCCGGCGGGTGCTCGCCCTCGGGGTCGAGCGTGCCCCGGAACGACGTGTCGGGCCGCACGAACTCACCGTCGTGGCTCTCGGTGTCGTACCACTGCTGCTTCCACTCGCCTTCGACCAGCAATCCCATCGTGTACTCCGTGCGTCTGTGCGTGGGTTGGGTGCCCGGGGCGGCCCGCGCGTCGCGGAAACGGGGCGTTGCGCTGGGGGAACGGACCGCTTCACGAAGCTTCACGCCCGCTGCATATCGAGGGCGGCGGCCCGGGCGGTATAGTCCCCGGCGAAGGGAGGTGCCCCCGATGGACGATACGCTGATCACCGCGCTGCTCGTCGAGGACGACGCCCGCCTCGCCCGGCTGACGGCGACCTACCTCGACAAGCACAAGGTGGTCACCACGGTGGTCGGCGACGGCGAGGCCGGGCTGGCCGAGGCCGGGCGGCAGCGCTTCGACGTGATCCTGCTCGATCTGATGCTGCCCGGCATGTCGGGCATCGAGGTGTGCCAGACGCTGCGTCGGCGGACCGACGTCCCGATCATCATGCTGACCGCCCGTGGTGAAGAGGCCGACCGGGTGCTGGGGCTCGAGCTGGGGGCCGATGACTACCTGCCCAAGCCGTTCTCGCCCCGGGAGCTGCTCGCCCGCATCCGGGCCGCGGTGCGCCGGGCGCGGGGGCAGGCCGGGCCCCGCCTGCGCGCGCTGGCGGTGGGCGAGCTGGTGCTCGATCCGGGGACCCGGGTGGCCCGCCTCGACGGCGAGGCCATCGACCTGACGAGCTACGAGTTCTCGCTGCTGTACGCGCTGGCCGAGAACGCCGGGCGGGCCTTGTCCCGGGATCGCCTGATGGAGCTGGCCCGGGGCAACGCCGAAGAGGCGTTCGATCGCTCCATCGACGTGCACATCAGCCGGGTCCGGCAGAAGCTGGGCGACGACCCCCGGCGCCCGCGCTGGATCCGCACCGTGCGGGGGGTCGGCTACCAGCTCCTGCGGCCGACGGACCGGCGATGAGGCTGCGCCCGCGGCGCCTCGTCTGGCGCATCTACCTGCACGGGCTGCTGGGGCTGGTCGTGTTCGCGGTCGGCGTGGCGACGCTGCTGTGGGCCCTGCGCGACGACCGGGGGCCGATGCACGGGCTGCCCCAGCAGGTGGTGCGGGTGATGCCCGAGCTGGCCACCGCCGAGGGGCCGGCGCTGACCGACGCCCTGGACGCGCTGGCCGAGCTGATGCGCATGAACGTCGCGGTGTATCGGGGCGACGGCGCCCCGGTGGCGGTGGCCGGGCCAGTGGCGCCGGGGCCGCTGACCGCGGACGATCCGACGCTGGACGGGCGCGCGGTGGGCTTCGGCCGGGCCTTCAAGCATCACGTCGCGGTGCCGCTGCCGGGCAGTGATCGCTATGTCATCGTGACCTGGCAGCGGTCGTTCGTGGGGCGGGTGTCGCTGGGCATCCTGGGGGTCCTGGTCTTCATCGGCATGCTGTCGCTCCCCGCCGCGTGGGCCGTGGCCCGCCCGCTGAACCGGCTGACCGCCACCGCCCGGGCGCTGGGGGACGGTGATCTGGAGGCCCGCACCGGGCTCGAGCGGGCCGACGAGATCGGCGAGCTGGCCCAGGCGATGGACGAGATGGCCGGGCGGCTGCAACGCATCCTGGCCCGCGAGCGGGAGCTATTGGCCGACATCAGCCACGAGCTGCGCACGCCGATGGCCCGCATCCGGGTCGCGCTGGAGTTGCAAGCCGAAGAAGAGGGCGGGCTGGGGGAGTTCCTGGAGGGCGTCGAGGACGATCTGGCCGAGCTGGAGAACCTGGTGGCCGATGTGCTCACCAGCGCCCGGCTCGATCTGACCGAGGGCGAGGCCGGGTTCGCGATGCGGCCGGTCGATCTGGACGTCGCCGAGGCGGCGCGGGCCTCGGCCGAGCGCTTCCGGCGGCGGCATGGCGATCGGCGGCTGACGGTCGAGGTGCCCGCCGGGCTGCCCCGACCCCGGGCCGACGCGGCGCTGGTGCGGCGGGTGATCGACAACCTGCTGGAGAACGCCGCCCGCTACAGCGACGCCGCCATCGAGCTGCGGGTCGAGGCGACGACCGACGGGGTGAAGCTGACGGTGGCCGATCGGGGCGTCGGGCTGAGCGAGGCCGATCTGCCCCGGCTCTTCGAGCCGTTCTTCCGGGCCGACCGCAGCCGGGCTCGGGCCACCGGCGGGGTCGGGCTGGGGCTGACGCTCTGCCGGCGCATCGTCGAGGCCCACGGGGGGGTCATCGAGGGACGCCCCCGCCCGGGCGGTGGGGCATTGTTCCACTTCACCCTGCCGGTGGGGGCGGTCCAGAGCGAAGCCGAGGTCGAAGAGAAGCGGCGCCGTCGCTGCGGGTAGGGCGCGGGGCGTCTATCAGAAGCGGACGCCGGCCTGGAGGTTGAAGCCGACCTCGCGGCCCGCGGCCGGATCGCCGAGGTCGGCGGTCGCCGCGTCGGGGTTGCCTCGCATGGTCGCCTCGGTGGTGTCGGTGCGCGAGAGCGGGCGGCAGTACTCGACGGTGGCGGTCATGGAGAACGAGCCGATGTTGAGCTGCAAGCCGGCCTCGGCGTCGCCGTAGATCTGCTGGTCGGGCGCGTGATCCATGGCGACCGGGTTGCGGTTGGCGCAGTCGGCGCCGCAGGTCAGCACCGCCCGCTCGCTGAGCACCTGCCGGTAACCCACGTGGGCCGCGAGCACCGGGCTGAGCCGGATCGGCATGCCCAGCCGCAGGCCGGCGCCGATCGATCCGTGGGTGCTCGACACCCGGGTGTCGCTGAGCACCCCGGGGTTGACCGCCTGGCCGACGGCGACCTGCACCTCGGCCGCGGCGAAGGGCACCCACCAGAAACCGGTCGTCAGCTCGATGTTACCCGCCTCACCCACCTCGCCCTCGACGTTGCCGTCATCGACGGTGACCTCGACCCCGGCGTCGAGGTACGCCGTGCGATCGCGGCCGGCGGCCTGCCACCACGTATCTTCGACGGCGTCGTCGGCCAGGGCGGATGTGAAGGGGAGGATTGCGATGGCGATCGCGAGGGGGAGGGCCTTGGTGGGGAGCGTGGGACGGCTCATCGGCCGTGCCTCCTGTCGCCGTGCGACCCCGATCCAGAGCACACCGCATGCCATCGCCTGTCGGGTGCTGCGACATGGTCGGTGTTCGGGGTCACGGGTGCCTTCCCAGCCGGAGGCGACGCATCGGTGGGGTGCGCATGCCCCACACGCTGACAATGATGGCGCGATCACCGGTCGAGGTAAAGGTGTTTTCCCGATCGCAGCGTGTCAGCGGCTCTCGAGGAAGGCGATCAGCGCCGCCTGCTCGTCGGCCGAGAGCGCCTCGTAGCTGCTGCGGCTGCCCTCGGCTTCGCCCCCGTGGGCCGCGATCGCGGCGGCGATGGTCGACGCGCTCCCGTCGTGCATATAGGGGCGGCTGTCGGCCAGCCCCCACAGCGGCGGCGTGCGGAACTCGGTCGCGCCCGCCATGCCGTCGACGATGCCCAGCCGGGGGCCGGGCGCGACGTCGTGCAGCAGCAGGTCGGTGTAGGCGTCGGGCGCGCTCGGGGGCAGGCCGGTGAGGCGGGGCACATGGCACGCGTCGCAGCCGGTCCGGGTGAAGATCTGCCGGCCCTCGGTGTGCTCGCCGGCGGGCGTCGGCGGGGCGAGGTTGGCCACGTAGAACGCCAGCGCTTCGAAGTCGGCGTCGCTCATCTCGGGGTCGGCGATCCCGTCGTCATCCGCGGTGCGGGCGAAGCGCAGATCGAGGCCGGGGTCGAGCGTCATGTGCAGCTCGTTGGCCAGGGCGTCGGCGGTGAACTCCCGCAGCGTCGGGATCTGCGCCTTCCAGCCGAAGCGGCCCACCCGCCCGTCGTCGAGGATGTGCGCCACCCCGCTGATCCCGTCCCCGTCCAGGTCGTCGGGATCGGCCCCGGCCACGATCGCCTCGACGGCCACCGCGTCGAGCGCGCCAGCGCCGAGCAGCGTCGGGGTCTGGCGGCTCTCGAAGACCCCGGCGTCGGGGCGGTCGGGGCGCACCAGCCCGTGCACCGCCAGCTTGAACAGGCCGGTGCCGCCCTCGGGGACGACGAACGTATCGCCGTCGTAGAAGCCGTGGCGCATGGCGTTGACCCCCCGGGGGCCCGAGCCGCCGATGACCGGGTCGAAGTGGCACGCCCGGCACGAGTCGCCGTTGAAGAACGGCCCCAGGCCCCGGGAGACGGGCATGTCCCGGTCGAAGAGCGCCCGCCCCTTGAGCCACTGATCGGCCTCGTCCGCGGTCAGCGGGATGGCCGGCGCGCCCGGCGCGCCCGCCTCGGGGATCGGGGTGTTCGGGGGCACGAGGCCCGGCGACTTGACCGCCGATCCGCCCAGCGACTCGAGGAAGCCGATCAGCTCGCCCCGGGCCACCTCGTCCAGCGCGATGTAGGCGTCCCGGGCCCGCTCGCCCTCGCCGCCGTGCCACCGGATGGCCTCGTCGAGCGTGTCGGCCCGCCCATCGTGCAGGTAGGGCCCGACCGCGCCGATGCCCCACAGCGGCTGGGTCCGGAACTCGCTGCCGGTGGAGACGCCCATCAGCAGGCCGTCGGCCATCTCGGGTCCCATGTCGTGCAGCAGCAGGTCGCTGTAGGCCGGGATGGCGCCCCGGGGGCCGACCAGGCTCGGCACATGGCAGTCGGCGCAGCCGACCGCGGCGAAGTGGGCCCGGCCCCGCTCGGTGCTCTCGGTCGGCGGATCGGGCTCGGGGGCGGCGAGCAGCATCGACCAGCTCACCAGATCGAAGAGGTCGCTGTTGGCCAGCTCGGGGTCGGGCACCCCGTCGTCGTCGAACAGCGGCTCGGACGGCGCCGCCGCCTGGTGGAAGGTCGCGCTGCCGATCGGGGCGTCGCCCGCGGCCCGCAGCCCGTTGACGCTCTCCCCGAGGCGGGGGTCTTCGTTGTCGACGCTGGACGGCACCGGCAGGATCGCCCGCTGCTCCTCGGTGAGCGGATCCGACGTCAGCCCCAGGTGGTTGAAGACCGGGCCCCGGATGAAGCCCTCGATGCTCACCGTCTGCGACTTGCGGCCGAAGCGGCCCACGAAGCCGCGATCGTAGTTGGGGCGGCCGCTGATGCCGTCGCCGTCGAGGTCGTCGGGGTCGGCGTAGGCCAGGATGGACGACTCGGGCAGCTCGGCGAGCAGGCCGACCCCGAAGAACGGGATCGGGTTGCGCAGGGCGAAGGTATTGGCCCCGTCGGCCGGCGCCGGGCGGGCGTGGCCGGCGTCGACGTCGTAGGCCGCGAGGATGCCGCCCCGGTCGCCGCCGTTGATGAACGCGCCGTCGGCGGTGGTCGTGCCGTGGATGAAGAAGTCCCGGTAGCGCCCGGCCGACCCGCCGAAGACCGGCCGCTCGTGGCACGCCGCGCAGAAGGTGACGTTGAACAGGGGCCCCAGGCCGTCTTCGGCGTCGAACCGCCGCGTCGCGACCGCCTCGCCTCGGGCGAAGACCTCTCGCTCGTCGTCGGTCGCCGAGGGCCGGATCTCGCCCGGTTGAGCGAAGATGCCTTCGGCGATGGGCGTCGGCGGGGGCGGCTCGTCGTCGTCGCAGGCGGTCAGCGCGAGGGCGCCGAGGGTCAGGCAGGACAGGCGAGCGAGGGCGGACAGATCGGACTTCATGGGCTGGCCTCGAGGAGGATGCCGCTCCAGGGCGGGCTGCTGTCGAGCGTACCGCCGACCGCAAAACGCGGGCGGCCGTCGATGCCCCAGACGCCGTGCAGGAGGGTGATGTCGTCGTTTTCTTCGCGGGTGTAGTCGTAGCCGCCGGTCGGCATGCGCAGCGCGCGGCCCCGCAGACCCACGACGTGGGCCGTGCCGTCGGCGGCGACCCACACCCCGTTCATGCCCGGCTCGCGCTCCAGGACCGCGTGGGCCCAGCGCTCGCCGTCGTAGCGCGCCGCCATGCCGTTGGCCCGCCCGCCGACCGCCACGATGTCGTCGGGCCCGGTGCCCCACAGGCTGACGAAGTCCCGGCTCGTGCCGGCGAGCTCCTGCTGCCACGCCGCGCCGTCCCACCGGGCGATGGTGCCTTGCGAGCCGACCACGATCACATTGCCCGGCCCGGTGCCCCACACCTTGAACCACGCCCGGCTCACCCGATCGAGATCGGGCAGCGTCGGGCGGCTCCAGGTCGCGCCGTCCCACTCGATGATGACCGGATCGGGCGCCGTCTCGGTCGCGATCGCGTCGCCGCCCACGGCCCACGCCCGCCCCGGCGCGGCGCACCACACGCCCCACAGATCCTGGGCCTCGCCGGTCTCGATCGCCTCGAACGGCCCGTCGCCGACCCGCCGCAGGGCCCGGCCGTCGTTGCCCACCATCCACAGCTCGTCGCCGCAGCCGTGCACCCAGTTCAGCAGCGGGCCGTCGGGCACCTCGGCCCGGCTCCACCCGCTGCCGTCGTAGCGCCAGGCGGCCCCGGCGTCGAGCTGCCCGCCGACGGTCCACACCGCGTCGGCGCTCGGCCCCCAGACGCTCAGCAGGGCCCCGGCGTCACCGGTCTCGAGCGCCACCGACCACTGCACCGGGCCGGCGTCGGCCGCGTCCGGATCCTGATCGTCGTCACAGCCGGCGGCGCACAGACACAAGGCGGAGATGAGGGCCAGTCGGTTCACGCGGCGTCACTCCTCGGCGAGCGGGCGGGCGGCCGCGCGTCGGACGGCGGGCCGCTCTGCCGATCAGGTAATGCAAAGCATCCACCGGAGGCAAGCCGGGCGCCATTCGGATGGCCGGACGGCGGTCAGCCGGGCAGGACGGGGGAGGGCAGCATCGCCGTCTCGAGCCAGTAGCGGGCGAAGGCCTCGGCCACCTCGTCGCCGCCCTCTTCGGGCAGCACGGTCCAGCTCGAGGCGCCGGCGGCGTAGGCCCGGCGGCAGGCGTCGGGATCGTCCTCGCCCGACACGATGATGAGCGGCACCAGCCGCCACGGGGCGCGGGTCGCGAGGGTGTCGAGGGGCGCGCCGCCGCCGGGCTCGGCGACCTCGCGGGACAGGACGATGAGGTTGGGCAGCAGGGTCAGCGCGCCGGCGCGGACCTTCTCGAGCACCGTGGAGACCTCGTCGGCGCCGATGCGCTCCACCCGGCCGCCGTGTCGCTCCAGCGCTCGGGCGAGCGGGGCGAGGCGGGCCTCTTCTCCGACGAGCCACGTCGTGGGCGCGGTGAACATCACGCTCCTCGGCGCGCGGCTCCTACTCGAGCTCGCGCACGCTGAAGATGCCGGCGCCACCCATGACCCGGCCGTCTTCGGTCACCCCGCCGACCCGTTCGAAGGTCGACCAGGCCTGATTGCAGTTGAGGTTGCCCATGCCCCGCGCGGTGAAGTTCGACTCGGCGCCGATGCCCTGCGCGCTGTAGTGATACCAGTAATAGTGCGGGTCGTCGACGCCGAAGTTCAGCGCCTGCCACACCGGGTGGTCCCACGCGTCGGGGTTGTTGCGCGGGTCGCACTTGTCACCGGTCTGACCGCAGCAGGGGTTGTTGCCCGGGGTCGGGTCGACCCCGTCGCCCACGCCGGGGAACTGCGAGACGATCGTCTCGCCGAACCGGTTGCTGAAGTCGCGCTCGTAGTACGCCACGCTGCCGTCGAACAGCTTGCGCAGGTTCATGACCGCTTCGGTCGTCTTCGAGCGACGGACATACTTGACGAACGCGGGGATCGCGATCGCCGCGAGGATGCCCAGGATCGCCACCACGATCATCATCTCGATGAGCGTGAAGCCGCGCATGCTGCGCTTTCGCATTGCTCCTCCCCTCTTCGTTCTCACCGGCGCGTCGGTCGCGCCGCGTCCCCCACCTCGGTCTGCACGAGTCGTACCACGGGGGGGACCATCGGTGAAGTTCCCCGCGGACCCCGGCGCCGCGTCGCGGGCATTCGCGGCCGCCGCGATCTGCTGTGCAGAGTTTTCATACCGGTGCCGATTATCGTCACGGTGGAAAAATCAATCAACAGCAGAAGCGTGCAGCCCCGTGCGGGCCAGACTCGGACAGTCTACCACCAGAAGGTGAGTCCGATGTGGCCGAAGAGGTCGGTGCCGAAGTTGTCGAAGATCGCGATGACCATGCCCTTGGGCACCAGGCGCCCGTCGGAGGTGACCACGCCGTCGTCGGGCCCGAACATGAACGCGATGCCGGTCTCGACGTGCAGCGAGATGTGCTCGCCGGGCCACCACCACACCCGCAGGGGGATGTCGACCCCGAACTGGGTGACGTCGACCGGCGCGCCGTCGCTGTCCTCGCCGGCCGGGCCGGTCATCACGTTCACCCGGCCCCCGGCCGAGAACGCCGCCTGCTCGGCTTGCAGGATCTGGAAGTGGGCCCCGACCCCCAGATCGAGCCAGAACTCGGGGTCGACCTCTTCGCTCTCGTAGGCCACGTAGCGGATACCGAGCAGGCCCTCGGCGAGCAGGTGCGCGGTCAGCCCGTAGTTGAACGCCAGCCCCGAGGTGCCGCCGATCGAGCGGGCGTAGCCCACGCCCTTCTTGCCGTCGACCTCGGCCGGGGCGCGGTTGCCCTCGGCGAGCGCGGGGGCGGCGGCGAGCAGCAGGGCGAGGGTCGGCAGGGCGAGGGCGGGCAGCAGGCGGGTGATGCGCATCGCGGGACTCCGGTCGTCGAGCGGCAGGGCTTGGAAGGCAGCCCGCCGACCATACCCCGACGGCCGGCGGAGTAAAGAGAAACGTCGGCCCGGCCCCTCGCGCCCCGGGCCCGCGTTGACAGCGGGTCCGGTCTGGCCTATCAGGGCACGATGCGGCGCTACTCCCACTTCGAGAACGTCGACGAGCGGGCCACCGCGGTGGCCATCGGCAACTTCGACGGGGTGCACCTCGGCCACCGGGCGCTGCTCGACCGGGCGATCCGCCGGGCGGAGGGGGCCGGGGCCGCCCCGGCGGTGCTGACCTTCGACCCCCACCCGGTGCGGGTGCTCGCCCCGGCCAAGGCCCCGCCGCTCATCACCACCGAGGCCGACAAGTACGCGCTGCTCGCCGCCGTCGGCATCGAGGTGGTGCTCGCCCAGCGATTCGGCCGGGCGTTCGCCGCGCTGTCGCCCGAAGACTTCGCCGCCCGGGTGCTCGTGCAGGGGCTCGCCGCGCAGCACGTCGTCGTGGGCTACGACTTCCGCTTCGGCGCGAGGCGGGCCGGCGACGTCGAGACGCTGCGCGACCTCGGCGACCGGGCGGGCTTCGCGGTGGACGTCATCTCGCCCCAGACCCCCGACGGGGAGCACGTCGCCTCGTCCAGCCGCATCCGGGCCGACATCGCCGCCGGGCGGATGCGGGCGGCGGCGGCCCAGCTCGGGCGCCCGTTCCACGTCGGCGGGGTCATCGTGCGGGGCCACCAGCGGGGCCGCGATCTGGGCTTCCCCACGGCCAACCTCGACAGCGACGCCGAGCTGCGCCCGGCCACCGGGATCTACGCCGGCTGGCTCGACTGGGGCGAGGGGCTGCGGCCGGCCGCGATCAGCGTCGGGCACAACCCCACCTTCGGCGACGGCGCCCCCCGCACCATCGAGGCCCACGTCATCGACGCCCCGGGGCTCGATCTCTACGGCCTGCGCTGCCGGCTGTGGCTGGTCGAGCGGCTGCGGGGCGAGGAGAAGTACGCCGATCTGTCGGCGCTCTCCGCGGCGATCGACGCCGACGTGCGCCGGGCCCGGGCCCTGATCGCCGACGCGCCGCCGCCCGACGCGCTGCCGCCGCTCGCCCGGTGAGCCGGCTGCGGGCCGCGCTCATCGGGCACCCCGTCGCCCACAGCCTCTCGCCCGCGCTGCACCGCGCCGCCGGGGCCGCCTGCGGGATCGCGGTCGACTACGATCTGATCGACGTGCCCCCCGGGGGCGTCGCCGCCGCCGTCGCCCGGCTGCGGGGCGCAGGGCTCGCCGGCGTCAACATCACCGCGCCCCACAAAGCCGAAGCCGCCGCCTGCGCCGACCGGCTCACCCCCGCCGCGCGGGCCATCGGCGTGGTCAACACCCTCGTCTTCGGCGCCGAGCTGCTCGGGGACAACACCGACGGCCCCGGCTTCCGGGCGGCGCTGCACCCGGCCACCGTCAGCGCGCCGCCCCGGGCCGTCGTGCTCGGCGCCGGCGGATCGGCCCGGGCGGTGGTCTGGGCCCTGCTCGACATCGGCTGCCCCCGCGTGGACGTGCTCAACCGCACCGAGGCCCGCGCCCGCCGCCTGTGCGCCGCGTTCGGCTCGCCCCGGCTGCGCCCGGGGCCGCTCGCCGACGCCGCCGCTCGAATGGCGGGCGCCGGCCTGCTCGTCGACAGCCTGCCCGACGGGGCCGCCGCCGCGCTCGGCCTGCCCTTCGAGGCGCTGGCCGCCGACGCCCGGATCCACGGATTGGACTACGGCCACCGGGCCGATCCGCTGCGGGCGGCGGTCGGCGGGCGGCGCCCCTTCGTCGACGGGTTGAGCATGCTGGCGTGGCAGGGCGTCGTCGCGTTCGAGCGATGGACCGGCGTGCGGCCCCCGATCCAGCCGGTCCTCGACGCCCTCGGGATGGCAGCGGACGCGGCGGATTGACACCCCGGCGAGGCGTACAGTTCAATGGAGCCGCGCCGGCCCCCGGCGCCCGAACGCCGACCGGTGGCGGCGAGAGCACCTGAGAGGACGCATGGCGGATCGACTCGGCGAACTGCTGGTTCGGGAGAACCTCATCAACCTCACCCAGCTCAAGCAGGCTCAGACCGAGCAGCGCAAGACGGGCGACCGGCTGGCGTACACCCTCACCAAGCTGGGCATGGTCGGCGAGCGCGACCTGACCCAGTTCATGAGCCGCTACTACCGGGTGCCGTCGATCAACCTCGACGAGTTCGAGATCGACGACGAGGTGCTCAAGCTCATCCCCCGCGAGCTGGCCCAGAAGCACCAGCTCCTGCCGATCAACCGGGCCGGCTCGACCCTGATCCTGGCGATGAGCGACCCGTCGAACCTCACCGCCCAGGACGAGGTCAAGTTCAACACCGGCTACAACATCGAGGTGGTGGTCGCCAGCGAGGAGGCCATCCGCAACGCCGTCGAGCGGTATTACGACCAGTCGGCCAAGTACGAAGAGATCCTCGAGGACTTCCAGGAGGCCGACGTCGACGTCGTCGAGGCCGAGAAGGAGGAGAACCTCGTCGACCTCGAGCGCTCGAGCGAAGAGGCGCCGGTCGTGCGGCTGGTCAACCTCATCCTCGTCGACGCGATCAAGAAGGACGCCTCGGACATCCACATCGAGCCCTACGAGAAGGAGTTCCGGGTCCGCTACCGCATCGACGGCGTGCTCTACGAGATCATGAACCCGCCGCTGAAGCTCAAGAACGCGATCACCAGCCGCATCAAGATCATGTCGAGCCTCGACATCGCCGAGCGGCGGCTGCCCCAGGACGGCCGGATCAAGATCCGGATCGCCGGCGGGCGGGAGATGGACTTCCGGGTCTCGGTGCTGCCCACGCTGTTCGGCGAGAAGATCGTCATGCGGCTGCTCGACAAGGGCAACCTCCAGCTCGACATGACCAAGCTCGGCTTCGAGACGGCCCAGATCGATGTCTTCAAGGACGCGATCTACAAGCCCTACGGCATGGTGCTCGTCACCGGGCCCACCGGATCGGGCAAGACGACGACGCTCTACTCGGCGCTCGCGGACCTCAACAAGTCCACCGAGAACATCTCCACCGCCGAGGATCCGGTCGAGTTCAACCTCGCCGGCATCAACCAGTGCCAGATGAACGACTCGATCGGGCTCAACTTCGCCGCGGCGCTGCGCTCGTTTCTGCGGCAGGACCCCGACATCATCATGGTCGGCGAGATCCGGGACTTCGAGACCGCCGAGATCGCGGTCAAGGCGGCGCTCACCGGTCACCTCGTGCTCTCGACGCTGCACACCAACGACGCCCCGTCGACGGTGCACCGGCTGCTGAACATGGGCGTCGAGCCGTTCCTGGTCACCGCCTCGGTCAACGCGATCCTCGCCCAGCGCCTCGCCCGCCGCATCTGCAAGGACTGCAAGGAGCCCGACCCCGACGTCAGCGTGCAGCAGCTCATCGACCTCGGCATGAAGCCGGAGGACGCCAAGAACTGCACCGTGATGAAGGGCGCCGGCTGCCGCACCTGCAACGACACCGGCATGAAGGGCCGGGTGGCGATGTACGAGATCATGCCGATGACCGACGAGCTCAAGGACCTCGTGCTGCAAGGGGTCTCGTCGGTCGAGCTCAAGCGCGAGGCGATCAACCTCGGCATGAAGACCCTGCGCCAGTCGGCGCTCGGCAAGCTCGCCGAGGGCACCACGACCGTCAAGGAGGTCGTGCGCTGCTCGGCGGCCGACTGAGCGCCGTCCCCGGCCCATCCCGTCCCGTCCAACCGCGGAGCCCCCCATGGCCAGCCTGCACGCCCTCTTGAAGCTCATGGTCGAGAAGGGCGCCTCCGACCTGCACATCACCTGCGGCACGCCGCCCCAGCTCCGCATCGACGGGCACCTCATCCCGCTCAAGTCGCCCCCGCTCGCCCGGGACGAGACCCAGGCGCTGTGCTACTCGTTCCTCACCGAGTCGCAGAAGCACCGCTTCGAGCAGGAGCACGAGCTCGACCTCAGCTTCGGGGTCAAGGGCCTGTGCCGGTTCCGGGCGAACATCTTCATGCAGCGGGGGGCCGTCGCCGGCGCGTTCCGGGTGATCCCGACCAAGATCCACGGCTTCGACGACCTGGGGCTGCCCGAGGTCGTCGGCTCGCTCACCGGCCGCAGCCGGGGGCTCATCCTGGTCACCGGGCCCACCGGATCGGGCAAGTCGACCACGCTCGCGGCCATGGTCGACAAGATCAACCGCGAGCGGCACCACCACATCCTGACCATCGAAGACCCGATCGAGTACCTGCACCCGCACAAGAACTCGATCGTCAACCAGCGCGAGGTGGGGGCCGACACCAACGGCTTCAAGAACGCGCTGCGCTACGTGCTGCGCCAGGACCCCGACGTGGTGCTCATCGGCGAGCTGCGCGACCTCGAGACCGTCGCCGCCGCGATGACCATCAGCGAGACCGGCCACCTGTGCATGGCCACCCTGCACACCAACTCGGCGGTGCAGTCGATCAACCGCATCATCGACCTCTACCCGCCGCACCAGCAGGGCCAGATCCGGGCCCAGCTCAGCTTCGTGCTCGAGGGCATCGTCAGCCAGCAGCTCATCATGCGCAGCACCGGCGTCGGCCGGGTGCTCTCGTGTGAGGTGCTCGTGCCCACCCCCGCGATCCGCAACCTCATCCGCGAAGACAAGGTGCACCAGATCTACAGCTCGATGCAGGTCGGCCAGCAGCGCTATGGCATGCAGACGATGAACCAGTCGCTCTACGCCCACCTGCAAGCGGGCAACATCGCGCTCGACGACGCGCTCGCCGCCTCGAACGACATCGAAGAGCTGCGGGCGATGATCGCCAGCGGGGGCGGGGCGCCCAAGCGCTGAGGCGACGGACGGGCGCAACCGCCCGAGCCGCAGAGACTTTCGGCAGCCCGCCGATCGAGCTATCATCCCGGAATCGGGCGTCTGCCCGCCGAGAGACACACACCGCAGAGCACAGGGGACCGGGGGAGGAGCGCATGGCCGAATGGGTGTGGGAAGGTCGCACGCGCGCCGGCGAGGTCCGCAAGGGTGTGATCCAGGCCGAGTCCGAGAAGGACGCCCACCTGCTGCTGCGGCAGCGCAACATCCTGCCCGACAAGGTCCGCCAGAAGCGCAAGACGCTCAGCCTGCCCGGCTTCGGGGGGCGGGTGCGGGCCGAAGAGCTCGTCGTCTTCGTGCGCCAGTTCGCGACGATGATCGACGCCGGGCTGCCGCTGGTGCAGTGCCTCGACATCCTGTCCAGCCAGGAGCCGAACAAGTTCTTCAAGAAGGTGCTCACCGACGTCAAGGAGAGCGTCGAGAGCGGGGCCACCTTCGCCGACTCGCTGCGCAAGCACCCCACCGTGTTCGACAGCCTCTTCGTCAACCTGGTGGCCGCCGGTGAGATCGGCGGCATCCTCGACACCATCCTCAACCGGCTGGCGACCTACATCGAGAAGAACGTCAAGCTCGTGCGCCAGGTGAAGGGCGCGATGACCTACCCGGTCGGCATCCTGGTGGTGGCCGGCGGCGTGGTCTTCGCCCTGCTCAAGTTCGTCATCCCCACCTTCGAGAAGATGTTCGCCGACTTCGGCAACGCCAAGCTGCCCACGCTGACCCAGGTGGTCATCAACGCCTCGAACTGGTTCGGGCAGTGGTGGTGGGCGGTCATCGTCGGCATCGGCGTGTTCCTCTACGCCTTCAAGCAGGCCATCAGCACCGAGCGGGGGCGGGAGATCTTCGACACCGTGCTGCTCAAGTTCCCGGTGATCGGCAGCCTGCTGCGCAAGGTCGCGGTGGCCAAGTTCACCCGCACCCTGGGCACGATGATCGCGTCGGGGGTGCCTATCCTCGACGCGCTCGACATCGTGGCCAAGGCGGCCAACAACAAGGTCATCGAGAAGGCGATCTACTTCGTGCGGGACAAGATCTCCGAGGGTTCGAACATGGCCGACCCGCTGGCCAAGACCAACGTGTTCCCCTCGATGGTGGTGCAGATGATCGCGGTCGGCGAGAGCACGGGCGCGATGGATACGATGCTCCAGAAGATCGCCGACTTCTACGAGGACGAGGTCGAGGTGGCCGTCGAGAGCCTCACCAAGCTGCTCGAGCCGCTCATGATGGTCTTCATCGGCGGCATCGTCGGCACCGTGCTCATCGCGATGTACCTGCCGATCTTCTCGGTCGCCGGCAACGTGCAGGGCTGAGCGTCCGACCCGCCCCCCCGTGACCGACGCCGCCGAGCCCGCCGCCGAAGCTGCCCTTGCGCCCGCCCCCGCGCCCGTGCAGAGCGCCCGGCGGCCGCCCGAGCCGCCGCCCGAGATCGTCGCCAAGCTGCAATGGCTGATGTTCTTCCGGGTGGTGATCATCACCTTGCTGCTCGGCTCGACCCTCGTCTTCCGCATCATCGGGGCCGACTTCGCCGCCAGCCCGATCCAGCTCACGCTGCTCGGGGTCATCATCACCACCTACGCGTTGACGATCGTCTACGCGGTGGTGCTCAGCCGCCTGCGCAGCGGCTACGCCCGCTTCGCCTACGCCCAGCTCTCGATCGACCTCGTCATCGGGGCGGTGCTCATCTCGGTCACCGGGGGCACCGAGAGCCTCTTCCTCATCCTCTTCGCGCTCACCGTGCTCAACGCCTCGATCCTGCTCTACCGCCGGGGCGCGATGTACATGATGGTGATCTCGACCGCGCTCATCGTGCTCCAGGTCGCCCGGGAGGCGCTCGGCTGGTGGCTGCCCGGGGGCCCGGTCAGCGACGATCGGCTGCTCGGCGTCTTCCTCAGCGGGGTGAGCAACATCAGCGCCGTCTTCCTCGTGGCGCTGCTCGCCGGCTACCTCAGCGAGCAGGTGCGGGACACCGGCCGCCGGCTGCGGGTCGCCAGCCGGGACCTCGAGGCCGCCCGGGCGCTCAACGAGCGGATCATCGACAGCATCCAGAGCGGGCTGGCGAGCTACACCCTCGACGGCGAGCTCATCTTCTTCAACCCCGCCGCCGCCCGCATCACCGGTATCCCGCCCGAGGCGGCGCTGTACCGCGACGCGCACGAGATCTTCCCCGGGCTGCCCGGCGCCGAGCACCAGCCGCCGCGGTGGGAGGCGCCGTTCACCCGCCCCGACGGGGCCCGCCGGATCCTGGGCTACAGCCGCTCGCCGCTGCTCGACCGGGCCGGCGAGCGGCAGGGCTGGATCCTCGCCTTCCAGGACCTGACCCCCCTGCGGGAGATGGAGGCCGGCCTGCGGCGCAGCGAGCGGTTCGCCGCCATCGGCAAGATGGCCGCCGGCATCGCCCACGAGATCCGCAACCCGCTCGCCAGCATGAGCGGCAGCATCCAGATGCTCGGCGAGACCGCCGACCTCGACCCCATCGGGCAGCGGCTGATGGGCATCGTGCTGCGGGAGACCGACCGGCTCAACGCCCTGATCACCGACTTCCTGCAGTTCGCCCGGCCCAACCCGCCGCAGCTCGAAGAGATCGACCTCGCCGCGCTGCTCGACGAGCTGGTGCAGGTCTTCGGCTACCTGCACCACCCGGGGGACGACGAGCCCGACACCCCGGTGCCCGACGTGCGGCTCGAAGCCCCCGCGTCGCTGACCTGCGTGGCCGACCCCCGCCAGCTCAAGCAGGTGTTCTGGAACCTGCTCAACAACGCCACCCAGGCCATGCCCGAGGGGGGCGCGGTGCGCATGACGGCCGCCCGCACCGCCGACGGCGTCAGCGTCAGCGTCAGCGACAGCGGGATCGGCATGCCGGCCGAGGCGCTCGACCGCATCTTCGACCCGTTCTACTCGACCAAGGAGCACGGCACCGGGCTCGGGCTGGCCCAGGTGCTGCGCATCGTCGAAGAGCACGGGGGGCGGATCGACGTGAGCAGCCGGCCGGGCGAGGGCAGCCGCTTCGTGGTACACCTGCCCATTCGAACCCCCGCCACCCCGACCGCCGAGGAGGCGACGCCATGAGCCGGGTCCTCGTCGTCGACGACGAACTGAGCATGCGCGAGCTGCTCGAGATCTTCTTCCTCAAAGAAGGCCACGAGGTGCACACCGCCGAGGACGGCAGCGCCGGGGTGCAGCGGCTGCTCGAGGACGAGTACGACCTGGTCATCACCGACCTGCGCATGCCCGGAACCCACGGCATGGTCGTGCTCGAGCGGGCCCGGGAGCTGTACCCCGACACCCCGGTCATCGTGATGACCGCCTACGCCTCGACCGACACCGCCATCAAGGCGATGAAGATGGGGGCCCACGACTACTTCACCAAGCCGTTCAAGCTCGACGAGGTGAAGGTGGTCATCGACAAGGCGCTCGAGCGGCGGGCGCTGGTGCTCGAGAACCGCAAGCTGCGCCAGGCGCTCGACTCCCGGGACCGATTCGGGGGCATCATCGGCCGCAGCCAGCGCATGAAGGAGGTCTTCGGCCTCATCCGGCGGGTGGCCCGCACCCGGACCAACGTGCTGCTGCTCGGGGAGAGCGGCACCGGCAAGGAGCTCGTCGCCCGGGCGATCCACAACGAGAGCGAGCGCAAGGCGGCGCCGTTTTTGGTGATCAACTGCGCGGCCATCCCCGAGAACCTGCTCGAGAGCGAGCTGTTCGGCCACCGGCGGGGCACCTTCACCGGGGCCACCGCCGACCGGGAGGGGCTCTTCCAGGCGGCCGACGGGGGCACGCTGCTGCTCGACGAGATCGGGGAGATGCCGCTGGGCATGCAGGTCAAGCTCTTGCGGGTGCTGCAGGAGCGCAAGGTCAAGGCGGTCGGCGACCTGCGGGAGACCGCGGTCGACGTGCGGGTCATCGCCGCCACCAACCGCGATCTGGCCGGCGAGGTGCGCGAGGGCCGGTTCCGGGAGGACCTCTACTACCGGCTCAACGTCATCTCGATCGAGCTGCCCCCGCTGCGCGAGCGGCCCAGCGACATCCCGCTGCTGGCCCACCACTTCCTGCGCAAGTACGCCGAGGAGTTCGACAAGCCCATCCGCGAGATCGACGCCGAGGCCATGCGGCTGCTGGTGCGCCACCCGTTCAGCGGCAACGTGCGCGAGCTCGAGAACCTCATCGAGCGGGCGGTCGCCCTCGAGGACGGCGACCGCATCGGCCCCCGCAGCCTGCCGGCGGCGCTGCGCAGCCAGAGCCGGGGCCCCGAGCCCATCGCCCCGGTGGACGGGGTCGAGCTGCCCGAGAGCGGCATCGACCTGGAAGGGGTCGTCGACGACGTCGAGCGGCGCCTGATCGGGCAGGCGCTCACCCGCACCGGCGGCCGCAAGAAGGAGGCCGCCCGCCTGCTCGGCATCACCTTCCGCTCGCTGCGCTACCGGCTCTCGAAGCTCGAGATCAGGGGCGGCGACGGCGAGTGACGGATCCGCCCGTTGCCGGGTGACGCGAATCGTCGGCCGGGGGGTGACGATTTTCGGCACCCCCGCCCAAAATCGTCGCCCGAGGGGTGCCGCGCAGCGTCGCCGCCGGCCGGGGGGCCGCATTCCACCGTCACTGCAAAAAAGTAGACCAGTGGCACGATCCCTGCTGATACTCGGGGCGAACACGAGGAGCGACCCATGACCCGCCGACCCCCACGACACAGAGGCTTCACCCTGGTGGAGCTGATGATCGTCGTGGTGATCATCGGCGTGCTGTCGGTCCTCGCGATCACCGGCTACCGCAAGTACACCTACGCCGCGCGCAACGCCGAGGCCCAGCAGTTCCTCGGGGCGGTGCGGGCGGCGCAGGAGGCCTACTTCCAGGCCTGGGGACGATACTGCGGGGCGCCGCAGGAGGACGTCTGGCCCGACGAGATGCCGAACGCCGAGACCGGCAAGCTCGCCTGGGACAGCCCCGACAACCCGCTGCCGGAAGACAGCGCGTGGTTCCACCTCGGGGTGAAGTCCCCCGGGCGGGTCTGGTTCCAGTACGAGCTGGCCGCGGGTACGCCCGGCCAGAACGGGGGCCAGGCGATCCGCGACGGCCGGCGGCACTGGTTCTGGGCTCAGGCCCACGGCGACTTCAACGGCGACAACACCCGGTCGACGTTCGAGGTCACCTCCGAGAAGCCGGACGTCTTCATCGTCAACGAGAACGAGTGAGCCCAGCGGCTCGCACGCGATAGACCGGTCGGCCCCGCGCCGACCATTCACCGAGCGCTCCGCGAGCCCCAGCGGCTTCGGACAACGACGCGACGGCCACGGGGGAGGGGCCGCGCGGCGAGAACAAAAACCCTCCCTGAACCAAGAGAGGCAGAGCATGCGGAAGCTGCAGCAGCGGAAGAGCGCGAAGGGCTTCACCCTCATCGAGCTGATGATCGTCGTGGCGATCATCGGCATCCTCGCCGCGGTCGCGATCCCGGCGTTCATGAAGTACATCCGGCGGTCGAAGACCTCCGAGGCGACCATGAACATCCGGAAGCTGTTCGACTCGTCGGTGAGCTACTACACCTCGGAGTTCGCCAGCCGCACCGGTGAGGTCCTCGCCCGGCAGTTCCCCGACACGGTCGAGTCCACCCCCGCCAACTGGCGGGCCGAGGTGTGCGCCGGGGGCGACAGCAAGAAGTACCCCGTCACCGAGAACGCCAACGTCTGGGACGACGCGACCTGGCAGGCGCTGAACTTCGCCATCGACGACCCGTTCTACTACAAGTACACCTACGAGTCGGAGGGGGTGGGCCCCGAGTCGCAGTTCACCGCCCGGGCGCAGGGCGACCTCAACTGCGACAACGTCGAGTCGACCTTCGAGCGCGTCGGCGTGGTGGACGCCGAGAACAACGTCAATGGCGGCGCGGGCCTCTTCCAGGCCAACGAGCTGGAGTGACGTGAGCCCCGCCCTCCGAGAGGGGGGCGGCGCCGATCGAAGGGGGCCCCGCTCATTGCGAGCGCGGCCCCTTTCGTATTTCATGGCCCCATGCCGCACACCGCATCCGATAACCCGAGCCCGCTCGCCGACCGCCTCGGCCGGCGGCTGGCCGGGCTGCCCCGCGCCGCGCGGTGGGCCCTCGTCGCCGCGCTGCTCGTCGCGCTCGTCGCCGTCAACCGGCTGAGCCTGGAGCGGGCCCGGCAGGCGCGCGACCGGGACGCCGTCGCCATGCAGGGCGAGGTGCTCTACGTGCCCGACACCCGGCTGCTGCGGCTGATGACCCTGGGCTACGAGCAGGCCGCCGCCGATCTGATGTGGATCCGCACGCTGGAATACTTCGCCCGCCACTTCTCGACCGACCGGCGCTACCGGTGGCTGGAGTTCTTCCTCGACCAGGTGATCGAGCTCGACCCCGACTTCGTCAAGGTCTACCACTGGGCCGGGGCCACCGTGCTCTACGGGCAGCGGTTCACCCTCGACAACATCGCGCTGTCCAACCGCTTCTACCAGCGGGCGCTCGCGCGCGACCCCGACGACTACGAGGCCGCCTACCGCCTGGGGCTGAACCACTACATCGAGGTGCCCTCGGCCCTCAACCGCGTCGAGCAGCCCGACCGGGCCCGGATCCGGCGCCACCGGGCCATCGGGCTGGGCTACCTCGAGCAGGCGGCCAACAGCCCCGGGGCGCCGGCGCGCATGCGCAACCTCGTCGCGGCCATCTCGAGCAAGCTGGGCAACCACCAGCTCGCGCTGCAATACCTCATCGACCTCTACATCCAGACCGACGACCCCGATCGCAAGGTCGAGCTGCGCCGGCGCATCGACGCGCTGCGGGCCGAGGGCGCCGACGGCGCGCTGGCCGAGGCCGCCGCCGACTTCGAACGCCGCTGGAAGCGCCACCACCCCTACGTGCCGCCGGGGGTCTACGCGCTGCTCGGCGAGCCGACGGGGCCCGTCGCCGACGTCGACTGGCGCAGCCTGCTGCCCGGCGTCTCGATCGGGGCCGACCGCCCCCCGGAGCCCGTCCCATGATCCGCGACGCCCACGTCGTCATCACCGGCGGAGCCGGCTTCATCGGCTCGTCCCTCGCCGCCCGGCTCGCGCCGCACAACCGGGTGGTGCTCTTCGACAACCTGCACCGGGACGCCGTCGCCGCCACCGGGCTGCTCGAGCACGACAACGTCACCCTGGTGCGGGGGGACGTGCTCGACCGGGCGGCGCTCGAGCCGGTCGTGCGCGAGGCCGACGTCGTCGTGCACATGGCCTCCATCGCCGGGGTCGACACCGTCATGCGGCGCCCGATCCTGACCATGCGGGTGGCGCTGATGGGCACGGTGCACGCGCTCGACGCCGCCTTCGCCGGCGGCCGCTGCCGGCGCTTCGTCGACTTCAGCACCAGCGAGGTCTTCGGCCGCTTCGCCTACAAGGTCACCGAGGGCGACGCCACCAGCCTCGGCGCCGTCGGCGAGGCCCGCTGGACCTACGCGGTCAGCAAGCTGGCCACCGAGCACCTCGCGCTGTCGTTCCACAAAGAGCGCGGCCTGCCCACCGTCAGCATCCGCCCGTTCAACATCTACGGCCCCAACCAGGTCGGCGAGGGCGCGGTGCACCACTTCATCACCCGCGCGCTGCGGGGCGACGTGCTCGAGATCCACGGCGACGGATCGCAGATCCGGTCGTGGTGCTACATCGACGACATCGTCGACGGGGTCGTCGCCGCCCTCGAGCGGGAGCAGGCGGTGGGCCACGCCTTCAACATCGGCAACCCCCGCAGCACGCTGACGATCTGGCACCTCGCCCGCCAGATCGTGGCGCTGGCCGGCTCGAAGAGCCCGCTGCGGTTCCGCGAGATGGACCGGGCCGACGTCGACCTGCGCATCCCCAACATCGACAAGGCCACCGAGCGGCTCGACTACCACCCGAAGATCGACCTGGTCGAAGGGCTCACCCGCACGATCGCCTGGTACCGGGACCGCATGTAGCCCCGGCCCCTCCCGGCTGACACCCGCCTCCGGTACTCTGGCCCCCGGAGGATCACCCATGCACCACCGCCTCGCCCTCGCGCTGGCCCTGGGCCTCGCCGGCCTCGCCTGCGACGACGACACCCCCCAGGCCGCGGCCGACGTCGCCGTCGACCGCGGCCCCGCCGACGCCGGACCCGACGCCGGCCCGGCCTGCGTCGACGACGGCGCCGAGGACGACGACGACTTCGACACCGCCGGCTACTACCTGCCCGGCGACCCGGCCATCGAGGGCGTGATCTGCCCCGGGGACGAGGACATCGTCGCCTTCGACGCCGACGCCCCGTGCCCGATGCGGCTCGAGCTGCGCCACCGGGCGTCCGACGGCGACCTCGACGTGCTGATCGTCGACGCGCTCGGCGCGCGGATCGCCTCGGGCGACAGCGCCGACGACGACGAGATCGTCGAGGTCCGGCTGCCCGCCGGCGGGTTGTACTACGCGATCGTCTACGGCTTCGACGGCGCCGGGGCGGCCTACAGCCTCGCGGTGAGCATCGACGGCCACGACGGGGGCGACGGCCGCTGCGCCCCGCGCGACGCCTGCTCGGCGGGCTACGCCCTCGACGACTTCGGCGAGTGCTTCGACTGCGCCGACGGCTTCCACGACGGGGGCGACGGCCGCTGCGTGCCCGAAGGCGCCTGCGCCCGGGGCTACGCCGACGGGGGCGACGGCGAATGCTGGCCGCTCGGGATCTGCGCCCCGGGGCACCACCCCACGCTCGACCGGGGCTGCGTGGCCACCGCCGCCTGCGAGGCCCCCGCCCGGGACGACGGCCGGGGCGCCTGCGCCGCCGACTGCGCCCTCGGGTTCCACGACGACGGAGAGGGGACCTGCGTGCCGGCCAACTCCTGCGCGATCGGCCACCAGCTCGGAGGCGACGACACCTGCCGCCCGCTCGACGACTGCGCCGACGGCTTCACTCCCGACGCCGCCGGGGTCTGCCAGGCCGGGCTGAGCTGCGACGACCCCGACCCGGCCGGCGCCGGCTTCGACGCCGCCGCCCCGCTGCCGCTCGGGCGCAGCGTCTACGGCGTCATCTGCCCCGGCGACGTCGACCTCTTCGCCGTCGACCTCGACAGCCCGTGCCCCGCCGCGGTGCGCCTGAGCTTCGCCCACGCCGACGGCGACCTCGACCTCGAGTGGATCCGCGACCTCGGCGACCGCAACGACGAGGGCGAAGTCGTCGACGCCCGGGCCTCGGCCAGCGACGACGAGTATCTGCCGTGGACCGGCGCCGGCCGCTACTACGCCCGGGTGTTCGGCTACCTCGGCGACGAGACCGCCCGCTACGCCATCCGGGTCGACGCCGCGGGGCACGACGGCGGCGACGGCACCTGCCGGCCGTTCGGGGCCTGCGCGGCGGCCTACGCCCTCGACGCCGACGGGGCCTGCACCCGCTGCGCCGAGGGCTTCCGCGACGGCGGCGACGGGGCCTGCGTGGCCGACGCCTGCGCCCTCGGGTTCCACGACGGCGGCGGTGGAGCCTGCGTGCCGCTCGGCCGCTGCGCGCCGGGCTTCGACGACGACGGGACCGGGGCCTGCGCCGTCGGCTGCGCCCCCGGTTTCCACGACGGCGGCGACGGGGTGTGCGCGCCCGAAGGCACCTGCGTCGGAGATCACGTCCTCGCCGACGGGGCCTGCGCCTGCCCCGACGGCCTGCGGGACGGCGGCGTCGGCTGCGCCCCGCCCGGCCTGTGCGCCGACGGGTTCCACGACGGCGGCGACGGGGTCTGCCGGCCCGAAGGGATCTGCGCCGAGGGCTTCGCGCCGGCCCCCGGCCTGCGCTGCCGGGTCCCGCTCGACTGCGGCGCCCGGCGGGACGACGGGTTGGGGGGCTGCGCCGACGAGTGCGCGCTCGGGGCCCACGACGGCGGCGACGGGACCTGCGTCGCCGAGGGCGCCTGCGCCTCGGGCTTCCACGACGACGGCCTCGGCGGCTGCGCGCCGGTCGACGTCTGCGCCGAGGGGGCCACCGCCGACGCCGCCGGACTCTGTCACCCCGGGTTCGCATGCCCCGCCGACGACCCCGGCGAGCCCGACGCCCGCTGGAGCGACGCCCGCCCGCTGCCCCTCGACAGCGCCGCCCGGGGGATCGTCTGCCCCGGCGACGCCGACCTCTACGCCGTCGCCCGGACCCCCGACTGCGCCGCCGTCGCCCGCCTCGACTTCGCCGGGGCCGAGGCCGACCTCTCGCTCACCCTGCTCGCTGGCCCCGACACCGGCGTCGAGGGCGCCGGCGCCGGGCCGCTCGCCGGCAGCCACGGCGACGAAGACCGCGAGCGTCTCGTGATCCCGCCCGGCCCCGCCGCCACCGTCTACCTGCGGATCGACGGCCCGCCGGGCCAGAGCGCCCGCTACCGCCTGCGCCTCGACCGGGACGCCGATCGCTGCGGGCGGGGGATCGACTGCCCTGACGGCCGCGTCGACGACGGCGCCGGCGGCTGCGCGCCGCTCGGGCAATGCGCGCCGGGCTACGCCGACGGGGGCGACGGCCGCTGCCTGCCCGCCGGGCGGTGCGCGCTCGGGTTCCACGACGGGGGCGACGGCGCCTGCACCCCGCTCGACCGCTGCGCGCCCGGCTTCCACCGACGCCCGGCCGGCGACTGCGCCCGCACCGCCGCCTGCCCCGCCGGCGAGCGGGACGATGGCGCCGGGGCCTGCACCGTCGGCGACTGCGCGCCGGGTTATGCCGACGGGGGCGACGGATCATGCGTCGCGGCCGGATCGTGCGCCCCGGACCACTTCGACGGCGGCGACGGCGTCTGCGCGCCGTTCGGGGCCTGCGCCGACGGCTTCGAACCCGACCCCGCCGGCCGCTGCCTGCCCCGCTTCGACTGCCCCGCCGACGACCCCGGCGAGCCCGCCGAGCCGGTCGCCCTCGCCCCCGACGCCGTCGCCTATGGGATCACCTGCACCGCGTCCGACCCCGCCGGCGACCGCTACCGGATCCAGCCCCCGCCCGGCTGCCGCCTGCGGGCCCACGTGCGCTTCGCCCACCTCGACGGCGACCTGGCCCTCGCCCTGAGCACCGCCGACGGCGAGATCCTCGACCGGGCCGACACCGCCACCGACGACGAGCACCTCGTGCCCGGCGACCTCGACGGCGAGGCCGACCTCGAGCTGCGGGTCGAGCCCGCCGGCCGCGCCCGCTACGCTTTGTCGTACACCTGCGACTGAGAGCGTGGCCCCAGCGCGGGCCACCAGCCAACCGGGCTACTCCCCGGCGGTTGGCACCGTGCGGACGAGCCGGAAGCCCAGGTTGTCGGTGCGCCGGCCCGATGAGCCATTGGCGCCCCGGGCGTAGACCGTGGACCGCGCGCTCGGGCTCGAGAAGCTCCCCCCGCGGTGCACGTTCTCGGCGCCCGGCGGCACGACCGGATCCTCGGCTTGCGCTGCGGCGTAGGGCGCATAGGCGTCGTTGGTCCACTCCCACAGGCTGCCGTGCATGTCGTAGGCGCCCCAGCCATTGGCCCGGCGCAGGCCGACGGCGCAGACCGTGGCGCCGTCCCGCGGTGGGTCCGCCCGCTCGCAGTCGGCTTCGAGGTCGTCCAACTCGTCGCGGTAGCAGGCGTACTCGATGAGCCGGCAGACGTCATCCCCGTGAGCGAACCGCGCTCGACTGCCCGCCCGGGCTGCGTACTCCCACTCCGCCTCGGTCGGGAGCCGGTAGCCTTCGCAGTCGAGGCCCCCGAAGCCGACCGCGCCACACTCGAGATCCACCCCGACCGCGCCCGAGCACCCCTGCAAGTCGTAGCATCGCTCGAGCGCGTGCGCGTCGGACAGCACGTTGGCGTAATAGGCCGCATCGTAGAAGTTGAGGTTGTCCGCCGGACAGGCGTCGTCGTCGAAGCGACAGTCGGCGGCGAAGCTGTCTCCCTCGGTCAGCGCGCGCCACGCGCTGCGGGTGACCTCGGTCTCTTGCAGCAGGATCGCTCGAGTGATGCGAACGCGACGCTGCGGCCCCTCGGGGTGTCCGGGGTCGGGGGCCACCATGTCGAACTCACCCGGGGGCGCGCAGACCGATCCCCGACGCAGATCCCGACGCCGCCGCACGCCTCGCTCGCGCCTCGCACGGCGCAACACCGGGCCAGCTCGTCGACCGCGCCGTCGCAGTCCTCGTCGATCCCATCGCATCGGATCTCTTCGGGCTCGTAGCCCGGCAGCGCGTCGAGGTCGGCGCACTGCCAGCCGGCCGCGCCCATGCATGTGGCCCGCGCCGTCGCGCAGACGCCGAAGTCACCACACGGAGGGGCTGGGAGCCCTTCGTCCGCGCGCCCATCACAGTCCTGATCCTGCCCGTCGCACACCTCCGGTTCGGGCTCACAGACCGGCTCGGACGTGTCTGGGTCGACGCTGCGGTCAGTCGAGGCGCCGGTGTCGATCGGTGACCCGTCGCCCGGCTCGGCGGCCGACCCGTCGGGATGGTGCCCGCCATCGGACGCTGGACGCCGGGTAGGGACCCCGAACAGATCGACGCATCCGGCGAGGACCACGGGAACGGTGAGAAGGAGCCACCTGATGGGCGCGTGGGATGTGTGCCGAGGCGGGTGGGCGTGTGTCACCGGTGGACTCCGGGTCGGTATGTCAAGAGTATCGGCCCGCCGCACCCGCGTGGCAAGCGGCCCCGGTGGGTGGAGAGGCGCCCGAATGGCATACCCGCAGCCAGGGCGGGCCGTCACCCATCTCTTCCAGGTCGTGGTCGGCTCACGTCAGTCCGAACACCCTGCTCTGCGACGACTGGATGACCGAGCGCGCCTGATCCCGCTCGACAGCGCCGCGCCCGAGGCGCACCCTCCTCGGCGCCCCCTGTCGAGGTGACCATGCGCCGGATCCACCCGCTCGCCCTCGCCCTCGCGCTGCTCGCCTGCGGCGCGCCCCCGGCCCCCGCGCCGAGCATCGGGGTCACCTCGTCCCCCGTCTCGGATCGCATCCACCGGGCCGAGGCCGCCATCGCCGAGCGCTTCGCCGCCCTCGACGTGCCCGGCCTCAGCGTCGCGGTGGTCGACGACGGCCGCGTCGTGTGGGCCGGCGGGCGGGGCGTCGCCGTCGTCGAGACCGGGGCCGAGGCCACCTCGCAGACCGTCTACCGGGTCGGCTCGATCTCCAAGCCCATCGCCGCCACCCTCGTCGCCCGCCTCGCCGCGCAGGGCCGGCTCGACCTCGACGGGCCCATCGGGGCCCACGTCGCCGGCCTGCCGCCGCACATCGCGCCGCTCACCGCCCGCCAGATCCTGACCCACACCACCGGGATCCGGCACGACCGCTACGCGGCCGGCGAGAAGGAGAACGCCCGGGTCTTCGACTCGGTCGACGCGGCCATCCGCATCTACGGCGTGCTCGACGCGCCGCTGGCCTTCGCCCCGGGCGCCGGCTACCTCTACTCGACCTACGCCTACAACCTGCTCGCCGCGCTGGTGCCCGCCGTGACCGGCTCGAGCTTCGCCGAGGCCGCCCGGCGGGAGGTCTTCGCGCCGGCCGGCATGGCGACCGCCCGCATGGCCGCCCCCGGCCTGACGGTGCTCGACCGCGCCGGCCAGTACCGCCGGGGGCCCGACGGCGGCTTCGTGCCGGCCCCGGCGGTCGACCCGAGCTGGAAGCTGCCCGGCGGCGGGGTGCTGGCCTCGGTGACCGACCTCGCCCGCTTCGCCATCGCGCTCGACGCCGGGGCGCTGCTGACCCCCGCCGAAGACGCCCGCCTGGGCACCTACGCCCCGGTGATCCTGCCCGATGGGACCTCGACCGGGTACGGGCTGGGGTGGCGCGTCGAAGCCGACGCCGATGGTCGCCCGTGGGTCGGGCACGGAGGCGGGGCGACCGGCGGGGCGGCTTATCTGCTCCGGCGCCCGGGAGATCGGTTCGCCGTGGCGGTCATCTGCAACCTCGAGATCCGCTCGGCCGAGCTGAGCGCTGTCGCCCGCGCGGTGGAGGCGGCCTGGGGTGGGTGAGCGGCGGTCGATGTCGTGGATCGGGCTGGGGGCCCGGCTGTCGCCGAGGTCGACCTCGGCGGCGGGGGCAGGGCGGCGTGACGCGGGGGTCGATGTCGGGGGATGCAGGGCAGGTGGCGCGTGCGGCGAGGTCGATCGCTCACGTCGTCGACGGGGGGGTGGTCACCCCCGCCGCTTCAACCCGCGCAGCACCTCGCTCGGCGACGCCTTCAGCGCCTCGGCCACCAGCGTGGCGATCGTGCGGGTGTGGCCCATGCCCGGCGCGGTCGGCGTGCGGTGCTCCCCCAGCATGCGGCGGGCGATGAACGACGCCCGCGGCTCGCCCATCGCGATGAGAGCCTGGACCGCGTCGAGGTGCTCGAAGTCGTTCAGCGCCGGATCATCGGCCATGGCCAGCAGCAGGTCGGCCGCGGCGCGGTTGCCGGTCTGGCCCGCCAACCGGACCAGGGCCGCGCGGGCGTACTCGTCGGTCGCGGTGGGCAGCCGGGCGACGGTGTTGCGGTGCACCGTCGCCCGCACCTCGTCGGTCAGGGCGTCGGCCCCCATGTCGCGCAGCGCGTACGCCGCCTGACGGCAGATGCCCGAGTCGGGGTCGACGAGCAGCTCGGCCAGCAGCGGGGTGTGGGCCGCGGTCGGCTTCATGGCGCGCAGGGCCGAGTGCCGCACCCGGCCCATCTCGGGGTCCCGCAGCAGCCGCTGAAGGCGGGCGTCGTCGATCGCGCCGGCCTCGGAGAGCCCGTGGAACGCCGACTGGCGCACCGCGGGCGCCGGATCGCTCAGCAGCCGGGCCCAGATCGTCTCGGCGCGGCCCTCGGGATCGAGCGCCATCAGCGCCCGGCACGCGGCGCTGCGGACCGCGGGATCGGCGGCGTCGAGGGCGGATGCGACGGCGTCGGCCCAGGTCGGCGGGGCCTTGGCGAAGAGGGAGACGAGCGTGGCTTGCGACGGGTCGGGCGTGCGCAGCCGGGGGGCGAGCGCGGGCCACAGATCGGCCGACAGGGCCGGCAGCTTGTGCAGGTTGGCCGCCGCCTCCCGGCGCAGCTCGCCGTCGTCGGTCCGCTCGATGATGGCCCGCAGCGTGGCCTCTCCGCCGGCCGGGCCGTAGCCGAACCAGCTGTCGGTGTAGCCCTCGAGCATCTCGTCGAGCCAGCGGGTGTACCAGGCGACGAAGTCGGGGTCGCGGCAGACGTAGGGCGGCTCGTCGCCGTCGGCCGAGACGTAGACCACCCGCCCCCGCATCGGGCCGGTGATCACCAGCAGCGTCGCGTAGGTGCAGCCCCGGCTGCCGAGCGCGATCGTGCCCTGGTAGGCGGCGAGCACGTCGGGCGGCAGCGCGTCCTCGTCGTCCTCGTCGTCCTCGTCGCCGGGCTGGTCGGGCAGGGGGTTGGCGCCGGGCTTCAGCGGGCTGGGGCGGGTGAGCCAGCCGGGCGGCGCCTCGTCGTTGATCCACTCGACGAAGTCGTCCCACCGGTCGAGGCCGTGCAGCCCGTAGTAGGGGCCCGCGCCCCGGGCGCCGACGGTCGTCAGGAAGGCCCGGAAGTCAGGGGGCAGGGTGACGCCGTGGGCCGCCTCGAACGCGGCGACCCGGTCTTCGGGCAGCGGCGGTTCGAGCTCGAGGCCGTGCTGGGACGCGCCGAACGGGGCGCAGCGTCGGAACCGCGCCCGGCGCAGCTTGGTGGTGATGTCGGCGAGTCGGTCGGCGAGCGGGGTGTCCTGCATCGCGCCATTCTGTTTTCGGGCGTCGAGCAGCGCAAGGCGCAGCGCCCGATCAGCGGTAGCAGCCCGCCGGTCGGCCGCACATGAACATGGCCCGGTGGCGGTCGACCGTCTCGCGGGGCACGCCCTCGCTGCAGCCGGCGATGCAGCCGTTCATACCGAGGCAGCCCCGCGCGCACTCTTCGAACTCGAGGCAGCCGGGGTCGGCGGCGCAGGCGGCGGCCTCGTCGGGGCAGCTGTCGTAGAGGCACTGCGGCAGGGGGCCGGGCGCGCCGCCGTCGGGGTCGGGCAGGCCGCCGTCGGGGGCGGGCGCCGGGTCGCGCGCGCAGTCGAGGATGTGGCGGTCGAGGGCGTCGTGGATGAGGCCCCAGCTCTCCCCGGCGCTGACCTGCTGCACGTTGTGCCCCGCGCCGGCCACGATGTGCAGGGTCGACTCGACGCCGGCCCCGACGAGCGCGTCGTGCATGCGCTGGCCCTGGGGGGTGGGCACGGTGCAGTCGGCGTCGCCGTGCAGCACGACGAACGGGGGGTCGCCGGGGTCGACGTGGCTCACCGGGCTGGCGAGGAACGCCGGCTCGGGGCAGGTGGACAGCTCGGCCTCGCAGTCGATGAGCCGGGCCTCGGGCGAGCCGGCGCAGTCGTGGCACAGGGCGCCGGCGGGGCAGCCGTTGTCCTCGGCGTCGCCGTCCATCGCGAGCAGGTTCGACGGGCCGAAGAAGTCGATCACGAGGTGTACCCGGGGCGCGGGATCGGCCGGCTCGACGTCGAGCGCGTCGACCTCGGCGGCGACCCCGAGCATGGCCGCGAGGTGGCCCCCGGCGGACGATCCGCCGACGGCGATGCGCGCGGGGTCGAGGCCCCGGGCGGGGCCCTCGGTGTGGATCCAGCGGATGGCCGACCGCACGTCGCTGATCGGGGTGGGGAAGGGGTGGTCGCTGAGGCGGTAGGTGATCGACATGACCGCCAGCCCCCGGTCGGTCAGGGCGACCGCCTGGGGCGGCACCCGGCTCTGGTCGCCGCCCTGCCAGCCGCCGCCGTGGATCCAGACGAAGACCGGCAGCGGGCCGGGGGCGTCGGGCAGGTAGAGGTCGAAGACCTGCCGGGGGGCGGGGCCGTAGGACAGGCCGCGCTCGGGCAGCAGGGCGTCGAACGGGCCGGGGCAGGCCCGTCCCTCGCCGGCGTCGGGGGCGCCGGGGTCGGCGTCGGGGTCGGCGTCGGGGTCGGCGTCGGGGGTGTCGGGGCCGGCGTCGAGGTCGGCGGCGTCGGCTCCGGGCGCGGCGTCGGCTTCGGGCGCGGCGTCGGCTCCGGGCGCGGCGTCGGGCGCGGCGTCGATCGCCCCGTCGGCGGTCGGGGAGGGTGCCGCGTCGGGGCGGGCGTCGCCGCCGTCGTCGCATCCGCCGGTGAGGGCGAGCACTGCCAGGGCCACGAGTGTTCGGTGCATGGGCGTCTTCCGGTGTCGGCGTGCGCCGCGCCAGTGTACGCCGACAACCGTGATCGGGAGCCGCGATTCTCGGGGGTCCGGCGCGGGCGGGCTCAGCGGCGGCCGGGGCAGGGGACCTCGATCGCCAGCGCCGACAGCGGCAGCTCGAGGTCGAAGGCGGTCCGCGCCCCGCCCCCGACGAGCGTGATCGCCCGGGCGGCGTGCCACTCGCCGCGCCGGGCGGGGTGCGGCTTGCGGGTCCGGGCCTCGTAGGCCGGCAGGGTCGCGGTCCAGGTCTCGCCCGGCTTCAGCAGCGCCCGCCGGGCGGTGGCCGCGGTGGCCCCCGGCTTGCCGTAGCAGCCCTCGTGGTGCAGCTTCAGCGTCAGATCCTCCAGCGGCCGGTCGAAGACGTTGCGCACGGTGATCGCGACGCTGTCCCCGATGTGCTCGGCGTCGCCCCGGACCCGGGCCGCCCGGATGTGCTCGGCGGTGACGAGGCCCTGCAACCGGCGGATCGCGGCGGCCCGGAACGCGACGTGCGGCGGCGTGGTGCGGGCGACGCGCATGCCGTTCTTGCTGTAGATCCAGTCGCTGCGCATCTGCATCGGCTGGCAGCCCTGGGAGCGGTCGGGCGCGGGGCCCGGCAGCGGCCCGCCCAGCACGGCGACCGGGTGCCCGGCGTGATCCGCCGGGTCGGCGCCAGCGGGCACGAGGCGCACGAAGCCCGCTTCGTAGTACGGCGGCCCCCAGACCTCCTTCGGCGCGTTCAGGTCGCCCTCGCAGCCCAGCGGGGCCTGCTCGGTGATCACCCCGATCAGGGCGGGCTGGTCGCCGAGCGGCACGGTCGGCGGGGCGAGCAGCGCGATCCAGGCGGTGAGGGCGGTGATCGACGGCATGTGGCTCCCCCGGCGTGGCTCAGCGGGCGTAGGTCAGCCCGTCATCCCCATGGTAGATCAGATGCAGCGCCCGATCGGCGCCCACCCCGAGCTTGCAGAAGACCCCGGCGCCGTTGGCCACCTCGTCGAGCTGCCACTCGAGCCCGTCCTCGCGGAAGACGAACACCCCGAGCTGGCTGCCGAAGCAGCCCATGAGGTCGCCCTCGGGGTGGCGGATCAGGTCGTGGCCGATCTGGGCCCGCATGCCGGGGAACGGCGCCCGGGTCCGCCAGCCGTTGCCGTCGAAGCGGGACATGTCGAAGGCCTCGTCGTCGGTGCGGTGCAGCACCGCCGGGTGCCCGTCGGCGTCGATGGCGACCCGCGGGCTCAGCCCGCCGCCGCGCGGGGCCTCGATGTCGACCTCCTCGAACGCGCCGCCCGGCGCCCGGCGGGCGTAGCCCAGCCCGCTGGGGAACACGATCCAGTACGCCAGGTGCACCTCGCCGTCGCGGTCGACGGCGAGGTGCGGGCTCCAGCCGGCGCTCTCGCCGACCGGCTCGGCGAGGGCCAGATCCTCGGCGGTGTCACCCACATGGGGCACGCCGTCTTCGAAGGCGATCCACAGCGTGTCGCCGTCGGCGACCAGCGCCGGGTTGTCGACGGTCGACTGCCCGCCGCGCACCCGATCGACCTCGGCCCAGCCGTCGGGCCCGCGCTGCAAGAGGACCAGTTCGGAGGCCGCCCGGCCGCCCGGCGGCGGGGGATAGACCGCGGTGAGGGCCACGTACGGCCCGTCGGGCCCGAAGGCGAGCGCGACGTCGACGCTGTTCTGGGCCCGCTCGTCGAGCGCGTGCACCGGCTCCCAGCGCCAGTCGCCGTCGACCTGCCGGCCGTAGCGGGCGCCGGCCCGGTCGCCGACCACGACGTGCACCCCGTCGGCGCGCACGACCATGTCGAAGCGGGTGCCGGCCTCGCCGATGACCTCGGTCCGCCACGGGCAGCAGCCCTCGGCGCAGGGGTGGTGGCGCGGGGCGCACGCGGTGGCCACGCAGCGGTCGTCGGCGCAGCCGACCGTCAGCACGGCGTCGGCGGGGCAGCGGTCGCAGGCCCCGCCGCACAGCTCGAAGCCCTCGGCGCAGCGGGTCGCCACGCAGGCATCGTCGGCGCAGGCGGTGCCCTCGACGCCGCCTTCGGGGCAGGGCACGCACGCCGCGTCGCACAGCCGCGACCCGGGGTCGCAGTCCACCTCGCATCGGCTGGCCCGGCAGGCGGGGGTCCCGTTCTCGGGCGCCCGGCAGACCTGCCCGCAGTCGCCGCAGTGCTCGACTTCGACCCGGACGTCGACGCACACCCCGCCGCAGGCCTCGATGGCCCCCGGGCAGGGGTCGGCGCAGCGGCCGTCGACGCAGGTCGGGGCCCCGCCCTCGGCCCCGGGGCAGGCCATGTCGCAGATCCCGCAGTGGGTCGGGTCGACGGCGGTGTCGACGCACGCGCCGCCGCAGCGGGTCAGGCCCTCGGGGCAGACGCAGGTCCGGTCCTCGCAGACGTCGTCGCACACCGCCCGGCAGGCGCCGCAGTGCGCGGCCGAGTCGAGCGAGACGCAGGCCCCGTCACACGCCGAGCCGCCGGCGTCGCGGCAGTGCAGGGTCAGCTCGAGCACCTGGGTCGTGCGGTTGCCGGCCTGATCGAAGAACGCCGCCACCAGCGATCGGGTCGCCTCGCCGTCGAACTCGATCGGCCGCACCGCGTGCAGCGCGGCCCACGAGAGTGTCAGGCCGTAGGCCCCCTCTTCGCCGGCGGTGGCGAAGGCCCCGTACGAGGCGCCGCCGGGGTCTTCGAGCACGCCCCCGATGAGGTCGCCGATGCCGTCGGGGTCGGTCACCACCGCCGACAGGATCACCTCGCCGCCCTCGGTGAGCGTGCGCACGTTGGCGTTGAAGGTCAGGATGCGGGGCGGGGCGCCGCAGCCCTCGCCCTGGCACGCCTCGGGCTCGCACAGGCCCGCTTCGGTGCAGATCCGGTCGGCGGGGCAGCCGCAGTCGGCGAGGCAGCTCGCGCAGGTCTCGGCCCCAGTGCACTGCCCGTCGCCGCATGACCGGTCGGCGCAGTCGGGCGCGCAGGCGTCAGGCCCGGCGTCCCCGCTCGGCGTGGCGTCCCCGGCGGGCGGGCCGTCGTCGCCCTCGACCGTCCCGTCGCCGGCGGGCGGGCTGCCGCCGCTGCCGCCGTCCCCGCCGCTCGATGGCACGCAGCCGAAGAGCCCCAGCGCCAGACATCCGAGCGCGATCAGCCTCGTTCCCATGCCACCTCCCTTTCGGCGCGCACCATGCCACTGTCGCCCAGGCGCGACCAGAGGGATCCCGCCGGGCGGCGCGCGGGCGTCACGAAAACGACACATCGGGCGGGCGCGGTGTCGTACGGTGCCCCGAACGCTTCGGGAGGTCGAGATGCGGCGATGGGGCTGGGCGCTGGCGGCGCTGCTGGGCGCGGCGGGCTGTGATGACGGGTCGGGCGCGGTCGAGGTCGACGGGGCGGTCGCCGACGGCGCGGCGGGTGAGCCGGTCGACGCGGGCCCTGCGCCCGACGCCGAGCCCGACGCCGGCCCGGTGGCGCCCGACGCCGGCCCGGTGGCGCCCGACGCCGGCCCGGTGGCGCCCGACGCCGGCCCGGTGGCGCCCGACGCCGCCACTCCCCAGCCCGATCCGGCGGTCTTCGACCCCGAGCACCTCGTCGAGGTCGCCGTCGAGATCGACCCCGCCGACTGGGACGCCCTGCGGGTCCAGAACCGGGGGGAGCTGGACTTCGCCCGCCCCGACTGCCTCGACGCGCCGTTCCCCTCGCCCTATGACTGGTTCCCCGCCCGGGTGACGGTCGACGGGCAGGTGTACGACGACGTCGCCATCCGCAAGAAGGGCTTCTATGGGTCGGTCAGCGGCAGCCGACCCTCGGTCAAGATCCGCTTCGACAAGTACGTCGACGGCCAGACCCACCGCGGCCTGACCCGGCTGACCCTCAACAACGGCCGCCAGGACGACAGCCGCCTGCGCACCTGCCTGGCCTACGGGGTCTTCGCGGCCCACGGGCTGCCCGCGCCCCGGTGCAACTTCGCCCGGCTGACGGTCAACGGGGTCGAGATGGGGGTCTTCGCCCACGTCGAGAGCCTCAAGGCGCCGTTCCTCGCGGCGCACTTCGGCGATCCGAGCGGCTGGCTGTACGAGGGCACGCTGAGCGACTTCCGCCCCGAGTGGCGGGGCACCATCGAGCAGAAGAACCACGAGGACGCCCCCCGCGCGGCGAGCATCGACCGGGTGATCGCGGCGCTCGACGCGCCCGACGACGAGCTGCTCGAGGCGCTGGACGGCGCGCTCGACCTGGACGCCTTCCTCACGTTCTGGGCCACCGAGGCGCTGGTGGGGCACTGGGACGGCTACAGCGGCAACACCAACAACTTCTGGTTCTACGAGCACCCGGCCGACGGGCGGATCCGCTTCATCCCCTGGGGCCCGGACGGCAGCTTCCAGCCGCCGTACCTCTTCTACGAGGGCCGCCGGGGGCCGCACTCGGTGTTCGCCATCGGGGCCATCGCCCGCCGGCTGTACCTGCACCCCGAGGGGCGGGCCCGCTACGTCGCGCGCATGGGCGAGCTGGTGGCGGCCTGGGATCCCGACGCGCTGAACGCCGAGATCGACCGGATGCAGGCCCTGATCGAGCCGTCCCTGATGCCCGCCGAGCGGGGCCAGCAGGCGCAGGCGGTGGCCGAGCTGCGGCGCTACGTCGAGGCCAAGGGCGAGGCCATCCGTCGGGAGCTGGCCGCGGGCGGGGCCGGCTGGGATCTGCCGCTGCGCCCGACGCTGTGCACCGCGCCGGTGGGGGTGATCGAGGGCACGTTCGAGACGACGTGGGGCGCGTGGCCCACCGACAACGTCTTCGAGGCGGGCGACGGCACCTTCGAGGGCACGGTCTACGACACGACGGCCGCGGCGGTGGGGGTCGGCGCGGCGGCCGGCTTCGGCGACCAGGGGGCGGCGGTGCTCATCAGCAGCCAGTTCTTCGGGGACGGCACGATCACCTTCGTCACCGTGGCGGCCGATCCGGCGCTGTTCGCGCCGGGCGAGATCCTGCTCGACGACCGGATCTACTGCGTCTACAGCGTGCTCGATCAGCGCAGCGGGCAGGTCTTCCAGCTCGCGACCTGCGAGACCGGGCAGGTGGTCTTCGACGCCATCGGGCAGGCGCCCGGCGCGCCGGTGCGGGGGCGCTTCCGGCTGGGGCTGTGGGGCCGGCCGGAGTGATCCGCCGGGGCGGTCGTCAGCCGAGCTGCCCGGCGAGCGCGGTCGGATCGGTGGTCGGCTGGTCGCAGGTGGTGCCGACGCAGACGTAGGCCGTCGCCGCGCCGCCGCGGGCCACCCGCTGGGCGAACAGCGGGATCCGCTTCGCCAGCGGGCCGTCGGCCGGCCCGAAGAGGCGGACCGTGTTCGGGGCGAAGAGGCACCGCGCCTCGCGCCACAGCTCGGCGGTGGCCTCGGCGGGATCGGCGCCGGGCGGGGTGACGATGATCACGGCGCGGGTGTCGCCGTGGGCCCGATCGAGCGCGCACAGCGCCTTGGGCACCGCGTGCGGCGCCTCGCTCATCAGCCGCCCCAGCGCCCGCAGCGTGCCCTCGGCCCGGCGGCGGTGCTCGGCGTCCCCGGTGAGCTCGGCCAGCCGCAGCAGCCCCAGCGCGGCCTGGCTGTTGCCGCCGGGCTCGGCGCCGTCGTAGTCGGGCTTCTCCCGGAAGAGCAGCGGCGGGTCGGCGGCGTCGTCGGCGGTGCGGAAGTAGCCCCCGGCGGGGTCGGCGAAGCGCTGGTCGAGGGTGGCTTGCAGCGCGAGGGCCGCGTCGAGCCAGCGCACGGCGCCGGTGGCTTCGAGCAGGTCGAGGCAGGCGATGATCAGCGTGGCGTAGTCCTCGAGCACCGCCGGGTGCCGGGCCTCTCCCCGGCGCCAGGTGCGGTGCAGCCGGTCGCCGTCGCGCAGGTTGTCGAGCAGGAAGCCGGCGCAGCGCCCGGCCCGCGCGATCCAGTCGGGGCGGGCGAGCGCGACCCCGGCCCGGGCGAAGGCCGAGGCGGTCAGGGCGTTCCACGCGGTCAGCACCTTGTCGTCGAGGCCGGGCGCCGCCCGCTTCGCCCGGGTCGCCCGCAGCGCCTCGCGGATCCCCGACCAGCGGGCCCGCTCGGCGGTCGACAGCGGCTCGGCGAGGTGCAGCACGCTGCGCCCCTCGAAGTGCCCCCCCGGCTCGACCCCGAAGGTCTCCCGGACCCACCGGGCGTCGGCGGGGGGCAGCGCGGCGTCGATGTCGGCCGGGGTCCACACGAAGTAGTGGCCTTCGTGCATCTGCCCGGCCTCGTCGGTGCTGTCGGCGTCGGTGGCCGAGTAGAAGCCGCCGGCGGGGTCGCTCATCTCGCGGTCGAGGTAGGCCAGGACGTCGTCGACGACGTGGGCGAAGGGGTGGTCCGGGTCGCCGGATACCAGCGCCTGCCAGCCTTCGAGGTAGGCCACGGCGAGCTGGGCGTTGTCGTACAGCATCTTCTCGAAGTGTGGGACCCGCCAGAAGCGGTCGACGCTGTAGCGGGCGAAGCCGCCGCCGACGTGGTCGTACATGCCGCCGCAGTGCATCCGGGTCAGCGTCGTGGCCACCTGCGCCGACGGCCGGGGGTCACCCGCGCGGCGCCCGGCCCGCAGCAGCATCTCGAGCACCGCCGGCCGGGGGAACTTGGGCGCCCGGCCGAAGCCGCCCCACTCGGGGTCGAAGAGCTTCGCGAAGATGGCGGCGCCCCCGGCGAGGGCTTCGGGGGCGGGCAGGGCGGCCGAGGCGGCCCGATCGGGCGCGGTGAGCGCGGCGATGACCTCGTCGGCCTGGGCCTGGAACCCGGGGTCCCGCCAGTTGCGGCCGATGATCCGCAGCAGGCTCAGGAAGCCCCGGTGCGGGCCCCGGTCGCCGTCCCGGGCGGGGAAGTAGGTGCCGGCGAAGAGCGGGCGCCCTTCGGGGGTGAGCCAGACGCTCATCGGCCACCCGCCGCCGCCGGTGGTGCGCTGGAGGAACGCCATGTAGACCGCGTCGACGTCGGGCCGGGCCTCGCGGTCGACCTTCACCGGCACGAAGCCGGCGTTGAGCGCGGCGGCGATCTCTTCGTCTTCGAACGACTCGTGCTCCATGACATGGCACCAGTGGCAGGTGCTGTAGCCCACGCTGAGGAAGATGGGCACCGCCCGGGCCCGGGCCTCGGCGAAGGCCTCGGGGCCCCACGGGCGCCAGTCGACCGGGTTGTGCGCGTGCTGGAGCAGGTAGGGGCTGGCGGCGTGGATCAGCGCGTTGGTGTAGCGCGGGTGGCCGGCGGCGTCGAGGTGCCGGGTGCGCGGGGTGTAGGTCGGATCGCGGGCGATGCGATCGGCGAGCGCGGCGCGCTGGTCGGCGGTGTTCACGGGGCCTCCGGGCGGTTCGGGCGGGCCCTGCTCGATGCGCGGCCGGGGCGCCGCGTCGCGGGATCGGGCGCGAGGCTTCTGGTATCGTTGCGCTATGCGTGTATCGATCCGGCTGATGTGTTGTGTGGCGTCGATCTGCGCCGTGGGGTGCGCCGCGGGGGAGGATCTCTCCGACAGCGGGGTCGTCTCGGGCGTCGACGCGCTGTTCGGCTGCACGGTGCCTCCGTGCGACGGCCCGCCGCTGCCCCCGCCGGTCGACCGGGGCCCGACCCCCGATCCCGAGCCGCAGCCCCGGCTGGACATGGGCCCGACGCCCGACCCCGAGCCGGTGAACCCCGACACCTGCGACGCGCCGGGCACCCGTATCGACGTGTGCGCGCTGTGCAACGTGCAAGGGGTGCCCGAGATGCCCGAGAGCGACGTCGAATGTCCGAGCATCGACTGCGGGGGCGAGGAAGTCTACGAGCGGGTCGTCGAGGGCGAGGAGGAGGTGTGCTACGTCACCCGCCGCACCCCGCTGACGGGCAACTGCCGGGCGCTCGGCGAGTGCCACGACGATCCGCTGACGTTCTGCGGCGAGCCGATGCGGGAGGAGGTGGTCCGCTACACCCCCGACCCGTGCCTCGTCGTGATGGGCTGCCAGGGCGCCGAGCCGCCGCTGGTCGAGCCGGCCGCGCCGGGCGCGCCGTGCAACGGGGTCGGGCTGTGCAACGTCGAGGGCGAGTGCACCGTCTCGGCCGACTGCGCGGGCTTCATCTTGCAGGGGCGCAGCGAGTTCTGCGAGGGCGGCACCGAGGTCGACGGCTCGCCATATTGCGAGTTCTATCTCGAGCCGGGCGGCGACATCGACTGCAACACCTTCTGCCTGGCGAACAACTGGCGCTGCGCCCGCTCGTGGAACGACGACGGGGTCTGCGTGCGCCAGAACGAGGAGTCGGGCTGCGGCCAGGACTACGAGTCCCACGTCTGCCGCTGCGTGCCGCTGTAGTGGGTCGTCCGCGAGATCCGCATGACAATTCCACGGCCCTTTCGCCCCCGCTCTGTGTTGGTTCTCCTCGACGTGCCCTTGGCACGCCGTCGTCGGCCCGCCTCGATCGGGGTCCAAATGACTCGCGGACCTATCACGCGGACTTCGCGTCCGCCCCACCAGCTCGACGCCGGGGGGCATTGCCCGCGCCCGCGATTCGCAGTACACCCGAAGGGTTGCTCGGGGGAGATCCGATGTATCGCCTGCTCGCTCTCGTGGCGCTCGTCGCCGCGCCGGTCCACGCCCAGAACCTGACCCCGCCGGCCCCGACGCTGGACGGCCCGGCCGAGGCGCCGCCGCCGGAGCCCGCGCCCCGCATCGGGATCGAGCTGGGCTTCTCGGGGTTCGGCTTCGTCAACGGCAGCTTCATCGACGAGCCGGCCGAGAACGACAAGATCGTCGACATCGACGGCACCCTGGTGAAGCTGCCCTACTCCGGCTTCGGCGGGGTGGGCTACGGCGGCGGCGTGGGGCTGATGGTCGGCTGGCAGGGCATCGCCGCGCTCGAGACCCAGGTCTTCCACAGCTTCGACGGCGGCGCGGGCAACATCGTCTACGACGGCACCCGCTACGAGTTCGAGATGGGTCAGAATGCGTGGCACGTACCGCTGCTGCTGCGCCTGTCACCGCCGATCACCCCGGTGCGCCCGTTCGTCTTCGGCGGCCCGGAGTGGATCTTCCCCGGCTCGGCGACCTTCGACTTCAGCGGGGGCAACGTGCGCGACGACTGGGACGCCATCGCCGAGGACTACCGGGTGTGGGCGTTCGGCTTCGGGCTGGACGTGATCATCCCCGTCGGCGGGCACGAGGTGCGGGTCCCGCTCACCTTCAAGGGCGCCTACAACACCGATCTGGGCAGCAGCGCTGAGGCGCGCACCGAGCTGGACGGCTGCACGGTGCGCCGGGGCCTGGCCGAGTGCGAGACCCAGGCCTACGTCAGCGAGTGGCAGTGGCAGGCCTTCATCACGGTGGGCGTGCAGTACGTGCTGCTGCTCTGAGCGGGCGCTCTCAGATCGCAGAGTCGAAGCGGCGCACGCGCACCCGGCGGTGGGCGAAGGCGTCGGTCTGCGTGAAGCCGACGTCGATGGCCGGGCGCTTGTGCGGGCTGAGGATCAACAGCGCGCGGCCGGCCCGGGCCAGGGCCCAGGTGATGCCCGGCAGGCGAGAGCGCTCGGCGAGGTGCAGGGCGAAGCTGCACACGATCAGGTCGAAGCGGGGCCGGGCGTCGAGCGCGCCGGCGGCGATGTCGGCGAAGCTGTGGGGCACGATCGGGCGGTCGACCCGGGCCCTCCACGCGGCGGCGGTGTAGGGGTCGCAGCCGGTGACGTCATCGGCCCCCAGGTCGAGCAGCGCCAGCGCGGCCTCGCCGCTGCCGCAGGCCAGATCGAGGATCCGCCCCAGAGGCAGCGGCGCCCGGGCGTGGGCCAGGGCGATCGCCTCGCGCACGGCGGATTCGTGGGGGTTGCGGTAGTCGGCGCCGAAGCGTGCGTAGTAGCCCTCGACCCCGTGCTCGACGTAGCCCGCCCGCACCGAGTCGATGGAGGTCACGGCACCAGCGCGGTCTCGGCGAACCGCTTGCCCTCGCTGCCCTGGTAGATCCGGGCCAGCAGCGGGGCCAGCTCGCCGACCTTCATCTCGGGCGCGTGGTGGATCACGACCCGCTCGATCTCGGGCTGGGCCGCCTTGAGCGCCGCGAGCCGGGCGGCGAAGCCGTCGAGGTCGAGCGCGCCGGCCTTCATCGGGACCCGGGGCTCGGGGTCCGGCTCGCCTTCGGCCTGCCCCTCGGACAGCCGCTTGTTCTCGGCGTCGCGGGCGGTGATGTGCAGCCCCAGCGTGCCGATGCCCACCTTCACGATGCCCTTCTCGGGCGGCGGCGCGTTCTTCGGCGCGAGCACGAACGGGAGCTGGGACAGCTTGCCGCTGCCGGCGCCCTCTTCGACGACCATCGCGAACGTCGCGTGCCCCGCGCGGCGGCCGGAGTCGGCGATGCGCAGGAAGTCGGCCACGGTCATGTCGGCGGGCAGGGCGAGCTGAAGCAGCGTGTCGTCGCCGGGGGTGCCCTCGGCCAGCTTCTTCTGCATCATCGGCAGCCACGCGCCGGCCTCGTCCTCCTGCGCGGCGCCCTGGCGGATGACGGTGGTGGCCATGCCGGTCACCAGCCCCAGGCTGGTGGACATGCCCTCGGGGCCGCCGGCGACCCAGGTGCTCTCGGCGAGCGGGGCGGCGGCGTCGACGGTGGGCAGCGGGGCCTGGCCGGCCTGGATCTGCTGCTCGAGCTTCTCGCTCCAGGTCAGCTCGGGCGGCGGCGCGTCTTCGGCCGTCGGCTCGGGGGCCGGCTCGCGCAGCACGAAGAACCACACCGCGGCCCCGACGGCGCCGAGCAGCACGACCACCAGCGCGATGATCAGCGGCAGCTTCGAGCGGCCCCCCTTGCGGGCGGCGCCGACGTCGAAGTCGTCGACCGCGAAGGCGCTGGCGCCGGTGGAGGCCTCGTCGTCGCCGCCCATGGGCGAGGCGGGCGCGATGGGGGCCGCGGGCGCGATGGGGGACGCGGGCGCGATGGGGGACGCGGCGGGCGCCACGCCGAACGGCGAGGCGGGCTGCGGCCCGGCGGGGCGGGGGGCCACCGGCTGGGGCATCGCCGGCTGGGGCATCGCCGGGCGGGGCGCGACGGGCTGGGGCGCCGCCGGTCGGGCTACGGCCGGCTGAGGCATCGCCGGGGTCGGCTCGCGGGGCGCGGCGCCGAACGGCGAGGCCGGCGCCGGACGGGCCGGGGTCGCGGGCTGGGGGGTCGCCGGGGCGGCCGGCGCCGCGCCGGGGATCGGGGGCAGCGGCCGGTTCGGATCCTGCTGGAGCGCGACCGTCGCCGGCAGATCGTAGCCGCCTCCGGCGGGCTCGACGATCGACTGCATCGAGATGTCTTCGAGCATCGAGCCGTCTTCGTGCATCGACTGCATCGAGATGTCTTCGATGAGCGAGTCGTCGGCTCCGCTGAGCACCGCGGCGCCAGCGGCGTCGAGCGCGGTCGCGTCGTCGTCGGGGTCGACGCTGTCGAGCACCTTCGTGCCTCGGGGCGCGTCGGCGGCGGGGATCACCGGGGCCGCCGGGCGGGCCGGGAGCGGCGCCGGGCGGGGGGTGTCGCCCAGCAGCTCGGCGGCCGAGACGTCGAGCGAGCCGATGGGGGCGGTCTCGGGGCGGCGGGCCTCGGGGCCCTCGGGGGGCGCGCCGGCCATCGACTTCATCGCGTCGGTGACCGGCCGCTTGCGCTCCGGCGCCGGGCGGGCGGGGATCAGGCCCCCGCTCCGACCGCGGGGCGCGGGGCGGGCGGGGATCGCCGCCCGGGGCTCGCGGGGCTGGGGCCGGCCGCCGGACGATCCCGAGCTGCGCGGTCGGGGCATCGGCGCCCGCCCCCGGGGCTGGGGCCGGGTCGACTGGGAGCCGCCGATCTGGGCTTTGACCGCGTCGGCGAGGCCCTTGTACGACATCGTGCGCACGATCGCCTGGTTGGCCTGGGTCGGCGCGGGCGCCACGTCCTCGGCGTGCCCGTCGATCTCGTCGGCCGACGGGTCGTAGTCGCTGAGCACCCCGCCACACTGGGGGCAGCGGGTCGAGTCACCGGCGCCGGGATCGACCTCGAACAGCAGTTCGCAGGCGAAGCAGGCTTTGTAGGCCACGTCCGAACTCCTTCGTGGGCGCGGGACCGGGGGGCCGGTCGCCCGGCGAGCCCTCGTTCGTGCGGCGCGCAGCTTAACGCGTCTGCGGCGGTACGCCAACCGGACCGCGTCGGCGCGCCCCCCGCCCGCCGGGTGGATGCATCGCGAAGGGGGTCTGCGGCATCGGTTGGGCGGACGCCCGGCCCGCGCCGGGCCCGGCGATGGAGTGAGGCCCGGATATGGTACGTCCCGCGCGCCAGCGCGCCCCCGGTGGACCCTCGGGGGGGTCCTTCGGCGGCTTCGACCGCTTCGGCGGCGCCCTGCGATCGATCGACACGACCCCCGGCCGCGGCGCGCTGATGCTCGCCGGCGCGCTCGCGCTCCTCACCGCGCTGCACACTTGGGTCGACCCCCTCTACGCCTGGCTGACGGTGACCCCCGAGACCCTGCCCGGCCTGCGGCTGACGGCGCTGGCCACCAACGGGCTGCTGGCCCGCCCGGTCTCGATCATCGGGGTCCTGGTGCTGGTGGCCATCGCCGGGCTCTTCTTCGTCGACCGCCTGCGCGCGATGTGGGATCACGACCGGGTCCGCCTGATCGGGGCGGCGCTCGGGGGGCTGGTGGCGCTGGTCCTGCTTCAGCGCTTCGTGCTGCCCGGCCGGGCCTACGGGCTGCTGGTCGCCGCGCTGTGGATCGTCTTCGTGGGCACCGCGGTCGAGCGCCGCTGGGGCGCCCGCCGGCTGCTCGTCTTCGCCGCGGTCGTCGTGCTGGCGACCGATCTGCTGGGCGCCCTGCTGGCCTGGGCCTGGCCGGCGGGGCAGGGGGCGGCCTTCGGCGGGGCCCGGCTGCCGCTGTACGGCGAGGGGCCGGTGACCCACGCGCTGATGGCGGTGTGGTGCTTCATGGCCGGGCGGCGGCGCATGGCGCTGCTCAACGTCGAGGCCCGCAAGCTGGTGTGGGTGCTGGTGGCGTTCGACGCCTTCGACCTGCTGTTCGGCGGGCGCATCGCCGGCCTGATGGGGCTCTTCGCGATCGGGCTGGCGTGGCTGCTGATCACCGGCAACCACCGGCCGGGGGTGGCGCTCGACCGCCTGCGCCTGTGGCGGATCGAGCGGCGGGTGGAGCGTCGGCGGGGTGACATCCGGGTGGTCGGCGGTCGGGATCACTTGCATCGTGAGGCCGGTCTGGTTCATCTGCCCGGACGACGCGCGCGCCGGGCGACGTAGCTCGGGCGAGGAGGCGGTACGATGAAGCGATGTCCGGTCTGCGGCGAGGCGGTCGCCCCCCGCAGCGCGAACCCGGTGTTCCCGTTCTGCAAGCCCCGGTGCAAGCAGATCGATCTGGGCCAGTGGCTCGGCGGCGAGTACGTCATCTCGCAGTCGCTGTTGCCGGCCTCGGTGGGGTTCGGCGGGCCGCGTCATGATCGTGAAACGGACTGACCTGCTGCCGCGTTGTTAACTTTGTTCACCCTGCTCGCGCTGTGATAAGTTCGGCCGGTGTGCCGGCTGATTCCAGCGGGGGATCGGCTGAAGGCGGGAGATGACCGACAAGCCGTCCGACGATCAACCGTCCGACGACAAGCCGTCAGACGACAAGAACCCGTTGATCGGCCGCACCATCGACAACGGCCGCTACGAGATCGTGCGCCTGATCGGCGAGGGCGGCATGGGCCGGGTCTACGAGGCGCGCCAGGTCTCGATGGACCGCCGGGTGGCCCTCAAGATCCTGCGGGCCCAGCTCACCACCGACGAGCAGCTCCTCGCCCGCTTCCAGCAGGAGGCGCTGTCGATCAGCCGCCTGCGCCACCCCAACACCATCACGATCTTCGACTACGGCAAGACCGAGGGCGACCTGCTCTTCATGTCGATGGAGCTGCTCGGCGGTCAGAGCCTGTTCAACATCCTGCGCAACGAAGGCCGGATGCAGCTCTCCCGGGCGCTGCGCATCATGGATCAGGTCGCCGGGGCGGTGGCCGAGGCCCACCAGCTCGGGATCGTGCACCGCGACCTCAAGCCGGAGAACATCCAGATCGATCACGTCGGCAACGACCCCGACTTCGCCAAGGTGCTCGACTTCGGCATCGCCAAGATCCTCGGCGGCGACGGGCGCACCAGCGAGGGCAAGGCGCTGACCCTCGCCGGCTCGATCTTCGGCACCCCCCACTACATGAGCCCCGAGCAGGTGCACGGGCACAAGGTCGACCACCGCACGGACATCTACTCGCTGGGCATCATCCTCTACGAGATGCTCGCCGGGCAGCCGCCGTTCGACGGCAACACCCCGATGGCGGTGATGATGGCCCAGGCCAGCAAGCCGCTGCCCGACATGCGGGTCGAGGTGCCCGAGGCCGAGATCAACGACGCGGTCCTCCAACTCATCGCCGACTGCTGCGTGAAGGATCGGGCCAAGCGGCTGCGCACCGCCGACGATCTGATCGGCCGGCTGCGCCAGATCCAGATGGACGGCTTCGGCTCGATGTCGGGGGGCTGGGGCAGCGCTCGCCCGACCGACTCGTTCGGCCAGACCAAGGATTACGGCGACCGCAACCGGGCCCAGACCGCGCCGGTGCCGCCGCCGGTGGACCGCGACTCGGGCCAGATCACGCCCGATCACGCGGGGCACATCGCGACGGTGCCGCCCGATACGATGTATCGGAACACCGACCTGAACATCCGCCCGCTCGCCGCCCGCCGCCGGCGGCTCAAGTGGGCCGGGGTGGGGCTGGGCGCGGCGGCGCTGGTCACGGCGGTGGTGATGTGGCCCGGCGAGAGCCCGCCCGACGACGACCCCCGGGACGGCGCCGGCACCGAGCGGGTGGTCGTGCAGGGGCAGAGCATCCGCTACAAGATCGACAGCATGCCCCAGGGGGCGGCGGTGTACGTCGGCCAGTCCCACATCGGGCAGACGCCGCTCGAGCTGTACCGGCCACGGGGCGAGGCGGCGGGCGTCAGCCTGCGGCTCGACGGGTACGCCGACGTGGCCCACATCCTCAGCGGAAAGGGCGCCTCGATCCAGCACGTCCGGCTGCCCCTCGAGAAGATCGAGCAGCCCGAGGTCTTCGATCCGATCCCGGTCGCGCCCCCCCCGACGGCGTGGATCGAGGTCGAGTCCGACCCGCCGGGGGCCGAGGTCTTCCTGGGCGACGAGCACCTGGGCACGACCCCGTTCACCTGGGAGCCCGAGGTCGGCGATGAGCCGGTCGTCCTGCGCTTCACCCGCGACGGGCACATCGACGCCGACCAGGAGCTGACGCTGGCCGAGCGGGGCGACGCGCCGGTCGAGGTCTCGCAGAAGCTCAAGCCCCGGCGGCGGGTGAACCGCCCGCCGACCCGGCGGCGCACCCCGACCCCGCGCGATTCGAAGGAGAAGGACCCGCCGAAGACGCCGAAGACGCCGTACGAGAAGCTCTGACGGCTCCGAAGGCTCGAGCGGCGGCCACGCGCCGGCTCCTCAACCATCCCCGCTCATCATCCATCGGACACAGCGCCGGCCTCCCGGCGCGCGCTCAGCCGTACGGGTCGACCGGCGGCGGGGCGGGCGCCTCGTCGGGCGCGTCTTCGGCGGGGGCGTCCTCGTCGGGGGTCGCCTCGGGCGGGGCCGGCACATCGCCGTACGGATCGGCGGGGGCCGCGGGCGCGGCGCCATCCGCCGGGGCGGCCTCGTCGGCGTAGGGATCGGCCGGCGGCGGGGCCGGCGTCGGCAGCGGCTTCACCCCCGCCTCGAGCGCGGCCCGATCCATTGGCGCGCCGAAGACCACCCACCGGGCCCAGTGGTGCGGGTGATGGACCGCCGCCCCGCCCACCGCAGGGTCGATCTTCGCCCGCATCGCCTGCTGCTCGCCGAAGACGGCCGACCGCAGCGGGGTCCCGATCGCCAGCCGCCGGGCCAGCTCGCCGAGGCCGGCCCGCGCCGGATCGGCCGGCAGCACCAACGTCGTCGTGCCCGCCGCCCGCAGCGCGGCGCCCAGCCGGCGCAGGCCGGCGGCGTCGGTGTCGCCCACCACGTTCAGCGCCACCACCGCCGCCGATCCGCTCGGCACCTCGGCCAGCGGGGCCCCGCCGAGGCGGGTGTAGGCGGCGTCGCCCGGCTCGGGGCTGGTGACGAACGCGCCGGCCTTCAGGTCGACCGGGCTGGCGACGATCACGGTCTCGGTGCCCAGCAGCGTGGTCGACAGCCCGGCGGCGGTCGTCTCGGCGCCGCCGATGGTGGCGAAGCCCTCGGCGCCTTCGAAGGCCGCCGTGATCGGGCTCACGTCGGCCTGCCCGCAGGTGGCGCCGTCGGGGCAGCCGCTGCCGGCCGGCGCCAGGGGGCCGAACAGGGCGTGGGCCACCGCGGCCTCCTTGCGCGCGCCCGGGGTCTGGGCCGGCAGCGCGTAGGTGACGTCGAACCGGGCCCCGAAGAAGGCCGGCGGGCTGCCGTCGGCGGCGCGCGGCGGGGCCTCGACGACCAGCGCGTCCAGCGGGAACCGGGCCAGCGGGCCGTCCACGACCACCCGCAGCTTCGCCTCGCCCAGCGCCTCGACCAGCGCCTTGTCCCGCAGGAAGGGCAGCACCGTGCGGGCGGCGGCCTCGAGGGCCTTCCAGTCGTCGGCGTTGGGGTCGCGCACCCGGCGCTTCTGGGGGGCCCAGTCGGCGGGCGGCTCGGCCAGCGCCGCCCGGGCCGGAGCCAGCGCCTTCTCCAGCGCGTCCCGTCCGGGCATGTCGAACCAGCGGGGGGCCTGATCGGGCAGAAGCACCCACAGGTGGCCCGCGTCCTCGTCGATCCGGTAGCGCAGCAGGGCCTCGCCGGCCGCCGCCGTCACCGGGGCGGGGGACGGGCTGTAGTAGTCGACCCACCGCGGCGCCGCCTCGGGCAGCGCGGCGACCGCCGCACGCAGCGCGCTCTCGGCCTCGCGCAGCGACTGCACCGCGGCGACCCGCTCGGCGGTGACGACCGCCGCGTCGGCCAGCACCGCCCGCAGCGCGCCGATGCGGGCGTAGGCCGCCCGGGTGGCCCGGTCGCCCTCGGGGTGCCGCTGCAGCGCCTCGGGGCCGGTGATCTCGGGCGCCAGCGCCCGCAGATCGGCCCAGCGGGCGGCGGCCAGCGCGGCGGCGTCGTGGGTCGCTGCGTCCGCCCGATCTTTGCGGGCGCTGCGCGACAGGGCCCCCGGCAGCCGGTCGGCGAAGCTCTCGGGCCCGGCGGGCATCGCCAGCGTGCGCAGATCGACCGTGGCTCCCCGGGTGGCGTGTTCGGCGGCGGCGTCCACGAAGCGGTCCATCGCCTGCCGCCACGCGCCGGCGGCGTCCAGCCAGTCCCGGCCGGCGGCCGCGATGCGGCCGTCGAGCGCGTGCACCCGCCACGACAGCATCGGATCGGGGTACTCGAGGATCAGCGCCCGCGCCGGGCGCAGGGCGTCGGCCGCGGCCCGGGTCTGGCCCTGGGCCAGATAGGCCGCCGCGAGGCAGGTGCGGCCCACGATCTGCGGCCGCCGCAAATGCTCCAGGGTGAGCTGGGGCACCAGCACCTTCAGCGGGGGGATGGCCTCGGCGTGGCGACCGGCCCGCACCAGCGCGCAGCTCTGGAGGATGCGGGCCGCCCGGCCGTCCAGCCGCCCCGCGGCCTGCTCCAGCGCCGCCCGGGCGCCCTCGACGTCGCCCGCCTCGCTGCGGGCGACGGCGACGATACGGGCGATCTCGGGGTCGTCGGGGGCCAGCTTCGCGGCGTAGCCCAGCCGCTCGGCGACGTGGGCCGACAGGCCGGCCTGATCGAGCGCGGCCCCGGCCACGACGTGCAGGGCGGCCCGCAGCGGGCGGTGCTCCTCGTGGATGCCCGCCGCGCGCAGCGCCCGCAGCCCGGCGTTGGCGTGGGCGAACGCCTTGGCCGGCTCGCCCCGCACCAGCCGGGCCCGGCCGATGTGGCGGTGGGCGTCGGCCTTCAGCGGGGGCGTGCCGGCCACCTGCGCCGCGGCTTTGGCGTGCTCCAGCGCCGCGTCGGGGTCGCCCGCCGCCAGCACCACCCGGGACAGCTCGAGGTCGGCCCCGGCCATGGCCGCCGGATCGGAGAGGGTGCCCTCGTAGGCCCCGCGCACCTGCCCGTAGGCCGCCCGGGCCTCGTCGAAACGCCCCCGCCGCTCGGCGATGCGCCCGGTGAGCCGCACCAGCTCGGTCCGGGCCACCTGCCGGGCGCGCTTGACCTCGGCCTGCCGGTCGCTGGGAGTCGTGATGGCCACCGCGTCGTCTTCGGCGAGCGCCGCGAGCAGCACCCGGGCCTCGTCGATGACCCGGCTGGCCTCCTCCAGCGCGCCCTCGGCGGTGCGCTTCTCGGCGGTCTGGGCCAGCGCCTCGGCGGCCAGCTCCATCGTGCTCAGGTGGCGCCCGGTGCGCATCACGACGTCGCCCATCTCCCGCATCTCGCGGGTGTAGGCCACCATGTCGTCCACGCTGCCGTCGGCGAGGTGGGCCCGCACCATCTGATCGGCCACCAGCGCGATGAGGTTGGGGATCTGAAGCGGGCGCACCGCCTGGAGCACCCGCACCCGCAGCGCGCGCTCGGCGGCGTAGTCGCCCAGCCAGTTGGCCGCGTGCGCCGCCCCGTTCATCACCAGCGCCACGAAGATGCTGCCGCTGCGGGCCTGACGGGCGGTCGAGAGCGCCGCTTGCAGCCCGACCCGGGCCGAGGCCAGATCGCCGATGAGGTAGGCGTTGAGCGCGCCGCCGACCTGCGACTCCATGACCCCCTCGCCGGCCAGCGGCACCCCGCCGGTCTGGCCCATGTAGGCCGAGAGCGTGCGCCACGGGCCCACGTCGCCGACCGCCAGCGCGAAGCCCTCGGCCATGCGCCGGGCCACCTGGATCAGCAGCGCCTTCTCCCGATCACCGCCCAGGCGGCGGCTGGCCAGCTCGGCCCGGAAGAACAGCATGTAGTAGACCGGCGGGGCCACCTCGGGGTGTTCGGCGGCGGCGAGGCGCGCCGGCAGGGGCTGGCCGCCGCGCACGGCGTTGATCCACTGGTCCTGCAGCTCGCGGGCCCGGGGGGCGAGCTCGGCGAGGCGGCCGGTGTCGGCCCAGTCGAGGAAGAGCCGGGGGCGTGGATCGGGCGGCTCGAGGGTCGCCAGCGTATCGGCGATGACCCGCAGCCGGGGGCGCAGCTCGGCTTTGATCGCGTCGTCGAGCCCGACGGTCACGAGGTCGAAGATCTGGCCGTAGAACCAGACCCGGGCGAAGTCGGGCTGCTTGCGGGCCTGCTCGGCCAGCGCGTCGGCCTTGCCCGCGTCGTTGGCCCGGCGCACGTCGAACGCCCAGTCGGTGTACGGCGCGGGGGCGGCGAGGGCCGGCCCGGCGAGCAGCAGGAAGGCGAGGGGCGAGGCGAGGGCGGCGAGGCGCGACCACCGGCGCATGGCAGACTCCAGACGGGGCGACAGACGGGTGGAAAATAACACACCCGGCCCGCGGCTGAGCACTCCCCGCGCGCGGCCGGGCCCGAGCGGGCGCCCGGTGGACCTCGCGATTGACAGCGCCCCGGCGGCGGTGCCAGCCTCGACCCATGGCACGACGCGCGACTTTCAAAGATGTGGTGGCCGAGCGCTCCCGGCGCATCGCCGCCGAAGCCCGGGCCCGGGCCCGCACCGCCGCCGGCGGCTTCGCCCCGCCCGGCGAGGCCCCCCCGTGGCTCTCCACCGCGATGGGCTACCTGCCCGACGGCGTCCGGCGGGTGCTGCGGGACGCCCTCGGACCCGACGAGCGGGCCGAGCACGCCCGCGCGCTGCTCGCCGCCGCCCGCCGCGAGAAGCACGACCTGCGGCTGCGGGAGCAGGCCCTCGACACCGTGCGGGCCGACCTCGACCGCAGCCAGGCCCGGCTCGACGAGGCCCGGGCCGAGTTGAGCGCCCGCGAGCGGGAGGCCGAGCGGCTGCTGGCCCGCGCCCGCCGGGCGGCGAAGGAGGCCGCCGTCGAGCGCCGGGTGCCCCTGGCCGACATCGTGTGGGACCGAGCCGAGAGCCCCCGGCCCATCCGGGGCGTGGCCCGGCTGGCGGCCAACATCAAGCGCTTCGGGCAGCTCACCCCGATCGTGGCCCGGCCCGCGCCCGACGGCCTGCGGCTGGTGACCGGCTACCGGCGCCTGGCGGCCCTCGAGTCGGCGGCGGCGACCCATGTGCGGGTCCGGGTGATCGACGACCTCGACGACGCCACCGCCGCGGCGCTGTACGTCGCCGAGAACGCGCTGGTGGACGGGGTCTCGTCCAACGCCGTGCGCCAGCTCGCCGAGCGGCTGGCCGAGCGGGCCGGCTTCGCCGAGATCCTGCCGCTGATCGAGGCCGACGACGAGGCGGTGGTCGAAGAGGTCTACCTCGACGACATGGCCGAAGAGGCCCGCCACCACCTCGCGGAAGGGGCCGCCTGGGTTTCGACCCTGCGCGACTACTGGGACGACCTCGAGCCCGGCGACCGGGCGCCGCTCGAGTCGCTGATCGTCTACTTCGCCAAGGTCGCCGGCAAGCTCGCCCGCTGAATCGGAACCCATCCCCATGAAGCCGGACCTGCTGCGCCGCCGGGCGCGCATCGTACGGGCGTTGCGGGCCTTCTTCGACGAGCGGGGGTTCGTCGAGATCGAGGCCCCGATCGCCGTGCGCAGCCCGGGCATGGAGCCCCACCTCACCCCCTTCGAACTGCGCACCGCCGGCCCCCGGCGCTACCTGCACACCAGCCCCGAGTTCGCCCTCAAGCGCCTGCTCGGCGCCGGCTTCGAGCAGATCTACAGCCTCGGCCCGTGCTTCCGCGACGAGCCGCCCTCCAAGACCCACAGCCCCGAGTTCACCATGCTCGAGTGGTACGAGGCCGGGTCCGACCTGCTGCGCATGATGGACCAGACCGAGGCGCTGATCCGGGCGGCGCGGGCGGCGGTCGGCCGGGGCGCGGTGGGCTACCGGGGCCGGGTGACGGCGGTCGACGCGCCCTTCGAGCGGCTCACCGTGCGGGAGGCCTTCGTACGCCACGCGGGCCTCGACCCGTTCGAACACCCCACCGCCGACGGGCTGCGGGCGGCGGCGCAGGCGGCGGGGCACTACGTCGCCGCGGGCGGGGACTGGGACGACGTCTTCTTCCAGGTGATGCTCGAGGCGGTCGAGCCGAAGCTGGGGCGCAGCCGGCCGACCTTCTTGTGGGCCTGGCCCCCGAGCCAGGCGGCGCTGGCCCGGCTCGACCGCTCCCGCAGCGTCGCGCTGCGCTTCGAGCTGTACGCCGGCGGCTTCGAACTGGCCAACGCCTTCGACGAGCTGATCGACGCCGAAGAGCAGCGGCGGCGCTTCGAGGCCGACCGGGCCCACCAGCAGGCGCTCGGCCGGTCGCCGCGGCCGATCGACGAGGCGCTGCTCGACGCGCTGCGGCGCATGGCGCCGACCGCCGGCATCGCCCTGGGGGTCGACCGGCTGGTGATGTGGCTGACCGGCGCCGAGCACATCGACGACGTGCGGGTGCAGCGGTGGGGCGGCCCGTGAGCGTGGACCGGGGCCTGCTGTGGCTCGACGGCTGCGGCAGCACCAACGACGCGGCGTGGGCCCGGGTCGACGACCGCGCGATCCGGGCGGTCGCCGCCGATCACCAGACCGCCGGCCGGGGCCGCCGGGGCCGCCGGTGGCACTCGCCGCCGGGCTGCGGGCTGTACCTGAGCTGGATCGCCCGCCCGGCCTTCTCCCAGGCGCTCGGCGGGGCGCTGCCCTTGCTGGCCGCCGCCGCCGCCGCCGAGCTCGTCGCCGAGCGGGGCCTGCGCCCGACCCTCAAGTGGCCCAACGACCTGCTGCTCGACGGCCGCAAGCTGGCCGGCATCTTGTGCGAGGCCCGGGGCGCGCCCGACGCCTGGACCGCGGTGGTCGGCGTCGGCCTCAACGCGCGCCGCCCGCCCGCCGGCTGGCCGGACGACGTGCCCGGGATCGCGCTCGACGAGCGGCTGCCCGACCCCCCTTCGGCCCGGGCGCTGGCCGGGCCGCTGCTCGGGCGCCTGGAGGCGTGGCTGACCCGGGTCGAGCGCCATGGGCTGGCGCCGGTGCTCGAAGCGTGGCACCGTCACGCCCCGCCCGCCGGCGCCCGGATGCGTCAGGGCGGCATCGAAGGCGCCTTCGCCGGCCTCGCGCCGGACGGCGCGCTGAGGCTGCGCACCGCCGACGGCATCGCCACGATCCACGCCGGCGAGGTGGAGCTGATCGACCACCGTTGAGGGCCCCCGGCGGGCCCGCGCTGCGAGGAAACGCCCGTGCTGCTCGCCATGGACGTCGGCAATACCCACACCGTCATCGGCCTCTACGTCGGCGATCACCTCGTCGATCACTGGCGCATCGCCAGCCGGGTCCAGCGCACCGCCGACGAGCTCGGCGTGCTGCTCGCGAGCCTGTTCGCGGCCCACGCGCCCGAGGCGGGCTACGCCATCGAGGCGGCCATCGTCAGCAGCGTCGTGCCCCCGATGACGGCCACCCTGGTCGAGATGGTGCGCAAGGCGTTCGGCGTCCGGTGCATGGTCGTCGGCCCCGGGCTCAAGACCGGCATGCCCATCCTCTACGAGAACCCTCGCGAGGTCGGCGCCGACCGCATCGTCAACTCGGTCGCCGCCTACCACCGCTGGCAGAGCGGGCTGATCATCGTCGACTTCGGCACCGCGACCACCTTCGACGTCGTCACCCCCAAGGGCGAGTACCTCGGCGGCGCCATCTGCCCCGGCATCGGCATCTCGAGCGAGGCGCTCTTCCTGCACGCCGCCCGGCTGCCCCGGGTGGAGTTCGCCCGACCCCGGTCGGTCGTCGGGCGCAACACGACCACCAGCATCCAGTCGGGGCTGGTCTACGGCTACGTGGGGCTGGTCGAGGGGCTGGTGCAGCGCATGCGGGCCGAGGTGGGGTTCGAGTGCACGGTGGCCGCGACGGGCGGGCTGGCGCCGCTGATCGGATCCCAGAGCACCGCCATCGAGCACGTCGACGAGCTGCTGACGCTGACCGGGCTGCGGCTGCTGTACGAGCGCAATCGGTAGCCCGTCGACCGGCTCTGGTCATGACCCGCCGCCCGCAGCGGCGCGGGCGCGGGCCCTGCCCAGACCGCGCGCCTGATGCGATCGGGGCGGGGCCCCTACTGCTCGACGACCACGTCGACGAGCTTCAGCCCGTCCACACTCAGCCGCTCCACGTGCCGCAAGAAGTCGGTGTAGCCGGTGGCCCCGATGAGGGCGTGCCGCTGGTCGCCCTCCACGAAGGCCGACATGTACACCCGGACGCCGTCGGCGTCGAGGTACGTCTCGAGGTCGATGAGCCGCAGGCCGGCCTCCGACGAGGCGACCCAGTGCTCGACGAACCGCGGCCAACCCCGATGGCCGGCCAGCGAGTGACCGCCGTCGCCGCCGCGATACACCGAGACGTACCGCTGGGCGCCGTCGACCGTGATGATGTCGATGTCGACCAGCCGCATGCCCGACCGGCCCAGCGCAGCCCAGTCGGCGAAGAAGGCCCGCTGGCTGCTGTGGCCCAGGAGCGCCTGGCGGCCTTCGCCGGGCGCGAAGACGCCGATGTAGTGGGCGCCCGCGCCGTCGAAGTAGGCGTCCACGTCGATCAGCCGCCGGCCCAGGCGCACCTGCGCCTCGTAGGCGTCGGCGAAGGCCTCGAAGCCGGTCAGCCCGATCAGCGCCGTGGGGGTGGTGCCCCGCTCGAAGGTGCCCAGGAAGACCCGCTGACCGTCCTCGAACAGGGTCTCGACCTCCGTGAGCTGGAAGCGATCACCGGCCAGCGCGTTCCAACGCGCGGTGAACGCGTCCCACGAGGTGGCCCTCACCCGCAGGTCGATGGTGTCCCGGGCATTGAAGACGCCGATGTAGCGCTGCTCGTCGACCGGGTCCTGCTCGAAGACGAAGGCGTCGGTCGCCGGATACATCAGGCCCACCTCGGGGCCGGTGCGGTGCTGGGCCGAGTGATTCGTCATCTCGAACCAGTCTTCGGGCGCGAGGTCGCCGGTCTCTTCGATTGCGTCGTGCGCGTGGGCCTCGGGGATGTGCTGCATGTCGGCGAACGACATCGGGCGGAAGCGGCCGCGATCGCAGAAGTTGTAGGCCGCCATCTCGAGGTGGCCCGCGCCGGCCCCGTCCGTGGGCTCGGTCTTGACGTGGATGTGGGTGTGCGGGAAGTCGGTGTCGCCGCTGTAGCCGACCTTGCCCAGGTACTGCCCCTCGACCACCGGCGCGCCGGGCACCATCAGCTCGGTCGGGATCGAGCCCGGCTGGAGGTGCGCCACCACCCAGACCTCGTCGCCGGCCTTGACGAAGATCTGGTTGCCGCCCGGCAGGTACCCGCCGTAGGTCGGGCTGACCGGCCACCCCGCCGACCCCAGCGCGCCGCTCCTCTTGAGGCCGTATTGCGGGAGGTTCGCCCACTCCGGGTGGTCGTCGACCGCCCAGCAGACCTCGCCGTCGCTCATCGCGTAGACCGGCTTGCCATAGGCCCGGTGGTCCTCCTGCAAGATCGCCGAGCCGCCGGGATACAGCCGGTCCCAGACCCCGGCCTCGGGGTTCCAGGCCCGCACGTCGGTGTCGAGGGCGAACACCTGATGATCGCTGCCATGGCTGCTCGTGGCCCGCCACAGCTCGTTGCGGCCCAGATCGGCCGCGTGCCCCGGCCACTGCAGCGGGCCGCCGTCGTTGACGTGCTCGCCGGTGCCCCAGAACGTGCGCACCGGCGCCTCGAAGCCGGCGAAGTACAGCTCGACCTCGACCAGCGGCGGGTACACATCGGCGATCAGGACCCGGCTGCCGTGGGCGTCGGCCCGATCGGGCACGCCCTCGACCTTGCCGCAGCGGCAGTTCTGGAAGTACTGCACGTCCCCGGCCCCGATCGGCAGTCCCCCGGTGAGGAAGTCCGAGACCAGCACGCCGTTGATGTAGACCTCCTCGAGGGTGACCGGCGCGCCGCCGTCGTTCTCGATGAGCAGTTCCAGCGAGATGCGCCACCGCGGGTCGCCGCCGACGTCGTTGGGCGCGATCTGCTGCAGCAGCACGACCCCGTTCTCCATCGGCTCGAGGACCGAGATGGCGACGTCGGGCGCGTCCTCCGCCGGCGTGCCACAGGCGGTGAGCGCGCACAGCCCGGCGGCGAGGCCGAGGGCGAGGGCGCCGGGGTGGGTGTGATGGGTCATCATGACTCTCCTTGTATTCGAGTGAGCGGTCATCGATGACTTGGCGGGGGCGCCTTCGGATCTGACGCGGTCGATGATTTTCTGGCGGGCGCAGCCCGAATACGCCGCCGGTGCCCGGAAGATGTGCTGCCCGGCGCATGTGCCTGGCAGGCCGGCCGCCGAGAGACGATGCCATCCATCTCGGGTCGGGCGGGCAGCGCGGGCGTAGCCGGCCGCTCAGCCGCCGAGGTCCTCCAGCCTCGACAACCACATGCCGAAGCGCGGGCACGCCTGGCATGCGGGCTCCGGGGGCTCCGAGTTTCGTTCATCTACATAGAAACCCCCTTCAGTCGATGCCATGAGCGGCGCCCGGCGGTCGTATCGATACGGTTTCGCGACGCCCCGAGAACCGTACCGCGGCCTCGAATCGCCTCCGAAACCGGCCGCGGCCCGCGGATGGTCGCCGTGCGCGCGCTGGCACGTCGCTTGAAGTGTCGAAGTGTATCGCCGCAGAGCGCGGCAGACCCGACCACTTCCGGTGGTGCTGACACGCACGGCGAATACACGAGGAGGCCACCATGAACCGCATCTCCCGCATCGGCGCGATGAGCGCCCTGCTCCTGACCACGTCGGCGTCCTGGGCCGCGGACATCAACGACGACGGCCGCGACGACATCCTGGTCGGCCGACCGGGCGGCTCCTCGGTCGCCTTCGCGCTGGGCACCGCCGGCGGGCTGGTGACGTCGGAGGACAACATGCTGAGCTACGCTGATGTCTTCGATGATGACTGGATTGACGGGAAGGGCTACGAGTACGGCGCCGCGGTCGCCTTCGGCGACTTCAACGGCGATGGCCTCGAGGACTTCGCCGTGGGCGCGCCGGGCATGCCCGGGGACGGCGCGACGGGGCAGATCGTGCCTCATCCCTTCACGCACTTCCCCTCCTGGCAGTGGGATCCGGGCGCGCCGGTCGATGTGGGCATGGTCCACGTGGTCTACATGGCCCCGCCTGGGCAGGGCTGGCCCCACGAGGTCTGGAAGCCGAGCACGCCGGGGGTGCCCGGCGCGCCCGAGGCCGATGATCGCTTCGGCGCGAGCGTCGCGGTCGGGGACTTCGACGGCGACGGGTACGATGATCTCGTCATCGGGGTCCCCGGGGAGGACATCGGCCAGACCCCCGACGCCGGCGCCGTCGTGGTCCTCTACGGCTCGCAGGACGGGCTGACCACGGACGGGGCCGCCGACTTCTGGCAGGACGGCCCCGGCATGCTCGGCGTGAGCGAGGCCGACGACCGCTTCGGCGAGAGCCTGGCGGTGGGGGACTTCGACCGGGACGGGTACGACGACCTGGCGGTCGGTGTGCCGGGCGAGAACGGGGACAAGGGGCTGGTGCACCTGATCTACGGCACGGCCGCCGGCCTCGACGCGACGGGGGACGCGCTGTACTACCCGGGGTGGAACGGCGTGGAGGGCACCTGGAACGGCGTGGAGGGCACCTGGGATGCCGGCGACGAGTTCGGCGCGGCGCTGACGGTCGGCGACTTCAACCTCGACGGGACCGACGATCTCGCCATCGGGGCGCCGGGCTTCGGCGACGACGGCGGCAAGGTGCACGTCATCTTCGGTGAGCCCGACCTCTTCGGCGTGCCGCTCGGCGGGCTCAACGCCGGGGCCCACGCCGTCACCGAGGACCAGATCCTGAGCCAGAACGTCGGCAGCATCCGGTCCAGCCGCGAGGCCGGCGATCGCTTCGGGGCCGCGCTCGAGGCGGCCGATCTGAACGGCGACGGGTACGACGATCTGGCGGTCGGCGTCCCGGGCGAGAACATCGCCGGCGCCGTCGCGATCCTCTACGGCGGCAGCGGCGGCATCGTCACCGGCGGCGGCGACCACCTGCTCGTGTGCCCCTTTGCGAGCCCCAGCGACTCTGACCTCCGCAATTACGCATCCTTCGGCGCGGCGATCCGGTCGGGGGACTTCGACGGCGACGGCCGGGTCGATCTGGCCATCGGCGCCCCCGAGTTCCACACCATGGCCAGCCCCCGTGGCTACAAAAGCCACGGGGGCGCGGTCTGGGCCGCGATGGGCACCGCCAACGGGCCGGTCATCGACTGGACGCCGGGCGAGTGGCTGGGATTCCTCAGCGCGATGCCCACGTGGTTCGAGTTCGGCGCCGCGATCGACTGAGGCCCCTCGCCGCCGGGCGCTACGGGCAGGCGTTGGGCAGCCCGGGCGTCGGCGCCACCCGCCGGAAGTCCCCCGCGCTGTCGTTGTCGTCGACGCCATCCGGGCAGCGGGCGAACGACTCCTCCCGGTCCCCGCGCAGGTCCGCGGTCTGCGGGTCGCCCTCGGTCACGCCGAGCAGGAAGCCGTCGTAGGCGAAGGCGTCGAGCACCGCGCCGCTGACCGTATCGACGAGCACCACCCCGTCCGAGTCGCCCCCCTGCACCTCGCCGTCCAGCGGCAGCCGCGCCACCCCCCCGCCGACGTCGTCACCCACCAGCGCGTAGCCGCCCGCCGGCACCGGGGGCAGGTCGAGCAGCGGCACGGTGATGTAGGGGTCGCCGTCGTCGTCGCCGTTGACGAAGAGCAGCGCCAGCACGGCGGTGGGCTGGTCGACGGCGGTCGGGTTGTACAGCTCGACGAACTCGGCCATGTCCTGGCCCGGCTGGTCGTAGTCGACCTCGTTGATGATCAGCGGCGCGGCGGGCTGCGGCGGCTCGATGGTGCGGATCTCGGCGAACGCCTGCTGCGCGCCGAGGCGGGCGATGATGCCCGCGCCGTGAGTCCGGCCGAAGACCTGCACGGTGAACTCGGCCCGCTCGGCGCCCGCCGGCACCACGACGTCCGGGGGCACGGCGATGGCCGGGTCGAGGCTCTCGAGCTGCACCACCAGCCCGCCGGCCGGCGCCGGGCGGTCGAGGTGCACCGCCAGCGGCGTGCCCTTGGTGCCCCGCGGGGTGTCGTCGCCGAGCACCACCCCCGTGTCCCGCGGCAGCAGCCGGCCGAGCGCCACCCCGGCGACCGCCTCGACGCACCGCCGATCGACGCAGATCTGCCCCGCCCCGCACCCGGCGGGGCAGGTGCGGTCGCACTCCGCGTTGCCCGGCAGGCACTCGCCGAGACAGAGCTGCGTCGCCGGGCAGATGATGCGGGCGGTGAACGGCACCCGCACCGCCTCGCCGTCGAAGCGGTACACCGCGTACAGCGCGCGCCGGGTGCGGCGGCCGCCGTCGAGCGGCTCGGCCGCGTTGAGCACGTCCCAGTCCACCGCCGCCCGCTCGCGCCCCGGCTCGCCGGTGCCCAGGAAGACCGCGATGGCCCGGCCGTGCGCGTCCTCGATGCGCCCGTCGCCGAAGCCGGCCGGTATCTCGGCGATGACTTCCAGCGTGTCGTTCGAATCGATCGGGGTCGCCTCGTCGACGATCAGCGTGATGCCGGCCGGCTGGCAGCCGCCCACGACGCAGACTTCGCCCCCCGGGCAGGCGCCGCACGAGCCGCCGCAGCCGTCGTCGCCGCAGCGCCGGTCGCCGCACTCGGCCACGCACTCGACGCACGCGCCCTGCACGCAGGCCAGGCCGCCGTCACACCCGCAGTCGAGGGCGCAGGTGGCGCAGCTCTCGCCGTCGCCCGGCGCGCACTGCCCGTCGCCGCAGGGCATGTCGCTCACGGTGCGCACGAGGCGCACGCCCAGCCGGGGCGACGTCGAGTCGGGCAGCCAGTCGAGCCGGCTGGCGACCCGCACGAAGCGCGGCGACTCGTCGAAGGCGCCGCCGCGGTGCACCTTGGTCAGCCCGTCGGCCGGCCCCGTGCGATCGACCGCCGAGCCGGCGAAGTAGCCCGCCGACCACCAGTCGTGCACCCACTCGCGCAGGTTGCCGTGCACGTCGAAGAGGCCCCACGGGTTGGGCGGCAGCTCGCCGACCGCGTGGATCCGGTCGCCCGAGTTGCCCTCGTACCAGCCCACCCCCGCCAGATCGTCCTCGGTGGACCCCGACCAGTAGGCGGTCCGCCTGCCCGCGCGGGCGGCGTACTCCCACTCGGCCTCGGTCGGCAGCCGGTAGCCGGTGCACGCGGGGTCGAAGCCGACCTGCGCGCAGACCAGCGCGTCGCCCGGCTGCCCCTCGCAGTCTTCGAGCGTGTAGCACGGGGTCAGCGGCGCCCGCTCGGCGGCGGTCCGGGCGTTGGCGTAGGCCGCCGCGTCGAACCAGGTCATGCGGTTGGCCGGGCAGTGGCCGAACTCGCCCGGCGCGTCGGGATCGCAGCGATCGTTGCGCGACGGATCGAGCACCATCACCGACTGCCAGTCGGCGCGGGTGGCCTCGGTGGCCTGGATGAGGAACGGGCGGGTCAGCGTCAGCAGGCGCTGGTTCTCCTGGCCGTTGCGGCCGGGCTCGTCGGGCGGGCTGCCGATGATGAAGTCGCCGGCCGGCGCGCAGACCCAGCCCGGCGGCACCACCGTGCCCGCCGGGCAGCGGTTGCACGGGGGGCCGATGTCGTTCGCGCCGCAGATGACCGGGCAGGGCACGTTCTCGTCGACGCGCCCGTCGCAGTCGTTGTCCAGCCCCTCGCAGGTGGCCTCGGGGCTCTCGTAGTCCGCGATGCGGCCGTAGTCCGGCTCGATCCAGCGGCCGGCGCACACCCGGACCGCCCCCGCGCACACCCCCGCCTGGTGGTCGGCCGGCGGCGCCTCGAGCCGCTCGTCGATGCGCCCGTCGCAGTCGTTGTCCAGCGCGTCGCAGCTCACCTCGGGCGCCTCGTGACCCGGGCGGGCGGCGTAGTCCGGCTCGACCCACCGCCCGTCACAGATCTGCTCGGCCCCGGCGCAGATGCCCGCCTGCACCGCGGCCGGCGGCGCGTCGAGCGACTCGTCGAGGGCGCCGTCACAGTCGTTGTCCCGCCCGTCGCAGCTCGCCTCGTCGGCCTCGTAGCCCGCGATGCGCCCGTACTCCGGCTCGATCCAGCCCTCGGCGCAGATCTGGACCGCGCCCCCGCAGACGCCGGCCTGCATCTCGGCCAGCGGCGGGTCGAGCGCCTCGTCGATGCGCGCGTCGCAGTCGTTGTCCAGCGCGTCGCAGGTGATCTCGTCGGCCTCGTAGCCCTCGATGGCGGCGTAGTCCGGCTCGATCCACGCGCCGTCGCAGATCTGGACCGCGCCGCCGCAGACCCCGCCCTGGCGCATGGACGGCGGCGGGATCAGCGCCTCGTCGACGACGCCGTCGCAGTCGTCGTCGCCGTCGTTGCACCGCTCGGCCTGCCCGATCTCGAGCGCGGCGAAGATCGCGTCGAGCGCCGACCGCAGTTCGAAGCCGTCCTGCACCGCGTAATACGGCGCCCCGTCCGGCCCGGTCGTGCCGCCGGCCTCGGCGATGGCGGTCAGCAGGTCGCCGTTGGCCTCGCGGCCGATGCCGATGACGAAGGTGCGCACCCCGCGCAGGCGCAGCGCGGCGGCGGTCTGCACCGCGTCGAACTCGCCGGCGCAGGTCTCGTCGCCGTCGGTCACCAGGATGACCGACTCGCCCTCGTCGGGGTCGCCGAACGCCTCGGCCGCGCCCTCGAGGGCCGACGCGATGGGCGTCTGGGCCACCTGGGCCGGGGCGGGCATCGCGTCGAAGGCCGCGCGGGCGTCGAAGGCCGGCGCGGTCAGCGGGCCGGCGGTGCAGGCGTCGACCTCGCCGGGGAACATGCGCAGGCCGAGCCGCACCAACTCGGCGACGGTGACCGACGTGTCGACCAGGGCCGCCCGGGTGAACTGCCAGCGCTCGCCCTCCATGCTCGACGAGCGGTCGACGAGCACCAGCACCTCGGGGCGCAGGCAGCGGCCGCCGCAGCGGGCCCCGCCGTCGCCTTCGATGCAGTCGCGGCCCGCGCCGCACAGGATCCGCCGCGTCGGCGCGCTGCAGCCGGGCCGCTCGGGGTCGGGCGCGCACAGCCGGTAGCCGAAGCCGTCGGCGGTGCAGCTCGCCTGCCACAGCGGCCCGCAGTCGTCGGGGCAGTCGGCGACGCACTCTCCGCGGTCGCAGCGCTGGTCGTCGCCGCAGGGGCAGTCATCGGCGCAGTTGCTGCAATCCTCGCCCTCGCCGCAGGCGCCGTCGCCGCAGATCTCGGGCGGCGCGCCGCACTGCCCGTCGGCGTCGCAGATCCCCTCTTCGCACACCCCGCACTCGCCGCCGCAGCCGTCCGACCCGCAGTCCCGTCCGGCGCAGTCGGGCGCGCACTCGGCGACGCAGGCGTTGGCTTGCATGTCGCACGTCTCGCCGTCGGGGCAGGCGCAGTCGGCGGCGCACGAGGCGCAGGTCTCCCGCTGCTCGGCGCTGCATGCGCCGTCGCCGCAGCAGGCGCCGCAGTCCGCTTCGCAGTTCTCGCAGGTCTCGCCCTCGGCGCATGTGCCGTCGCCGCACGATTCGGGCGGCATCTCACAGCGCCCCGCGGCGCAGATCTCGTCCGGCGCGCAGACGCCGCACACCGCGCCGCAGCCGTCGGCGCCGCATTGCCGGTCGACGCAGTCGGGCTGGCAGGCGGTCGTGGCGTCGGCGGCGGCGTCGACGGCGCCGTCGGCCGGCGGGGGCGTGTCTCCGCCGCCGCCGCCACCGGAGACGCAGCCGAAGAGGAGCAGCGCGCCGAGGGCGGGCGAGGCGAACGAGAGCGGGCGGGCGGGGCGCATGGGCGGTCTCCTGCGGGAGCGGTGCGTGGCCCTTCTAGCGCAAACCGGCGATCGGATCAGCCTGTCCGGCGCCGGGTCACCTCAAGACCGCCGCGCGGGTCACGTGCGCCGCAGCGGCCGCGCTTTGCAGACCCAGGTCGAAGACGAGGTTGGGGGTGGGCTCGGAGCCCGGGGACGTCGATCGAGCCCAGCCACGGCTGTTCGCGTAGGATTTGACTGCGGCCCCCGGGCTGCACGGCATCGACCGCCTCACCGAACACCACGTTGCACCTCGGGTGCGGGCCGTCGATGTTCTTGGCCCGGGCGAGCCGCTCGCAGGCGGTGTCGAAGAAGCCCGGCTCAAGGCAGTGCTCGGCGGTCGGGGTGGGGGCAGCGTTGGGCGCGCGCCCGCATCTTGCTGTCGTCCACGGACACCGCCGGTCCGTTGGGCTGCGGCATGCGGAACTGAGTGGAGGCTGCGCTGGGCGCGGCGAAGGCGAGAGGGCGATGGCAGCGCGGGGCCTGCCGGGCGGCGGGCGCGGCCTGCCGCTGCACCCGCGGGGTCTCGTCCGCACCCCGTGCCATCGGCCTCCACCTGGCATATGATGCCGGTGGAGTGGTGATGACGGACGGTGACCATGGCTCGCGAAGCGGCAGAGGCGAACAAGATGGCCCGCGAGGCCTGCTACCTCCAACTCCTCGAATCCCACGGCGTCACGGCGGTTCACATCCTCCGCCCGCTCGTCGACGGCCTCTCCGGGGCGGCTACGGATCTCGTCGAAGTCATCGCCGAGGGCGGCGGGCAAGAGGTGCTCCAGGTCTTCAAGCTGGGGCCGATCGCGGCCATGCGCCGGGAGGCCGAGGGGACGAGGCAGGCCGCGCGGCTCATGCCCCAAGCTCATCGCATGGATCTATTCGAAGCTATCTTGCCCGGCACCGGAACTGTGGGGCTGCTGCGCTTTCGTCTCGCCGGCCCGTCCGCGGTCGCGGATGGGTTCGAGCCACTTCTGCGCTATCTCGATCGCACCCCCGGCGTCGCCCAGGCCGCCGATGTGATTCGCCGGGCCCTGGCGGCGGGTAGCCAGGCCCGCTCGCCGCTGAAGCGGCGCTTCACGTCGTTGTCGCGCCTGCGGACGCACTTCGAGGGTGTCCGGCGGGGGCGCTTCTGGTCAGCGATTGAAGAAGCGGCCGACGCACTGGTGGAGCGGGGGCTGATCACCCGCCACCCGCAACGGCCCACGCGGCTGACGAGCACCTTTCCGTTCAAGGCGCTGCACGACCCGTTTCAGGACACGCCGAGGGCCCGAGCCGCGTGGGACCGCTCGATGCCGAACGTGATCGCCGCGATGACCCATGGTGATCTCAACCCCCGAAACGTGCTCGTCTCCCACGAGGGCCCGACCCCGACCCCCGTCCTCATCGACTTCCATCGCTTTGGGCGGCCCGCGCCGCTCGCGCTCGACTTCTGCCGCCTCGAGGTCGGGTTGCAGGTCAAGGGCCTTCGAGATGTCCTGGAGCGATCGGCGGGGGACGACGAGGCCGAAGAGCAACTCTCGCGCTTCGAGAAGTGGATCAACGACCACGACGCGCTCGACCGGGACGAGGGCGGATTCACTCCCCGGGCCGAGGCGCCCCGCGAACTGTTGCGGGTGGCGCGCTTCGTCGGGGTGGTGCGGCAAGCCTATCGGGACGAGGTCAAGCAGCAGCCGGAGCTCGCCTCGGTGTATTTCGGGTGCCTTATGCTGTGCTTCTTCAACTACCTGCGGCCGACGTACGATGGGGTGCTCACTGATCGGCAGCGACAGTTCGCGTTCTACTGTGGAGCGCGGATCTTCAAGCGCCACTTCCTGTTTCCGGGGCCGGTCTGACACCGGACAGGGTGCCGTCCCGCCAGCGCCGGGCCAAGGACATCAACGTGTGCGCGCCGAGCTGAAGGCCGAGGACCCGCTTGGGCGTGGTCGGCGATGGGCTCGAGCCCCGCCGGAGGCACTCGAGCGCCAGCGCCAGTTCGAACTCGTAGGGCTCGGCACCCATCTCTAGAGCGGGGTGGGTTTCGAGGCGCGCGCGGAGGTCGTCCAGGGCAGCCCCGACCGCCTCACCGGCCGCGCTCTCGATGGCGCGCCCGGCGACCGGCTCGCCGGCGACGAGGGCTACCCCCACCGCCAGCCAGCCGGATATGTCATCCCACATGTGACTCCGATGGGAATGGCCATGCCAGTTGGTGAGGAAGATGTCGACGATGAGCCGGGCTAGATCGCAGGCCCAGTGGTGCCGGGCGAACGTCGCGGTGTCGATGAGGCGAGGCGCGGGCTGGACGCGGGTGATCATGATGTTGCGCCCGTGCAGATCACCGTGACCGGGGCTGGTCCATACCCGACCGGGTGGGTCGAAGCGGCCGCCGTCGTCGAAGCCGCCGGTGCGCATGAAGTGACCCGCGAGGTCCCAGTTGGACGGGGAACCATCGGGTGGCCCGAAACGATCACGGAGCGGTCGCAGATCCCGCAGAGCCAGCCGGACCCGCGTGCGCAAGCGGGCCGAGAAGCGCGTCCACAGCATGCCGCCCGGGCCTCGATACCCGGTGTCGCTTTCGGGCACGATCTCGGTCCGGCTCGGCCAGAGGCCGAGCCGGACATCGAACAATGTGCCTAGGACGCGCTCGACCTCTGCGCTCGACGGGTGGCCATCCAGCCATCGGGTCAGTGTGGTGGCATCGAGCCGATCGTAAGCGATCGCATGCCAGCCATCGGCCGACACCGTCTCGGGCCGGATTGGGGGTACGATGAGATCCCTATGCTTGCTCTCCACGATCCGCCCCCGATCCGGGGCGACCTCCTGCTCCAGCAGGTACGCGTCCCGTGACACCTTGATCACCATCGGGCGGCGCTCCGGTGCGTCGGGGACCGCCATCAGGCAGCGGATGCCCATCAGGATGGCCCCCGAGCGGCCCGAGTCGATGGCCGAGAGGCGAATCGACCGTGGCCGCGGCTGCTTGCCGAAGAGCGCCATGGCCAGCTTGATGATCGTTCGCCGGCCGATGGCTTCCACGAGCATGTCGAAGGCCAGATCCTCGGCGGAGGACGGCTCGAGCGCGACGTCGATATAGGGGTCGACGATGTCGGTGTCGATCAGAGCCCGGCGCAGATAGCCCCGCAGCTTCGCCTGATCATGGTCGTTGTTCTGCACTTCGTCCTTGGATATCACATCCAACGCGCCGTGCTTTTTGGCTCGCCGATGGTCCTCGGCCTCGTTGCTCTCCGTCAGGGCCAGCGCGGGTATGCCTGCCTCGCGGGCATTGCGGATCACATGCTGGCCCATCGGCGTGGGCTCGTCCTGGCCGTCTCGGCGCCGCAGAAGATCTGCGATGACTAGGTCGTATCGCCTGGGATCGTCTCTCAGGCGGCGCCGCGCATCGTTGAAGTCGAGGATGCACTCGATGGCCAGCGCCCGCCCGGTCCCTTCCAGCGCCCAGGCCTCTTCGAATAGGAGCGAGAAGTCGACGTGGTCGGTCTCGCTGTCGTCGACGTACAGCACGCGCACCGGCACGCGCACCGGGCTCTCGGACACCCGAGGCAGTGTTCGATCGGGCCCACTCATGGCGTGTCTCCCGACATCTCTCGGGGCGGCCCAGGTCGCCAGGCGAGCAGTGAGACCTCGACGAGGTAGGTCCACGGGGAGCCCGCGTCGGGTCGCATCTTGTCCGCTGCGAGGCGGCCGCCGAAGCCCTCGATGTTGGCCCGCAGCCGTCTCAGCCCCACCCCCGGCTCGGCGCTCGCTTCGGTCGCCGAGTTGCGAATCACCACGACGATCCATCGGTCCCGCCGCTCGAAGCCCACCTCGAGGCGGGGGCGCTGCCCGCAGATGCGGTGCTTCCGCACGTTCTGGACGACGCAGCGCACGATCGCCGCCATGAGCCCCGGCGTCGCGAAGACGGGTGTGTCGCGGGTGACCGACGAATCCGGCAGATCGAGTTCGATGGGGTCGTCGGGCACGTCCTCGCATAGCGACTCGGCCCATGTGCAGATCCGCCCGATTCCGGTCGGCGCCGAGTCGATGAGACGGATCAATCCCGAAGGCGGTCGGCCGGCCCTCTGGTTGCCCGGGTAGAAAATGTCCTGGTTCCACGCATCGAGCTCGTTGAGGTAGGTCGGCAGGAGTTCCTCGTCCCACAACAGCTCGTCGGGCTCGTTCGAGATGCGCGCGACGAGCCGGGAGAAGTGGCCCTGCGAGACCAGTTCGTCGTCATCGATGCGCATCAACAACGAGTCACAGGCCCGCCCCCCGGCGAGGCCGCGCGCCTGGTCGGTATCGAGCACCGAGCGCAGGAGCTTGACCGCCGGCATGACGTCGTGGTCGAGGAACCACGCGCACTCCTGCCACAGGCCATCCAGGAGTTTCAGGCGATCGCGCAGCCGGGGATCGAGAACCCGAGGCTCGGCGTCCATCGCTCGCCGGATCCGCTCGGCGTACATGCCCACCCGAAGCTGGCGGAACTGCTCGGGGATCGGGTGGTGGCGACGGTAGCGACGGGCCGCGAAGATCTCGGTCAGGGATCGCCACGCGGTCAGCATGTCGCCGGGCTCGCTGTGCCGACGCGCGATTGCAGCTCGCCGGACGAGGCGCCGAGTCACCTGGGCCAACTCGGGATCGACGGTGCACTCGGGCGCTTCGAACGTGTCGGCGAGGCCTTTGAGGGACGCCTGGATCTCGTCGAAGACATCAGCCGAGTATCGCCTCCGTGCGATGAAGCTGAAGGCGTCGAGCAGGAGCTGCCCCAGGAGCCGAGGGCGATCGGCGACGGCCCGGCCGGTGCGGGCGAGCGTATCGGCGAAGACCTGCTTCGATGCGATGCGCAGGACGATCGCCGCATGCAGGGGGACCTCGCCCTCATCGGGTGCCTGGCAGAGGATTTCGACCGCGATGAGGGCCACGTCGCGCCGCAGCCGCCCGAAGCTCAAGGGGGGCAGGCGCAGCCAGTGGGACTCGAAGGCCAGCAGATCGACGAGCGAGACCGCGGGCTGGGGCACGTCGCTCAGGTGCGATGCCGCTCGCCATCGGCTCAGATCCTCAGCCAGCGCGTGCCGGGCCCAGGTCGAGGTGAGCGCGCGCCTCAGGCGACGACGCCAAGCCAGCATTGCGTCGTTGCGGGCGTGGCGCTTTCGGCGGGTCGCCTCCTCGTCTACCCCGTCTCCGCCCTCGGCGACGGTGAAGCGCCGCTTGAGGCGGAAGTGGTCCAGCAGGTGATCCCGATGGCGTTTCAGCGCGGCCGGCACGGGCTGCTCGCGGCCGAGCGCGCTGGTGTAACGGCAGACCGGGCAGTCGTGGGCTTCGAATCCGCTGAACGGGGTCTCCCGGATGAACTGCACCTCGACCCGAGCGGTGCTTGGGCCCACCGCGGGCGCTGCGCGAAAGAGCGGCAGGTCCGGCTGGCGGTCCGGGGGAGGGTCTCTGTGCTCGGTGCGGTCGACGCTGCGGACCGACGTGAGGAACGCTTCGTCGCTCGGGGGCAGTTGGCTGAGGAAGACCATCGCCAGGATGCGCTCGGCGCCGGCCCGGGCCGCCTGGGCCATCATGTGGAGCAGCGTGGTGCCGGTGACCGCACCCCAGTCGATGAGCACCACGTCGGGGCTCCCCACCGGCTCGGGCTCGATGTCTTCGAAGCGCCAGACTCCGCGGACGATGCTCCGGCCGACGGCCCTGCGCTCGACGATGTCCACCCGCCGCCCGGAGAGTGCGTCGACGATGGCCATCGTCGCCTCCGAAGCCGACTTGGGCGCCGGATACCAGAGGCTCAGGGGTCGGCCGGCTGCGCCTTGGTTCCGGGTCCACGCGGTGATGCGCGCGTCGAAGACCTCGATGAACGTCGGCTGCCGCACGAGTTGCCGCACGTCGACGAAGAAGGTGTAGTGCCGCCCGTTGTCCCGGCCGGTGTGGCTGACGTGCAGCGCACCACACCGCTCGATGAGCTCGTCGATCATCCGCTCTTCGGGGGTCTTCTCCCTGGGCTGTGGGTCGGGCGGTGGCTCGATGATGTTGGCCGGCGTCGTCGTGTAGGGCCGGATCGCTCGAAGTCGGGCGGTGTTCGTGGCCGGCAGATCGAGGTCGATGCGGGCCAGAGCGATGACAGGCAGTCGACGGCCCCACTCCTCGACGAAGGTGCCGGTGGGTTGCGCACCGAAGAGGGTCACCGCCGCCACCGGCTCGGCCCCCAGGCGGAGGACCTCTTTGATGAGGCTCTTGAGCGACTCGGCGGTGCGCACGATGTCGATGTAGATGATGCAGGGGGCGTCCGGCGTGAGCAGCGGCGTGTCGAGCCCGAGGGGTCGGCCTGCCTCACCGGGCAGCTCCCGGAACTCGAGATCCAGGGCGTCGGCGAGCATCTCGGCATTGCGGGACGCGGCGCCGGACGGGCCGACGACGAGCGGGCTCGGCCGGGAGTCGATCGTGGGCGGGCGTCCCTCCGGTGGAGGGTCGAGGTGTGGGCGGAGTGTCGGGTCGTTTCGGCAGAGGAGTGAGAGGGCGAAGGCGCCCAGCGCCGCGCCGGTGCCGCAGACGTCGGCGATGAGCAGATCGACGTCGCGCAACCAACGGCGCACGGTCGAGAGCGTCGGAGTTAGGTAGGCGCCCCGGTCGAGGACGCCGGGCAGGTCGGCGTCGGGATCATCGAGCGCCTCGCCGAGGCGGTCGCCGATCAGCTGGGCGATGCCGGTCAGGTTGATGCGCAGCTCGAGACCGTGGCCCGGGGTGGTGTTCACCAACGCCACGTCGGCGCTCATCATGCGCAGAAGCTCGATCCGATCACGTTTGTACGCCTTGCCGGGCAGCAGCGCCTGCACGCGGGTGTTGTCGATCCGACCGTCGGCCGCCTCGACGAGCGCGCCCAGGACGCCCTCGAACCTCGGGGCGATGCCGACCCACCGCCACTCGCGCCGGGCGTTGACCACCAGCACCGGATCATAGACCTCCACGCTCCCGGCGGTGGCCGACTCGATGCCATAGCGGTGACGCTCCATCTCGGCGTTGATCGAGTCGGCGCACGATGCCAGCACGTCCCATCCGCTCCCCGAGAGCCAGAGCAGGATGAGGGCGCCGGGGTGTCGACTCTCGACCAGATCCCGGAGGTAGTCCTCGAGCGCTCGTCGGTTGGTCAGGCCATCGGTGCCGTAGCGCACCGTGCTGACGATGCAGACCTCGCCGCTGCCATCGGAGTCGGCGATGCTCGGGAGGATGTCCTGCGGGGCCAGCAGCCGCACCTCGTGCGGGCGGTCGATCGTCGGTCGCTGATGCTTGAGCGAGCGCGGAGGCAGGGCGGTGGTCAGGCGGACATGCACAATCGTGCCCGGCACATCGGGCAGCGGCTCGTCCGATTCTACGTCGCGATGGTAGCTCAGGCCACCGTGATCCATACCCACCAGCGCCTGCCCGGAGCGCAGCGTGACGAGGCCGCAGTACTTGCGCGCGACCCGATGGACCCGGTAGAGCCCCCGGGTCCCCGGCCGCTCGTGCATGCGGTCGCAGCTCGAGCGGCGCTGGAAGCTCCATCGGAGGACCAATCGCTGCTCCGCTGCCCCGTCGGTTGTCGTCTCGGAGTCGGGCTCCTCGTGCTGCCGCCAGGCGGGCGCGAGGCTGTGATGAATGCCTTTGCCCGAGTCGCCAGCGATGATCTCGATGGTGTGGACGCGGGTGTCGACCTGCCAGCCGACGAAGTCCCGGACTGGTGGCAGGTTTCCGTGCACGCTCTCCGGGTCGTACCGGCGCTGGGCGACCACCCCCACCAGGGCCCGGTCGATGCCTTCGCCCGCATGGCGCACGTTGTCCACGAGTTCGGCGATGATGACATCGGCCAGGGTGTCGGCGTCGATTCGGGCGAGGCTCTTGTAGGCCCCGCGTAGCACGTACTCGAGCTTGTCCCTCCACTCCCGTGGCAACTCGCCCTGAGTGAGCCAGGTCAGCGGGACGATCCACTTTTCTTTGTCCCGGGTGCGGGGCGGAGTGTCTTCGACGGGGGCGTCGAGGACCAGCCGCCCCGGCAGAGCGGCGAGATGTTCGCTGTCGAGCGCGCGCGGTACATCGATGTTGTCGAAGAACTGCAGGGCGCGCCGCCGCGCATAGCCGACCGGCCCTGGCTCGGGGCACGGCGGTGTCACCCGGACGTGCGTGCCCGCCCGAAGCGCGCACTCGATCAGCAGCACCAACTGGACCATCGAGCCGACATCGATCCACTCCACGGTCGACAGGTCGATGTGCCACCGCGCGACTCCCGTGAAGTGCTCGCCCGCGTGTCGGGTGAGCACCGGACGCTCGAGCAGGTGCCGGTACAGGCCGACATCGTCGACCCGCTCGAAGGGCCAGATGACCGACGCCCCCGTCTCAGTCGTCACGTCGGTCGACATTCTGCCCTCCTCCCTGGTCGTGTCCGCGGTCATTCCTCGGCACCCCCACCCATCGTGCGATCAACGCTGCGGCGCTCCGCCCCAACTCGGCCGGTGACACTCGGGTGGCATCGAGTCGCCCGATCAGAGCGGCGCTCGGGGGTCTCTCGTCGAGCGCCCCCTCCGGCCACAGCCGGTGGTACCACTGGGCGCTCGCGCCGCCGAAACGTGGGATCGGCACGATCGGCAGCCCGGCTTCGTGCGCCAGCGAGAGCAGGTGGTAGGTCCCGCCCTGTCCCCCGAGCGCCACGACCCCGTCGGCGTCGGCGATCATGCGCGCCCGGCGCTGCTCGGCGTAGGCCGGCACGTGGATCTGCGCACCCGGGCCGCCATAGGGGCGCCCCACCGCCTCGGCCGACTCTTCGGCCTTCGTCGGCACATAGCGCAGAAAGCGGCGTTCGGCCTCCGGCCCCCGGGTGCTCTCGAGCGCCGACCACGCAACCTCGAGGAGCGGGTTGACCCGGCCGCCGCACAGGAACACCACGTCGTACGGCGCGAGGTGTTCGACCAGCGCACGCACGGCGTCGGCCCCCTCGGCCGCGAACCCATGGGACCACAGCGGGGCCTGTCGGCCGGGTGCGAGGATGATGTGCGCCGCCGACGTCCGAGGCCGGAGCGGGCGGGCGAGCAGCGCGTCGGCGAGTTGTACGAACGCTGGATCGTGGGCCAGTGAACGCGCCGCACGCAGCCACTGCGCCAGGGTATCGCCGGTGTGGTCCGGGAGACGTCGATCGAGCGCGCCGATGTCCGAGCGCAGCTGGTCGGCCGGGCGGTCGAGCACCCGCAGCCGAGGCCCGACCGTCGGGGGGAGCTGGCTCAGCAGCAGGCGACGCCGGCCCCGTTCGGCCAGCCCGGCGTCGATCGCCAGTCGGCAGAGACGCTCGAACTCGTGCGGGGAGAGGCGTCGCATCGAACCGATCATGGGACACCGTATTCGGCCATGGCAAGCCCGTGTCGCAGCCTGTAATGCCCGTGAAACGGCCGGGCTTCATGGGCTACATGCTCTCCGATCGATGGCTGCGGATTCACTCCTCGGGGCGGTGCCCGAGCTGGTATCTCAGCCCTCGTCGTCCCCCTCGGCTGCCTTCTCCGCGGCGGCGGCGTCGCTCAGGTCGCCGCTCAGCCCGATCGTGGCCGAGACCGCCGCCCGCAGCTCGTCGGCCATCTGGGCGGCTTGACTGCCGGTCATCTCGAGGTGCTTGGGGATGTCATCCACCGGCGGCAGGAAGCGCACCGTCGCCCGCGACGGCGGGGAGAAGCCCTCTTCGATCTTCAGCGCCCGCCACGAGCGGCCGTCGGGGCCGTCCACCGCGTGGCCGCTCTCGATGACATCGCCCGCGTCGGCGAGGTAGGCCATGACATCGCGGACCCAGCGGTCGACCTCTTCGAGCTTGGCGACGTCGGCCGGGAAGCACGCCTCGACGTCGGGCAGGCCGAGCTGGCCGAGGCCGACGCTGTCCATCAGCATCCATTGGCCCTCGGGGTCGAGCTTGCCCACCCGCACGTTGGCCCAGACGTCGAGCGGCAGTTCGCCCTCGCTCTCGTGGAAGTCGAGCGCCTGCCAGACGAAGCCCGCCGGGCGCAGCGACTCGCCGTTGGGGTCGAACCAGCACCGCACGCCGTCGACCTCGAGCAGCTTGGCCGCGACGCGGGTGATGCCCAGCAGCTCGGTGGCCGGGTCGCGGTCGGCGGGGATGGGCGGGGCCTCTTCGGCGGGGGCGTAGGCCAGCCGGATGCGGACGAAACCCTGGTGGCCCCGCACCGCGTCGCCCGCCTTGCGCCAGGCCCAGGCCTGGGTGCCGGCGCGCTCCAGGCAGCCGGGCATGACCATCGGGCCGAAGCCGCCCATGCCCCACGCCCGCTGGAGGACGTGGTCGTCGGGGCGGCCCATCGCGTCGGGCCAGCGCTCGCCGATGGCGTCGATGATGATGCGGCCCCGGTCGTGGCCGGGCAGGCTCAGCACCAGCGCGGGGGCGCCGATGGCCCAGTGGGTGTCGGGCTGGGCCTCGGTGGCGCCGAGCACGTCGAAGCCCTTGAGGGCCGGTTGCAGATCGGCGAGGGCGAGCGGGCGGGCGGTCAGCAGGCAGCAGCTCTGCACGAACATGGCGGGCCTCCGGGGGTTGGGCACGCTCACTCAAGCACACCCGGAAAGCGGATTCTACAGTCGGGAGAGCGTGGGGGGCTCTATCCCCGAAAACGATCGACGGTCGCCTGCTGCACGAAGCCGTCGGTCACCGCCTCGCCCGCCGCCTGCTGCCGGGCGGCGGCGTCGACCCCGGCCGCGTCGAGGGCGGCCCGCACGTCGGCCACCGCGGCGGCCGAGACGTGGCCCTCTTCGAAGAGGTCGAGGATCAAGGGCCACGCGCCCCGGTGGTGGCGGGTCAGGCCGGCGATGGTCCAGGCGGCGACGGGGTGATCGGCGCCCGGGGTCGGGGTGCGGTTGATGTAGATGAGGCGGACCGGCGCCGGCTGTCCGGCGAGGTGGGCGGTGACCTGCGGGGCGTGCTGGCGCACCAGCGCGCGCCAGTGGTCGCCGACCGAGAGCCGCTCCAACTCGGCGTCGAGCGCCTCGGCGGTCAGCTCGCGGGCGGTGAAGCGGTGGTACAGCGCGTAGATGGCGTGGTCGGCCTCGGTGTCGTCGCCCATCAGGATCTCGGGCGTCGTCGGCGGCAGGTCGAGGCGCAGCCGCAGCAGGGCGCTCATCTTGTAGCCGATCTGCTCTTCGAGGTCGGGCTTGATCTGGTCGATGTCGAAGTTGAGCAGGTTGACGGTGAGGATGTCCTTGAACGGCTTGAGCACCAGGCCATCGTGGCGCACGCCGTCGAGCTGCATCCGGCCTTCGAGGGTGCGCTTGAAGAACCGGGGGCTGCCGCTGAGGAAGCACAGCGGGCGGTTCGCGGCCCCGTCGGCGCCGGCCCGCAGCGCCCGGTAGACCGCGGGCATGCCGGGCAGCGCCGCGCGCTCGCGGCTGTCGCTCTCCATGAGGTCGACCAGCCCGGCGGCGCTCTGGAAGTCGGTCAGCAGGTAGGTCATGTCGACGTCGGAGCGCACCGCGAGGCCCGGGTGGTCGGCGGCGAGCACCCGGGCGGGCAGCGCGCCGGCGAGGGTCCGGCCCACCCCCAGCACGAGTGTGTGATCGCCGGGGGGCACGCCCGCGGGCAGCGCGAGGCGGGCGTCGATGTAGCCCTCGTCGTCGGCTCGGACCGCGGGCAGCGCGAGGGTGCGGCCGTCGGCCAGCCGCAGTCGGGGGCTCACCTCGGCCCGCTCGATCTCGTCCTGGGCCAGCTCGCCGTAGGGGTCGCTGTCGGTGATGTCGACCGGGGGGTCTTCTTCGACGATGCGGGTCCGCAGGGGCAGCGTCGTGGGGGTGCCCAGGGCGGGGGCGCCGTCGGCGTAGGGGCAGTCTTCGTCGCAGGTGCCGTCGAGGTCGAGGTCGCCGGCCTGCGCCTCGTCTCCGCAGCCGGCGAGGGCGGCGGCGAGCAGGACGAGGGTGATCGCGCACGCCCGGCGGGCGGCGGGTTCACGGTGGGGCGGGGCGCGGTCCGGCATCGGGGTCCTCCAGCGGGGCGGTCGGCGCGTCGGGGCGGGCGTCGGCCTCGGCCCCTCGCAAGCCGCGGGCCAGCCGGGCGGCGAGGCCCGAGAAGCGGGTCACCGGGTGGGCGGCGGCCCAGGCGACCCGGGCGGCGGGGCCCACCAGCACGACCCCCCGGCGGCTGCGGGTGATGCCCGTATACAGCAGTTCGCGGCTCGACAGGGGCAGGTCTTCGTCGGGCAGCACGATCGCCACCCGCTCGAACTCCGAGCCCTGCGCCTTGTGGACCGTCATCGCGTAGGCGTGCTCCAGGTGGGCCTCCAGGGTGGCCAGCGGGTGCACCCGGTAGCCCTCCAGATCGGCGAAGACCGCCGCGAGCTGGCGCCGGCCGTCGGCCTCGACCCACAGGGTCACGCCCTGGTCCCCGTTGAAGAGGCCCCGATCGTAGTCATTGTGCAGCATCATCACCGGCTCGCCGGCGAGGAACCGCCGCTCGGCGGTCTGGCCGGCGTGGGCCGCGGCGAAGGCGTGCAGGCGCTCGTTGGTGCGGATGGCGCCGGTGTCCCGGGCCCGGGTGAGGCACAGCAGGCGGGCCGACTCCAGCCAGTCGAACAGCGGGGTCAGCTCGGCGGCGGCCTCGGGATCGACACGCCCCTCGCGGTGGGGCCAGGATCGCCCGCGCAGGGCGTCGATCGCCGGTGGTCCAAGGGCGCGGGTGCGGTACCACTCGGCGAGGAATCGACGCAGGCCGCCGCCTTCGACCGGCAGGTGCTCGACCCCCTCGCCGATCAGCTCGGCCGCCTCGGACCGCTCGATCCACGGCTGCGATCCGTCGTCGAGCGGCGCCCGCAGCCCGTGCAGCGTCTCGCCCGCGTTGAGCCGGCGGGCCACGGTCAGCACCGCCCGCCCCGCCGGATCGTCGGCCCGCATGCGGTAGCTGCGGGTCAGCCGCATCGCGGGCAGCGCGTCGAGCGCGTCGCGGAAGACCGCCCCCGCCGCCACGCTGGGGAGCTGGTCGGCGTCCCCCAGCAGCACCAGCCGGGCGTCGGGGCGCACGGCGGCGGCGAGGCGCTCCATGAGGAAGACGTCGATCATCGAGCACTCGTCGATGATGACCGCCCGGGCGTCGAGCGGATCCCCGGCGTGGTGCCGGAAGCGGTCGACGCCGGGGGCGTAGCCCAGCAGGCGGTGCAGGGTCATCGGCTCGGGGGCGTGCTCGAGCAGCGCGGCGTCGGCCGGGTCGAGCGTGTCGGGCGGCAGGCGCTCCAAGCCGGCGCGGACGGCGGCGCCCATACGCCACGCGGCCTTGCCGGTGGGCGCGGCGAGGGCGATGGCGTCGGGCGGGGTGCCGGCCCGGACGAGCGCCCGCAGCAGGGCGACGACGATGCTGGTCTTGCCGGTGCCCGGCCCGCCGCTGACCAGGGTGAGCGGCGCGGCGGCGGCCCGGCGGACGGCGGCCTGCTGCTCGTCGCTGAGCGCGACCCCCGCCGGGCGGGCGAGGACCGCGGTCATGGCCTGGGCGATCTCGGCCTCGGCGGTCGGATCGGGCTGTACGCCCCGGGCGGCCAGCCGCTCACCGAGGCGGCTCTCGGCGTGCAGGAGCCGCTGATGATAGAGCCAGCCGTCGTGCACGATGAGCGGGGCGAAGGCCCCCGGGCCGCCGATGAGATCGGCCGCCGGGCCCTCGCCGGCGGGGGCCTCGGTCAGCAGCCGGGCCACGATCGGGACCAGCCGGGCCGCGAGCCGGTCGCCGGGTATGTCGCCGATCCAGCCGGCGGGCGCGAGCAGGCCGTCGAAGCGGCCCCGCAGGTGCCCGGCGCCGATCTCGCCGCCCACGGGCGTCCGGGTGCAGCCCTGGCCGGCGTCGATGAGCGTCGCGAGGATCAGCAGGCACAGCGCGGCCCGCTCGTCGAGGTCGGCCCCGGGGCACAGCGCGACCAGCTCGGCGGCGAGGCGGATGGCGGCCTGGTCGAGGTTGAAGCCGGCGACGGTCTCTTCGAGCGCCGCGAGCAGGGCGGGGTAGGGGCCGATGGGGCGATCGCGGTCGAGGTGCTCGAAGCGGCTCCAGGCCCCGTCGGCCGGCGGCGGCGGCAGCGGCGCGCGGCTCATCGGGCCCTCCGTTGCAGCGCCCGGCCGAACTCGCCGAGGCGCAGGCTCTCTTCGTAGCCGATGACCTCGTCCCACGTCGGCCGGGCGAAGTAGATGCCGGTGCCCGGCGGCCCGTCGGCGGCGAAGCCCCGCAGGAAGACGTACAGCAGCCCCCCGAAGCGGGCGTCGTAGTCCTCGGCGTCCTGCACCCCCAGCAGCCGGACTATGCTCAGCGTGTAGAGCTGCGCTTGCAGGTCGTAGTGGTGGGCGATGTGCTCGGCGATGGCCCCCGGCGCGTAGTCCGGCAGGATGTCGCTCTTCCAGTCGGCCCAGAACAGCCGCCCGCCGTGCTCGAAGACGATGTCGATGTAGCCCTTGATGAAGCCCCGCTCGACGGTCCAGTCGGCGTCCGGCCCGCCGCCGCCGCCGGCCAGCAGCGGGTGGTGGCCCTCGGGGATGGGGTAGAGGAACTCCATCTCGCGCTGCTCGCGCACCTTGCACAGCGCGTCGACGGTGGCGGTGAAGTCGCCGTCGCTGAGCGGCACCGGGCGGGTGAGGGTGCGGAAGACGATGCCCTCGCTGACCGCCCGCCAGCGGCCGTCGATCTCGTGGCGCCGCATGGCCCAGTCGAAGGCCTCGCGCACCGGGTCGAGTCGGCGCCAGGTCTCGAAGCCGCCCCGGGCGAAGGTGTCGAACGGCAGCCGCTCGATGGCCTCGTGCAGGAACCGCCCGACGAAGCGGCCGCCGGGCAGATCGTCCTCGCCGAGCGCCTGCCCGGGCGCGGTCTCGGGGCCGAGGTCGACCTTGAACTCGTCGGCCTCGACCGGCGCGTCGCCCCGGCGGCTCTGCTCCTCTTTCATGCGGGTGTAGCTGGTGACGAGCAGCGGCGCGTGGCGGGCCCGCAGGCGGGCGAAGTCGAGCGGATCGGCTGGCGGCTCGCTGGAGATGAGCGGCTCGGGCGGGGTCCAGGTCTCGAGCGGCTGGCCCGCGTAGGGCACCGGGTCGATGTTGCGCCGGCGGGGGCCGCGGTCGGCGACGTCCTCGACCCGATACAGCGCCGGATCGTCGAGCTGCTCGGCCTCGCTCATCGCCTTGAGCCGGCGGTTGAGCGCCTCGTAGCCGCCCTTGATCTGCCGGGTCGAGTCGGCGAACGGCAGGATGAGCCGCACCGCGGCCCGGGTCAGCGCCACGTACAGCAGCCGCTGGTCTTCTTCGGCGGTCTCCCGCTCGACCAGATCCCGCGCGGCCTCGCGGGCTTCTTCGCCGACGAGCACCCGCCGCACGTCGCCGTCATGCACCACCTGCACCCGCGACGTCGGGCTCTCGAGGAAGAACCCGAACAGGCAGACCACCGGCGCCTCGAGCCCCTTGGACTTGTGGATGGTCATGATCTGGATGGCGTCCCGCTCGTCGGCCAGCCGCTGGGTGGCCTGCCCCTCGGGGGTCGCCACCCCGGCGATGTAGCGGTCGAGCAGCTCGACGGCCTCGGTGACCGTCAGCCGGCGGCGGGTGCACTCTTCGAGCAGGATCTCGAGGATGTGGCGGTAGTTGGTCAGCCGGCGCTCGTCGTCTTCGAGGAAGAGCTGCCGCTGCACCAGCCCGCTGTCGTGCAGCATCGCGTGGAAGAGCGCCGCGTAGCGCCCGCTCTCGGCGAGCTGGTGCCAGTCGAACAGCCGGGTCACGAACGGGTGGTCGCCGGGCAGCGCCCGATAGCCCGAGATGACGGCCCACTCGACGCCGAAGAACGGGGTGGCGAACGCCTTGAGTCGGGTGCCCTTGCCGTGGGGCGCGACGACCGCGGCGAGCACGTCGCGCACGTCGTGGGCCTCGGGGGTGTCGAAGAGGCCGGCCGGCTGGTGGATGAAGCACGGCAGGCCGCGCTGGCGCAGGGCTCTCTCGAGCTCGCGGGCCTCGCGGCCGGTGCGCACGAGGCAGTAGACGTCGCGGGCCGAGATCGGGCGGGGGCGGCCGCCGTCGACGAGCGCGAGGCCGCGGTCGCCGACGAGCGCGGCGTGCAGGTGATCGGCGACGCCCCGGGCGAAGGCCCGCATGAGCTGCCAGCCGGAGAGGAAGCGGTCGCCGGCCCGCCGCGGGCGGGGCGGGCGGTGGCGCAGGACGACGACCGGGGCGGCGCTCGACCCGTCGGCGTGCTCCAGGGCCAGCTCGGGTCTGCCGCAGATCACCGGCTCGTCGTAGCGGATGGCGCCGGTGAAGAGGGCGTCGGGCGCGGCCTGGTCGAGCAGCGCGTTCAGCCCGTCGACGAGGCCCGCGCTCGAACGGTAGTTGGTGCGCAGCGCGATGCGGGTGGCCGGCCGCAGGGGGTCGCCGAGCAGGGCCGCCTTGGCCTCGAGGTAGGTGTGCACGTCGGCCCCGCGGAAGCCGTAGATGGCCTGCTTGGGGTCGCCGATGACGCACAGCACGCCCGGCGCGCGCTCGGCGTCGGGCGCGGCGGGCGGGTCGACGAAGATGCGCCGGAAGATGGCCCACTGGCGGGCGTCGGTGTCCTGGAACTCGTCGATGAGCCCGTAGCGGTAGCGAGCCCGCAGCGTCTCGGCGAGGCCCTCGCCGTCGGGGCCGTCGAGCGTGCGCCACACCCGCTCGAGCAGGTCGTCGAAGTCGAAGAGGCCCCGCCGCCGCTTGTCGAGATCCATACGCTCGACCACCGATGGCAGGAAGGCCTCGACCACGTCCCGCTCGGTGGAGTGCAGCAGGCCCCGCAGCACCCGCAGGCGGTGCAGGCGGGTGAGCAGCGCGCGGGTCGCGGGGGCCAGCTCGTCGGGGAAGCGGCGCTTGCTCTTGCCGGGGGCCGAGCGGCGGGGGTGCAGCAGGGCGTCGAGATCGAGCGCCACCAGGCCTTCGAGGCGCTCCCGATCGGGGCCGGGCGCTTCGAAGAGGCCCTCGAGCTGACCCAGCACCCGCTCGGCGGCGGTGAAGCTGCGCTGCTGGATGGCGGCGCCGAGCAGATCGGCGAGCACGGCGGCCCGGTCGAAGTCGGCGGCCGTGCGCCGCAGGAGCGGGCCGATCTCGTCTTCGACCGGCTCCCGGGCGTCGAGGTAGTGCCGTCGGTGGGCGTCGTAGAGGAGCTGCTCGAGCTCGCCCTCTTCGCGGCCTTCTTCCAGCCAGCGGGCGAGGCGGGCCCGGGGGGCCGGGTCGAGCGCCAGCTCGGTGCGCAGCGCCGCCCGCCACGCCTTGCGGAAGGCGACCCGGCCGTCGATCCGCTCGAGGTCGAAGAGCTGGCCCGAGTCGAACGCCATGTCGACCAGCACCCGCTTGCACCACGCGTGGATGGTGTGGATGGGCGCCCGGTCGAAGGCGAAGAGCGCGTCTTCGAGCGCGGTGCGGCGGGCGTCGTCGATGAACCACACGTCAGGCTCGGCGGCCTCGGCGGCGTTGCGATCGAAGTGGTGGGGGTCGAGGGCGGGATCGGCGGGCGCGGCGAGGACCGCCTCGATCAAGGCGCGGATGCGCGCCCGCAGCTCGCCGGTGGCCTTGTCGGTGAAGGTGACGACGAGGAGCTGGTCGAGCGTGCACGCCCGCAGCAGGCGGTCCACGACGAGGTGCTCGATGGTGTAGGTCTTGCCGGTGCCGGCGCTGGCCTCGATGACCGCGTGGCGATCGAGCGGGATGTCGGCGAGGACCGGCGGGCGGGGGTAGCGGGCGATCATCGGGGGCAGGGTGCCGGGCGGCGACCGCGGCAGCAAGGGGTCAGGGGGCGTCGGCCAGCAGCGCGTCCAGCGACTCGGCGGTGAGGATGCGGGCGATCCACCGGTCGAGGTGCTCGATGTCGGCGCGCTCGATACGCGCGGTGGTCGCCGGGTCGGGGGCGCCGAACTTGAGCTGGATGAGGTTCACCAGGACCTCGACCCGGCTGCGGCGCATGCCCTGCTGAATGCCCTGCTGCATGCCCTGCTGCACGCCCTCTTCGCGGCCCATGGCCTTGAGCTTCTCGGTCAGCGTCATGATCGTCTCCCTGGCTTCGGGATCGGCCAGTGTCTGCGCCATCTCGACGATGTCCCCGACGCCGAGCCGATCGCTCACATCATACAGGTATCGGGCGCTGGCTTCGACGACCGACACCTTGTGCGGGTCGTCCCGGGCGGCGTCGATCAGCGCGCGGAACGCGGCCTTGAAGCCGTCCGGGTCCGCCTCGTTGCGCGCGTAGCGCATCGTCAGCAGCGCCGCCTCGCTCAGCGGGTACCGGAGCGGGTTGGCCGGCGGCCCGCCGTCCGAGAGGTCGTCGATGAGCAGCCGGAGCTGGGGCAGGTAGGGCCCGACCGCCGCGGCCAGGGCGGGGGGCATCGGGAACAGCGCCGACATCTCGCGCGGCCCGTGCCATGGACCGGGTCCCTGGTAGACCACGAGCGGGACGAGCAGCGGCAGCATGCGGGGCGGGCGTCCATACTCCGCCGCGTGGCGCTCGACGTGGCCCGTCAGAAGCTGCATGCCATAGCCGAGCAGGCGCAGAGGCAGCAGCCGCTCGGGGGTGGAGCGGTGCTCCATCAGGACGTGAAACAGCGTCTCGGGCTCGCCCGCGTGGCGCATGGGCGCCCGGAAGACCAGATCGGCGCGTCGACCGCGCAGCGTGTCGTCGATGAACTCGGTGGGCCAGACCTCGAGCCGATCGAGGTCGATCGCGTCGACGGCCTCGGCCGGCAGCCGGTGGCGGATCAGGTCGGCCGCCAGCTCGGGGCGGCCGAAGACATGCTTGAAGAAGGCGTCGTGAAGCTGCCGCTTGCTCATACCCCCGACTAGGGAACGAGCCGCCCGAAGTGTCCGAAAGGCTGCTTTTTGTGCGGATTCAGCCGCCGACGAGCGCCCGGGCGATGGCCTGCTCGTTGGCCATGCCGCCCACGTAGCCGGTGAAGACGACCTTGCAGAACTCGGGGCGGGGGTCGGCCACGGTGGCGGTGGTCCGGCCGTCGAGGCCGACCTCGAGGCCCTTGCCCGGCCGCCAGGTGAAGCTCATCGTCTGGCCCTCGCGGGTGTCGCGGATGCCGGCGAGCATCTGGCTCAGCGAGCGGCCGAGCGACACGTTCAGCTTGCGGCCGCGCTCGGCGACCGCCTCTTTCCACGGGGGCAGCATGTCGCTGGCGTCGACGTCGCGCATGAAGCGCTTGGTCAGGATGAGCGGCTGGTCGCAGGTGAGCACCTCGGCGGTGCTGCGGGTCTTGGTGAGGCGGTAGAGCGAGATGACGTAGACGTCGATCCCGAGGATGGTCGCCTCGCGCAGCGCGCTGCCGTTGAGGCGCAGGGTCTGCCCGTCGAGCCCCAGGGTCTCGGGGACCGCGACCCCCTCGACCGTGCGGGCGGAGGCGGGCAGGGCGAGCAGGCCGAGGGCCGACGACAGCAGGAGGAATGTGCGCATGACCCATGGTGCGGAGCCGGCGCCGGGGAAGGCAAGCGCAATCTACTCCCGCGTCGGGTTCGCGGGTACGGGCCGGCGCGATCCCGTCAGTCGGCGGGCCACGGCTCGGGGGTCTGGAGCGGCGGGGGCGACTGCACCGGCTGCCGGCTGCGGGCCGCCTCGAGGTTGCGGCGGAAGAGCCGCGCGTAGCGCAGGTCGTCGGACAGGTCGCTGTCGGGGTGGTCGGTCAGCCACGCCGACATCCCCTCGTCGAGCGCGTCGAGCAGGGCGATCGCGCTGCCGTGGTCGGCCTCGAGCGCCAGCTCGGCGGCGAGCTGGAAGGCCACCAGCACGTTGAGCATCACGAAGCCCTTGCGCACCGTGTCGTGGGTGAAGTGGCCTCCGTCGGGGATCTCGCCCGGCGCGAACGGGTTGCGGATGTCGACCGTCTGCTCGACGCGCTCGCCGCTGGTCGGATCGGTGTAGCTCAGGCCCACCTGCCCGACCTCGTCCGGGGCGTCGACCGGGGCCCCGGCGCGGGGCATCAGCTCGACGAGGATGCCGCCCCCGCCGCCCCGCCGGCCGCCCTCGATCGGGTCGTCCGCCCGCTGCCGCCCGGCGAGGAACAGGCTGGCCTGGTCGACGACGCCGCTGCGCAGCCCGCCGGTCCAGCCCCGGGTGCCGTAGGCCCCGCGCACGATGTAGCCCTCGCCCGCGTAGATCTCGATCTGCACGTCGAGCGCCACCGGAACCAGGAAGGTCAGCGCCTCTTCGGTGAAGACCTCGGCCGCCGCCGCCGGGTTCTCGAGGAAGTAGAAGTTGCCCGCGCCGGTGTCGCTGATGGCGCGCATCGTGTCGACGTCGAAGTCCTCGCCCAGCCCGATGGTGGTGATGCCGATGCCCCGGCGGGCGTAGGCGTCGGCCAGGGCCTCCAGCCGAGCGGGGTGGGTCAGCCCGGCGGTGCCGACGCCGTCGCTGAGGAAGATCACCCGGGTCTCCCGGCCGGCCTCGCGGGCGGCGTCGGCCTTCTCCAGCGCGGTGTACAGGCCGTCGTACAGGTTGGTGCTGCCGTCGGCGACGAGCCGCTCGATCGCCGCCTCGATGCCCACGACGTCGTCCCCGGGCAGCCCCTCGGCGGCGACCCGGGCTACGGTGTCGTAGGTCACCAGGGTCAGGCGGTCTTCGGGTCGCAGCACCCGCTGCATCTCGCGCAGGCCCTGCTGCACGTAGCCGATGGGCGTGCCCCGCATCGAGCCGCTGGTGTCGACCGCGATCACGAGATCGAGCGGGGGGCGCTCCATCGCGTTCGGGTCGAGCGGGCTGTTGAGCCCGACCTGGAGCAGCGTGCAGTTGGTGCCGGTCATCAGGTTGCCTCCGACGCCGAGCAGCGCGTGCAGGCAGACGTCGTCGCCGCAGTCGGGGACCGGGTAGTCCAGCTTGTGCTCGGCGAGGAAGCCGAGCGGGTCGAGCACGTCGGGGTGGGGCACCTCGCCCGCTTCGAGGATCTGGCGGAACTGGCCGAAGTCCTGGGCCCCGGCGGCGCTGACCCCGCTGGCCCCGGGGATCTCGGTGGATGGCGCGTCGGGGGGCGCCGAGCCGGCGCCGGGGTCGAAGTCGCCTCCGGCGCTGGCGCTGTCGTCGGCGGCGCAGCCGGCGAGGGCGGCGGACAGGGCCACGGTGGCGAAGGCCAGGGTGCGGGCGGTCGGCAGAAGCGGGTGGCGGTTCATCGGGCGTCCTCCGAGGGCATGGCGGGGGCGAGGGGGCGGTCGATCACGAGCTCGACGCGGCTGTCGATGACGCCGCCCCACGGGTCGCACGTGGCGTCGCTGACCAGGGCCCGCTCGGCCCGGATCACGGTGATGGTGGCGCCGTTGGAGAGGGTCGGCACGCCGAGCGGCAGCGGGCCCTCGGCGTCGCGCACCTCGAGCGGGCGCATCACGCCGTCGCAGGCGTCGCGCCAGGTCGCGCCGCACGCCTCTTCGTCCTCGGGGGCGGCGAGCGACAGGCCGAAGCCGTGGGGGGACAGGCCCCGGACCAGATTGATGACGCGGTCGTCGGTGTCGATGCGGACGTGCTCCCGGTCGGCGGTGACGGACGACGTCAGCCGGATGGCCTCGTCGACGGTCAGCTCGAAGTCGGCGCCCGGCGCGCAGACGTACCACCGCCCCTCGAACCGGCCGCTGACGAGGTCGATGGCGTGGCAGCCGTCGGGCCCGACCGAGTGGCCCACCACGAAGCCGGAGGCCATCGGGGGCACGGTCCAGGCGAGGCCGGCGCCGGGGGCCGGGCCGGCGCACGCTGGGGCGGGCGCGTCGTCGCCGGGGGTCGGCGCGTTGAACAGCATCGCGTGCTCGTCGAAGCGGGCCCCCTCCGTGTCGCGCAGCGCGATGATGGCGCCGTCCGAGACCGACGCGCCCACGACGTGCCGGATCTGGCGGCTGCCCAGCCCGCGCCCGATGAAGAGCAGCCGCTGGCTGTCGGGGGTGGCGACCAGGGCGACGGTGCACTGCCGGCCGTCGCGGGGGTCGATCTGCGTGCTGCCGAGCAGCGTGTCCGGCGCGAGGTTCCACAGCACCGGGGCGTCGAAGAGGTCGGGGGTGAAGTGCCCGGTGGGATCCTCGGCGACCGCGTCGCAGTCGACGGCCACGTCGGGGCGCAGGGCCCGGGTGCGCACGACGATGGGCGCGTCGCCCAGGTTGAGCAGGGCCGCGTGGGCGTCGGCGGTGCTGAAGGTCTCGCCCTCGACGGGCGGCGGGCCCCCGTCGAGCTGCTGCGGCGGGGTCTCCGGGGGCGGCGACGTAGCGACGCAGGCCACCCCGCCCAGGGCGACGCCGAGCCGGGCGATGGCCGGGCGGACCGCGACCGGCCGGCTGCACCAGCGTCCGAAGAGCCACGCCGAGACCGCGAGCGCGGGCAGCGCGACGAGGTCGGTGGGGTCGACGGTGATGAACCAGGGGAAGGGGGTCGGCAGCGTGGCGGCCTCGACCATCCGGGCGATGGCCGGGCTGAGGTTGATCGCCGCGAAGCCGGCCCCGACCGCGAGGTGGGCCAGCCAGAAGCCCTGCCGGCGGCGCACGCCGAGCAGCGCGGCGAACAGGATCGGGGCGACGAGCAGGCCGGCGAAGTCGCTGAGCTTGCCGGTCAGGGCGCCGGGCAGCACGCCGGCGTCTTTGAAGAGGTGGTCGTTGGCCGCCAGCAGCGCCAGGGCGACCCACCACGCGGGGTGGGCCAGCGCCCGCAGGGGCCGCAAGGCGGTCGGTCGGGGTGGGGAGGTGCGTCGCATCGGGGGCTCCGGTTCGGGGTGGACGGCGTGTCGGATGGATCGGGAGACAGTCACGCCCCGGGGATGAGCAAGGCCGATGCCAGACGCCGGGACGCGGCGTCACGGCGGGCATGGGGGCCGATCGTCCACCGGCGTTCACGGGGTCGGGGGCGCCGGGTGTCGCCGCGGGTTCACGATCGCCGGCGGCGCGTTTCGGCGCCCGGCGCGCTTGTGGCCCGCCTCCGGGTGCCCTACAACCAGAGTCATGGTGTTGATCATCGTGTCGGTCGTGGTCGGCCTCGCCGTGGTGGTGGGCTCGGTGGTCTGGGTCATGTCCGGCCCCAAGGAGCAGCCCGACCGCCAGGCCGAGGCTTGCTGGAAGCAGCTCGCGACCCTGCTCGGCCTCGAGTACGACCCGGGGGGCATGCTCAAGGGCCCCAAGATGACCGGCGCCCTCGGCGGCTACCCGGTGACCATCGACACCTTCCACCGCACGACCGGCGGGCGGAAGGTCATGATGACCCGCTTCGTGCTCGACGGCGGCGAGAACCTGCCCGAAGGCATGGACAAGAAGTCCAAGGCCAAGCCCGATGACGACCCGGTCAAGCGCATCGTGGCCCAGGCGACCCGGCGCCACATCTCGGATCTCATCAAGAAGGTCGGGGCCACCCTCGGCGGGGGCAAGATCAAGTGGTCCCGCGAGGGCGGCGTGTGGAAGCCCGACGGCATGGCCACCGTCATCAAGGGCATCGTGCACAAGGCCGAGTTCCTGTGCCTCGACGAGAACGACATGGCCGGCAAGCTGCTGCACGGCTCGCGGGATCAGACCCTACCCGAGCAGCAGCGCGAGGAGATGAAGGCGCTGCTCATGGAGCGCTACGCGGGCACCTTCGAGGCCGACGCCGCAGCCCGGGAGCTGCTCGACGACCCCGACCCCCGCAAGCGGTTCGAGGCGGCCAAGACCCTCGGGCCGAAGGGCATCCCGGTTCTGGCCAAGCTCGGCCGCGACCCCGAGGTGGCCAAGGAGCTGCGCGAGCAGGCCATCGGCGAGATCATCCGCCACCACCAGCCGGACGAGGCCGACCCCCACATCCGGGCGATGCTGCGCTCGCGGCACGGGGACGTCTCCCGCACCGCGCTCTCGCTCATCCACCGGATGAAGTACACCCCGGCGATGAAGAGCCTGATGGATCTGGCCACCGACCCCAAGGCGCCCAGCGAGCTGACCGGGGCGGTGGTGCAGGTCATCGGCGAGATCGGCGACGCGACCGCCCAGCCGGTGCTGCTCGGGCTGCTGCACCACGAGTACCTCGTCGTGCGGCGGCGGGCGGCGCAGGCGCTCGGCGAGCTGGGCACGACGGCGGTGATCCCCCAGCTCGAGGCGGTCATGCAGGAGGCCAACCTCAACAAGCGCTTCAAGGATCTGTGCGCGGCCTCGGTGCGGGCGATCCGGGAGCGCAGCGGGCTCTCGGGTGAAGGAGGCGGGTGATGCGCCGGGTGACATGGACGCGGTGCGCGCTGCTCGCGGCGCTGAGCGTGGCGCTGGTGGGCTGCTCCAAGAAGCCGGCCGATCCGGCGGCCGAGATCGAGAAGCTCATCGGTGAGATCGAGGTCGCGGTCGAAGAGGGCGACATCGACGCGGTCGAAGAGCGGCTCTCGGACGCCTACAGCGACCCCAAGGGCAACGACGAGAAGGCGCTGCTGCGCATGCTGCAGTTCCAGCTCTTGCGGCAGCGCTCGATCCACGTGCTCAGCCAGATCGACGAGATCACCGTCGAGCCCGGCGGGCGCGAAGGGCGGGCGGTGGTGATGGCCGCCGCCGGCTCGGCGCCCATGGCCGGGCTCGAGGCGCTGGCCAACGTGCGGGCCGACATCTTCGAGCTGCGCATGACCCTGACGAAGCCCGACGACGACTGGCAGATCGTCTCGGTGATCTGGAAGCGGGCCGGGGCGGGGGACTTCCTGGAGTAGTGGCGGGCGCGCTCAGCGCAGGGGCGGATCGGCCCGGACCCAGCCGCCGAGGCGCTCCTCGATGACCCGGGCGGCGGCGATCGTGACGTGATCCCGGCCGCGGGCGCCGATGACCTGAACCGCCACCGGCAGCCCGTCGGGGGCGAAGCCCACCGGCATCACCGTCGACGGCAGGTGCAGCGGGTTGAACAGCCCGCAGTAGATGAACTCCATCGGCCGCAGCATCGCCAGCCGATGGCGGGGGGCCGGCCGGGGGAAGGGCGGGTGCAGCAGCACCCCGTCGTCGCCGAGCAGCTCGTCCAGCCGGGCCTGGAGCGCCGCGCCCTCGTCGAGCAGCGTCTGCAGCCGGGCCCCCAGCGCCCGCCCGGCGAAGCGCTGGAGCAGCACCGCCACCAGGGCCACCGTCGTATGCCGGCTGCGGCGCAGCAGCAGCCGGGGCAGCTCCCGGCGCAGCGAGATGCGGCGGCCGTCGCCCAGCAGGATTTCGAACGGCGCCTCGTCGAGCGCCTCCATCGCCGCGGCCCAGATCTCGAGCGAGCGGCCGAACAGCCCCGCCGGGGCGCGCTCGATGCGGGCTCCGGCCGCGCCGAGCACCTCCACCGCCCGCTGCAGCGCGTCGAGCATCGGCGGCCGGGGGCGGGTGGCGCCGTTCTGCTCGACGGCGAAGACCCGCAGGCGGCGCACATCGATCGTATCGGGGGTGATCGGGGGCAGGGGCTGCTCCACCGACCAGTCCAGCCCGTCGGGGCCGGCGATGAGGCTCAGCAGCAGCCACAGGTCGTCGGCGGTGCGGGCCAGAGGACCGGTCGTCAGCATGCGGCCGGCGCCGCCGCTGTTGGGCCAGTGGCCGGTGTTGGGCACGAGGCCGCCGGTGGGTTTGTGCCCCGGCACGCCGCAGAACGCCGCCGGGATGCGGATCGAGCCGCCGACGTCGGACCCCACGCCGAACACCGCGCCGCCCGCCGCCACCAGCGCGCCCTCGCCGCCGGACGAGCCGCCGGGGGTTCGGGTCGGATCCCACGGGTTGCCGGTGCGCCCGAAGAGCCGGTTGTCGGTCTCCATCCACATGCCGCCCTCGGGCACGTTGGTGACCCCCAACACGATGCCGCCCGCCCGGCGCAGGCGGCGCACGACGGTGGCGTCCCGATCGGCCACGACGTCCGCCCGGGCCGGGATGCCCGCCGTCTGGCGCATGCCGGCCACCGAGACCATCTCCTTGACCGAGAACGGGATGCCGGCCAGCGGCCCCGGCTGCCCCCGCCGGTAGCGGATCTCGGCGCTGCGGGCCTCCTCCCGGGCGGCCTCGAAGCGGGTCTCGGTGAAGATGTTCAGCCGGCCGTGCAGCGCGCGGGCCCGCTCGATGTGGGCCTCGACCACGGTGACCGGCGAGAGCGCGCCGGCGCGCATGCGCGCGGTGAGCGCGGCGATGGGCAGGTCGAAGAGCGGCTCTTGCATGGCGGTATCATACACGCCCGCCCGCCGCGCGCCGCTTCGCGCCGACGGGGATGCGGCGCGGCGGCGCTTGACGCGCGGCCGGCTGCCGCAGAGAGTGGTGGCGATCGACCAGGGAGCACGATGCCCGCCTCATCGCCTGCGCTGTGGCTCTACGACCCCGAAGGGCGCTGGCCGGACGTCGCCGGCCGGGCCGTACCCGCCGACGCCCGGGTGGTCGACGGGCGCTGCCTCGACCGCATCGCCACGTTGGCCGAGGACGGCGCCCCGGCGCCGGTGGTGGCCCTCGTCGACGATGACGCCGCTGCGCTCGCCGCCCTCACCGCCGGCGCCGACGAGGTGCTGAGCCGGAGCGAGCTCGAACACCTGCCCGCCCGCGTCGCTCGGGCCGCCGCCCGCCGCCGGGTCGCCGCCCGCCGCATCGCCCGCCGCGCGGCCGAGGTGCGGGTCATCGATGGCACCCTCGAGAGCTTCGGGCGGGCGGTCTCCCACGATCTGCGGGCGCCGCTGCGGGCCATCGACGGCTTCGGGCAGGCGCTCGTCGAAGACGTCGGCGACGTGCTCGACCCCGAGGCCCGGCTCTACCTCGCCCGCATCCGGGCCGCCACCCATCGCCTCGACGCCCGCATGGCGGCGCTCGTCCGGCTGACCCAGATGGTGCGCCGCCCGTTCGAGGCCGAGCCGGTCGACCTCGGCGCGCTGGCCGACGAGGCCGACGAGGCGCTGCGCGAGGCCGCGCCCGAGCGCGACGTGCGCTGGCGGCGGGACCCCGAACTGCGGGTCGTCGGCGATCGGCGGCTGCTGCGGGGGCTCGTCGACGAGTTGCTCGCCAACGCCTGGCGCTTCTCGGCGCCGCGATCTCCGGCCCACGTCACGCTGCGCCGCGCGGCCGGAGGCTTCGTGCTGCGGGACGACGGCGCCGGCTTCGGGCCGACCTACGCCGACAGCATCTTCAATGCCTTCGTGCGCTATCACACCGACGCCGAGTTCTCGGGCCAGGGCGTCGGGCTGGCGGTGGCCCGCTGCGCCGTCGAGCGCCACGGGGGTCGGATCCACGCCTGGGGCGTCGAAGGGCAGGGGGCGGCGTTCGGTTTCACCCTCGATCCCGAAGCGGCGTTGCCCGACGTGGGGCCGCCCGCTGGAGATCGCCCGTGAGCCGGCGCCTCATCCGCTGGAGCGCCGCGCTCATGCTCGGCGCGGTCGGGGTCGCGGCGGCTGCTCCGAAGGCCGATCTGGTCGTATTCCCCCCGCAGGCCGCCAACCTCGATCCCGAGCTGGCCCGGGCCCTGGGCGCCGCGGTGCACGAGGCGCTGGTCGAGGCCCTGCCCGAGCGGCGGGTCGCCGGGCCCGAGCGGGCGGCCGAGGTCCTGGGCACCAGCGGCACGCCGGCCGCCGCCGCCGCCGCGCTGGGCGCCGAAGCCTGGATCACCTGCCGCGCGATCCGCCTCGAGGCGCTGTCCGAGGTGGTGCTGACCCGTCACCGGGCCGACCTGCGCCCGGTCGCCGTGCGGGCGCCGCTGCCCGACGCCGACGCGTGGCCGGCCGCCGCCCGGGGGTGGATCGCGTCGCTGCTGGCCGCGCCCGATCCGGGCCCCGATCCGCCCCTGGCCGCCGACCGCCGCGAGCTGGACCGGCTGACCTGGGGCCTGCGGGCCGGGGGTGCCTGGGCCGCGTGGGACGGCGGGGGGCCGCTGGGGGTCCTCGAGGCCGAGCTGCACAGCCGCAGCGGGCGGTGGTTCGTCGTCGGCGCGATCACCGGGCGGCTGCCGCTCGTCGACGACGTGCAGTTCTGGAGCGTGGGCGCCCGGCTGCGCAGCGGGCTCTACGGGGGCGACGGGCCGGTGTGGCCCGCCCTGTGGCTGGGCATCGAGCCGCGCATGGTCATCGCGCCGGCCGAGGTGCAGCTCGGAGTGCTGCCGGTCATCGGGGTCGGGATCGACCTGCCCGGGCCCGGCGCTTCCCGGCTCTCGGTGGACCTCGAAGCGGGCTACAACCTCGTCGAGATCGGCGCGCCGACCGCCGAGGCCGATGGGGATCCGTCGACCGAGCCGGGCGAGCCGGACGAGCCGGACGAGGACGACGCGCCGATCGAGCGGCGGCATCAGGTCGAGATCGGGCTGTTGCTGGGGATCGGCTGGTAGGTGGGGGCGGTCACGCGGGCGCGGTCACTCTGCCTGCATGAAGTCCTTGCCGAGATCGAGCGTGCCGCGCTTCTTCTCCTCGGCCTCCTTCGCGGCCCGGCGGGCCTCCGCGGCGCGGCGGCGGGCCTCGGCCCGCTTCTTCTCCCGCGCGAGGCGGGCCTTGCGCGCGGCGGCGCTCTCCTTCTTCTCGGCGCTTTCGGCCTCCTCGGCGGCCTCGTCGCCCTCGGGCGCGTCGGCGACCTCGTCGGCCTCGGCCCCGGTGCTGACCCGCCGGTCGACCGCCTCGGCGCCCTCGCCGGGCGCGGCCACCTGGGGGATCGGCCCGCTCGGCGCCGCCCGATCGGCGGTCGGCGGCAGGGGGACCGGATCCAGGGACGGCTGGGGCGAGTTGAGCAGCCAGGCGACCACGATGGCGGTGATGCACAGCATCGGCAGGCCCATCACCACGAAGTAGAAGCCGGCGCCGTGGCGCGGCGCGGCGGGCTGGGTGGGGGCGGCCGCGAGCCGGGTCGCCGGCTGGGCGAAGTGGGCGGCGTGCGGCGAAGCGGCGGGGGCGTCGGCGGGGGGCACGACCGGCTCGGCGGCGGCCTGACGGCCTTCGGTGGCCAGCCGGCGCCGGTGGCGTTCGGCCTCGAGGCGGGCGTCGATCTCCGCCCGGCGGGCCGCCTCTACCTCGCGGGCGGCCTGCGCCTCGGCGGCGGCGCGGGCGGCCCGCTCGGCCTCGAGCCGGGCCTCCTCGGCGGCGACGTCGGCCGCCACGGACTGCTTGACCTCGGCGAGCAGGTCGTCGGTGAACTGGGACATTGCGGGTTCTCCTGTCGATTGCGGCGGCGGCGCCGTGCGGCGGGCCACGGGTGCAGAGCGAAAAAGATCTGAATACGGAAGAACGTGATCTTAGGAGGCCGGATCCAGGCGCACGGTTGCAAGCCGAAGCGCGCTCCGACGCTGGGGGACGCACCCCGAATCGGCCCATCGGCCAGCGCGTCCTTTGCCCCCGGCCCCGCATGGGGTAAGTTCCCGTTCGATGTGGTACGCCCTCGTCCAGGATGAGCAGCTCGGGCCGATGCCGGCTCACGAGGTGCAGCAGCTCTTCGAGCAGAAGGTGATCGTCGGCGATACGCTCGTCTGGCGCGCCGGCATGAACGACTGGGTGGCGCTCTGCCAACTCCCCGAGTTCATGCACCTCTTCTCGGAGGGTGACAAGACCGTCGCCGCCGACTTCGACACCCTCTTCGGCGAACTCGACGACGACGAGCGCACGCTGCTGGGGGACGTGGACGCCGATCCCGACCTCGGAGCAGCGGTCGACGCGCTGCTCGATGATCCGCCGGCCGAGCCCGCGCCGCCCGCCGCGCCGGGGGTCGACGACGAGATGACCATCGGCGCGCCGGCCCCGCCGATGGCGCCCCGTCCCGGCCCGCCTTCGCCGTTCGGCAAGGCCGCGCCCCCTTCGCCGTTCGGCAAGAGCCCGCCGGCCTCGCTCGGTCCTCGCAAGCCGGCGCCGCCCGCGCCGCTCGGGCCCCGGACGCCAGCCCCGCCCGCGCCGCTCGGCCCGCGTCGCCCGGACATGCCCGCCGTCTCCGGACAGGCGGCCCCCGGCGGGGACGAAGGCACGATGGAGCTGGGCGACGCCGACCTCTTCGGTGATCTGATCCGGGACGACGGCCCCCCGCTCGGCGCCGAGCCGCTCGCCGCGCCGATCCCCGAGCCGCCGGCCGACGGCACGATGGAGCTGGGCGACGCCGATCTCTTCGACGACCTGCTCGAAGAGGTGGCCGAGGTCGAAGAGATCGAGTCCATCGACGAGCTGGAGCCGGTCGAGGAGATCCCCGGCGCGCCGGCCCCGCCGTCCCCGTTCGGGCAGGCGCCGGCCATCGAACCCCACGCCGGGGCGACCGCCGCGGCGTCGCTCGTACCCGACGCCGACCCCTCGCCGTTCGGCGCGCCGGCCGCTCCCCAGGGCGGGGTCGACTTCGGGGCGATGGCCGAGTCCGCCGAGCCTGCCGAGCCCGCCGCCTCGCCGTTCGGGCCCGACGGCCCTCGGATCACCTCGGCCGCCCGCGAGCCCACCGGATCCAAGAAGAAGCCGATCCTGCTCGCGCTGCTGCTGATGGTGCTCGGGGGGGGCATCGGGGTCGGCGTGCTGGCCGTGATCGGGACCGGCGACACGACCGAGCCCGACGCCGCGCCGCCGCCGCCGCCGCCGGTCGACGCCGCGCCGCCGCCGGTCGACGTCGCCATCCCCGACGCCGCGCCGCCGCCGGTCGACGCCGGGGCCCCCGACGCCGTGGTGGACGCGGTGGTCGACGCCGTCGTCGACGCGGTGATCGACGCCGAGAAGCCGGCGCCCAAGCCCCCGGTCCGCCGGTGGAAGCCCCGGCCGCCGGCGCCGCCGCCCAAGCCCGACAAGCCGGTCATACTCTCCCGCAGCGACATCGAGTCGGTGAAGAACGCCGCCTCGGGCAGGTTCAGCGCCTGCGCCGCCGACGTGCCGGCGCTCAAGGGCAAGCTCGTGACGGTGCACGTCACCATCAACCGCAACGGGCGCATCGCCCGCACCCGGGTCGTCTCGGCGTCGCTCCGGGGCACGTCCGCCGAGGGCTGCATCGAGGGCGTGCTCAAGTCCCTGCGCTTCCCCGAGTTCACCGGCGACCCGATGAACTTCCCCCTGCCGATCAAGCTGTGAGCCGCCGCCGATGATCGCCGTCCGCACCGAGCGTGACGGCCCGGTCACCACGGTGATCCTCGACCGCCCCAACGTGCGCAACGCCGTCGACCGGGAGACCGCCGACGCGCTCTTCGCCGCGTTCGAAGCCTTCGAGGCCGACCCCGACGCCCGGGCCGCCGTGCTGTGGGGCGCCGGAGGGCACTTCTGCGCCGGGGCCGACCTCGAGGCCATCGCCGCCGGCCGCCCCAACCGCCTCACCGCCCACGGCCCGGGCCCGATGGGCCCCAGCCGCATGTGCCTCTCGAAGCCGGTCATCGCCGCCATCTCCGGCTACGCGGTCGCCGGGGGGCTCGAGCTGGCGCTGTGGTGCGACATGCGGGTCGCCGAAGACACCGCGACGCTGGGGGTCTTCTGCCGCCGGTGGGGGGTGCCGCTCGTCGACGGGGGCACCGTGCGGCTGCCCCGCCTCATCGGCCTGAGCCGGGCACTGGACCTCATCCTCACCGGCCGCCCGGTCGACGCCGACGAGGCGCTGTCGATGGGCCTCGTCAACCGGGTCGTCGCCGAGGGCCGGGCCCGCCGCGAGGCCGAGGCGCTCGCCCAGCGCATCGCGGCCTTCCCCGCGACCTGCCTCGCCGTCGATCGGGCCTCGGCCTACGCCGCCTTCGACGCTCCGCTGCCCGAGGCGCTGCGCCGGGAGTTCGAAGACGCGGCCCCGGCGCTGATCCGGGAGACCGCCCGAGGCGCCCGCCGCTTCGCCGACGGCAAGGGCCGACATGGCCGGTTCGACGACTTCGGTGACGATTGGTGAACCCGCGCCCCGGCGCATGCACGAGGAGGTCTCATGTCGGACGCCACCACCCGCGGGGTGCGGGTGCGGGTGCGCTCGGCCTATGTCCCCGACCGCTCGTCCCCCGAGGACGGCTACTACTTCTTCGCCTACCGGGTGCGCATCACCAACACCGCGGCGGTGCCGGTCAAGCTCATCAGCCGCCACTGGGTCATCACCGACGGCAGCGGCCGGGTCGAAGAGGTCGAGGGCCCGGGGGTCGTCGGGGAGCAGCCGTTGCTCACCGAGGGGCAGTCGTTCGAGTACACCAGCGCCTGCCCGCTGCCGACGCCGGTCGGCTCGATGCACGGCACCTACCAGATGCTCACCGCCGAGGGTGAGATGTTCGACGCCCGCGTCGCCCCGTTCACCCTCGCCGAGCCCAACGCGCTGAACTGAGCCTCGGCTGCGGTCGGGGTCGGGCCCGCCGGTCAGCCTCGGGGATCGGCCGGCGCGCCGCGCTCGGCGAGCCACGCCTGCTCGGCGTCCGTCGCCGCCCGGCAGGCGCCCTCGGCCAGCGCGCCCAACTCGAAGCCGCCGTAGCGCACCCGGGTCAGCTCGAGCACCGGGTGCCCCGCGTTGGCCAGCATGCGCCGCACCATGCGGTGCTTGCCCTCGGTCACCGTCAGTCGGACCACCGCCCCTTCGATCTGCTCGATGCGCCCGCCGAACACCCCATCGCTCGTCTCGACCCCCGCCGCGAGCACGTCGACCAGCGCCGGCTCGGGGCGGCCCTCGACCACCGCCACATAGGTCCGCTCGATCGCCCGCTTGGGGTGCAGCAGCCACTGGGTCAGCTTGCCGTCGAGGCTGAACAGCAGCAGCCCGCTCGTCTCGGCGTCCAGGCGCCCCACCGGGTGCAGCCGCCCGCCCCACGGCGGAGGCAGCGCGTCGCGCAGATCGGCCCGCCCGTGGGGGTCGCCCACCGTCGAGACCAGCCCCGTCGGCTTGTGCCAGGCGACCACCCGGGGCAGCGGCCCCCACTCGACCCCATCGACCACCACCCGGGCGTCCCGCGGGACGTGCCCGTCGTAGTGCCGGTTCACCGCCCCGTCGACCTCGACGAAGCCCTTCTTGACCAGCTTGCGCACCGTCTTGCGCGAGCCCAGCCCCCGATCGACCAGGAGCTTGTCCAGCCGCACCGTCATCGCGCCCTCCACACCGTGAACCGGCCGTCGTCGAACACCGCCTCGACCCGGGCGAAGCGATCGTCGAGCCACGCCCGCACCGGCACCTGGGACTGCACCACCAGCTCGAGCAGACCGCCGGCCTTCAGGTGGCCCGGGGCCTCGGCGATCAGAGCCGCGAGCGCGCCGAAGTCCTCGCCCTTGCCCCGGTGGATGGGCGGGTTGCTCACCACCCGATCGACCCGGACATCGGGCGCCGCCCGCCAGCCGTCTCCCAGGTGCACATCGGCGCCGGGCACGTTCTCCCGGGCCGCCTCGATCGCCACCGCGTCGGCGTCGAGCAGGTGCAGCCGCGCCTCGGGCGCCCGCTGACGGAGCGCCGCCGCCAGGGCCCCCGCGCCGCAGCCGAAGTCCAGCACCCGCGCGCCCGGCGCCACCGGGGCCATCGCCTCGACGAGCGCCGCCGTCGCCGGATCGAAGCGCCCCGCGGCGAATACGCCGGGGTACTCGATCCACGGCGTGGGGCCGCCGGGCAGCGCGATGCGGGTCTCGCTGCGCCACGCCGCCAGCGGCGCCCGGGGCGGGGCCTCGGTGCGGAGCGCGCGCCACACCCGACAGCGGCGCTTGATCAGCACGGTATCGGCTTCGGTGAACAGCGGATCGAGCCGCTTGCCCACCGAGCGGATGCCCTCGTCGTTGGCCCCGTACAGCCAGAGCGCCGCCCCCGGCGCCAGCACCGAGGCCAGCGCGTGCAGGGCCATGTCGAGCGCGGCCTTGGCCTTGGGCAAGCGCAGCGCCGCGTCGCCCTCGGCGGCGAACACCGGCCACGCCGTCGCCGGCCGATCACCCCGGGCCATGCGGTCCCAGCGGTGGATCGGGCGGTCGAGCGCCGCTTCGAGGGCGCCGTCGGTGTCGTCGGCGAGCAGGATGGGTCGATCGGCCCCGTCGACCTCGATGGCCTCGGCGGCGACCTCGGCGACCAGCGCCTCGCGGCCATCGCTGCGGGCGTCGGTGCGGTGGAGCGGGCGGCCGGACCGGCCGCGGCGGGCGCGTTTCATCGGCGCGGTTCTAGCCCATCGCGCGCCCGCTGTCACCCCACACCCGGCGGCGACGGCCCGGCCGGGCGCGGGCCGATCGTCGGGACCTGCGCGCCGGAGCGCCCCGCTCGGCCGCGCCGCTCGGGTCATCGCCGCGTCGAGCGGCGATGACCCGATGTAGCCCGAAACCCGCCCACTGCCAGGGACATACCGCAAAAAGCCGGGGCCCCGCGGTTGCGGCGCCGCCGGCCCGTCGGGCATCATCGACGGGCATGCGCACCCACCGAGCCAGGGCCTCCGAAGACATCGACGCCGCCGAGTCCCACCCGGCGGCGTCCGCCGTTCGACCCGACGGGCGGTCCATCGACTTGCAGAGCGACGCGGTGCGGGCCTCGACCGAGCAGGCCGGGGGCGCGCTGCGGCAGCAGATCGACGAGATGCTGCGCCGGGGCGCGCCCGACGTCGACCGGCTGATCGAGGCGCTCGAAGGCTGCTCCGACGCGCAGCGGCAGGCGCTCGCCGCCGATCAGGGGCTCATCGACCGGCTGGTGCAGGTGTGCCCGATCGAGCGGCTGCCCCGGGTGCTGCGGGCGGTCATCGACGACCCCAAGTGGGCGCTGTATCACTATGCCTGTCGCCGCGGCGGGCGCGATCCGAAGGCGGCCCGGGGGCTCATCGCCGGGGCGACGGTCGAGCAGCAGCTCGAGATCGTGCGCTGGGCCGAGCTGGTGGGGCGGCTGCGCGAGATCTGCGGCGATGCCCACCCCGACGCGCTGTTCGGGGCCGCGCTGAGCGCCCGGATCGACGCCGAGCTGGCGGCGGGGCAGGGGAGCCGCATCGCCCAGAGCTTCCTCGAGTGGCGCTGGCGGGCGATGGCGCTCGACCCCGGCGCGATGCTGGCCGACATGGCCCGCAGCCCGGCCGCGCTGGCCGCGGGGCTCGCCGGTGACCCCTCCGCGTTCGACCGCTGGCTGGCCGAGACCCCCCGCGGCGCGGCGCTCGACGGCGAGGCCCGCGCGCGGTTGGATCACATCGCCCTGGCCGGCGGCTTGTCGGCCGATCGACTGCGGCAGGCGTTCACGGTGCGCTTCGGGCTGCCGCTCGAGCGCGCGGGCCTCGACGCGTCGCAGATCCAGGCCGTGTGGCGCCGGCTGGCGCCGCTGCCGATGGGGCGGATCGATCGCCGGCTGGTGCGGCAGGCGTGCCTCGACCCCGCCGGGGGCGACGCGGGCTGGATGGCGGCCGAAGTGGACGAGGCGCCCCGGCAGGCGGCGGGCGCGGTCGACACCCCCCGGGAAGAGGCCCACGAAGAGGGATCATCCGAGCCTTCGGGCGCGGTCGAGCGGGGCGAGGCCGAGCAGGCGGCGGTGCTCGACGCGTTCGTCGAAGCCTGCGGGGGTGACGCGGCGCTGCGGGCGGCGGCCGAGGGCTTCCTCACCGGGGCGCTGGCCGACGCCGACTGGCAGCAGGCGGTGCTCGAGGCCGAGGCTCGGGGCGTCCTGGCGGTCCCGGCGAGCGAGGTCGAGGCTGCGCTGCGTCGGCTGCGGGACGGCGATCGGCCGCGGCTGGCGATCAGCGGCCCCGCGGCGGCGCCGACCGCGCGACCGGCTCGGGCGAGCGGGCGCGGTCTGCCGGGCTGGTTGGGCGGGCTGAGCAAGACGGCCCCGGGCGGATCAGGCGGCCGCTCGGCGAGCTGAACCACCCCGACCGCCGAACGGGAGCCCCATGCGCGCCATCGTCCTCGACCCCGACCGCGAGCCGGTGCCCGACCTCGTGCCCGATCCGGGCCTCGCCCCCGACGGGCACGTCGTGGTGCGGGTGGAGGCCGCCGCGCTGAACCCCGCCGATCTGAAGGTCGTCTCCGGCAGCGTCTCCGGCCGCTTCCTGCGGGCCCGCACCGATCCGCTGGTGCCGGGCTTCGACTTCAGCGGGGTGATCGAGGCCTGCGCCGCGGGCGTGGGCGATCTGCGCATCACCCGGCGGGTCTTCGGACACCTGCCCTACAGCCGGGCCAACGAACAGGGCAGCCTGGCCGACTTCGTGGTGGTGCCGGCGGACGCGGTCGCGCCGGTCTCCGACGACGTCGGGCACCGGACGGCGGCCGCGACCGCCACGACCGGATCGACCGCGTTGCAAGGGCTGCGGGACGTCGGCCGGCTGCGGCCCGGCGGCCGGGTGCTGGTCAACGGGGCCTCGGGCGGCGTCGGCAGCCACGCGGTCCAGATCGCGCGGCTGCTGGGGGCCGAGGCGGTGGTGGGCACGTGCAGCGCGGCCAAGATGGACTTCGTCGCCGGGCTCGGCGCCGAGCCGGTCGACTATCGGCGCACGCCGCTGGCCGAGACCCCCGGGGGGCCGTTCGACGTGATCTTCGACGCTGCGGCGGCCGCGTCGTATCGGGCCTGTCGCCGGTTGTTGACGCCCGACGGGGCCTACGTCACGACCCTGCCCGGCCCGGGGCTGCTGCTCGATCTGATGTGGGCCGTGTTCTCCCGTCGGCGGGTGGGGCTGGTGGTCGTCGAATCCCGCCGGGCCGATCTGGCGCAGCTCGACGGGTGGCTGGCAGAGGGCGCGCTGCGCACGCCGATCGACACCACCGTCGATCGGGAGACGGTCGCCGAGGGACTGGCCCGCCTCGCGAGCGGCGCGGTGCAGGGCAAGATCGCGGTCGATCTGAGCTGAAGCCCGGCCGGCTCAGCCCGGGCCGGCGTCGGCGGCGATCGGCGGAGCGGGCGGGCCGTCGACCGGCGTGGGGCCCGAGTCGAGCAGGCGGGAGAGGCCGGCGAGGGCCAGCGCGACGAGGCACAGGGCCAACCCGATGAGGCCGGCGGCGATGTAGGTCTGGCGAGCGGCCATCGGGGCCTCCGGTGCGCCGCGCGGTCGGCCTCAGTCAGCCGCGCAGGTGAGGGTGTACGGCCCGGCGAACCCGCCGTTGTAGCCGTCGACGAACAGGTAGGCCGGCTGCCCCTCGCCCAGCGCGAACTGCACCCGGCTCAGCCGGCGCAGGTCCATCTCGTCGGCGTCGTCGTTGCACGCCAGCTCCAGCGCGGGGTCGGGTCGGGCGCAGAAGCGGCGGGCGAAGAGCACGGTGTCCGTCTCGACGTCCATCATGCGCTCTTCGTGGAAGACATACGCCCGCACGGTGCAGGTGTAGCGCCCGGCGGCCGGCGCGGTGAACGCGACGACGCCGTTGGGGCCGCCGCCGCCGCAGGTGCCGACCGCCCGGGGCGCGGCGCCGGCGCTGTCGCCCTCGTAGACCCAGGTGCCCGCCTCGGGGCCGGGGTGGGCGTTGAGGTCGACCGCGCCCCACGCGTCGGGGCAGGCCCGGGGTGCTGCGCTGCACACGGTCCCCCCGTCCGGGCCCGCGCCTTCGCACAGCGCGTCGCCCACGCAGGCGGCGGTGATGTCCCCCGGATCACAGACGTCGCCCAGCCCGAGCGGCGTCGGCTCGGCGACCGGCAGCTCGATCATCGGGCTCTCGAGCCCGGCCCGGTCGAGGGCGCTGACGGCGAACGACGCCACCGCCGCGGCTCGCGGATCGACGACCAGCTCATAGACGCCGCCGGCCGTGAAGGCGCCGTCCGGCCCGGCTTCGACCGTCTGGAAGGCCACGACCGGCGCGTTCTCGAAGAGGTCGGCCCCGTCCGCATCCCGGAAGGCGATGCGGAACCGCTCGACGTCGCCCTCGGGGTCGAGGCCGTCGAGATCCACCACGAGCCCCCGGGTCCGCGCCGAGTAGTGGATGGTGCCCCCGGCGAGCGTCGGCGCGGTCGCGGTCTGGCAGACCGGCCCGGCTCCGGCCCGGCCGTAGCACCGCAGGCCCGGGTCGCAGGTGTCGAACGCGACCGCGCACGGGGCGTCGGCGGCGACCGCCGTCGGCGGCTGGAAGTCGACGGTGATCGGCGCGCTCTCCAGGCCGAAGTCGTCGAAGGCGACCAGCGAGGCCCCGGCGATGGCGTCCGGCGGCACGCCGCCGGGCAGGGCGAAGGGCGCGGCGCCGGTGAAGGTGCCGTCCTCCCGCCGCTCGAGCCCCTCGAACAGCGCGTCGAACGGCTCGCCGATCGCCATGCCCCCGGCGTCGAGCAGGGTGACGGCGACGCCGAGCGGGTCGACGTCCCGGCCGGTCACCCGCACCCCGCCCAGGCCCCGCTCGGCGTTGAGGATCGCCTCGGCCGCCATCGGATCCAGCTCGGGCGGCGCCAGGAGGTGGATCCGCAGGTCGTAGGGCCCGCGCCATCCGGCGCCCCGATCGGCGGCCGAGTAGCTGTCGACGAAGACGTAGATCGCCTCGCCCTCGCGGGCGGGGAAGATGATGCGGCTGCTCAGCGCGCCCGGCTGCACGTCGTCGTTGCACGCCAGATCGGCGCCGTCGAGGCTGCCCGGGTCCAGATCGCACAGCCGGCGGGCGAAGAGCACCGGATCGGCGTCGGGATCGGCGCTGCCGGCCTGGGCGACGTAGTCCCCGGTCCGGGGGGCGATCACGCGGTAGACGTCGGTCGCCGCGGGGGGCGAGCCGGCGCACCCGCCGCGGCGCAGGGGGGCCGCGTCGGTGTTGTCCCCGGCGATGTCGGCCCGCCCCGGCCCCAGATCGACGTCCTCGACCGGCCAGCCCTCGGGGCACCGACCGGCGGGCTCGATGGCGGCGCAGGCGGCGGCCTCGCCGTCGACCGCGCAGTAGTCGCCCGCCGCGCACCGCGAGAGCAGCGATCGGGGGTCGCACGCCTCGCCCGTCGCCACCTCGGGCGCGGGGCCCGGCCTCACCCGGACGGCCTCCTCGCTGCGGTTGCCGTCGGCGTCGAGGGCGAACACGTCGACCCGCTGCACCTCGGCGACCGCGATCTCGTCGGGATCGAACACCGCGGTGCCCGCGCCGGAGAAGTCGCCGTCGGCGGTGGTCTCGAGGCCGTCGAGGGTCACCGTCCAGTCGAAGATGGGGTTGCGCCCGCGGGGCCCGTAGAAGACCAGGGCCACGCCCACCGGGTCACCGTTGGGGTCGTTGCCCGAGACGTGGAGCCCGACGCCGTTGACCCGAGGCTCGACGGCGTAGATCACCTCGTCGAGCGTCGGCGGCGGGGTCGCCGCGCTCGGGCGGGCGTTGAGGGTGAAATCAGCGGGCCCGACGCTGTCGAAGGCGTCGACGAACAGGTAGATCGTCTCGCCGGCCTCCAGGGGGACCTCGATGCGGCTCTGGGGGATGACGGGGTAGTCGATGTCGTCGCTGCAGCCCCGCTCCGACATGGCGTCGTCGCAGGCGCCGCGGGCGTAGACGATGGTGTCGAAGCCGCTGCCGAGCGTATTGAAGTCCCAGGTCTCGGCGATCGGCGCCGTGAAGCGGAAGACGACGTCGGCGCCGGTCGCGTTGAGGCCGGCGCAGCTCCCGGTGTAGTCGTCGACCCCGTCGAGCGCCCCGGCGTACGAGAAGCGGTTGTCGGCCCCGCCGCCGAGGGCGTTCAGGTCGAGGGCCGGGGCGTTCAGGCACTCGCCTTCGCCCTCTCCTTCTCCCTCGCCTTCACCTTCGCCCTCGCCCTCGCCCTCACCTTCGCCTTCGCCCTCACCTTCCCCCTCGCCCTCGCCTTCGCCCCCGTCGGCCTCGCGGCCCATGTCCGCCGGGTCGTCGCTGCTGCCGCCCTCGTCGCAGCCGGCGCCGAGCGCCACGAACAGCGCCACGAGGTGCAGCCGGTGCGCGCCCAAAATCTTCATCGGACCCTCACTCCCCTGTCGAGTGTCGCCGCACCTGCGGCGAGCGCCGGACGGTAACCGACCCGACGAGAAGGGGGCAAGGCGCGGGCCGGGGCGCCGCGCCTCTCAGGGCTGGCGGCGGGCGGTGAGGGTGAACGGGCCGCGCCACTCCCCGTTGTTGCCCCCGTCGACGATCACGAACGTCGACTCGCCCTCGCCGAGCTCGAGGGTGACGAGGCTGAACTGGTTCTCGACGCTGACATCGTCGTTGCAGTCCAGCTCGACGTCGGCCCGGGCCGGATCGTATCCGCAGTGGCTGCGGGCGTAGAGCACGGTGTCCGCCCCGCCGGCTCGGGACCAGGTCACGAACGAGTACCGCCCCGCCTCGGGCGCGGTGAAGGTGAAGATGGTCTGGGCCGAGCCGCCGCCGCACGAGCCGCGGGTGACGTTGTAGCGGGTGGTCAGGTCGCCGGCGTAGCGCCAGGCGTCGCCGTCGTCCCAGGCGTTGAGATCCACCGTCGGGCCCCACGCCTCGGGGCAGGCGGCCTCGGGCACCCCGCACTCGGGCAGCGCCGCGGGGTCGGGCTGGAAGCACAGCGCGCCGCCTCGGCAGCGGGCCTGGGCCCCCATCGGGTCGCAGGTCGCGCCGGCGTCGACCGTCAGGGGCGGGAGGAGCGGGCCGGTGCGCAGCGGCTGCCCCCGCAGCCCCTCGGCGTCGATCGGGATCAGGCGGGCGTCGACCGGCCCCCGCTCGCGGTTGAGCTGCACGCTCACCAGCCCGGTGAAGCGGTCTCCGTCCCACGCGATGAAGTCCAGCCCCAGATCGCCGCTGGCCACGGTCGCCCCGCCGTCGTCGAGCATCTCGAGCCGCACCCCGACGACGTCCAGATCGGGATCCACCCCGCTCACCTGATAACCGGTCAGCAGCGCGTCCGGATCGTAGTAGCCCTCGGCCCGGGTCAGCCGGGGCGCGGTGGGTCTGACGCAGGCGAAGCCGTCGCCCGGATCGAGGCAGGCGGTCTGATCCGGGCAGGCGTTCCGGATGCGGTCGCCGTCGCACGCCGCGTCCGCCTCCAGCACCTCGGTGGTGACCGGCTCGGCCCGCGCCGGCTCGCTCTCGTTGCCCCGGGCGTCGAGCAGGCGCACCTCGACCGCCGCGGTCTGGGGGAAGCCGGCCAGCAGGTTCGACGAGAAGCGGAACTCGAACGGATCCCGGCCGAAGACCGGCGTGCTCGGGGTCAGGATGTAGGTGTCGGCCCCCTGGGCGTTGAGGACGATGATCCCGCCCTCGGCGTCGAGCAGGTTGAGGTAGGCCTGCTCGACGTCGGCCCCGGTGTCGGTGCCGGTGACCACCAGCCCCAGATCGTCGCCCCGGGCGAAGGCGCTCAGCGCGGTGATGACCGGGGCGTCGTCGGGCGCGCAGATACCCTCCGGACCGCGGATGTCGGGCTCGGTGCGGCAGTAGCTGCCGTTGGGGCAGCCGTTGCGCGCGCTGGCCACGTCGCACAGGTCGCCCACCTCGACGATGGGCAGCCGGCGCGCGCTCAGCTCGTAGCGGGCGTTGACCGCCCGGCCGACGGTGTCGACGACGAGGTAGACCTGCTCTCCGGCCGCCAGCTCGAGCCGCAGCCGGCTCTCGAGGCGGCCCGAGGCGATGTCGTCGTTGCAGGCGACCTCGGCCTCGGGATCCTCACAGGTCGAGCGGGCGTGCAGCACCGGGTCGTAGTTGGCGAAGGCCTGCCCCAGCAGCGCCCGGGGGGTCAGCAGGAACTGCCAGACCCCGCCCTCGGGGGCTTCGAAGCGCACCACCTGATCGTAGGCCTCCGACCCGCCGCCGCCGCACGAGCCGACGAAGCCGGCGTCGTCCTGGAGCTGGCCTTCGTAGGCCAGCGCGCCGTCGGCGGCGGGCACCGCCCGCGCGACGAAGTCGATGGCCTGGCTCTCTTCGCAGGGGTCGGGCGGGGCGATCATGACCGGCGGCGCGCCGTCGGGGCGGGCCTCGATTTCGGGCAGCCCCCGGTCGGCGGCCGATGCGTCGGGCGCGCGAGCCTCGGGGTCTTCCTGCTCGCACGCGACCAGGGGGCAGGCGAGCGCCGCCAGCAGCAGCAGTCGACGGTGGGTCATCCGGCGATCCTCCCTCGCGCGGCGCCCGTGGCCTCCCCGACCCGGTGACCGCCCGGCGAGCGTGCCCCGAGCGATGGGGTGGGGTCAACCGGCGCGAGGCCGCCGCTCAGCCCTCGCGGCAGATGGCCTCTTCTTCGACGCAGGCGGGGCAGTCGGCGAAGTCCATGCACTGCGCGTCGTTGGCGCAGCCGACCCACTCGTCGAAGGTGACGTTGGCCTCGAGGGTCGCGTCGGTCCGGCAGTCATCGACGCAGGCGGCGATGTCACCGGCGTTCTCGATGCAGCCGGTCGCGCAGTCGAGCAGCGGCCCGCAGGCGCCCTCGCCGAAATCGACCCCGTCGAACTGGCACGCCTCGGTCTCTTCGCCGCAGAAGGCATCCTGGCACTCGATGTCCTGGCAGTCGTTCACCGTCACGCACTCCACGAGGGCGTCGTACAGGAGGTAGCTGGCTGCCGACGTGTCGCCGAAGCACTCGTTGACACAGAGCTGGTCGTTCTGGGGGCAGCCGTTCAGGCAGCCGAGCAGATCACCGCAGCGGGCGGCGCCCCCGCCCGGCACGCCGGGTCCGAAGCAGGCGGTCAGCTCGTCGTGGCACTCGCCGAAGTAGCACTCGAGGTCCAGAGCACCGTTGAAGTCGAAGCAGCCGTTGCCGTTCACGCACTCGACGATGCCCTGGTAGCGCTCCTGGCCGGCGGGGCTCGTCGCCCGGACACACGCCTCCTGGCAGGCCTCGTCGGCGCACATGTTCAGGCACGAGAAGAGCGTGGAGCAGGCTTCCATGGCCGCCGCTTCGCCCTCGCCCTCGCCCTCACCTTCGCCCTCACCTTCACCTTCACCCTCGCCCTCTCCTTCACCCTCGCCCTCTCCTTCACCCTCGCCCTCGCCCTCTCCTTCACCCTCGCCCTCGCCCTCTCCTTCACCCTCGCCTTCACCCTCGCCCTCGCCCTCGCCTTCGCCCTCGCCCTCGCCCTCTCCTTCGCCCTCGCCTTCGCCCTCTCCTTCGCCCTCGCCCTCGCCCTCGCCTTCACCCTCACCTTCGCCTTCGCCGCCCGCGGCGAAGCAATAGCTCTGGACACACTCGAAGCCCGCGGGGCAGGCGTCCTCGGCGCACGACGTGGTGCAGACCGCCGCCGCGCCGCCCAGCGCCGCGCAGACATCCGAGGCGCAGTCCGAGGGCTCGTCGCACGCCGCGCCCAGGCCCAGGCCGGTGCTCGCGTCGGCGTCGCCGCCGCCGCCGTTGCCGCCACCTCCACCGCCGCCACCGCCACCTCCACCGCCGCCACCGCCGGCGGGTACGCAGCCGCCGGTCAGGGCCAGGAGCGAAGAGAGAAACAGGATCCGGGTCCAGGGTCGGTTCATTGAAGGCGCCTCCTCGCCATCGCCGGGGCGGGGCCCCGCGAGCGTCTCCGGCCGCCGGGGGGCGGCCCATGGAGCGCGCTGTCTAGCATGGCGCCCGCGATCGGGGAAAGGCGACTCGCCGGGACCGACCGGGGTCGGCAGCCCGTTCCCCCGGCCCGGCAGGGGTGGGCCTCCGGCCACTCCGACCCCGGAGGGGGGCGGCACCCATCGGCTACGCGGGCTGTCCGAAGGCTTCGGGCGGCATGGACCTGCTATGACTCCTCGGTGACATTCCCGGGCTCAGACGTCGACCTTCGACCAGCCCTCGCCCCGCCAGCTCACCGAGAAGATGAGCGCCTGGAGCACCCGGGCGATCACCTGCACCGCGAAGACGGCGGTCAGGCCCCAGCCCAGGTGCACCCCGCAGTACCACACCATCGGCAGTTGCAGGCCCCATTGCAGGCCGATCGAGACGACCATCACCCGCTTGGTGGCCCCCGCGCCGATGTGGGCGTTGAGCAGCACCATGCCCACCGCCTCGAAGATCAGCGAGGCGGCGATGATACGCAGCGGCGCGACGGCGATGGCCAGCGTCTCGGGCTCGCCGACGATGAACACCCCCAGGATGGGCTCGGGGGCGACCAGCGCGGGCACGCCGATGAGCACCAGCACGACGGTGGCCAGCTTGCAGACGTCCCACCCCCACTGGCGGGCGTCGTCCACCTGCTGGCGGCCGAGCGCCTGACCCACGAGGGTCGCCGAGGCGATGCCGAAGCCGATGGCCGGCAGGATGGCGACCAGCATCAGGTTCACCAGCACGTTGCCCGCCGCCAGCTCGGCGGTGCCGATCTGCCCGATGAGGGTGAACAGGGTGACCATACCCGCGGCGAAGAGCACCTGCTGCAGCCCGGCGGGCATGCTGACCTTGAGCATGCGGCCGAAGGTGCTGCGGTCGGGCACCCCGCGCAGGAAGCCGTTCTCCCGGGCGTGGGCCAGCCCCAGCGAGATGTAGTACAGCGTGCCGATGTAGACCGAGATCGTCGTGCCCAGGCCGGCGCCGGTGACGCCGAGGGCCGGCAGGCCCAGCTTGCCGAAGATGAGCACGTACGAGATCGCGATGTTGCAGACGTGCATGACCAGCAGCGTGCGCAGGTACAGCCGCGAGCGGTCGACCGCGTTCCAGTAGCCCCGGAACGCGAAGTTCATGCCCACCCCGAGCATCGCCACCAGCCGCACTTGCAGGTAGTCGCCGCCGAGGGCCACCACCGTCGGATCGTCCTCGAACCAGGGGAAGACGGTCGGCACCAGCCAGAACAGGATCAGGGACGCGGGGATCGCCAGCCCCGCCGCCAGCAGCAGCCCCCCGTTGAGCGGCACCGCGGTCTCGTCGTCGGCGCCCTCGCCCTTGCGCCGGGCGGCCATCGCCTGGACCCCGGCCGACATGCCGGTGATGAAGGCGATCGCCATGAAGTTGAGCATGCTGCCCAGGCCGACCCCCGCCAGGGCCTCCTTGCCGAGCTGGCCGACCATGGCGGTGTCGACCAGGTTCAGCACGTTCTGCGAGATCATGCCGCCGATGATCGGCAGCGCCAGCCCGAGGATCCGGGCGCGGCGTTCGACGGTCAGCACGGTGTCGGTCTCCGGACGCGGAGGTGGGGCCTCATGGATTCACGGCCGGCGGGTGACGTCAAGCGAACACTCGTGCTCGGAGGGCATTTGCGCCCCCGGTCACCGAAAATGCTTGTCTCCAGACCGCGTGGCTGTTACCACCCCCGCGATTCGTGACCGTTCCGTCCCAGGCATATCGGCGCCACGAGGCGCCCGAAGGGAGAGTTCCATGAAGCTCTGGATGACCCGTCTGGCGCTCGTCGCCGCGTTCGGCCTGGCCTTCGCCGGGTGCACCAAGAAGGATGACGCCGGCAAGACCGGCGAGACCACCGAAGGCACCACCGCCGAGGGCACCACGCCGCCGAAGGCGGCCGACATGCCGGCCTTCGTCGAGATGATCCCCGCCGACACGCCGTATGTGATCGTCGGGCTGAAGGCGATGCCCGAGGCGGTGACGACCAAGCTCTTCGACGCCCTCGACCCGCTCCTGGCCCAGGCCCAGAGCGAGCTGAAGGCCGAGATGGCCGCCATGGGCGAGCCGGCGAGCGACGAGGAGAAGCTCGCCAAGGCGATCATGGAGGAGCTCGACGGCAAGCTGAACGCCAAGGGCCTCGAGAGCCTGGGCATCTCGACCACCCCCACCTGGGCCCTGTACGGCATCGGCCTGCTGCCGGTCATGCGGGTCGAGCTGAAGGATCCCGAGAAGCTCAAGGCGGCCATCGGCCGGGTCGAGAAGAAGGCCGGGGTCAAGGCCCCGATCCTGAAGTCGGGTGACGTCGAGTACTACGGCGCGGTCAACGACGGGGTGCACGTCGTCGTCGCCATCCAGGGCGACGAGCTGGTCTTCGGGGTGACCGTCGACGCGCTGGCCAAGGAGACCGTGCCGATGATCCTCGGCACCCAGAAGCCGGCGAAGAGCATCAAGTCGGCCGGCACCCTCGACACGCTGGCCAAGGCCAACGGCTACGTCGGCTACGGCCTGGGCTACGTCGACAACATGATGATCACCCGCACCCTGCTGGGCGAGGCCGAGGGCCTCAACGGCAAGGTGCTCGCCGAGATGCAGAAGGCCGGGGCCGAGATCGGCGCCGTCGATCCGGTGTGCAAGACCGATGATCAAGGGCCTCGCCGCGCTGGCGCCCCGCTTCGTGTTCGGCTCGAAGGAGGTCTCCGAGAAGCTGTGGGTCAGCCACTTCCTCGTCGAGACCCGGGCCGATCTGGCCCAGGATCTGGCGACCCTCGCCGCCCCGGTGCCCGGCCTCGGCGCCGACAACAGCTCGCTGGTCAGCTTCGGCTTCGGCATCGACGTGGGCAAGGCCCTCGACTTCGCCAAGAAGAAGGTCGCCGCGATCAAGGCCAGCCCCTACAAGTGCGAGATGCTCGCCGGGCTGAACGAGGGCGCCGTCGAGATGGAGCAGGGCCTGCAGCAGCCGATGCCGCCGGTCGTCTCGAACCTGCGGGGGCTGATGGTGAACGTGAAGTCGGCCGACACCAGCAGCATGCCGCCCAAGGACATCAAGGCCATCGCGGTGCTCGCCGCCGACAAGCCCGCCGAGCTGCTCCAGATGGCCAAGGCCATGGGCCCGCCGGCGCTGGCCAAGATCGACCTGACCCCCGACGGCAAGCCGGTCGCGCTGCCCGCCGCCGAGCTGGGCATCCCGCCCTTCGTGCAGAGCCCGCACGCGGCGATGACCGACAAGGGCATCGCGATCTCGGTGGGCGCCGGCGAGGAGCAGAACCTCGGCGGCGCGCTGTCGGCCGAGGGCGCCAGCCCGGCCCCGCTGCTGAGCTTCGGCTACGACGTGGGCGAGTTCATGGGCGCGGTGCAGAAGCAGACCGCGGAGATGATGGCCGGCATGCCCGAGGAGTTCCGCAAGGAGCAGGAGGCCCAGTTGAAGGCCACCATGGCGCTCTCCAAGATCTTCGGCGTCGTGCTCTCGAACGTGACGCTCGGCGAGAAGGGCATCGTGATCGAGCAGCGGCTTCACCTGAAGTGAGCCCCCGGCCGGGCCACGCCCGGTCACCCCGCCTGCCGGGCCTCCCACGGGGGCCCCGGGCCTCCCTCCCAAGGCTGCTCGAGACGGTCGCGTCGACCCGACGGCAGCCAAGCGGTTGACGCCGGTCACCAGCGCGGTAGATTGACTCGACGCATACGTCCGAGGACATCGCCGTGGCCCGTCCGTCCGAAGCCGACTCCCCGGCAGCCGACGCCCCCGAAGTCAGCCCCCACGAGGACCGCATCCTGCGCGCCCTCCGCCAGATCACCCGGGCGACCGACCTGCACAGCCGGCGGCTCGCCCAGGCGCATCAGCTCACCAGCCCCCAGCTCGTCTGCCTGCGGCAGCTCCGCACCGACGGCGAGCTGACCCCCAGCGTGCTCGCCCGCAAGGTCTCGCTGAGCCAGGCGACGGTGACCGGGATCCTCGACCGGCTCGCCGCCCGGAGCCTGCTGACCCGGGTGCGCAGCCAGCACGATCGGCGGCGGGTGAAGCTCGCGCTGACGGCCGAGGGCGAGCGGGTGGCCGACAGCGCGCCGTCGGCCCTGCACGAGCGCTTCGCCGCCCGCCTCGCCGCGCTGCCCCCCGACGGGCAGGCCCGGATCGCCGACGTGCTCGACCAGATCGTCGAGATGATGGTCGACGATCCCGGCGGGCAGGGCGGTGGCCGGGGGCGCTCCGTCCGCGGGTGAGCCGACCACCGCCCGGCGTAACACACCGTATTCAATAGCCTTCTCGTTTTCGGCGCCCGAATGCTTGTTTCGACGGCCCGGGTGCCGTAAAAGCCCGCGACGCCTGCGCGTCCAGGGGCATGCGGCCCCCGCGCGAGGTGCAGGGAGCCATCATGAGCGACACGAAGCCCGGTTACATCGTCTCCAACAAGCTCGAAGAGCGCACCATCCAGGATCGGGACGAGGCCATCTCGACCGCCAAGACCTGGAGCTCGGAAGAGCACATGCCGGTCTCGGTCGAGCGGGCCGACGGGCGGGTCAAGATGACCTTCCGCGACGGCGGCCTGATCGACTACGTCTACGAGACCCGCAAGGGCCGCACCGCCTGACGGGCGGTCGAGCGACCCCCCTTCGGCGAATCCACATCCGCGCGCCGCGCGTCCGTCCTGTCCGTCGGACCCCACGGATGGGAGGGACGCTTGCCGGCCGACGCCCCCGATCCCACCGCGCGCTGCGCCCGGCCCGGGGCGTGGGCGGTGGCCCTGCTGATGTGCGCCGGCTGCGTCGTGGCCGACGAGCCGGGCGCGACCGGCGCCCGCCGGGCCCCCGACGCCGCCGCGCCGGCCGATGACGCCGGCCCCGGCGCCCGGCCGCCGCCGACCCCCGACGCCGCGCCCACCCTCCGCGATCCGGTGACCATCGAGCTGATGCCCGCCGTGCCGTTCGACGACGAGGGGCGGGCCACGGTGCGCTTCGACGTGCCCCCCGACCTGCGCGCGGTGACCCTGTCCGCCGACGGCCCGGCGGGCGCCATGATGGTCTTCGAGGCGGTCGAAGACGGCGCCGGTCAGCGCTGGATCCGCCCCGATCCGGGCCCCATCGACGACGCCGACCGGGCCGCGCTGGTCTTCCCCGGCCCGTTCCTCAGCCCCAACCGGGCGGCCTGGGGCGAGGGGGTCGCCTCGGCGCTGCTGCCCAACAACCCCGGGGTCCAGCCCGTCGGCGGCCCGTGGCGCGCCGTCCTGCGGGTCGATCCGCCGTCCGCCGCGCCGGTGGATGTCTACGCCCAGATCGAGCGGGGGCCGGTGCCCGATCGGGGCCGCCTCGACCTGCACTTCCACTTCACTCAGGCCAGCGACTGGCGCTCGGCGAGCGTGGCGATGGACGACGAGTTCCGCACGATGCTGAACGTGGCGACGGTGCTGCTGCGGGACGTCGGCGTCGAGGTGGGCGCGGTGACCTTCACCGACGTGCCGGTGGTGACCTACAGCGTCTCGGTGCAGGTCGAGCTGCCCCGCCTGCTGGCGCTGAGCGACTTCGACTCGGGGGTGTCGGTCTTCGTGGTCGGGCGCATCGAGGACGCGGTCGGCGGCCCGCTGGCGGGCATCTCGGGCGCGATCCCGGCCAGCGGCGGGCTGCCGGGCACCGGGGCCAACGGCATCGCCATCGCCCGGCCCTTCGCCGACGGGCAGGCGCTGGGGGCGACCCTGGCCCACGAGATCGGGCACGCGCTGGGGCTGTTCCACACGGTCGAGGCCAACCCGGCCTACGGCGACCAGCTCGACGATACGCTGCCCGGCGAGGGCGGCCACCGCAACGTGATGTACCCCACCGCGGGCGAGGAGGGCCGCCGCTTCAGCCGCCAGCAGGGGGTGATCATGCGCCGGGGGCGGGCGGTGGACGGGCTCGAGTAGCCGTCAGGGGCCGGTGCGGCGGGCGGTGACCTGGAGGTCGACGAAGGGGGTCACGATGGTGCCCGCGCCCTGGTCGGCCACGCCGTCGCCGTCGGTGTCGACGAGGTCGATCTCGGCCGACTCGACGATGACCTCGCCGAAGGGGGACAGCACCGGGAACGGGTCGATGAACAGCGTCGAGCCGCTGACGAAGCCCTCGAGGTGGTCGAGGTCGATCAGCCCGTCCCCGTCGATGAGCGCCCCCGAGACGTGGCCCCCGGTCGCTTGCAGCAGCGCGATGATGATCGTGCCGCCGACCGCCCCCCGGATGTCCCACTGCCAGCGGCCGGTGGAGTCCATGTCGGGCAGCCGGCCGGTCTCGAACGTCACCTCGACCGGCCCCCCGAGGCGGAACCCGAGGGTGCCCGTCAGCCCGGCGTCGACCCGGATCCGGAACCGGCTCTCGAAGGGCAGGGGGTCGCCCCGGTAGCGGGCGTAGCGCCCCGAGATCTGCCACCCGCCGGGCAGGGCCCGCCAGCCGTCGCCCTGCTGCACCTCGAGCGTGAACAGATCGGCCTGCCCGCCGGCCAGCGTGCTGGAGAACGCCAGCTCGATGGGCACCAGGTGGTAGACGCTGCGGCTGCCGCTGAGCGGGCGGGCGGCCGTCATGTAGAGCAGATCGCCGGGCAGCTCCCGCACATAGGCCAGCAGATCGTCCCGCTGGCCGGGGTCGACGTCGGCCCCGGTGAAGTCGAGCGCGAAGTCGATCATGCCGTCGAGGGTGTCCCACTGCCCCTCGCGGCCCCAGGGCCCGGTGTCGTAGACCCCGATGAGCGAGGGCACGTCGGTCCGGGGGCCGGGGGTCTTGCCCGCGACCCGCTGGCGGTTGGTCAGCAGCGGCCCCGAGTGGCACGCCACGCAGCCGGCCGACTGGAACACCGCCCGGCCCCGCTCGGCGGCCGGCGTCGGCCGCCCGCCGGGCAGGGTGTAGGGGTTGGGGGGCGCGGTGACCGACTGCACGTACTCGGTGAGCAGCTCCATCTGCTCGCCGGTGGCCGAGGCGCCCACCAGCCGCAGCACCTCGCGGCTGAAGTCGAACAGCGTCGGGAGCTGGCCGCCCCACAAGAAGGGGTCGGTGCCGCCCACGTTGCGGAAGGGCAGGGTGTTCACGTCGCCGTCGAGCAGCAGGTTCCACACCAGCCCGTCGACCAGCCCGTCGGGGTGGCAGCTGTTGCAGGCGACGTCGCCCAGGGCCGAGAAGCGGGCGTCGTTGAAGATGCGCTGGCCGGCGCGCACCCGGGCCGGGGTCGGATCGGCCCCCACCTCGAGCATCACCGGCGCCGGGCCGCGGTCGAGCCGGTCGAGCGGCCAGCCGATCAGCGCCTCGTCGAGCCAGGCGTAGGTCCAGACCCGGCCCCCGGCGAAGGCCAGCCCCCGGGGCGTCGCGCCGGCGGGCAGGCGGGCCTGCTCGGTGAGCGACTGCCGGTCGAGCACCATCATCGCGCCGCCGGCCGACAGGGTGACCAGCAGCCACCGCCCGTCGGGGGTCGCGGCCAGCGAGAACGGGCTCGCCGCCGGGGAGCGCCCGTCGAGGGGCACCGTCCGCACCCCGCTGCGCGCCGGATCGGCGTCGAGTGTGATCGCGCTCAGCCCGTGCCGCAGCGCCCGGCTGGTGGCCATCACCGTCGAAGTGTCGTTGTCGGCGTCGGTCATCGCGACGAGCAGCCGCCCGGCGTCCTCCGGATCGAGCCACAGCCCGCGCAGGATGGTGCCCGCGTGGGGCACCGCGCCCACCCGATCGCGGCTGCGGGTGTCGATGACCGTGACGTCCTGCCGCTGGCTCTCGGGGGGCTCGCCGTCTCCGGCCCGGCCCCGGGGGTGGGCGTTGCTCGACAGGTGGGACGCCACGTAGAGCCGGCCCCGGGCGGCGTCGAGCGCCAGCGCCCGCGGGTCGCGCCCGGTGGGGATGCGGTCGGTCACCCGCCGGCTGTTCAGATCGACCCGGGCCACGGCGTCCTCGCCGCTCAGCGCCACCCAGGCCACCGGCTCCCGGGGCGAGGTCTCGTCGATCACGACCGCCGCCGGCTCGTCGCCCACCCGGATCGCGTCCACCAGCCGACCCCCGTCGACGTCGAGCAGGCCCAGGCTGTCCCGGGCGGTCTGGGCCACGAGCAGCGTCCGGGCCCCCGACCACCACACCAGCGCGGTCGGCCAGCCGCCCACCGGCACCAGCGCGCCCCGCTCGGGGCGGCCGTCGGCGTCGAGCACGACCTCCTGCACGGCGCTGGACGTGGGGCTGGCGACCCACAGTCGATCGGGGTCGCCGACGGCGAGGGGGTGGGTCGGCGAGTAGTTGTAGTTGAGGAAGGTGTCCTCATCGAGCAGGTCGTCCCGCACCTGCACCGTCACCCGATCGTCGCCCCGGCGCAGGATCCAGTCTCCGACGCGGTCGGGGGTCAGCCGCCCGTCGGCGATGACGGCCGCCGCGCCCCGAGGGCGGTTGAAGAGGATCGGGGCGCAGGGGTGCTCGGTGCCCCAGAAGTGCAGGTAGTCGTCGCCCTCGAAGAAGAGCGTCTCGCCCAGCGGCAGGTCGACGGTGCGGTCGAGGGCCGGGCCCACGCTGCGGCACCCGGCGTCGCCCGCGTCCGGTGGGCCCGGCCGCCCGCGGTCGATCGGATCGAGGACCCCGTCGTCCGAACGGGGCCCGCCGCGATCGCGCGGGCCGCCGTCGCGGCTCGGGCTGCGGCCGTCGAGGCCCCCGTCGCCCACCGGGAAGACGCCCTCGGGTGGCGGATCGGCCGCGTCGGCGCTGGTGTCCGCGATGCACCCGCTCAGGGCCAGGGCCAGGGCGAGCGCGGCGAACGGGGCCCACGCCGCAGCGGGCGACGAGGTCGGCGTCCACGGGTCGGGGGTCATCGGGGGTGCCTCCTGTCTGCGCCCTTCACGAACGGATCCGGTCCACGCTATGGTATGTCGATGCCGACGGGCCCCGATCAGGCGCGCGATCGGCCCGTCCGGCGAAAAGGCTCGCGTCCGATCGGTTGATCGGGCATTGTCCTCCGACCGGGTGGAGGACGCACCCGGTGCTCGCAGGGGAAGGAATTCGGTCTTGAGCAGCTTTCCGATCATCGACGATCAGATCCTCGACGAATGTTACCTCGGTGACGACGAACTCATCGCGGATGTGGTCCAGGTGTTCATGGAGCAGAAGGGGACCCAGGTGGGCGACGTGGCGTCGGCGGTCAAGGCCCGCGACGCGCTCGCGGTGGGCCGCTCGGCGCACAAGCTCAAGGGCGGCCTGCTGACCATCGGCGCCGCCGCCGCGGGCGACGCCGCGCTCAAGCTCGAGAAGATGGGCAAGCAGGGCGACCTGTCGGGCGCCGACGCGGCCCTCGACACGCTGCACGCCGAGCTCGAGCGCCTCGTCGGCGCGCTGCGCACCCGCAAGTACATCTGAGTACATCTGAGCGCGCTCCCGTGAGATAGCCGGTCGGCTCAGCCGGCCGACGACTCGCCCGTCCGCCGCTCGCCGGGACCCCGGCGATAGCTGATCCAGCTCCGACAGGTCCAGAAGCCGAGCTGCCCGGTCCAGCCCAGCACCCGCTCATCGGTGTGGCTCACCCGCAGCACGACCCCGTCACCCCGCTCGGCCGCCGCCCGCATCAGCTCGCACAGCAGCCGCCGGCCGATGCCCCGCCCCCGGGCCTCGGGGCGCACCGCCAGCCCCCCGATGTTCCACACCCCGTCGGCGAACCGGGCGGCGCAGACGCCCACCGGGCGATCGGCGTGCCACGCGACCCGCACCCGCAACGCCGGATCGGCCAGACCGGCGGCGTCGAACAGCGGCGGGGGCCAGCTGTCGGCGCTCGCCGCCTCCAGCAGCCGGGCGGCCAGCGCCCGATCCTCGCCGTCGGCGATGTGGGCCGTCACGAAGGCCCCCGGCACGTCCGCCGGCTCGCCGTCCCACCGCTGAACGAAGATCACGCCCATCGGCTCGAAGCCCCGGGCCTCGAGGAACCGCCGCACGTTGAGCTGGGCCGCGTCGCAGCTCGCGAGCAGCGACCCGCTCACCGGCGCGAGGCGCTCGAACAGCGCGCCGCCCACGCCCCGCCGACGGTGGCCGGGCATCACCCGCACCTCGACCCGGGGCGCGGCGCCGGGCCCTCGCAGCCAGCCGACCCCGATCACCGCCCCGTCCAGCGTGGCGACCAGCCCCCGCCGGCGATCGGCCTCGCCGAACCCGATCGGGATCGCGAACGGATCGCGGCGCTCGACCGCGGTCAGGCAGGCGCGGATGGCGTCGGGGGGCACGGCGGCAGCGGGCTGGATGTGCACGGATCTCCAATCGGGCTGGGGTGCGCGTCGGTCGCGCCGCGATCTTTGTCCACTTTTCGGGGGCCGGGATACAGGGCGCCTTTTTGCACTTTCGGGCGTGGGCAGCGCGCCGGCCCCGCGCGGCGCTCGCCGGGCCCCGAAATCACACGGGGCGCGCCCCGCCCGGCCGAGCCTGATACTATCCCTCCCGAATCGCGATCCCATCCCCCGGAGAGCCCGTGACCACCCCCATCGAACCGACCCCGATCCGCTCGTTCACCGAACCCGGCGCCCGCCTCGACCGGCGCCGCCCGCTGCCGGTCCGGCCGACCCACGTCGCGCTCGACGTGACGCTCGATCCGGCCGAGGAGCGGGTCGCGGGGCAGGTCACCCACACCGTGCGGGCCCTGGGTCGGGCGGCGGCGCTGCCGCTCGACGCCGCCGACATGACCGTCACCCGGGCCGCGCGCGATGGCGAGGCGTGCCGGTTCGTGACCCACGCGGCCGGGGTCGACGTGCTGCTCGATCCGCCGCTCGAGCCGGGCGCCGAGGCGGCGATCACGCTGTGGTTCGAGGCCCGCCCGTCCCTCGGGCTCTATTTCGTCGGCGGCGAGAGCCCCCAGGCGTGGACCCAGGGCGCCATGGAGGACCACCACCACTGGTTCCCCTGCTTCGACGCGCCCCAGCACCTCGTCACCAGCGAGGTCAGCGCCACCGTGCCCCGCACGTACCTCGCGCTGTCCAACGGCGAGCCGCAGACCCTCGCCGAGCCGGTCGACGACGACACCCACCGGTTCCACTGGCGCCACGACACGCCGCACGCGCTGTACCTGCTGACCCTGGTGGTCGACGACCTCACCTGCGTCGAAGACCAGCGGGGCCCGGTGCCGCTGTTCCACTACGTGCCGCCCGGCCGCGAGGGCGACGCCAAGGCGCTCTTCGCCCGAGTGCCCGAGATGATGGAGTGGATCGGCGAGGCCACCGGCCGGCCCTACCCCTACCCCCGCTACGGGCACGTCTTCCTGCGGGCGTTCATGTGGGGCGGCATGGAGAACACCACCCTCACCAGCCTCACCGAGACCGCGCTGGTGCCCGGGCGCTACGTCGCCGAAGAAGAGCTCGAGCGGCTGGTGGCCCACGAGCTGGCCCACCAGTGGTTCGGCGACCTCATCGCGCCCCGGGGCTGGCCCCAGATCTGGCTCAACGAGTCGTTCGCCACCTACTTCGACATGATGACGATGGGTGCCCTCAACGGCCCCGAAACCTTCGTGGCGATGCTCGACACCTACCGGGCGAGCTACCTCGAAGAGGCCGCCCGGCGCTATGTGCGGCCGGTGGTGACCCGGCGCTACGTGCACCCCTACGTGCTGTTCGACCGCCACGCCTACGAGAAGGGCGCCCTGACCCTGCACACCCTGCGCTGCCAGCTCGGTGAGGACGACTTCTGGCGCGGGCTGCGGCTCTACGTCGAGCGGGCTGCGGGCACCGCCGCCGAGACCGCCGATCTGCGCCAGGCCTTCGAAGACGCGACCGGCGCCGATCTGACCGACTTCTTCGAGCAGTTCGTCTACCGCGAGGGCCACATCGAGCTGAAGGTGCAGTGGAGCTGGCGCCCGGCGGTGGGGCTGACCCTGGAGCTGACCCGCACCGACGACGGCGATCAGGCGCTGGACCTGCCGCTCGCGATACACGTCGCCGGGGAGATGCGCCGGGCGACGGTCGCGATCGGCCCCGGTGATCGCACCCTCACGCTGCCCTGCGAGCACCCGCCGCTGTGGGTCGCGCTCGACCCCGAGGCCCACTGCCTCGTCGAGCTCGACGAGCGGGCCGAGACCGACCGGGCGCTGTTCGCCCGCCTCGACCCGGACCACGCGCCGGTCGCGCTGCGGCTGCGCACCACCCGCCGCCTCGCCGGGCGCGGCACCCGGGCCCACACCCGGGCCCTGGCCGAGTGCCTCGCGCGCGATCCGGCGTGGGTCGTGCGCATGGGCGCCGCCGAGGCCCTCGGCGAGCACCGCAACGACGACGCTCGCAAGGCGCTGCTCGAGGCTGCCCGGGGCGACGGGCACGTCCGGGTGCGCTGCGCGGCGGGCGCCGGGCTGGGGCAGGGGGCCGGGGCCGACTGGGTCAAGACCATCGAAGGGCTCGTCGCCGAGGAGCGGAGCCCCCGGGTGCGGGCGGCGCTGCTCGGCGGCCTCGGCGCCATCCGCGACAGCGCGGCGGCCGGCGTGCTGCGGCGCCACCTCGACCAGCCCTCGCCCCGCGACCGCATCGCCTCGGCCGCGGTCTCCGGGCTCGCCGCCCAGGAGGACCCCGACGCCATCGACGAGCTGGTGCTGCGCACCGAGAGCGGCCACGCGAAGGGCGTGCGCCGGGCGGCCCTGGCCGGGCTGGCGAAGCTGGGCAAGCTCGACGGCCTCGACCGCAAGCCCGCCCGCCGCATCCGGGAGACCATCGAGGCCCGGCTGGCCGACGACGACTTCCACGTCCGCCTGTCGGCGGTGCTCGCCGCCCAGACCCTGGGCGACAAGGCCCTCGTGCCGGCGCTCGAGCGGGCCCACGGCGCCGAGCGCTTCGCGATGATCCAGCGCTACATCCGCGAGGCGCTGGGGCACATCAAGGGCGAGACGGCGCCGAAGAAGGGCGAGGTGAAGGCGGGCTGACGGTGGCCGACGGGCTCGGCGCGTCGGGCGTCACGGTGTATGGCTGCTACGGCTCGTTCTGCACCCAGAAGGTCTATCTGGCGCTGGCCGAGAAAGGCGTCGAGGCGCAGCGGCGAGCCGTCGACATCGGGCCCCGGATGGAGAACTACGATCCGTGGTACGCCCGCCTCAACCCCCGCATGGTCGTGCCGACCCTCGATCACGGGGGGCACATCGTCACCGACTCGGCCCGCATCATCCGCTACATCGACGACGCCTTCGACGGCCCCCGGCTGATGCCCGTCGACCCCGGCGAGCGGGCGGCGGTCGAGGCGTGGATCGAGCGCATCGACCGCCTCGCCATCCGTGAGTTGAGCTACTCGACGCTCGGGGGGCTGCTCGCCCACATGCGCGACCGGGTCGTGATGCCGCGCCGACTGCGCGTGCTGCGCCGGCAGCAACGGCGCAACCCGGCGCTGCGCGCGGTGTATCAGGCGCGCATCGACGACGTGCAGCGGTGGGTCGCCGTGATGCGCCGGCCGGATGTGCTCGCGCCTCTGCGCGCCGAGTTGGAGGGGACGCTCACCGACCTCGACGCCCGCCTCGCCGAGCAGGCCTACGTCGTCGGTGACGGCTACACTTTCGCCGACCTCATGGCCACCGTGCTCACGGCCCGGGTCGTGCTGATGCGCCGGTTGGGAGACATCGGCCGGTACCCCCACCTGCGGGCCCACTATGCCCGGATGCGCGCCCGACCCCGGTTCCCGGCGGACGACATCGCCGAGGCCATCGACACCCGCCGCCTCGCCCGCCTGATCCTGCCGTTCCTCGCGCCCCGCCTCGCGCTGGGGCTGGCCGCGCTCTCGCTGCTCGCCTGGGCGGTCTGCTGACGCGGGGGAGGGGATGCCATCGGCGGCTGAGGCGCGCCCCGCTCAGGGCGTGGCGGCGGGGGCGCCGAGGACGACCTCGAGCGTGTCGCACTCCAGCTCGTCGCGGGGCGGCGGGCTGTCGGTCAGGGCGTCGCACTCGGCCTCGCCGAGCATGCCGCTCGGGGACTCGGGGGTGTTGCGGTAGACCGAGCGGGTCAACTCGACGCCGCCGTCGGTCTCGGTCAGCCGCCACTCGGTCTCGGTGTAGCTGCACGTCGCCCCGCCGTACGCCGAGAGGTAGGCGTTGCCGATCCAGGTGTCGCCCTCTTTGCGATCGAAGGCGGCCCCGCCGAGCAGGACCGTGTCCGGATCCTCGTCGTCCTCGCAGAGCGTCGCCGCCTCGCAGGCGATGACGCTGAGGAAGCTCGCCCCGAAGAGGCTCTGGCGCTTGATCTTGAAGAACGGCGTCCCGACGACGCAGGCGAAGCAGCCCGCCGGGTCGACGAGCGGGTCGGGGCTGTCGCAGCCCATCTCACTGAGGCTCTGGCTGGTCACCTCGAAGGTGCCGATCACCGGGTCGGAGCCGCCGTCGTCGTCCTCACCGCACGCGGTCAGGCCGAGGAGCAGCGCGCCGACGGCCAGGGTCCGGGTCCATCGCGCTCGAGCCATGAGATCCTCCTGCGACCGGCGGATCCGGCCGCCGGGCCGCATGGGTATCCCGACCGGGGCGGGCGGCGCAAGGGCCGAAGGCGGGCGGTGACGGGGCGGGGGAGGCGGGCCGCGGGGTGCGACCCGCCGAGCGGCTCAGTCGCAGCCGACCGCGCGGAAGGGCAGGTCGGGCGGCACGCACATCGGGTCGCCCTCGACGAAGCGCGGCGTGCAGCAGACGAAGCCGCCGGGGCAGGCCAGATCGGGCCCGCAATCGGCGAGGCAGGCGTTGGGCGGCGGGATGCCGGTGGGCATCGAGCGGCACGTCTCGTCCGCGGTGCACTCGTCGTCGCCCTCGCACACCGGCGGCTCGTCGGCCGCCGGCCAGTCGCTCAGCTCGCGGTCGGCGCCGGGGGGCGGCTCGACGCAGGCGTTGTCGATGCAGACCTCGTCGTCGGCGCAGGCGCCGTCGTCGACGCATTCGACGCAGGCCCCGTCATCCTGGCGGCACTGCTGGCCGCCGTCGCACTCGGCGTCCTCCAGGCACTCGACGCAGGCGCCGTCGTCCGGCCGGCACTGCTCGCCGCCGGCGCACTCGACGTTGGCGCAGGGGTCGATGCAGGCGTCCTGCGCGGCGCACACGTTCACGACCTGGCCGTCGCGGCGGATGCGCTCGCAGGTCGAGCCATCCGGGCAGTCGCCGTCGCCCTGGCAGCCGCCGAAGCCACAACCGGCCGTCTCCTGCTGGGGGTACCGCACGCAGTAGAAACCATCGGGGCAGTCGGCCCGATCCTCGCACGGGCGGCAGGTCCCGGCGAAGCGGTCGACGCACTCGCCGGTCTGCGGGTCGCACTGCGCGTCACCCTCGCACACGACGTCGGCGCACGGATCCTCGCAGGCGCCGGTCTCGAAGTCGCACGGGATGGCGGGGTCGCAGTTGCGCGGCGAGCAGATGGCCTCGTCGCAGTCCTCGCAGACGCAGTCGGTGGCGTCCTGCCCGCAGGCGTTGTCCCGCACGGCGTTGATCTCGTCGACGCTGCAATCGGCCGGGTTGAAGCGGAAGACCTCCCACAGCGCCCGGTTGCGCTCGCCCTCGGTGGCGAGCAGCACCGGCCCGAAGGTCACCGCCTCGTTGTCGCCGCAGTTGAAGGTCACCCGGGCCTGGCTCTGCGCGGTCGAGAAGAGATCGACGCCCACGGTGTACCAGCCGGCCGGCGGATCGCCCATGCGCACCTGCTCCTCCGGCGGGCCGCCGCCCTCGCGCGGCGCGTCGCGCACATAGCCCGGGTCGCACCAGTCATGGCTGCGGTCGCCGGCCCAGCAGTCGAAGTCCTCGTCGTAGTACTCGCCCCGGGGGTGCAGGACGTGCAGGTCGAAGTCGACCTCCTCGTCGCCCCAGCTCAGGGTCACCCACACCCGGGGGATCAGGTCGTCGCAGACGTCGCCCGCGCCGTCCATGTCGACGTCGAGCTGATCGAAGTTGGGGTCGTCGGGGCAGTTGTCGCAGGCGTTGCCCCGGCCGTCGTCGTCCCGGTCGTTCTGGTTCTCGTTGGGCACGTCCCGGCAGTTGTCGGCCAGATCGGGCACCCCGTCACCGTCCCGGTCACCCTCGGGGCAGACGTCGCCGATGCCGTCTCCGTCGGCGTCGGCCTGATCGAAGTTGGGGTCGTCGGGGCAGTTGTCGCAGACGTCGCCCACGCCGTCGTCGTCCCGGTCGTCCTGGCCCGGGTTGGGATCGAGCGCGCAGTTGTCATCGTCGTCGAGCACCCCGTCGAGGTCGGCGTCGTCGCCGCTGGGATCACACACATCGCCGATGCCATTGCCGTTCTCGTCGGCCTGATCGGCGTTGGGCTCGCCGGGGCAGTTGTCGCAGCGGTCGCCGCGGCCGTCCTCGTCGCCGTCGTCCTGATCCTCGTTGGCGTCCTCGGGGCAGTTGTCGTCGTCGTCGAGCACCCCGTCGCCGTCGATGTCGGGGCAGGCGTCGCCCTGGCCGTTGCCGTCGGCGTCGGCCTGATCGTTGTTGGGGGTGTCGGGGCAGTTGTCGCAGACGTCGCCGACGCCGTCTTCGTCGGCGTCCTGCTGCTCGGGGTTGGTCGTCTGGGGGCAGTTGTCGTCGGCGTCGAGCACGCCGTCTTCGTCGGCGTCGGCGCAGACGTCGCCCCGCCCGTCGGCGTCGGCGTCGGCCTGATCGTTGTTGGGGGTGTCGGGGCAGTTGTCGCAGCGGTCGCCGACCCGGTCCTCGTCGGAGTCCTGCTGGCTGTTGTTGGCGATGAACCGGCAGTTGTCCCGCTCGTCGGGGATGCCGTCGTTGTCCACGTCGCCCGGCGGGCCGTCGCACAGGTCGCCGACGCCGTCCTCGTCGTCGTCTTCCTGATCGGGGTTGGGGGTGTCGGGGCAGTTGTCGGTGTCGTCGGGCACGCCGTCGAAGTCGCGGTCGGCGGGCTCGCCTTCGCCTTCCCCTTCGCCCTCTCCTTCGCCTTCGCCCTCACCCTCGCCTTCGCCCTCACCCTCTCCTTCGCCCTCGCCCTCTCCTTCGCCCTCGCCCTCTCCTTCGCCTTCGCCCTCTCCTTCGCCCTCGGCGCCGCCGCCCATGCCGCCGGCGCCGGTCGAGGCGTCCGCCTCGCCCCCGCCCCCGCCGCTGCCGCCGGCGCCGGCCATGTCGACCGGATCATCCTGATCCTCGTTGTCTTCGACACAGCCCCCGAGGGCCAGGGCCAGCGCCGCGAAGGCGACCAGCCACCAAGAGGTCTTCCCCGTCATTCCGTCACTCCGCGCTCTATGTCCCACGGCGCGCCGCGCGCCGTCAGGAGATGGTGTACGTGTCGCACACACCGGATCCAGGGCAAGTTTTTTCCGCCGCGCAGCCGCGGACTTCACCGACCCCGTTCGGCGGCGAGCCCGCGGCGGCGCGCGGCGTCCGACAGGAGGCGTCGGACCTCGCGCGTCTCGCGGGTCTCTCGATCGACGAGGAAGAGGTAGATCCGATACGCCGCCCGGGCCTGCGCCGCCTTGCCCATGCGGGCGTAGGCGATGCCCATGCCGCGGTAGGCCGGCGGGTGGCCGTCGTCGTTGGACAGCGCCGCGGTGAAGCCCTCGAGCGCCTCGGTGAACTGCCCCTGGCGCAGCGCATCGTAGGCCCGCTCGGCGAGCTGGCGGGCCATCGGCGTGCGGGGTGGGCGCAGCCGGCGGCCGGGTACGTGATAGCCCGCGTCCCGGAGGTAGGTCTCGAGTCGGGCCTTGTCGACGTTGGGTGGCAGGATGTCGGCCTCGCGCAGCACCCGCCACATGCGCAGGTGGGCGTAGCCGTTCTCCGGGGCGGCGCTGGCCACCTCGAAGTACGACCGCAGCGCGAACTCGTAGCGCTCGGCGGCGAGGTGCACGTCCCCCGCGACCAGCTCCCGGCGCAGAGGGTGGGCCCCCCGCTCGCCGGCCGCCTTCAGCCAGGTCAGCGCCTCGTCGTAGCGCCCGTGGGCCCCCAGCCCCTGGGCCAGCCGCAGGGCCACCTCGGGGTCGTCGGGCCGGGCGTCGGCCGCCGCCTTCAGCGCGGCGATGTGGGCCTCGAACCCGGCCTCGCCCCCCAACATGTCGGGCCCCGGCAGGGTCACCGACAGCGTCACCGCCAGCCCCACCAGCCATCCGCAGATGCCGTACATCGCGCCTCCTCGCATCCGGCTGACAATCTACCGTCGCGCCCCGCGCCGACCAAGGGGGCGGTCGCCGCCGGTTGCCCCGGGGCAGGCGCTGATCTACGTTGCGCGCCATGCGCACCCCGCTCCTCGCCCTGACCCTGCCCCTGGCGCTCGCCGCGTGCAGCGGCCGCCCGCCGCCGGCCCCCACGGCGCCCCAGCCGACCGCCGAGGCCCCCGAACAGCGCCTCGACTCCGGGCTGCGGTGGGTGGTCGAGCCCATGCCCGGGGCCCCGAGCGTCGCGGCCCAGCTCTGGCTGCCCGCCGGGGCGATCCGCGATCCCGCGGCGCACCCGGGGACCGCCGCGCTGACCGTGCTCATCGCCGAGGAGCGCCTGCGGGCGGCGGTGGCCCCCATCGGCGGGCGGGCCGAGGGCTGGATCCGGGCCGACGCCGCCGCGCTGTCGGTCACCGCGGCCCCCGAACAGCTCGACGCGGCCCTCGCCGCGCTGGCCCGGGTCGTCACCACGCCCCCCGCCGCCGCCGAGGTCGAGGCGGCCCGCGCGCGCTTCGCGACCCGCCTCGTCACCGCCGCCGGTCAGCCCGAGCGGCGGGCCCTGCGCCGGCTGCTGGCCCTCGCCTGGGGCACCCACCCCGGGGCCCGGCCGCTGGTGGGCGTCGAGGCGCCGCCCGAAGACGCGGTCGAGGCGTGGCGCGCGGCCCACCTGCGGCCGGCCGGCGCGGTGCTGGTCGTGACCGGGGACGCGCAGCCCGCCGCGGTCCGGGGGGCGGTCGGCGACGCGCTCGGCGGATGGAGCGGCGCCCCGCCGACGTCCGCCTGGATCACGCCCCGCCCGCCGACGAAGGGCCCCGTCGTCCAGATCGATCCCCGGGAGGCCGGCCCGGCCCGCATCCGCCTCGCCTGGCCGGTGCCCGCCGCCGACCCCGCCGCGCTGGCCGCCGCCGACGCCCTCGCGCTGTCGCTCGTCCTCGGCCCCGACGCCCCGATACCGACCGCCCTGCGCCGAGCGGGTGTGCGGGCCGAGGCCCGGGCCTTCGTGCACGCGCCCGGCCCCGACGGCCTGTTGATCCTGGCCGTCGACCTGCCCGCCGCCGAGATCGACCGGGGCTGGCGCGCGCTGGCCCAGAGCCTGGGGCACATCGCCCGGCACCCGCCCGACCGCACCCGCATCGCTCGGGTCGTCGACGCGCTCGACGCCGCCGGCGCCCGGGCCGCCGCCGATCCCGTCGCCCGCGCCGCGGTCATCGGCCCCCGGGCCCTGCGCTGGCCCGGCGCTCGCGGGCGGTGGCGGGCGGCGCTGGCGACCCTCGATCGCGCCGCGCTGGCCCCGCTCGCCGCCGGCTTGCGCCCCCGGGTGACCACCGCCTGGATCGGGACCCCGGTGCCCGCCGACATCGACCCCACGCTGTGGGCCGAGCAGCTCGGCGAGGCCTTCGCCGCCGAGAAGGCCCCCGCGGCGCTGGCCGGCGGCTTCCCCGGGGTGACCGCCCAGGTCGTGCCCCGCCCGGGCAGCGGCGTCGTCGCGATCCACCTGCGCGCGCCGGCCGGCGCCTCGACCGTGCCCCCCGATCTGACCGGCGCGGCCCACCTCGCCGCCGCCGCGCTCGCCGATCCGCTGCCCGGCCTGGGCCGCCCGACGGCCCGCCTGAGCCCCGACGCGCTCGAAGTGTCCCTGACCGTGCCCGCCGAGCGCTTCCCGGGGGCGATGGCCGCGCTGCTCGACCGCCTGCTGCGCCCCCGGTGGACCCCCGAGCGCGTCGAGCGGGCCCGGGCGCAGGCGCTCCGCGACCACCGGGCCTCCGATCCGGGCGTCATCGCCCGCGCGCTGCTCGTCGCCGAGCTGGCCCGGGTCGCCGGCGCCCCCACCGCCGAGCCCGAGGCCGTCGCCGCCGGGCTCGAGGTCATCCCCCCGGCCCGCGTCGCCACCTGGTTCGACGGCTTCGTGACCCACGGCCTCATCCGGGTGACCGCCGTCGGTGATCTGGACGAGGCCGCGCTGTACCGGGCGCTCGCCGCCGCCGTGCCGTCCGATCGGGCGGCGGTCGAGATGCGCCCCCTGCGCCCGCCGCCCGACACCCCGGCCGCGGCGTCCCCCGCGAGCACCGTGCACCGCATCGACCGGCGGATCGACGGCGAGCGGGCGGCGTGGGCCGTCGGCTGGTCCCCGGGCCCGGCGCCCGACGGGGACGTCGCCGCGCTCGAGGTGGTCCTGTCGCTGGTGCTGGGCGCGGCGGTGCCCTCCGGAAGCCCCGTCGACGGGCAGCTCTTCGTCGAGGGCGGGCCCGGCGCGACCCGGGCCGGGCTGGTGCTCGCCGGCCCGGCGGCCGCGGTCCGGGCGGCGGTGCCCGGGGTCATGCGCGCGCTGACCGAGCGGACCCAGGTCGCCGCCGACCCCGAGGCCATCACCGGGGCCATCCGCCGCCGCGTCGGCCACCGCCGGGTGGACTTCGGCGATCCCGCGGCCTTCGCCGGCTGGCTCGGGGCCCAGGCCGCCGCCGGGCGCACCTTCGTCGGCCCCCGGGCCCTCGAGCAGTGGCAGGGCGCGCTCGAGCGGGCTCGGGGCGGCGAGACGCTGCGCGCCGCCCGGGATCACCTCACCCTCGAACGGCGCTCCGAAGCCTGGGTCGGCCCCGGCGCGCCGCCGGCCACCCCCGATCCGCCGGCCGAGGCGCCGGCCCCGACCGAAGAGGCGCAGCCATGAGCTGGTGGCGGGTGCGATTCGAAGTCCCCGAGGCGCTGGCCGACGCCGCCGCGTGGCTGCTGGCGGCCGACCTGGACGTGCCGGTCGAGGTGCAGGACGCCGTCACCATGGCCCGCCACGCCCACGGGGGCACCTGCGCGGTCGTCGTCGGGCTGCCCGAGGCCCCGCCGGCCGACATCGACGCCCGCATCGCCGACTGCCTCGCCCGCCTGGGCCTGCCCCCGGCCACGGTCGAGACCCGCCGCTCGGACGACGAGAGCTGGAAGGAGGGCTGGAAGGCGTTCTTCCGCGGCGCGCCGCTCTCCCCCCGCTTCGCGGTGCACCCCCCGTGGGAGGCCCCGCCCGACCGGCCGCACGCCATCGCCATCGACCCCGGGCTGGCCTTCGGCACCGGCACCCACGAGACCACTCGGGGTGTCGCGCGCATGCTCGACGGCTGGCTCGGCGACCGCCCGCCGCTGGACGTGCTCGACGTGGGCTGCGGATCGGGCATCCTGTCGATCGCCGCGGCGAAGCTGGGCCACCGGGCGGTGGGGGTCGAGATCGACCGCACCGCGCTGCACAACGCCGCCGAGAACGTCGCCCGCAACGGGGTGGGGGACCGGGTCGCTCTGCACGCCGGATCGGCCGACCTGCCGGCCCTCGGCGACCGCCGCTTCCCGCTGGTGGTGGCCAACATCCTCGCCGTGATCCTGATCGAGATCGCGTCGGCCATCGCCGCCCGCTGCGCGCCGGGCGGGGCCTTGATCCTCTCGGGCATGCTGCACGATCAGGTCGACCGGGTCCGGGCGGCCTACCCCGGCTTCGCCCTCGACGAGCGCCTGGACGAAGGCCCGTGGGCCATCCTGCGCCTGCGGGCGCCCGAGGCCGGCCGGTGATCCGGGTCGGGCTCCCGGGCGCCGACCTGACCGCCGACGGCTGGTCGCTGCCCCCCGAGCAGGCCCACTACCTGCTGCGGGTCCGCCGGGCCGCCGCCGGGGAGTCGGTGCGCGTCTTCGACGGCGCCGGCCGCGAGGTCGACGCCCGCCTCGCGCCGCCCCCGGCCGACGGCGACCCCTGGCGCTTGATCCGCAGCGGCCCGGTCGAGGCCGGCCGCCGCGCCGCGCCGATCACGCTGGTCTACGGGCTGCCCAAAGGCGACAAGCTCGACCGCGTCGCCCGCCAGATCACCGAGCTGGGCGCCGCCCGGCTGATCCTGCTCGACTGCGCCCGCTCGGTCGTGCGCCTCACCGGCCCCCGGGCCGCCCGCCGTCGCGAGCGCCTCACCCGGGTGATGACCGAGGCCGCCCGCCAGTGCGCCCGGGCCGACGCGCCCGCGCTCATCGGGCCGCTGAGCCTGGGCGACGCCCTCGACGCCACCGCCGATCACACCCGCTGGGTCCTGCACCCCGACGGCGGCGCCCCGCTGGCCGAGGCCGAGGCCCGCCCGCCGCTGGCGCTGTTCGTCGGCCCCGAGGGCGGCTTCGCCCCCGACGAGATCGAGGCGCTGCGGGCGGCCGGCGTGGCCCCGGTGACCCTCGACTGCCCGATCCTGCGCACCGAGACCGCCGCCCCGGTGGCCGTCGCCCTCGCCCTCCAGCGCCTGGGGATGCTATGAGGCGGCCATCCGCACCGCCCGGGGGGCATCCGTGAAACCACCCACCCGCGCCGGGCGCCCGCCCCGGGGCGAGCGCTATCGGCTCGCGGTCACCGTCGCCCCGTTCTGGCGCCGGCTGGTGGCCGATCTGATCGACCTCGCCCTGCTCGCCGCGCTGGCCTGGGGCCTGTGGCGGGCGGGGGTCATCGCCCCCGCCGGCGGCCTGCCCGAGCAGCAGTTCGACTGGATCGACTACACCGCCGAGCTGCTCGCCGAGCACCTGCACCGCTTCCGCCCGGCGGCGGTGGCCGTCGTCGGCATCGGCGCGCTCTACGGCATCATCACCCGGCTGGCCCTGGGGGGGACCCTCGGCGAGCGGCTGCTCGGCCTGCGCCTCGTGGGCCCCGACGGCGCGTCGGCCGGGCCGCTGCGGGCGCTGGCCCACGCCCTCGGCACCCTGATCGGCCTCGCGTTGCTGACCCTCGGCTACGCCTGGGCCGCCGTCGATCCCCGGCGGCAGGGGCTGTCGGCCTACATCTCGGGCACGCTGCTCGTCGTCGGCACACCGACCCGGGAGTAGGCGCCCCGCTCGGGGCTCCACCGGCCCGAGCGAGTTGGCACATGCGGCTATTCGAGCTATGGTCCGGAACGCGCGCCCGGCGCACGGCCGGACAGCGGGTGGGACCCACACGGCGAAGGCACGATGCCGCACATCGACGACTTCTGGGACGACATCGTCGACGAGGGCCTCGTCGATCCCGATCAGGCGGGGCGGGCCCGGGCCCGGTTCATCCAGGTCGGCGGCGGGCTCGACACCGCGGTGCTCGAGAACGCGCGGCTCGACCCCGAGGCCCGGCAGACGCTGCTCGAGATCGCCGCCCGGGCGCTCGGCCGCAAGCTCGCCGCCCCGGTGGCCCTCGCCGAGCCCGACCGCGAGGCCGCCCGCCACATCCCCCGGACCATCATCGACCGCTACGGGGTGATGCCCGCCCGGGACGACAAAGGCCGCCTGATCCTGATCACGCCGCCGCTCGCGCCCCACGTCTTCAACGAGTTCAAGGCCCGCCTCGGCCGCAGCTTCGACGCCCGCCTCGCGCTCGAGATCGACATCCGGCTGGCCATCGCCCGCCACCTCGACGTGCCGCTGCCCAGCCGGTTCGACGCGCTGCGCTCGGGGCGCCGGCCGCAGCGGGGCGCGCTCAGCGGGGTGCCCGCCCGGCGCCCGTCCCCCCGGCCGCCCGACGTCTCGGCGTTCAACCCCACCCCTGCGCCCGCGGCTTCGCCCCCGGCGCCCTCGACGCCCTCGGGCCAGCAGTCGCGGAGCTGGCTGTCGGAGGCCAGCACCCGGCTGCGCAAAGCCCGCGGCCGGGAGGCGCTGTTCGAACTGCTCGCCGAGGCCGGATCCGGCGCGCTCTCCGGGCGGTTCTACCTGCTCGCCACCGGCCCCGACCGCATCCGCTGCGTCGCCGGCACCGGGCTGGCGAAGGGCGCCGGCCCGTCCATCGCGCTGCACCGCGACTCCCGCCTGGACCACGCCCTGCGCATCGGCAGCAGCCGCCTCGAAGACTGGAGCCACGACCCCGACCTGACCGCGCTGTACACCGCGCTCGGTCGATCGCGCCCCGCGCGCATCATGATCGAGCCCATCCGCGACGGCCTCGAGGTGGTGGGGGTCTTCGTCGGCGACCACGGCCGGGCGGGCATCGACCGGGGCGTCGTCGGCACCCTTCGCCGCTGGCTCAGCCGGGTCTCGGTGCGCCTCGCCGACCTGCGCGACAGCCGGGCCCCCGCGCCCCAGCCGCCGGCAGAAGAGCCGAAAGAAATGACGCTTGAGGACAAAGCAATGGCTTTTGAAAAACAAGTGCGCCAACGACAAATCCGCTATGGCATCAATAGCAATGTAACAAGGTTGCAAAACCACGATCTCGCTACAGCTCAAAACAAAGTGGC
>JAUHYW010000106.1 GCA_030426085.1 bacterium | reverse complement strand
CCAGGGCGGTGCGGGCGGCCAGATCGGCCCCCCCGGTGACATGGACGACGACGGCGTGCCCGACGCGGTCGACAACTGCCCCCGGGCGCCCAACAACGGCCAGGCCGACGAGGACGACGACGGGGTGGGCGACCCGTGCGACGTCTGCCCCCGCACGCCCGATCCGGCGCAGGGCGACGAGAACGGCGACGGGGTGGGCGACGCCTGCTCTGACCGGGACGGCGACGGGCTGCTCGACCCGCTCGACAACTGCCCCGACGCCGCCAACCGCAATCAGGCCGACCGGGACGACGACGGGGTGGGTGACCCGTGCGACAACTGCGAGGACGACGCCAACTTCAGCCAGCGGGACAGCGACGGGGACGGCATCGGCGACGCTTGCGACACCGACGACATCGACGGCGACGGGGTGACCGACCGGGACGACAACTGCCCCGAGGTGGGCAACCCCGGCCAGGGCGACGGCGACGGCGACGGGGTGGGCGACGCTTGCGACAACTGCCCCGGCGTGGCCAACAACCAGCAGCGGGACGACGACGACGACGGGGTGGGCACCGCCTGCGACAACTGCCCCGCCCGGTCGAACGCGGGCCAGCGGGACGGCGACCGGGACGGCCGGGGCGACGACTGCGACAACTGCCCCGGGTCGAGCAACGCCAACCAGATCGACGTGGACGGGGACGGGCGGGGCGACACCTGCGACAACTGCCCCAACCGGCCCAACCCCGACCAGCGGGACGACAACCGCGACGGCCGGGGCGACGTCTGCGAGCCGCAGCGGGTGTGCGAGCCGTGCGCCGACGACGGCACCTGCCCCGAGGGCGGCGAGTGCCTCCAGACGCCGCGGGGCGAGCTGTTCTGCGCCCCGGCGTGCGGCGCGGGCCAGCCCTGCGGCCCAGGCCTGGGCTGCGTCGCCATCCAGGACGGCCGCGAGTTCTGCGTGCCCGTGGCCGGGACCTGCGAGGACCGCTGCGTGGACGCCGTCTGCCCCGGCGACGACGTCTGCGAGCCGTCGACCGGCGAGTGCCTGCCGGGCGAGGTGGCCACCTGCGGCCCGTGCCAGCTCGCCCAGCAATGCGCCGGGCGCCAGGCGTGCCTGTTCGCCCCCGAGGCCGAGGTGGGCTTCTGCAGCCCGCCCTGCGCCGACGGTTGCCCCGAGGGCTACGAGTGCCAGGACCTCGCCGACGGGCAGCGGTTCTGCGTGCCGCCGGGGGCGACCTGCGACGACCTCTGCGCCGAGGTGCGCTGCCCCGCCGGCCAGATGTGCGACCCCACCACCGGCGCCTGCCTCGTGCCGCCCGAGTGCGCGGTGCAGGCCGACTGCCCGGTGGCCGAATACTGCGACAACGCCGGGGCCTGCCGCCCCACCGGCGACGGCGAGACCGGGCTCAACGAGGCCTGCCTGCTCGACCAGGAGTGCGAGCCGGGGCTGGTGTGCGGCAGCTCGATCCCGTTCCCCGGCTTCACCTCGCAGTGCGTGCCGGTGTGCGACGACGCCCAGGCCTGCCGCGACGCCGGGGCCGACGCCGGCTTCGGCTGCGGGCAGGACCAGCTCGACCCCAACCGCGACATCTGCCTGCCGGGCTTCGGCTGAGCCGACCCGAGGATGGAGACCCCGATGATGGCTTCGACGCGACGACCCGGCCACCGCGCCGGCTCATGCCCCGGCGCGGTGGCGCTGCTGGCGGCGCTGCTGGCTCTCGGCTGCACCCCCGGCAGCAGCGGCGGCAGCGGCGGCAACGGCGGTGGAGGGGGCCTGGACGGGGGCACCCCGGAGCCGGACCCGGATCCGGACCCCGAGGCCGAGGCCCTCGCCGGCCGGATCGCGGCGTACTACTGCGATCTGGTCGACAACTGCGCGCAGTCGAGCACGGAGTTCGGCGTCATCCGCCAGTTCATCGACGCCGGCGGCGACTGCGAGGCGTGGTTCGCCGCGTCCCTGGGCTCGCTCCCCGGGGGTCTGGCGGGCGGCGAGCTGGTGATCGACGAGGCGGCCTTCGACCGCTGCGTCCAGCGCTCGGTCGAGTCCTGCCTCTTCCTCGACGAGGTCCCCGACTGCCAGGAGGCGGTGACCGGCATGCGGGCCTCGGACGACCCGTGCACCGGCAGCGACGAGTGCGCGCCGGGGCTGTACTGCGACTACGACGGGGGCCCGGGGATCGCGGGCGAGTGCAACGACATCTGCGCGCCCCGGCGGGCGGCGGGCGAGTCGTGCGAAGAAGACGACGAGTGCGCCGGCGGGCCCGACCAGCTCGGCCTGTGCCGATTCGCCGACCCGGGGGACTTCGAGGGCACCTGCGCCCGGGTCGGGATCGGCGCCCGGGCCGGGGCCGACGCGCCGTGCGGCCTCGTCGAAGAGGGCGGCGCCCTGACCCGGGTGGCCTGCGCCGACGGACACTATTGCGATCAGGACCTGGACGCCGAGAGCGGCACCTGCCGGCCGACCCCCACCGAGGGCGAGCCGTGCGCCGGCTCCGGGACGCCCTGCGTCGGCGGCATCTGCGTGTTCGGCGCGTGCACCGCGCTCGAGATCGGCAGCGAAGCCGGCGCGCCGTGCGACCCGCGCATGCTCCAGATCTGCAACCCCCTGGCCGGCCTCGTCTGCGTCGACGGGGCCTGCGTGGCGACCGACGGCAGCCTCGGTGCCCCGTGCAGCGACGACGACTTCTCCCCCGGCTGTGACGAGGGGTTGTACTGCGGCGAGGACGGCGCCTGCCAGCGGCAGCTCGCCGACGGCGAGCCGTGCGACGGCGAGACCGGCTACATCGTCTGCGCGAGCAACTACTGCGAGGTGGACGGCGACGCGGGCACCTGCGCCCCCAACCCGTTCGACCGGGCGATCTGCGAGTGATACCCGGGCGCGCCCGCCCGCGCCGGTGGCGCAACCGGGGGCCGTCGCCCGACATCGACGCACCATGCACGACCCGACCCCCGCGCCGCTCGCCATCGACTTCGACGACAGCTTCGTCCGGGCCCTGCCCGCCGACCCCGAGCCCAAGAACCGGCGCCGGCAGGTCTACGGCGCGGGCTACAGCCGGGTGCAGCCCACCCCGGTCCCCGATCCGACGCTGCTCGCCTGGAGCCCGGAGTGCGCCGCCCTGCTCGGCCTGCCCCCCGCGCCCGACCCCGAGGCGGCGGCGCAGGTCTTCGCCGGCAACCGGCTGCTCGACGGCATGCGGCCCTACGCGGCGTGCTACGGCGGCCACCAGTTCGGCAACTGGGCCGGGCAGCTCGGCGACGGCCGGGCGATCACCCTCGGCGAGACCGTGCACGCCGGCCGGCGGTACGAGCTGCAGCTCAAGGGCGCCGGCCCCACCCCCTACTCGCGCATGGCCGACGGCCGGGCGGTGCTGCGATCGTCGGTGCGGGAGTTCCTGTGCAGCGAGGCGATGCATCACCTCGGGGTGCCCACCACCCGGGCGCTGAGCCTGGTGACCACCGGCGAGCCGGTCGTGCGGGACATGTTCTACGACGGCAACCCCCGCCCCGAGCCGGGGGCCATCGTGTGCCGGGTGGCCCCGTCGTTCGTGCGCTTCGGCAGCTTCGAGATCTTCACCGCCCGGGACGACGCCGAGACGCTGAAGACGCTCGCCGACTATGTCATCCGAAGCCATTTCCCCGAACACTGGCCGACCTCGGGCGAGCCATCGCCCGATGACTACGCCTGGTGGCTGGCCGAGGTCGCCGAACGCACCGCGCGCACCCTCATCCATTGGATGCGGGTCGGCTTCGTGCACGGGGTGATGAACACCGACAACCTGTCCATCCTGGGGCTGACCATCGACTACGGCCCCTATGGTTGGCTCGAGCCCTACGACCCCGGCTGGACCCCCAACACCACCGACGCCCACGGCCGGCGCTATCGCTTCGGCAACCAGCCGGCCATCGGCGGGTGGAACCTCGTCCGGCTGGCGCACGCGCTGTACCCGCTGGTGGGCGCGGTCGAGCCCCTGCAATCGGCCGTCGATCGCTACTCGACGACCCTGGCCGCCGAGGCCCGCCGCGCCTGGGCCGCCAAGCTGGGCCTCGAAGAGCGGGTCGACGGCGGCGAGGACCTCAACGCCGATCTGGTGGGCCGCTGGCTGACCGCGCTCCAGAGCACCGAGGTGGACTACACCCTCGCCCACCGCCTGCTGGCCGACGTGCCGGCGGACGCCGCGCCGGGGGACGCGCTGCATGCCATCCGGGGCGCGTTCTATGACTTCGGCGGGATGCCATCCGAGGTCCGGGGGGCCTTCCTGGAATGGTTCCGATCCTACGTCGCCCGCCTGACCGAAGAGGGCCGCCCGGATGCCATCCGGCGGGGTGCCATGAACCGGGTCAACCCGAAGTACGTGCTGCGCAACTACCTGGCTCAGCTCGCGATCGACGACGCCGAGCAGGGCGACCCCGCCCGGCTGCGCGAGACGCTGGATGTCATGCGCGACCCCTACGGCGAGCAGCCCGGCCGCGAGGCCTACGCCGCCCGCCGCCCGGAGTGGGCCCGCGATCGCCCCGGCTGCTCGACGCTCTCGTGCAGCTCGTAGCGCCCGAAGCCGCGCGTCACAGCACGCACTCGGCGCGGGTCGCGTCGTGCTTGCAGCGGGCCTTCTTGAGCAGGGTCAGCATCTTGCCGTCGTAGGGGACCGGCTTCAGGCTCAGCCGCACCTCGCGCAGCAGCTCGTCGTAGCGGCCCCGGTCGTCGGCGGGGATGGCGACCCAGGTGCCCTCCGGGATCTCGCGCTCGGCCTTGCGGGACAGGGTCAGCGCCTTGTCGAAGTAGCCAGCGGCCAGGGTCCGGCTCTTCGGGCCGAAGCCTGCGGGGAAGTCGGCGGTGCGGATGACGATCTGCATCGTGAGCTGGGCGATGGGGTAGCGGATGAGGCCGCCCTTCGAGCCGATGCCTTTGTACAGCTCGAGCGCCTGATAGGCGTAGGCCGGGGCGTAGCACGCGTCGACCGACCCGTTGTTGAACAGCCCGGCGAAGCTGCCGATGTCGGCCCCGTGCACCGCCGCGCCGACCCGCTCGACCATCGCCCGGGCGGCCGCGTCATGGGTCAGGGTGGCGACCTTCTTGCCGGCGAGCTCACCGACGGTGTCGACGCTCCGATCGCGCACGAAGAGGAAGACCGACCCCCCGGGGAAGAGCGCGGCGGTCTCGTAGTCCCGATGGGTCATCAGGGTGCCGGCGGCCGGCTTGGCGAGGCTCTTGATGACCCGCTCGGTCACCGCGTAGTCGGGCAGGGCGCCGAGGGCCTCCATGGTGCTGGTGAACGGCTGGAACGGGCGCAGGCGGGTGCCGGTGAGCAGGGCGGCGTGGCATTGGCCGGCCTTGAAGTCGTTGGCCGCCGTCTTCTCGTCGGTGTACGCCTTGAGGTCGAACCGGACCCCCAGGGCGAGGGCGTCGACGGCGAAGTCCTTGACGAGCTGGTAGACGTTGCCGTTGGCCCCGCTGGGGTCGAAGACGCACAGGGTGTGTGGTTGGCCCTCGGCGGGTCTCTCGGCGAAGGCGGGCAGGGCGATCAGCAGGGCGAGGGGGGTGAGGATCAGCGTGCGCAGCATGTGGACCTCCGAATTCGGGCGCGGCCGGACCGCGGGCACGCGCGGTGTCCGCCGACGTTCCGGGCGACGGCGGGCGCGTGGCGATCCCTACGGCGTCGATCGTCCCGTATTCGGAGTCGGATGTACATGACTGCTGCCTTACAGGTGCCAGATTTATTCCGTATACAGGCCAAAGGACCGCCGCTCGACCCCCGGGGCGCCCCATATCCCTGACAGACATCGCATGTCCCGAGGCATCGACGCGGTGCGTCATGAGCCATCGAGGCGGGATCAGAACGGGAGGGTCAGCACCACGCCGACCTCGTCCTCGCCCGCCGCGGGGGTGAGGGTCGGGGCGTCGCCGCCGACGTCGAGCATCCACAGGCCGACGCCGAGGGAGACCGCGGCGAGGGCGTAGCTGGACCATTGCAGCGCTTCGTAGAGGGCGGCCTCGTCCAGCGCGTCTTCGATGTCGGCGCGCTGCACCTCGTTGGTGATCGCGAGGCGCTGCATCTCGTCGTCGACCGCGCTCACCTGGAGCGAGGCGAAGATGCCCGCGCCGAGGGCCGCGGTGGCGACGCCCAGCCCGGCCCAGCCGGCGACGGTCCAGGTGCTCACCCCGGGGTCGACCTCGACGAGCGGGGTGATCTGGATGGCGAGGGTCTGGGTCTGCACCCCGACGATGGTGATCCGGTGGCGCTCGGTCTGCTGGTGGGCCCGGGCGATGATGTTGTAGGCCCCCGGGGGCAGCTCGACGAGGGTGCCGCACCCGATGCGGGGCAGGTCGGCGGCGCCGTCGGGGGCGTCGACGAACTGCAGCTTGGCGGTCGACGGGTCGCAGGTGACGACCAGCGTGCCGGGGCACTCGGCGGCGAGCTGGGCCTGATAGCGGGTCAGCGCCCCCCGCACGGTGTCGGGGCTGGGCTCGGTAACCGCCGGCGCGTCGAGCACCCGCACGTAGGCGTCGGCGGCGCCGTTGCAGTCCCCGAGGCGTTGCAGGGCCCGGCCCTTGTTGAGCAGCGCGATGTTGAGCGGGCCGATGGTCAGCGCCTCTGCGTAGGCGGCGACGGCGGCGGCGTAGTCCCCGACGCGGTAGGCCTCGGTGCCCCGGCGCAGGGCGTCGTCCTGGGAGGCGGTGGGCTCGATCGTCGGGGGCACCGCGATCGGGGCGGCGCTCGCCGGGGTGAGGCCCGGGGCGAGGGCCGGCGCCAGAGCCAGGGCGAGGGCGCGGGTCATGGCTGCTCCCCGGCGGGGATGGTGCGGGCGAACCGGCCGCCGGCGCCGACGGCGGGGAAGGGGGCGTCGTCGGGCACCGCCCGGGCGTCGAAGCGCAGCGCGTCGCTGTATTCGAACCACGCGCCGCCCTTGAGCACCGGGCGGCTGTCGGCCGCCGGGGGCCGGTAGGGGTCGGAGCCGCCGATCGCCGGGCCCCGGCCGTCTTCGTGGTCCGAGACCCACTCGGCGACGTTGCCGGTCATGCCGTAGAGCCCCCACGGGTTGGCGGGCCACGCCTCGAGCGCCGCCGGCAGCCGGCAGCCGTCGTCGGCGCCGAGCGGGCAGCCGCCGGCCCGGCAGGGGCAGGCGCCGGGGTCGTCGAGGGCGACGGCGGCGTTGGCCGCGAACGTGGCCGACTGGCGCAGGCACAGGGGGTCGTCGCCGCAGCTCCAGGCGGTCGTGGCGCCGGCCCGGGCGGCGTAGACCCACTCGGCCTCGGTGGGCAGCCGGTAGCCGGGGCAGCGCCGGGGGTCGCCGTCGGCCCCACCGACGACCGCGCCGCTCGCGTCGTAGCACGGGTCGAGCCCCTCGGCGGCCGACAGCGCGTCGGCCAGGGCGGTCATCTCCAGCCAGGTCACCCCGAAGACCGGGATGTCGGCGCAGCCGGGCGGATCCTCGCGGCAGCCGGCGTGGGCCTCGATGGTCTCCCGCAGCCGCGCGCGGACCGCCGCCGCCGGGCTGTCGTCGCCGAGCGCGTCGGGGTCGAGCGCCAGGACGTGGCTGTAGGCCAGCTCGGTCGTCATCAGCCAGAAGTCGTGGGTGATCCGGGTCGGCCGGCCGCCGTGGGTGAAGACCCCGCCGGGGATCGCGGCGAAGGTCAGCGGGACCGGCAGGACGTCGGGCGGGTCTTCGGGGTCCTCGTCGGGCAGGGCCGCGATCACCGCGTCGGGCTGCTCGAGGCAGCGCCCGGCCCGGCAGCCCTCGGGGCAGCGCCGGGTCTCCTCGGCGCCCGCGGCGCACGGCACGCCGGGGGTGAGCGCGCACTCGCCCCGGCCGGTGGGGGCCCGCACGAACGCCTGCTCGGTGAGCGGATCGATCTCGCAGCGGCTCGGCCGCCGGGGGGCGAGGCCGCGCACCAGCCGCAGGCCGGCGTCGGCCACCGGCACGTCGGCCGGCGCCCCGACCCGGGCGGCGCTCTCGGCCGCCTCGGGCCCGGTCAGCCACGAGCCGCCCCGCAGCACCCGCTCGGCGCCGTAGGCCGGGCCGTGGGGGTCGAGGCCGCCGGTCAGCGGGGCGAAGGCGTCGTGCACCCACTCCCGGGCGTTGCCCCCCAGATCGGAGACCCCGGCCGCGCTCGGTCGGCTCTGCCCCACCGCGGACGGCGCGCCCCCGTCGAGGACCTCGCCCCACCCCGCGAGGCAGGCCGGGTCGTCGCCGCACGGCCAGCGGGTCCGGGTCTCGCCGCGCCACGCCCACAGCCACTCGGCCTCGGTGGGCAGGCGCCAGCCGTGGCACAGGTGGGGGTCGCCGTCGGCCCCGCCGATCACCCGCCCGGCGGCGTCGTAGCACGGCGGCAGGCCGTCCCGGGCCGAGCGGGCGTTGGCGATGGCCACCGCGTCGAGCCACGACAGCCCGGTCGCCGGGCACCGCGCGTCGGCGCAGCCGGCCGGCGCCGGGCCCAGGATGGGCGGCAGGTGCCCCTGCCCGATCAAGGCCTGCACGTCGCCCCGGGTGATCTCGGTGGTGGTCATCACCAGCGCGCCTTCGAAGCGCGCGGGCAGGGGCGCCTCGGCGGTCCCCAGATCCACCGCGGACGGCGGCAGGCGGGCGGTGCCCGGCAGCACGCAGATCGCGCCCGCCGGCAGGCAGGCGGCGCAGTCGGTGAACAGCGCCTCGCCGAAGCGGCAGCCGAGCACCGCGTCGCACCAGCCGGGGCCGACGTGGGCCACCTGCCGGTCGCCGTCGCAGGTGGGGGCCGGGGCCCGGTTGCAGTCGAGCAGCGGCAGCTCGACGCAGGCGGCGACGCCGTCGACGACCGCGCAGTTGGGGTCGCCGGGGCCGAAGAGCACGTTGCCCCGGCAGAACAGCTCGTCGGGGCACGGCTCGCGGCGGTCGGCGGGGCCCTCGGGGCCGGCGCAGAACAGCCCGTCGTCGTCGCACTGCGCCGGGCGGTCGAAGTTGTGGGCCGCCCCGTCGCGGCAGAAGCCGTCCGGCGGCCCGCAGCGGGTCCGGGTGGTCCGGTTGACGCACGCCCCGTCCACGCAGCCGTCGGGGACGCCTTCGACGGCGACGCCGTCGGCGCACGCCCGCTCGAGGGGGCAGGGCTCGATGGTCGCCTCGGGGGTGACGCAGCGCCCCGACACCGGCTCGCAGACCCCCGCCGGCTGGACCAGCAGCGCGGCGTCCGAGCCCGGGGCGCAGGCGACGGGCCCCGGCGCGTCGCACGGGATGTGCACCGGATCGACGGTGCAGCGCCCGTCGACGCAGGCCCCCGCCTCGCGCACGACCGAGGTCTGGCCCTCGCACTCGGCGACGGTGCGGCTGCAATCCTCCACCGTCGGCTCGGGGTAGCGGCAGGCGCCGGCGACCGGATCGCAGATGCCGCCCGCAGCCCGCTGCACCAGCAGGTCGCCGTCGCACTCGTCGAGCGGCGCCGCGTCGCAGGGCACCGGCTCGGCGGCTTCGTACTGGCACGCGCCGTCCGTGCAGGCCCCGCCCCGCTGCACCTGCAGCTCGGCGCCGTCGCAGGTCGCCACGTCGGCGCTGCAGTCCACCCGCTGCATCTCGGGCACCCGGCAGCGGGTGGTCTGGGGGTCGCAGGCCGGCAGGCCCGCGGCGAGCACCGGTTGCTCGAGGTAGCGGTTCGAGGCGCAGCGGGCGGCGGTGGCGTCCACCGCGTCCCGGCAGTCGATCGCCTCCCGGACCTGCCGGCACTCGCCGGTCTCGTCGTCGCAGCCGCCGCGGGTCGTCTCGACGAGCAGGTCGCCCTCGCACCGCCGGCGGGTGCCGGCGCACTCGGTGAACTCGGGCGGGGGGAAGTTGCAGCTCAGGGTGCTCGGATCGCACACCCCCGGGCGCTGGCGCACGCTCTGAGCGCCGTTGCACACCGGCCCCGGGACCTCGGCGCAGTCGACCTCGTCGAGCACCTCGACCCGGGCCGAGGCGCAGCGGTAGTCGTCGCACAGCACCCGGACCGTCTGCAGGGACGTGCCCCGACAGACGACGTGCTGCTGCGCGTCGTCGGGCCGCACACAGACCCCGCCCAGGCACGCCCGGCCGGGCGGGCAGTCGCCCTCTTCGGCGCACAGCCGGGCCTGGAGCGCGGTGTCGTCGGCGGTGCAGCCGGCGGCGATCAGGAGCCCCAGCGTGGCGATGACGGCCGGCCAGCGGCTCACTGCGGGGCCCGGGTGAGGGTGAACGTGGTCTCGAGGCGCCGCCCGGCCTCCAGGATGAGCGCCGGCTGGCCCTCGACCCGGCCCCAGGCGGCCTCCGGGCCGTCGAAGATCAGCGCGAAGTCCCCGGCGACCGCGCCCCGGGCGGCTCCCGAGGCGGCCGATCCGTCGGCGGTGAGCGCGCCCTCCAGCACCCCGTCGGGCAGCACCCGGTCGTCGAGCGGGGGCCCGAAGGCGCAGCCGTAGGTGCCGACCACCGCCGGGGCCTCGCCGGCGGCGATGGTCACCTCGATGTCGCCGACGCAGGCCCCGATCGGCGCGTCGTCGGGGTCGTCGCCCGGCCGGCGGGGGTCGTCCCGCTCGTTCTGCTCGTAGACCGCGAGGGTGATCGTGCCCGCCCACCGCCCGTCGCGTCGGTCGGCCGCCGGGGCGCAGCCGTCGCGGGGGTTGCGGGCGGCGTCGGCGTCGTCGCAGTCGGTGCCGTCGAGGGCGACGCCCCGGTCGCCGGGGCAGCCGCCGAGCGGGCTCGCCGGATCGCCGAAGCCGTCCCCGTCGGCGTCGCGGAAGTACCGCTGCTGCGCGCCCTCGTCGGTCGCGCCGTCGCAGTCGTCGTCCACCCGGTTGCACAGCTCGTCGAGGCCGGGGGCCACCGTCGGGTCGAGCGGCGCGCAGTCGGCCTCGTCGGGTACGCCGTCGTCGTCGTCGTCGGGGTCTTCGCTCGCGTCCCGGCAGCCGTCGCCGTCGTTGTCCTGCGCCGGATCCATCGACCGCCAGCCCTGCTCCCCGACCGGGCACCGGTCGTCGGCGTCGAGGCGCCCGTCGCCGTCGTCGTCGTCGTCCTCCCGCCCGTCGATGCAGCCGTCCCCGTCCAGGTCGAGGCCGCCGCCGGCCAGCCGCCCGGGGGTGACGCCGAGGCAGGCGTCCAGCGCGTCGGGCACCCCGTCGTTGTCGTCGTCGGGGTCGACCGCGTCGTGGCAGCCGTCCCCGTCGTGATCCGGCCGCTGCACCCGGGACCAGTCCGTCGGGCAGGCGTCCAGCTCGTCGGGCACCCCGTCGTCGTCATCGTCGGGGTCGATGGCGTTGTCGCAGCCGTCGCGGTCGGGGTCGTCCACCGCCGCATCGAGGGGGCAGGCGTCGAACTGATCGTCGCGCCCGTCGCCGTCGTCGTCCCGATCCTCGCTCAGATCGCGGCAGCCGTCGCGGTCGTGGTCGACCGGGGGCAGGGACTGCCAGCCGGTGTCGCCCGCCGGGCAGGCGTCCTCCTCGTCGAGCAGGCCGTCGCCGTCGTCGTCGTCGTCCTCCCGGTCGTAGCAGCCGTCCTCGTCCCGGTCGCCGAACAGCAGCCGCTCGACGATCGTGGTCAGGCACCCGTCGAGCGCGTCGGGCACGCCGTCGTCGTCGTCGTCCCGATCCTCGAAGCGGTCGTCGCAGCCGTCGTCGTCGAAGTCGTGATCCACCGGCTCGGGCGGGCCCCCGTCGCCCAGCCCGCCGTCCCGGGCCCCGCCGTCCCGGACCCCGCCGTCGCCCGGGGCCGCACCCGCCGGCGGGCCCTCGCGCCCGATCGGGCTCTGGTCGCACGCGTCGCGGTCGTCGGGCACCCCGTCGCCGTCGTCGTCGTCGTCTTCGTCCAGGTCGCGGCAGCCGTCGCGGTCGTGATCGGTCTCGGCGATGGAGAACCAGCCGATCGTGCCCCGGGGGCAGTCGTCCACCGCGTCCGGCCGCCCGTCGTCGTCGTCGTCGTCGTCGGTCGTCTCGTCCCGGCAGCCGTCCCCGTCGCGGTCGGTCTCGGCGTTCGAGGTCCACGGCTCGTCCTCGAACGGGCAGCGATCCTCCCCGTCGACCCGGCCGTCGCGGTCGGCGTCGCGGGTGTCGATCCCGTTGGCGCAGCCGTCGCCGTCCACGTCGGTGTCCAGATCGGACACCCCGATGGGGCAGGCGTCTTCGGCGTCGGGCAGCCCGTCGTTGTCGTCGTCCTCGTCCTCGATGTCGAGGCAGCCGTCTTCGTCGTGGTCACTGCCCCCGCCGGGCAGGCTGCGGGGGCACAGATCGTCGAGGTCGAGCACCCCGTCGCCGTCGTCGTCCCCGTCGCCCCCGTCGCAGCGCCCGTCGCCGTCCAGATCACCGCCCCCGGGCAGATCCCGGCTCAGGGGGGCCTGCATGCAGCGGCCCGCCTCGCAGCGATCGACCTGGCACGGGTCGCCCGAGTAGCAGTCGGGATCGGCCTCGCACGCCCGCTCGTCGACCGGGGGGCTGCTCTCGATGCAGGCGGCGGTGAACAACAGGGCGACGGCGGCGGCGCGGGCCAGACGCGGGGCGGCAAGGCGGGCGGTGGAGCGCATGGCCATCGATCGGGCGGGGATGATGGACGATGGTAGGGAGCGCTCCCCGCCGGAGTCAAACCCCGGGGTCGCCGGCGGCCGCCGGGCGCTCGACCCGGTAGCGCAGCTCGATCACCCCGCTGTCGAAGCGTCGGCTCTGGCCCAGGCGCAGGGCGGTGCTCTGCACGCCCGCGCCTTCGAACAGCGGGATGCCGGCCCCGAGCACGACCGGGTTGAGCTTGACCCACACCTCGTCGATCTGGCCCGCCCGCCAGAGCTGGCCGGCGAGCTGCGCTCCCCCGCACAGCCAGACGGGGCCGCCTTCGGCCGCCTTGAGCCGGGCCACCTCGCCGACGGCGTCGTCGGCGACGAGCCGCACCGCGGGGTCGGGGCTGGCGGTCATCGTGCGGGAGAAGACGACCTGCTCGGGGATCATGGGATAGGGCGAGGTCACCCCCTGCTTCAGCCCGACCTCGTAGGTCCGGCGGCCCATGACGACCGCGCCGAAGGCGGGCAGGGCGGCGAAGAAGGCGGGGACGTGATCGCCCATCGGGAAGCTGTCGAAGCCGCCGTCGGGGTGGGCGATGAAGCCGTCGAGGGAGGCGGCGACGTAATAGATCATGGCACGCATGGGTGCTCCTTTCGTGATCGGTTCTCGGTTGTCGTGAGAGAACGAGCGGCGGGCGCCCGCGGCGCAGCGGTGGCACGGGGTGTGCGGTCGGCGCAGTCGCGGGCGCGGGCTCAGATCACCGGAGGGACCTCGTCGTCGTGCGCGCTCACCGTCGCACGGCCGCCGCGCGCCGCGCAAGGCCCCGACGGAACGCCGATTGACACGGTCGGGTCGCTCGGCCACCGTGACCCCGGCGCAGGAGGTGCCGATGAAGCCCCATCGCAGGGTGTTCGTGCTCGGCGGCGGCCAGAGCGACTACCTGGGCAAGGCCCGCCCGGAGTTCGTCACCCGGCGCCACCCGGACCATGGCCAGCGGACCAACCCCGGCCTCGAAGATCACCTCGCCGCGGCGCTGAAGGCGGCCTTCGCGGCGGCCGGCGTCGAGCCGGCGGCGGTGCAGAAGGCCTACGTCGGCAACTTCGTCGGCGAGCGCTTCGTCGATCAGGCTCACATGGGCGCGCTGCTGCCCCGGGTCGAGCCGGCGCTGGACGGCATCCCCATCGCCCGCACCGAGGCCGCCTGCGCCTCGGGCGGGGTGGCCGTCGCCGCCTGCATCGACGCGCTCCAGGCGGGGGTCGACGTCGCGCTCGCCGCGGGGGTCGAGATCGAGACCACCTGCCGGGGCATCGACGGGGTGGGGCACGTCGCGCTCGCCGCCCACCACGCCACCCAGCGGGGGCTCGACCGGTTCACCTTCCCCTACCTCTTCGCCCGCCGGGCGCGGGCCTACAAAGACGCCTTCGGGGCCACCGCCGACGACCTCGCCCGGGTCGCGGCCAAGGCCCACCGCAACGCCCGGCGCAACCCGCAGGCGCTCCAGCGGGCCTCGACCCTCGACTTCGAATTCGCCCGCACCGTGAGCCGGGCCAACGGGCTCTTCCTCGACGACGAAGAGCTGCGGCCCCACATCCGCCTCTCGGACTGCACCGCCTTCACCGACGGGGCCAGCGCGGTCGTGCTGGCCACCGAGGACGGCCTGCGCCGGCTGGGCATCGCCCCCAACCGCTGCACCGAGATCGTCGCCTGCGGCCACACCGTCGCCCCGCTCGGCGCCGAGACCGACCCCACCCGCATGGCCAACGTGACCCGGGCCGCCGAGGTGGCCTACGCCGCCGCCGGCCTCGGCCCGGCCGACGTCGAGCTGGCCGAGGTGCACGACTGCTTCACCATCAGCGAACTGCAGATGTACGAGGCGCTCGACCTGTGCCCGCTCGGCGACGCGCCCCGCCTGATCTTCGACGGCGAGACCGACATCGACGGCCGCCTGCCGATCAACCCCGGCGGCGGCCTGCTGGGCACCGGCCACCCCATCGGGGCCACCGGCGTGCGTCAGGTGGTCGAGATCTGGCGCCAGATGAAGCGCCGCTGCGGCGACCACCAGGTGCCCGGGCGCCCCCGGGTGGGGCTGACCGCCAACCTCGGGGGCGACGACCGCACCGGGGTGGTGATGCTGCACCGCGACGTGCGCTGAGCGCCCTCGAGACTGCCCCGACGACCTTCGGAGAACCGATGTCCGAACCGACCCGGCCGATCGACCCGGCCGCCGCCGCCGCCTTCGGCGCCCGGCTGAAGCGCAGCCGCCCCTACCTCGTGCTCTCGCCGCCCCGCTGCGCTTCGACGGCGATGAGCCGGGCCCTCGGTCGCCACCCGGCGATCGGGCCCTACATCCACGAGCCCTTCGACCGCTTCTGGCACCACGGCCAGCCGCTCGCCGACGTCGAGCAGCGGCTGAAGGCCGGCGGGGTCGCCCCCGGCGCGCTGGTCAAGGAGATGACCTTCCAGCTCGGCGACGGCCCCCAGGTGGCGGCGTTCTTCGAGGCCGTGCATCACCCCATCCTGGTGCTGGTGCGGGCGCCGATCCTGACCCTCGAGTCCCGGGTGCGCATGGTCGGGCGGGGCCTGCTCGACGGCGGCCGGCTGGCGGCCGGCGACGCCGCGGCGCTCGAGGCGGCCCTCGCCGAGCGGGACTTCCGCCCGGTGGCCCACCTCTTCGACGAGGCGGTCTTCCCCCTGCGCCACACCGGCTGGCGCGACCTCGAGCGGCACCTCGCCCTGCTGCGGGGGCGGGGCGTCCCGTTCTTCGTGGTCGACGCCTCCCGCTTCCGGGCCGCGCCCGAGGCCACGCTGCGGGCCATCTGCGCCCGGTGGTCGCTGGCGTGGGATCCGAAGATGCTCGACTGGGGCGACGGCGGCTTCGAGTTCGGGGCCCTGCCCGAGCAGCGGCCGTGGTACGACCGGGTCGTCTCCAGCACCGGCGTGCTGCCGCCCACCGAAGACGCCCTGCCCGCCGAGCGGCTGCCGCCCCGGCTGGCGGCCCACGTCGCCGAGGCCGAGGCCATCGCCGCCGCCGCGCTCGCCGAGGCCGGGCTGGCGGCCGACGGGTGAGGCTCAGCCGGCGCTCACCCGGGCCGTCGGGGTGACCGGCGTCTCGACCACCGGGGCGAAGGCCGGCGGGCGCGCGGTCATCGGCGGCTCTCGGCGCTCGGCGGGCTCGATCGGGGCGAGCAGCTCGGGCAGCGGGCGCCGCTCGAGCCGGGGGCGGGTCGCCCGGAGCAGCCCCAGCAGCAAGCCAGCCTGATTGAGCATGAGCGCCGGCACGAAGCCCAACCCGAAGAAGAGCGCCCCGGCCGCGGAGAGCAGCGCCGGACCGGCGATCAGGCCATAGGTCCCGTCCAGCGTGCGTCGGCACTCGTCGGCCAGATCGAACAGCCCCGGCAGGCCGCTCAGATCGCCGTTCATCAGCACCACCTGGGCGGTGTCGGTCGCCGCGCTCGCCGCGCCGGCGAGCGACACCGAGACGTGGGCCGTCTTGAGCGCGATGGCGTCGTTGATGCCGTCGCCGATGAAGCACACCCGGCGGCCCTCGGCCTGCAACGCGTCCACGATGCGGGCCTTGTCCTCGGGCAACGTCTCGGCGAAGACCATGTCGATGTCCAGCGCGTCGGCCAGGTGCCGGGTCGGGGCCACGTGGTCGCCGGAGATGATCGCCAGCGACAGCCCCCGATCGCGCAGCGCCGCGCAGACATCCCGCACCTCGGGCCGGGCGGCGGGGCACAGCTCGATGGCCCCGGCGACCCGGTCGTCGATCGCCACGAAGACCAGCCCGGTGCCGGTGGCGGCGCACGTCGCCCGCAGCGGGTCGAGCGCGGGGGGCAGCGTCAGCCCCTCGGCGGCCATGAACCGGCCGCTGCCCACCCGCACCCGGCGCCCGTCGAGATGCACCAGCACCCCGTGACCCAGGTGCATCTCGGCGTGCTCGGGCACCGGCACGTCCAGCCCGTCGTCGGCCGCCCGGCGGCGGATGGCCCGGGCGATGGGGTGCGACTGGCGGTGTTCGGCGGCCGCGGCGGCCCGCAGGATCGCCTCGGGCGCGCCCTCGACCGCCACCACCCGCCCCACCGTCGGCTCGTCGCTGGTCAGGGTGCCGGTCTTGTCGAAGACGACGGTGTCGACCTCGAGCAGCAGCTCGACGACGCGCCCGTCCTTGACCAGGACCCCCTGCCGCGACAGCAGCTCGAGGTAGGTCATGATGCCCACCGCCCCGGCGATGGTCAGGTTGTCCCGGGGCGGCGCGTTGAGGATGGCCCACGCGCTCGACAGGCCGATGAACGGCAGGCTGACCAGCCCCAGCCCCAGCGTCGGCAGCATCGCCCGGTCGACGAGGCCCTCCGAGCGGAGCTGGCGCCCGGTCTTGGCGTGCACCGTATTGTCGAGGATGTCCCCGATGCGGGCGGCGACCGTCGCCGCGCCGGCCCGCTCCACCCGGACGTGGATCCGGCCGGCGCAGACCATCGTCAGGGCGAAGACCCGATCACCGGCGCTCAGCTCGACCGGCTGCGACTCACCGGTGAGCATGCGCTGGTCGACCGCGGCGGCGCCCCACTCGATCACGCCGTCCACCGGCACCGCCTCGCCGGCCTCGACGATGACCCGATCCCCGACCTCGAGCCGCTCGGCGGCGACCTCCAGCGGCCCGTCGACGCCCATCACCCGCGCCGTGCTCGGCTGCCGGCGGAACACGTCGGTGATCGCGCCCTTGGAGTCGTCCTTGACCCGGGCCACCACCCGCCGCCGCAGCGAGGACAGCAGCAGCGGGAACTGCCCCAGCACGTAGTGCCCCGAGGCCATGAAGCCCCCGACGATGAGGGCGTTGAGCACGTCGACGTTGACCTCGCGCTTGTCGACCACGTGGGCGTAGGCGCTCTGGAACGTATAGCGGGCGTTGTAGACCACCCCCGGCAGGCTGGCGAGCAGCAGCGGCGGGTACCAGATCGTCCCGGCCACCGCGAGGCCGAACGAGCCCACCGCCAGGGGCAGGTTCTGATCGACCTCGGCGTCGACGACGCTGGGGACCGCCGGCTCCGCCGGGCCGATCGCCACCGGCTCGACCGGCTCGGCCGGCTCGGGCCCCGCATCGGTCGGCGGCGAGCCCCCGGCCTCCGATCCCGCGGCCCGGGCGCCCCCCGCCGCCGCGTCGACGACCACCCGCCGGCGCCACGCCTGACGCCGGCCCAGGTGCGAGCCGGCGACCAGCGCCAGCCCGCCCAGCAGCATGCCGGTGATGATCATGTCCCGCCCCCCTGCGCCGCTCGAGCGGCCGACCGCTGCGCGCTCAGTCCCGTCGCCAGGACGGCGGCAGGAAGTCGGGCACCACCGTGCCCTCGGCCGACAGCGCCTGCCGGGCCACCGCCAGATCGAGCACGCCCATGCCGAACGGGCTGAACACCAGCGGTTTGCCCGGCACCCGGGGCGGCTCGGCGCCGGCGAGCACATCGGCCAAGGTGCAGCGGATGAAGTCCCGCCGCCCGCTCTCCATCTCGGCGAGGTGCACCGAAGTCCGGGCCTTGAGGACGTGATCGACGTCGTCGACGACGTTGTCCGCCTCCAGGATCAGGCCCGTCGACAGGTCGCGCAGCGAGACGTGCAGCAGGGTCGTCTCGGGGCCCCAGCCCTCGACCGCGTCGATGTGGGGGGTCGAGGCCACCGTCGCCAGCGAGACCAGCGGAGTGCGCCCGAACAGGGCCGCGTTCGAGTCCACGATCTCGCACTTCAGGCCGGGCAGCTCGGCGTCCACCCGGGCGGCGAACTGCTCGGCCCGCTCGGGCAGCAGGTCGGAGAGCACCAGCGTCGACAGCTTCGGCAGCGCCGCCCGGGCGAAGCGGGCCACCTCGAAGTTGATCAGCCCGCAGCCGACGATGCCCAGCCGGGTCTCCTCGGCGCCGTGCAGCTCGCGGGCCGCCAGAGCCGCGCTCGCCGCGGTCCGCCGGGCGCTGATGATCGACGACTCGAGCACCGCGATCGGGCGCCCGGTCTCGGTCGAGTTGACGATGAGCGTCGCCGAGGCCCGGTCGATGCCCTGCACCACGTTGCCCGGGAACGACGCGATCCACTTCATGCCCGCGATGGGCGACGCGTCGTCGAGCCACGCCGGCAGGGCGATGATGCGATCGGGCCGCTCTTCGCCGAAGCGCAGGAAGAGTGACGGCGGCAGTGACGTGCGCCCCGCGCGGTGGGTCAGATAGGCGGCGGCCACCGCGTCGATGGTGGCGAGTTCGTTGCCGTCGAGCGCAGCGAGGATGTCCCGCGCGCCCAGCACCCGCAAGCTGCGGGCGGGGGTCGATTCGGTCTTCATGGAAGGCTCCTGACGAGAGATGATTTCGGGTCGACGAGCGAGGCCGCATGGTGCCCGAGCGCGCGCTCGATCACCAGCCGGCGCCGATGGATCACACCGACCCGATATGGGTCCGGACCCAGCCCTCGTCGTAGACGGTGTCGAGGTAGCGCTCGCCGCGATCGGCCAGCAGCAGAACCACGTCCTGCCGCGGGCCGAAGGTCGGCCGCAGCCGCTCGGCGGCCGAGACCACCGCCCCGCACGAGCCGCCGCCCAGGATCGCCTCCCGCCGCAGCAGCCGCCGACAGCCGCGCACGCTCTCCTGGTCGGTGACGTGCACCACCTCGACCCCCTCGGGATCGATGAAGCCCGCCCGGCGGGACGAGCCCATGCCCGGGATGAGCCGCTTGTGGGGCGTATCGCCGAAGAGCGCGCTGCCCCGGGCATCCACCGCCACCAGCCGGGTCGACGCGCCCCGCTCGGCGCAGAGCTGCTGAGCCCCGCCGAGGGTGCCGCAGGTGCCGGTGGCGGTCAGCATCACGTCCGGATCGCGGCCGAGGGCCTCGACGATCTCGGTCATGGTGCCCTCGGCGTGGGCCCGAGGGTTGGACGGGTTGACGTACTGGTGGGCCCACAGCGCGCCGGGCATCGCCTCGAGCAGCGCGTCGATGCGGGCCTGGCGGGCGTCGAGGAACTCGCCGGTCTCGGGGTGCGGCGCCTCGACGACGATCAGCTCGGCCCCGTACAGCCGCATGAGCTTGCGGTTGGTTGCGGTGGCCTTGACGTCGGTCACGCAGATGAAGCGCAGCCCCAGCGCCCGGCACGCCTGGGCCAGCCCGACGCCCGTATTGCCCGAGGTGGACTCGATCACCACCCCGCCCGGCTCCAGCCGGCCGTCGCGCAGGGCGTCGAGCAGCATCTGCATCGCCGGGCGATCCTTCATGCTGCCGCCGGGGTTGAGCATCTCCAGCTTGGCCCAGAAGCGCGCGGGGTGATCGGGGAAGAGGCGCTCGAGGCGGACCAGCGGAGTCCCGCCGATCGCCGACAGGACACCGGTGCCGGGGGCAGAGGCGCCGTGGGGGTACACATCGGGCGCACCGGCGCCCGGGTTGCTGACTGTGGGCTTCATGTCTCCCTCTCCATCGGGCCGCCGGCTCGCGACGGCATACGTCGAACGGCAGCGCTCCGAACCCTTCCCCTCAGCAGCGCGGGCGCGCCCGGTCGGTCGCCGGGCAGAGCGATTCAACCGTTTTGTGATGTCGCAGTAAAGGCTGATTTCCACGCCGGCGGTTGGATGTCAGGCCCGCCGGTTGCGCCGGGCCCGGGCGGGGGCTATGACGAGCGGAATCGCCTGCGCTCGCGACCGGCGCCGCCCCCGGGCATCGAATGCCGCGAGCGCACCGCATCAGAAAGAGAGGCAGGCATGGCCAGCGAGAAGCGACACATCTATGAGATCGCCCGGGACGTGGGGCTCTCCTCCAAGGCGCTGCGCGCCACGATCGAGAGCTGGAACCTCGGGTGGGACGTCTCCAACCACATGAAGACCCTCACCGCCGAGCAGCAGGCCGAGATCCGGCGGCGGCTCGCGGCCGACGCGGCCGACGCCGCCGAGATGCAGGCCGAGGCGGCGGTCGACGCGTCCGAGCAGGCCACCGAGGCCGACTCGGCGGCCGAGGCGACCGCGGCGGCGATCGAAGCCGAGACCGCCGCCGACGACGCGCTCGCCGCCGCCGAGCGGGCCGAAGAGCTGGCCGACGCCGCGACCGAGAAGGTCGACGAGGCGCCCCACGCCGCCGAGCGCACCGCGGTGGCCGCCGATCGGGCGACCGCCGCGGCCGAGGTGGCGGTCGACGCCGCCGCCGAAGCCGAGGACAGCGCCGAGGAGGCGGTCGAGGGCGAGCGGGCCGAAGAGGCGGTGGACGCCGCCGAGGAGGCGGCCGACATCTCCGGCCCGGCGAAGTGGGTCGCCCAGGCGGTCGAGGCGGCCAAGAAGACGGTCGAGCAGGTCCAGGACGAGGTGCGCAGCATCGCCGAAGAGGCGGTCGATCTGGCCCGCTCGGCGGCCGACACCGCCCGCGAGGAGGCCGAGAAGCGGGCCCGCAAGGCCGAGAAGCTGGCCGACAAGGCCGAGTCCCTGGCCCGCAAGGCGGCCAAGGCGGTCAAGAAGAAGGTCGGCAAGAAGGAGCGCAAGAAGGTCAGCGCCGCCGCCGAGGAGGCCGAGAAGGCGGCGTCGAAGGCCGAGAAGAAGGCCAACAAGGCCCGCGACCGGGCCGGCGACATCGCCGAGCGGGCCCGCGAACTCGCCCGCAAGGCGGCCGGCATCGAGAGCTGACGCCGGGCGTCAGCCCGCCGCCCCCCGGGTGCTCCAGGCCATCACCCCCACCGCCAGCACCAGCGCCGCCGCGCCCACCGGCACCAGCACCACCGCCAGCCCCGGGTCGCCGTCGTGGATGACGATCCCCCCGCCCAGGAACCCGCCCGGCATCAGCACGCTGGCGATGCGCAGGCCGCGCGACGCCAGAAGGCGCCGCCGGGCCGGCTGATCGACGAGCCGGGTCACGGTGAACGCCAGCCCCAGGTTGAGCAGCCCCAGCAGCGTGCCGTGGGCGTGCCCCAGCCGGAACATCAGCCGCCGGGCCTCGTGCCCCACGTCCAGGTACCACCCGATCTTGAAGCCGTGCAGCGCCTCGAGCAGCATGCCGAGCAGCACGAACACCAGCAGCATGACCCAGCCCCAGCGCAGGTGCAGCCGGGCCACCGCCTCGGGATCGGCCGCCCGCGGCGTCGGCTGCCCGGCCCTCTGCGCCCCGCGCCCGCTCATCGGCCCCGGCGGCCGGGCAGCCGGCGCCGCACCCGGTCGACCACGTCGAGCACCTGATCCCCATAGCGGGCGATGACGCGCCCCATCAGCGAGTCGTCCTCCGCCGCCGCCTCGAGGTCCACATCCTCGGCGCCGGGGGCGTACATCTGCTCCATCACCTTGACCACGCTCTGCTTGACCAGCCCCTTGACCGGCACCTTCGACATCAAGCCGTAGATCGCCGCCCCGCCCTGCTTGCTCAGGCTCGGATCGGCCCGCACCGCGTCCACCGCCGCCCGCAGATCGGCCAGGTAGTCGTCCACGATCGGCCCGTTGGTGGTGTTGACCGTCAGGTGGATCGTCGGCGGGTTCTGCTGCCGGTCGACGCTCCACCCGGCCGCCTCGAGCTGATCGGCCACCGCGTACAGATCGACCGCCGCCTCGTCGCTGCCGTAGGTCACCGCCGTCGAGTGGGGCAGCCCGCGCACGCTCAGCCCGGGGATGGACGAGATGCCCGCCCGCAAGCGATCGGCGATGTCCATCGCCTCCCGGGCCCGCTCGACGTAGCCCGCCTCGCCCATCGCCATCAGCGCGGCCCACGCCGCGGCGATCGAGGCCCCCGAGCGGGTGCCCTGCATGCCCGGCGAGATGTAGATGCCGCCCGGCCAGTCGGTGCACACGTAGAACTGGTGCTTGAGGTAGCTCATGTCGCGGTACAGCACCACCGACGAGCCCTTGGGCGCGAAGCCGTACTTGTGCACGTCGGCCGACATCGAGGTGACGCCGGGCACCCGGAAGTCGAAGACCGGCAGCTCGACCCCGATGCGCTCGAGCCAGGGCAGGATGAAGCCGCCGAAGCAGGCGTCGACGTGGAACGGCACGCCCCGCCGCTGAGCGATCGCCCCGATCTCGGGGATGGGATCGACCGTGCCGGTCACGTACTGCGGGGCCGAGGCGGCGACGAGCACCGTATTGCGCCCGATGGCCTTCTCGAGCGCGCCGACCACCGCCTGCCCGTTGTCGTCGACCGGGGTGTAGCGGGCCCGCAGCCCGAAGTAGTGGCACGCCTTGTCGAACGCGACGTGCAGCGTCGCCGGGGCCACGATCTCCGGCCGCAGGATCCACGGCTTCTTCGCCCGGGCCCGATCGCGGGCCGCCTTGACCGCCATCAGGATCGACTCGGTGCCGCCCGAGGTCATCACCCCGGCGCACTCGGGCGGCCCGTTGAGCATCGAGGCGGTCATCTGGACCACCTGACTCTCCATCTTCTTGAGGCTCTTGAACGCCATCGGGTTGAGGGCGTTGTCGTCGAAGAAGAGGTTGCTGCCCCGCATCACCGCCGCGTGGTGATCGTCGCCCCCGTAGTAGACCATGCTCCAGGTCCGCCCCTCGCGCCAGCGGGCGTCGCCCTGCTTCATCGCCTGCATCTCGGCGATGAGGGCCTCGGTCTCGCGGCCGGTGGGGGGGATGCTCTGACGACTCATGGCGGGCTCCGACGGCTGGCGTGCTGGCGGCGCGATGATGGGGACGATCGGCGCCCGACGCAACCGCCTCCCCCACGGGGCATCACCCGGCGGCGACAATCGCCCCGGATCCTGATACCTTCCCGCCATGAGCGACCCGAACACCTCAGAACCCAACCTCGCCCTCTACTGCGACTTCGAAAACGTGGCCATCGGCGCCCGCGAGTCGCGCTTCGACGCCTTCGACATCGACCTCGTGCTCGAGCGCCTGCTCGACAAGGGCAAGATCGTCGTCAAGAAGGCCTACGCCGACTGGGGGCGCTACAAGAGCAACCGCAAGCCCCTGCACGAAGCCGGCTTCGAGCTCATCGAGATCCCCCACGTCTCGTACTCGGGCAAGAACTCGGCCGACATCCGGCTCGTCGTCGACGCGCTCGACCTCTGCTACACCAAGGGCCACGTCGACGTCTTCGTGATCATCAGCGGCGACAGCGACTTCTCACCCCTGGCCAGCAAGCTGCGGGAGAACGCCAAGCGCGTCATCGGCGTGGGGGTCAAGAACTCCTCGGCCGACATGCTCATGGAGAGCTGCGACGAGTTCATCTATTACGACGACCTCGTGCGCGACAAGCGGGCCTCTCAGCGCAAGCAGAAGCAGCGCCCCAAGAAGGCCGAGCGCCCCCAGGGCGACGAGGCCGGCGGCGACGACGAGCCGCGCACCAACAACAAAGAGGAGGCCCTCGAGCTGGTGCTCGACACCGTCGACGCGCTCTTCCGCGACCGGGACGACAGCCTGTGGGGCTCGATGGTCAAGCAGACCATCAAGCGCAAGCGCCCGCAGTTCTCGGAGACCTTCCACGGCTACCGCAACTTCAACCAGCTCCTCGAAGACGCCCGCGACCGGGGCCTGCTCGAGATCGAGAAGGACAAGAAGAGCGGCGGCTACATCATCACCGCCTTCGGCCCCAAGGCCTGAGCCCGCCCGCCGGCTCGCCGACCTCTTCGGCGCCCCGACGGTCGCCCGGCGCACCGTCGCCGGCAGTCATACGGCACCCCGCACACCGCCCACCGACACCCATACTCGGAGATTGCATCGAGCCCCGGGATGGCACCACTCTCCGTACCGCAGCGAACGGGACCCACGGGAGGCGATGCCATGCAGATCCGACGCATCCGACCCGGCCGGCGGGCCGGGCCCGGCGCCCTGGCCGTCACCTGCCTGCTGCCGGCGCTGCTGACGGGCGGCCTCGGGTGTGACGTCTGCCCCCCCGGCGAGGTCCGGGGCCCCGACGGCCTCTGCGCGCCGCCCGCCGCGCTCGACGGCGGCGCCCCACCCCCGATCGCCTGCTGGCAGCCCACGCCCGACGCCGACGACCCGCCCACCGGGGCCCGGGCGGTCGTCGACGGCCCGCTGGGGGCCGCCCCCTGCATCGGGCTGGCCGCCGACCCCGCCTACTACTACCAACCGGCCTGCGTGCGGATGGGCGACTCGGTCAGCGACGGCGTCGACAACGACTGCGACGGCACCATCGACGAGGACCAGGACGGCGAGGGCGGCTACCCGGCCCCGCCGCCGATCCTCAAGAGCTCGGTCAACAGCCTCGGCGGGCGGCGCTACGTCGTGCGGGCCCGCGGCGCCCGCTGCGGGCAGGGGGCCGACTGCGAGGCGGCGGTCGCCGAGGTGGCCTACTGGTGCTCGGCCTTCGGGCCGCAGCTCGCCGCGCGGATCGAGATCCTGCCCCGCCGGCCGGGGTCGTGCCTCGCCGGGCCCGGGGCGCCGGTCTGCGGGGTCGACGCCGCCCGGCGCCGCCTGATCGAGCGCGTCGGGGCGTGCGACGCCGAGGCCCACACGGTCACCCTGACCTACGACGCCGCCGGGCTGAGGCTGACCCGGCTCGAGTCCACCGACCCCCGCGAGCCGCCCCGCTTCGGCGCGGCCGAGTTCATCACCGACCTGGACGAGGCCCTGCGCTGCGTCGTCGACGCGGTGGCCGAGGTCAACACCTTCGCCGAGCCGGGCGACGCCGACGGC
>JAUHYW010000105.1 GCA_030426085.1 bacterium | reverse complement strand
GCGGTCGCGGTCGGGGCGGTCGCGGTCGGGGCGGTCACCGTCGGGGCGGTCGCCCTCGTCGCCGTCGCGGTCGGGGCGGTCACCGTCGGGGCGGTCACCGTCGGGGCGGTCACCGTCGGGGCGGTCGCCCTCGTCGCCGTCGCCGTCGTCGGGCGCCTCGCCCTCGTCGCCGTCGCCGTCGTCGGGCGCCTCGCCCTCGTCGCCGTCACCGTCGGCGGGCGCCTCGCCCTCGTCGTCGTCACCGTCGGCAGGCGCCTCGCCCTCGTCGCCGTCACCGTCGGCGGGCGCCTCGCCTTCATCGCCCTCGGCGGCGTCGTCGGGGTGGCCGCCGAGCCAGTCGTGGGGGTCGAAGTGGCCGCAGGCCGTCAGGGCCAGGGCGAGCAGTGCGCAGGTCCAATGCTGGGCTCGTAGCACGGGGGATTCCTTTCGTGATGCAGCGTGGTCCGGGGGTCTCTGCTGCCCGCCGCAGACGCAAGAAATACGCCGTTGCGGGTTCTCGCGGTCCGATGCGCGTTCGCGCGCGCGGGCCGCGCCGGACGGGGGTGAGGTGTCAAGCAGACGCGACAGCCGTCGGCGGCGTCGGCGGGGCGGGTGTCAAGCCAGCGCGACACCCTCGCTGCGGGGCTCGCCGACGTGGGGCGGGGTCGGCCGGGGGCCGCTCAGGTGGCGGTGCGGGTCTGGCTGTTGGCGATGATGAGCTGGCTCATGTGGGTCACGAAGGCCTGCACGTCGGCGTCCTTGAGCTTCTTGACCGCCAGGGTGTAGCGGGCGCTCTTGGTCTCGATGTGCACCACCCGGGTGTGCAGGAAGCAGATCCGGGTCTCCTTGCCCGAGCCGGCCTCGATCACCGCGCTGCTCGCGACGGTGTTGATGCCCTTGACCTTGGTGCAGCCGCACCACTGCGCCCGTGACTCGATGAGCAGCACCCGCATGTTGGTCAGCACGAGGAAGACCCGGATGTGGCCCCCGGTGACCTTGGCCATGAAGGACTGGAGCTGGGCGATGAGCTTCTGGATCGGCAGCGAGCCGAGGAAGAAGCCGTCGGCCTGGATGCAGTACTGGATCTCTTCGCCCTGCATCAGCACGACGTCGGCGAGGGCCTCCTGGGCCTTGGGGGTCAGCTCTCCGGCCATGTTCTCACTCTCCTGGATGTGCGGACGCGGTGGCGCCCGGTTGGGGTAGACGGCGTATCTCTTTGCCGTCGACGTGGATCTGCACGCTGCCGTCGGCTCGGGCGAAGACCAGGGTGTGGCCCCGCTCGGCCTCTTCTTCGGCGTAGAGCTCGATGATGCGGCGCCGCTCGGCGGGCGGGATGCCGGCCCGGCGCAGGATCTCGCGGGCGACCACCCGGAAGCAGGGGTCACCGCAGTACCGGCGGATGCTCCGCGGGCGGAAGCGGCCGGTGGCGATGCGGTGGTCGGCGAGCAGGGTCGCCCGCATCTTGCGGGGGAAGCGGCCGTAGATGTCGACGGACTGCCGCACGAACCACAGCGCGACGAGGGCCAGCGGGGCCCAGGCCCACCAGGCGTCGGGCCAGGTCCAGACGATCGCGCTCCAGATCACCACCGGCAGCCCGCCCATGAGCAGGGCGTAGCGCTGGTAGCTCAGCCAGAGCCTGATCCGTTCGACCGGCCCCAGTCGGGCCGCTGTGTCGGACGGGCGCGACCCACCGGTCAGGCCGCGCTCGGTGCGGGCGTGCGTCACGTCCTCCCTCCCGCGGGCCGTCTACCGCGGCGCGCTGCGGCGCGCAAGTCCTTTCGCGGTGCGCGGTGACCGGCTCTTGGCGGAAAGGGCCCGATTTCTCTTTATGGCCGCGATCTTGAGGGCCTGCGGGTGGACGAACCGGTCAGCGGAGGCGCATGACCTCACTGACGGTGATGCGAAACGCGGTGTCCACCTCGCCGAGCGGGGTGCGCAGGATCACCCGCAGGTCGAGGTCCCGGCCGACGAGGGCGTCGACCCGCTCGGGGGGCAGCAGGCCGCCCTCGCCGTCGACGAGCACGAGCCGGGCCCGGGGGTAGTCGCACCACGGGCCCTCGGGGTCGATGTGCAGCAGCCAGTCGGTGGTCAGGTGGCGGGCGATGCGGCTCTCGCCGTCGAGCAGATCCATCTGGATGTCGACGTGATCGGGGTCGAGCGTGCCCTGCGTGCGCAGCGAGATGTCGACGTGATAGCCGCCCTGCAAGCCCTGGTCGATGGCGAAGCGGTGCTCGGGCCGGGCCTCGAACGGGCTGTCGACCCCGAGGCTGACGTCGATCGGCCCCGCCCCGCAGGGGGTGGTCTCGCCCTCGTCGGGGCCGGCGTCGCGCGGGTCGGGTCGGTCCTGCTCGCAGCCGGCGGCGATCGCGATCAGCACGAGCAGGCCGACGGCTCTCACGAGGCGTCGCTGCTCGCGGCGCCCCCGCCGTCGCTCGAGCCCGACCCGCCGCCGTCGCTCGAGCCCGACGCGCCGCTGTCGCCCGAGCTCGACCCGCCGTTGTCGCCCGAGCCCGACGACGCGCTGTCCCCCGAGCCCGACGACCCGCCGTCGCCCTTCGCGCCCCCGCCGCCCGAGCCGTAGCCCTGGGCGTACCATCCGCCGCCCTTGAGGTGGAACGCGGTGCGGGCGACCGCCTTGCGCATCGGCCCCCCGCCGCACGCGGGGCAGGCCTCGGGCGGGGGGTCGCTCATGCGGGCCCAGACCTCGGTGGTCTCGTCACAGCTCTCACAGCGGTAGCGGTAGATCGGCATGTCGACTCCGGACGGCGGGTGGTCGCGAGGGGCTATACGCACCGCCGGCCCCCTGTCAACCATTCGCTTCTCCGGCCCGGGCGCGGAGCATGCCACCGGCCGGCGGGCGTGCTATGCTCGCCGCCCCACGACGTCGAGAGGGATCGTGTCCGCCTCGGAAGGCCCGCCGGGCGCGGCGCCGCCATCGCCGCCAGGGTTCCCGCCGGAGACCTTCCGGGCGAACCTGTACGTGCACCACGCGGACGGGCGGGTCGAGTGGTACGCCCTCCTGCCGGCCAGCTTCGCCCGGGGCCCGCTGGTGCTCGGCCGGGAGCCCGACTGCGCGATCAACATCGACGACGGCGCCACCAGCGGCCACCACGCCCGCATCGAGGCCCGGGGCCCGGCCCTGTGGCTGACCGACCTCGGCAGCACCAACGGCACCCTGCTCGAAGAGAGCCGCCTGCGCCCCGGCCACCCGATCCGGCTGACCGACGGGGCGGTGATCGGGGTGGGCAACGCCGACATCCGCTTCCTCTACAGCCGGCGTGACAGCCCGCTGCGGCTGGTCGCCGAGTTCGTCGACGGCCCGCTCGCCGGCAGCCGCCGGGTGACCGAGGGGCCCTCGACGACCCTCGGCCGGGGGGCCGAGCTGGGCCTCGACGGGCCGGGCGTCGCCACCCGCCACCTGCGCATCGACGCCTACGACGCCGAGCACATCTACGTGGTGCCGCTCGACCCCGGGGCCCGCACCCGGGTCTTCGGCGCCCCGCTGGGTGGCATCACCCCCATCTCGAGTGGCACCGAGCTGGTCGTCGGCCCCCACCGCTTCCGGCTGCGGGTCGAGGCGAGCCCCGAGGCGACCCGCCGTTCGCCGGCCGACGCGCCGCCCCGGGTCGACGCGGCGATGCTCGAGGCCCGCCTGCAAGGGCAGGATCCGCGCAAGTTCGACCACCGCACGATCATGGATCTGTCGCCCCTGGGCGCGATGGTGGCCAAGGTGCTCGCCGGCGAGGTGCCCCCGCCGCCCTCGGCGGTGCGGCCCCCGGTGCGCCGGCCGACGAACGTGCAGACGACGGTGAGCCACGGCCCGCTGGAGCTGGCCCGCCGCACCGGCCCGCTGCCGCGCGCCCGGCCGGTGACGCCGGCCTGGGTCCGGCTGGTGGCGGCGACGCTGGTGGTGGTCGCGCTGATCGCGGTCGCCGGCCTCATCCCGGTGCCCCACACGGTGACGGTGAGCGGCACCCTGGCCCCGGGCGACCCCGTCGATCTGCGGGCGCCGGTGCGGGGGCGGCTGGTGAGCCGGGCGGCGGCGGTCGACCAGCGGGTCCGGGCCGGCGCGCCGCTGGCCCGACTGGCCGACGGCGCGATCGAAGCCGAGATCGACCGGCTGTCCCAGGGCATCGGCGCGCTGGAGGTCTACGCCGGCCCGGGGCGGGTCGACCGGGCCGCGGTGCGCCGGGCCGAGGCCGAGGTGCAGGCCGCCGAAGCGGCCCTGGAGCGGGTGGCGACCCGGGCCGCCGAGGCGGGCGACGCCGCCGGCTTGAGCGACGCCCGGCGCGCGCTCGCCGAGCGCCGAGGGCGGCTGGAGGCCCTGCGCGCCCGCCGGGCCGACCGCCGGGCGGGGCCGGACGACGCCGCCGAGGCGCTCGGGCGGGCGGTGCGCCGCCGGGAGGCCCTCGCCCGCCGCCTGCTCATCCCGCTGGAGTCACCGGTCGACGGGCGGGTGCAGCAGGCCCCGACGGTGCAGCCGGGCGCCGCGGTCGAGGCGGGGCACGTCCTGTTCCGGGTGGTGCCGCTCGATCCGCTGGTGCTGCGCCTGGGAGGCCCCGAGGTCGCCGCCGCCGCCGAGGCCGCCGGTGGCCGGGCGATGGCCGCGCTGTCCGGCGGGTGGTTCGAGGTGGAGCTGGTCGCGGAGGCCGGGGGCGGCTACCGGGCGCGGGTGCCGGCCCCGGGCGGGCGCCCGGCCCCCGGCGCGGCGATCGAGCTGCGCATCGAGGGCCCGCCGCGCAACGCGCTGAGCTGGCTGGTGGAGCGGCTGGGGCGGGACTGACGGCCGGGGCTATTTGTCCTGCTTCTGCTGGTCGAGCAGCTCGGCGAGGACCCGCAGCAGGTCGACCGCCGACAGGATGCCGACGAGCTCCTCGTCCTTGTTGAGCACCGGCAGCGCGCCGTAGCGCCGCTCGAGGAAGACGTCGACGACCTTGGCCACCGGGTCGTAGGTGTGGGCCACCACCAGGTTGGTCGACATGAGATCCTGCACCTGAAGGTTGTCGTCGAGCTGGTAGGCGTGGCTGATGTCGACGTCCTGGTCGACCCAATCCGGCCGCCGCAGGTCGCGGTCGCTGATGAAGCCCACCAGCTTGCCGCCCTCCTCGACCACCGGCAGGTGCCGCACCCGGTGCTGCCGCATGCGGAAGAACGTCTTGCGCACCCCGTCGTCGGGGCGGGCGGTGATCACCTTGGCCGTCATGTAGCGGCTGACCTTCATCGGGCTGCTCCTCTCGCGAGTCGTGTGTTCCCCGGGCGCGTTCTACCCGACCCGGCGGCCCACCGCCAGCCCCGGGCGCGCGACGGGATTGGGGCAACGGCGCCCGCCTGTGGCACACTCGACCCGATGAACCGGCTGATCACCATCACCCTGCTCGTGCAGGCGGTGGGCGTCATCGTCCTGCTGAGCATCTGGATCGTCAAGCGGGCCGACGACGACCCGGCCGCGCCGTTCCGGGCGTTGCAGGCGATCATCGAGACCCACGGCCCGGTCAAGGCCATCGGCGTGCTCGGCCCCGACGTGCTCGAGGCGGCCGACCTCGCCTGCCGGCGGGACGCCTGCATCGCCCACCGCTTCGGCGGCAACCGGGGGCGGTGGGTGGTCTCGGCCGCCGCCCGGGGCACCGACCCCTGCGAGGACTTCCGCCACCCGCCCTGCCGCCGGACCCACATCCGGCAGGCGCTCGTCCGGGTGCTGACCCGGGCCCAGAGCTGCGAGGTGCGGGGGGTGCTCAACCGGGGCGCGGACAAGCGGGTGCGGCTCGACTGCGGCGGCACCCAGGACTTCGTGACCGTCACCCGGGACGCCGCCGGGCGGTGGCGGCTGGCGGGCGACGAGGACTACCCCGGCTTCCTGCCCCGGCTGTTCGACGGCAGAAAACCCTGACCGACCGATCGGCCCCCCGACGGAGCGGCCCGCGGGGGCCGTGACCCTCCGGACGGAATTCCGTAGCCTGAAAGCGATAACATTCGTTCAAGGCGCGAACCCGAGGAGTCCCCATGTGCGAACAGAGCGAGGCCGAGCACTGCACCGTGCTGCTCGTCGACGACCACCAATCCATCCTGCGCGTGACCCGGCGCATGCTCAGCCGGCTCGGCTACGCGGTGATCGAGGCCGACCGGGGGTACAAGGCGCTGGAGCTGTTCGGTGAGGACGGGGGGCGCATCGACGTCGTCATCCTCGACCTCGGGCTGCCCGACATCGACGGCTCGGAGGTGCTCGTCGAGATCAAGCGCCGCCGACCCGACGCCCGGGTCATCGTCTCGAGCGGGGCGAACCCCGGCGCGACCGGGGACCACCTCGGCCCGGTGGCCCCCGACGGCTACCTCGACAAGCCGTACACCCTCTCCACCCTGCGCGATACGCTCGGCTGCGTCGCCTGAGCGTCCGCCCGGCGCCCCCGGCCGGGCGGGGCCATCGTATTCGCATGAAGAATGTCTCATCCGGTCGGGCACCGGTGCACCGTGGTCGATCGCGCCCCGCGCCCGCGGGCCGGCGCAGGGCCCCCGCGGCCCGGGGGCCGGCGGGGGCGGACGGCCCGTCGGGCGCGTCAGGGACCCCATGCGCACCGAACCATTCGGGACACAATATCTGACACCGGTGAGGCCCCCGACCCCCATATATGGGGGCTCTCCTGCAAGAAGCGGCCTAACCGCCCGGATGTCGAGGGGTTGTCTTTTTTTGGTGGGGACCCCCTTGTGCCCCGCCGGGCGACCCGATACATAGATAGCCCGTTCGCCCCGACGGACCGCTGCCCGGGCGCGCAGCGGACCGCGGCGACGGTTCAAGCCAGAACATAACCCGTAGGACTATTCCTCCACCCCCAATCCCTGACCCACAAGGCGGGACAAGGCCCACCCATGCGCATTCAGCGACGCTTCACCCGAGACGACTCCTCCCCGTACGCCGGCATCGAGTTCACCGAGCGCAAGAGCGAGATCCGAAACCCTGACGGAACCGTCGTCTTCCTGAACGAACGCGTCGTGGTGCCGGCGGCCTGGAGCCAGGTCGCCAGCGACATCCTGGCCCAGAAGTACTTTCGCAAGGCGGGGGTGCCCTCGCGGCTGCGGCGGGTGCCCGAAGAGGGCGTGCCCGAGTGGCTGTGGCGCAGCGAGCCCGACCAGGGCGCCCTCCAGGACCTCGCCCCCGAGGCCCGGACCGAAGGCGAGCACGACGCCCGGCAGGTCTTCGACCGCCTCGCCGGCTGCTGGGCCTACTGGGGCTTCAAGCACGGCTACTTCCACGATGAGCAGAGCGCCCGGGCGTATTACGACGAGATGCGCCACATGCTCGCCCGGCAGATGGCCGCCCCCAACAGCCCCCAGTGGTTCAACACCGGCCTGCACTGGGCCTACGGCATCTCCGGCCCGCCCCAGGGGCACTGGTACTGCGAGCACGAGGGCGGCGAGGCCCACCTCTCGACCAGCGCCTACGAGCGGCCCCAGCCCCACGCCTGCTTCATCCAGTCGGTGGACGACGACCTCGTGCGCGAGGGCGGCATCATGGACCTCTGGGTCCGCGAGTCGCGGCTGTTCAAGTTCGGCTCGGGCACCGGCACCAACTTCTCGAGCCTGCGGGCGAAGAACGAGCCGCTCAGCGGCGGCGGGCGCTCGTCGGGGCTGATGAGCTTCCTGCGCATCGGCGACCGGGCGGCGGGGGCGATCAAGAGCGGGGGCACCACCCGCCGGGCGGCCAAGATGGTCACCCTCGACATCGACCACCCCGACATCGAGCAGTACATCAACTGGAAGGTCACCGAAGAGCAGAAGGTCGCCGCGCTGGTGGCCGGCTCCAAGTCCACTCGAAAGCACCTCGCCCGCATCATCGAGGCGGTCGAGGTCGAGGTGGACGGCGACCGGTTCGACCCCAAGCAGAACAAGGCCCTGCGCAAGGCGCTGCGCGACGCCCGGCGGGCCGAGATGCCGCCCAGCTTCATCCAGCGCATCCTGCAGCTCGCCCGCCAGGGCCACGTCGACATCGAGTTCCCCGAGTACGACACCGACTGGCAGTCGGAGGCGTACAACACCGTCAGCGGGCAGAACTCCAACAACTCGGTGCGGCTGACCGACGCCTTCATGAAGGCGGTGCTCGCCGACGACGACTGGCACCTGACCCGGCGCACCGACGGCGAGGTCGCCCGCACCGTGCGGGCCCGCGACCTGTGGGATCAGATCGCGCACGCCGCCTGGGCCTGCGCCGACCCCGGGCTGCAGTTCGACACGACGATCAACGACTGGCACACCTGCCCCGCCGGCGGCCGGATCAACGCGTCGAACCCGTGCTCGGAGTACATGTTCCTCGACGATACGGCCTGCAACCTGGCGTCGACGAACCTGATGAAGTTCATGACCCCCGACCACGGGCGGTTCGACGTCGACGCCTTCCGCCACGCCTGCCGGCTGTGGACCGTCACCCTCGAGATCTCGGTGGCGATGGCCCAGTTCCCCAGCGCCGAGATCGCGGCGCTGTCGTGGCGCTACCGCACCCTGGGCCTGGGCTTCGCCAACCTGGGCACGGTGCTGATGGTGCTCGGCATCCCCTACGACTCGCCCCGGGCGTTCAACCTCGCCGGGGCCATCTCGGCCATCATGACCGGCACCGCCTACGCCACCAGCGCCGAGATGGCCGGTGAGCTGGGCACCTTCCCCGGCTTCGGCGACAACCGGGATCCGATGCTGCGGGTGATGCGCAACCACCGCCGGGCGGCCTACGGGGTGCCCGAGGCGGAGTACGAGACCCTGTCGACCACCCCGGTGGCCCTCGACCCCGAGCAGTGCCCGGAGTACATGATCGAGGCCGCCCGCCACGCCTGGGATCGGGCGCTGGAGCTCGGCGAGCGCCACGGCTACCGCAACGCCCAGGCGACCGTCATCGCGCCCACCGGCACCATCGGGCTGGTGATGGACTGCGACACCACCGGGGTCGAGCCCGACTTCGCCCTGGTCAAGTTCAAGAAGCTGGCCGGCGGGGGCTACTTCAAGATCATCAACCAGTCGGTGCCGCTCGCGCTGAGCAAGCTGGGCTACGCCGACGAGCAGATCGAGGCCATCGTCGCCTGGTGCAAGGGCCACGGCACGCTCGAGGGCTGCCCCCACCTCTCGCCCCAGGATCTGCGGGAGCACGGCTTCGACGAGGCCAACATCAACCGCATCGAGCAGATGCTGCCGGGGGCCTTCGACCTGTCGATGGTCTTCAACCGGTGGACGTTCGGGGACGACTACCTCGTCGACAAGCTCGGCATCCCGGCCCCCCAGCTCGACAAGCCCGACTTCGACCTGCTCGGGGCCCTCGGGCTGACCCGTAAGCAGATCGCCGAGGCCAACGACCACGTCTGCGGCACGATGACCGTCGAGGGCGCCCCCCACCTCGAGGAGCGGCACCTGCCGGTCTTCGACTGCGCCAACAAGTGCGGCAAGCGGGGCACCCGGTTCATCGCCTACCCGGCCCACATCGACATGATGGCCGCGGTCCAGCCGTTCATCAGCGGCGCGATCAGCAAGACCATCAACATGCCCAACCACGCCTCGGTGGAGGACGTGCAGACCGCCTACCTGCACTCGTGGCGCAAGGGGCTCAAGGCCAACGCGATCTACCGCGACGGCAGCAAGCTCAGCCAGCCGCTGTCGGCGACGCTGTTCGACTTCGACGACGACGACGACATCGGCACCGAGGACGCCACCCAGCTCGACCTGCCGGTGGCGGTCGACCGGCCCGCGGCGGCCTCCCAGCAGCTCGCCGAGCGGGTGGTGGTGCGCTATCTGGCCCGGCGACGGCGGCTGCCCCAGCGGCGGCGGGGCTACACCCAGAAGGCGACCGTCGGCGGGCACAAGGTCTACCTGCGCACCGGCGAGTACGACGATGGCACCCTCGGCGAGCTGTTCATCGACATGCACAAGGAGGGCGCCGCCTTCCGCAGCCTGATGAACTCGTTCGCCATCGCGGTCAGCCTCGGCTTGCAGTACGGGGTGCCGCTCGAGGAGTTCGTCGAGGCGTTCGTCTTCACCCGGTTCGAGCCCAACGGCATGGTCATGGGCAACGACCGGATCAAGATGTCCACCTCGATCATCGACTACATCTTCCGCGAGGTGGCGGTGACCTACCTCGGGCGCAACGATCTGGCCCAGGTCAGCGAAGAGGATCTGCGCAGCGACGCGATGCACACCGCCGACGAGCCGGACTACACCCACGAAGAGGTGGTCGGCAGCAGCCGGGTGGTCGGCGGCCTCGAGCTGAGCGCGGCCCGGGCCGACGGCGGGGCCCACGACAGCGTGGGCTACCACCGGGGCACCGAGCAGCAGCCGGTGGCCTACCACGCGGTGCGGCAGGCCCAGGCGACCGCCACCACCCAGCAGCTCACCATCGGCCACGTCAGCATCGCGGCCAACGGCGGCGGGGGCACGGTCGCCACCTCGGCCCCGGCCCGGGCGGTGCAGATCGCCCGCCAGAAGGGCTATGAGGGCGACCCCTGCCCCGAGTGCGGCGCGCTGACCATGGTGCGCAACGGCGCCTGCCTCAAGTGCGTGAGCTGCGGGGGCACCACCGGCTGCTCCTGAGCCCGCCCCGGGCGCGCCGCCCGTCATGACACGGCCATGATGATCCGGTGATGGCCCGGTGACCCCCGCCGGGCGCCTCGCCGGCATGATGCCTCCATACCGCTGGAGGCAACCATGAACCCCACCCCGAACCGCTCCACCCCGCGCCTCGTCGTCTCGGCGCTGACCCTGCTGGCCCTGACCGCCTGCGGCGCCGCCCGCAAGCCGATGAAGCCGGCCATGGCCCCCCTCGCCGTGGCCACCGAAGCCCCGAAGCCGGCCCCGCTGGTGACCAACCACTTCCAGCGGGACCGCATCGGCACCCTCTCCGAAGACAAGGTGCGCGAGATCCTGTCGGCCCCGGTCTACCTCGAGGCCGACGCCCGCATCGGCATCGTGCCGGTCGTCGACCGCTACGAGCCCGACGGCGACCTGCCCCTGACTGCGGTCACCGGCCAGATCGCCGACCAGCTGGCCGACGCCGGCATGTTCGAGGTGGTCAGCGAGATCAGCACCGACTGGCCGTCGACGAGCAGCATCGCCGGCCTGCGCGAGCTGGCCGCCCGCTATCGGGCCGAGTACCTGCTGCTCTACCGCCACCGCTTCGTCGAGCGGCGCTACACCAACGCCTGGAGCTGGGCCTGGGTGACCCTGGTGGGCGGCCTCATGGTGCCCGGCGAGACCTTCGAGACCGCCGGCGTGCTCGAGGCGACCCTGTTCGACGTCAAGAGCGGCACCCTGCTGTTCACCGTCTTCGAGCGGGTCGACGGTGAGGAGGACGCCGGCATCTGGCACACCGACCGCACCGCCCGCCGGCTCAAGGAGGGCCTGCTCGGCGAGGCGGTCGACGGCCTCCAGACCCGCATCGACGAGAAGCTGCGGTCGCTCATCGCCGCCCGCCCGGCGCCCGAGGGCGGCGACGAGGCCCTCGCCCGGCGCCCGACCCCGCCGGTCCTCACCGCCACCCGCTGAGCTGGGAATCGCCCGCCCGCCCGGTGCATCCTTCCTGCCGACGGCAGGAGGCGAAGCATGCAGCGCGGTCCGCTCCACCTGGGCTACTGCACCAACGTGCACCCCGGCGAGACCCTGGACGCCATCACCCGGGTCCTCATCGGCGACGTGGCCCGGGTCCGCGACCGGGTCGCCCCCGGCGCGCCCTTCGGCCTCGGCCTGCGGCTGGGCAACGCCGCCTCGCTCGAGCTGGCCGACCCCGCGGTCCGGGACCGCTTCGCCCGCAGGGTGGCCGATCTCGGGCTCTACGCCTTCACCGTCAACGGCTTCCCCTACGGCGACTTCGCGGCCGACGCGGTCAAGAGCGCCGTCTACCGCCCCGACTGGACCACCCCCGAGCGGGTGACCTACACCGCCCGGGTCGCCGAGGCGCTCGCCGCGCTGCCCGGCCCGCCCGAGCGCACCATCAGCACCGTCGCCGGCGGCTTCCGCCCCGACACCGACAGCCCCGAGGCCCGGGCGCACATCGCGGTGCACCTCGCCGCCGCCGCCCGCCACCTCGCCGGGCTGGCCGAGCGGACCGGGGTCTCCATCCGGCTGTGCCTCGAGCCCGAGCCGTGGACCACGCTCGAGACCACCGGCGAGGTCATCCGCTTCTGGGCCGAGCACATCCGCCCGCTGGGCGAGGCGGCGCAGCGCCACCTGGGGCTGTGCTACGACTGCTGCCATCAGGCGGTGCAGTTCGAGGACCCGACCGCCGCCATCGGCGCCCTGATCGCCGCCGAGGTGCCCATCGGCAAGATCCAGGTCTCCAGCGCGCTGCACCTCGACCGCCCCGACGACCCGAAGGCCCGGGCCGCGCTGGCCGCCTTCGCCGAGCCCCGCTATCTGCACCAGACCACCGCCCGCGCCCCCGACGGGGCCATCCTGCGCGCGCTCGACCTGCCCGAGCTGGAGCGGGCCGGGCCCCCGTGGATCGACGCCGAGGCGTGGCGCTGCCACTTCCACGTCCCCATCTGGTGGGGCGGGGACGGGGTCGTCGGCACCACCCGCGGGGACTGGCAGGCGGCGGTGAAGGCCGCGGTCGAGGCCGGCGCCTGCGCCCAGCTCGAGGTCGAGACCTACACCTGGCACGTCATCCCGGCGGCCGAGCGGGCCGCGCTCGACGGCGGCGACCTGCACGCCTGCGTGGCCCACGAGTTCGCCGCGCTCGAGGCGGCGCTGAGCGCGGCCGACGTCGCCCGATGAGGCGCATCGTCTGGCCGCTGGCCGTCGCCGCGGTCGCGCTGTGGCTGTGGGTGGGCACCGACGCCGAGCGCCCGCCGGACCCCGAGGCCGGGGCGACCGACGCCGCTCCGGCGATCCCGCCCCGGCTGCCCGCCGAGCGCCCGGTGGCCCTCACCGCGCTGCCTGCGGGCTACGCGGTCGGGGGCCAGGGCGGCGGGATCACCCTGCTCGACGCCGACGGCCGCCCCGGGGCCCGCTGGGTGGCCCACGGCGGCCCGGTGCGGCGCATCCTGCACGTCGAGGGTGATCTGATCACCGCCGGCGATGGATCGGTGGCCCGGTGGGGCCCCGACGGCGCCCGGCGCTGGCGGCTGCGGCTGCCGGAGCACGAGGTCAACGACGTGGCCGTCCTCGCCGACGGCGCGGTGATCGTCGCCGCCGATCGGGGGTCGGTCGCCCGGCTGGGCGACGGCGCGTGGCACGCCCGGGGAACCCACGGGCGCAGCGCCTTCGCCGTCGCCGCCGCCTCGGGCCGGGTGGCCTCCGGCGGGGCCGACGGCACCGTCGTCATCTGGCGGCCCGACGGCGCGCTGGCCTCCCGTTGGCGGGTCACCACCGGCTGGGTGACCGCGCTGGCCTGGACCCCGAGCGGGCTGCTGGTGGGGGACAGCGACGGCCGGTTGAGCCGGTGGAGCGTGCCCGAAGGCGGGCCGCCGGCGGCCCCCGACTGGCGGGTGACGCTGGCCCCCGAGGCGGTGGTGGGGCTGGCCGCCGATGACGACCGGGCGGTGGTGGGCACCGAGGCCGGCTCGGCCTTCCGGGTCGCGCTGGTCGACGGCCGGGCGACCGCCATCGACCTCGGGCCGCGCGATGACCCGGCCCCGCTCTCGGCGGTCTCCGCCGGGGCCCTGATGACCGCCGAACAAGCCCTGCGCCGGCTCCCGCCCTGAGCGTCCGCTCTCACATCGGCGACGGGATGACCGCCCCCGGCTTGCGCCCCCGCTTCTGGGCGTACGCCTTCTGCACCCCGCGGTTGCGGGCGGCGCCCTCGTGCAGCGGCGGCACGTTGGCCGCCTCGATGACGATGCTGCACTCGTTGACCAGGTCGAAGGCGGCGTTGGCCAGCTCGATGAACGGGTCGTCCTCGGTGGGCGCCAGCGCGTCGCCTTCGAGCCGCATGCGGTACTGCCGTCGGATGAGGCGGGCGAGGTCGGCGAACTCGTCCCCCTCGAGGCGGCCGACGATGCGGTCGACCAGCCGCTCGTCGGTGAGCGTGTACCACCGGGGCACCTCCCGCTCGTCGATGGGGAACAGCTCGCCGGTGCGCTTGAAGTACAGCAGGTTCACCGCATACAGGTGCCCGGTCGTGCAGTACGCGCAGCCGTTCCACACCGCGGCCAGCGCGATCACGCCCTGGGCGGTCTCGTCGCCGTAGCGCTCCGAGAGGGTGTTGATGGTCTTCTCGACCGCCCGCCCCCACCGCTCGACCCCGTCGAGGCCGTAGGTCCGCACCATCTCCCGGGTGAAGGCCGGCCAGTAGCCGACCGTGATCTGGGAGATCCAGCCGATGGCGGTCGAGCCCAGCCGCTCGGCGAACGAGAGCTTGCCCCCGCCGATGCCCCGCAGCGCCCGAGGGGGCACCGAGTCGACCCCCACCTTGCCGAAGCTGACCTCGAGGCGGCCCTTGTCCCCGGCCAGCCAGCGCTTCGCCTGGGCCACGCTGCCCACCGCCCGGGCGGTGACGTCGCCGGCCATGTGCATGACCCACAGCGACAGCCCGCGCAGCCGGGACGAGCCGGCGAGGTAGGTCTGCCGGCGCACCTTGTCCGCCAGCGCCCGGTGCACCTCGACCAGCGCCCGCCGGGCGTCGGGGTCGAAGTCCCGGGCCTCGCGCAGATCGACGATCAGGCCGGTCGTGGGGTCGGGCCGCCAGCCGTCGACCGCCGCCTTCAGCCCCTCGATGAGCGGCAGGTCGATGTGCCCCGAGAGCACGACGCGGGCCGGCGGTTCGTCGTCGATGATCCGGAAACGGGCGTCGGTCATGAAGTGCGGGACCCGAGGACGCGGGCGAGCGTGCTCTCCAGATCACGCACGCGCAGGGGTTTGCTGAGGTAGGCGTCCATGCCGGCCGCGAAGCAGCGCTCGCGGTGGCCGACCACCGCGTCGGCGGTCAGCGCGACCACCGGCACGTCGGCGCCGTTGGGCATGCGCCGCAGGCGGCGGGTGGCCTCGAGGCCGTCCATCACCGGCATCTGGCAGTCCATCAGGATCAGGTCGAAGCGCCGCGCGCGCAGCGCGGCCAGCGCCTCGCCCCCGTGGCCGGCCAGCACCACCTCGGCCCCCATCCGGGCCACGAGCTGCCGGGCGACGGCCTGATTGACCGGGTTGTCTTCCACGATGAGGACCGCCCGGCCGGTCAGATCGGGCCGGACCGGCTCGGCGGCCGGGGTCGCCTCGGGCTGCGGTCGCGGTGGAGCGCTCAGCGGGACGCCGTTGGGGTCGGTGTGGTCGAAGTCGGGCACGTCGGCCTCGCCGGCCCGCTCGAAGGGCGCCTCGAACCAGAAGCGGCTGCCCCGCCCCAGCCGGGACTCGACCCCCACCTGACCGCCCAGCGCGGTGACCATGCGCTGCACGATCGCCAGCCCCAGCCCGGTCCCGCCGAAGCGCCGGGTGGCCGAGGCGTCGACCTGGGTGAACGGGTCGAAGAGCCGCCCCAGATCGGCCCTCGAGATGCCGACCCCGGTGTCGCGCACCTCGAAGCGCAGGGTCACCGCCCGGGCGTCGCCCGCCACCAGCATGCAGGCGATCACCACCTCGCCCCGGGTCGTGAACTTCAGCGCGTTGCCCACCAGGTTCAGCAGCACCTGACGCACTCGCAGCGCGTCGCCGAGCAGCGCCGGCGGCAGGCCCGGATCCAGCTCGAGCCGCACCTGCACCTCCGGGCGGCGGCGGTGGCGTACGATGTCCACGCTGCGCTGCACCAGCGCGCTCGGGTCGAAGCGGCGGATGTCGAGCTCGAGGTGCCCGGCGTCGATCTTGGAGAAGTCGAGCACGTCGTTGATCAGCGCCAGCAGGTGCTCGCCCGAGGCCCGGATGTTGCGCACCAGCCCCGCCTGCTCATCGCCCAGCCCCGCGTCGAGCAGGAGCTGGGCCATGCCGAGCACCCCGTTGAGCGGGGTCCGGATCTCGTGGCTCATGTTGGCCAGGAACTGACTGCGGGCCCGGGCGTTGGCCTCGGCCAGATCGCGGGCGTCGGCCAGGGCCTTCTGCGTACGCACCTGATCGGTGATGTTGGTGCCGACCGCGACGAAGCCCTCGACCTCGTCGAAGTGGGAGATCAGCGGGGCCACCGAGAAGAGCAGGTGGGCCTCGTCGAGCAGGGCCGTCAGCCGGACCGGGGTCGCCGCCTCGGGCCACAGATCCTCCTCGGCCTGCAGCACCTCGTGGATGGTGCGACCCACCAGCCGCTCGCCGAGCATCGCCCGGGCCGCCGGGTTGGCGTAGCGCACCCGGCGCTCCACGGTCACCACCAGCACCGGGTTGGGCAGGGACTCGATGAGGCTGACCATCTGGGCCGAGGAGACCGCGGTGCGGGACAGCTCCCGGGCGAGCACGTTGACCGCGACCGCCAGCCCGTCGAGCCCCTCGCCGGTGCCCCGGCTGTGCACCTGCACGTCGAACTCGTGGGCCGAGATGGCGAAGAGCGCGTCGACCGTCTCCTCGATCGCCGCGGCGGCGTAGCCCGGCAGGCGCCGCTCCCGCTCGGCCCGGTCGAGGACCGCCAGCGCGTGGCCCACCGGATCGATACCCGCCGGCCGCTCACCGAAGAGCGCGCAGATGCGGGCCGCCAAGCGCTCGGCCGGCAGCAGGGGCGGGGACGATTCGTGGGACATGACCGACATGGGGGCGATGACTCTCCACCGGGCCCCGGGGGGCGCCGACTGTCGAGTGTATCGGAAGGATACGTCAGGCCGAATACAAATATCCACGGCCCCCGTCACCGCGCCCGCCGTGGATCCGGCCCGCGATCCGGGGCACACTGGCGCCATGAAGAGCCCCCCGATGCCCGTCCGCTCGCCCCTGGCCGCGCTGGCCATGCTCGCCCTGCTGCTCGGCTGCGCCGAAGACGAGGCCGCCCCCGGCGAACCCGGCGGCCCCTGCCGGGTCGGCGCCGAGCCGTGCGTGGTCGGCTACGGCTGCGGCGCCGGCGGGGTCTGCACCGCCCTCGAACCCGATATGGGCGTGACCGGCTACGCCGCCGTCGTCGACTTCCCCGAGGAGCGGGTACCCGGCGACGGCCAGACCCCGGTCGAGTTCCTGTTCACCATCGAGACGATCGCCCCCGACGGCGAGCGCCGGCCGTACGACACCGGCGAGCCGGGTGACCCCGACGACGCGGGCGACGGCGCCGTGTTTCTCACCCCCATCCCCCCCGAGGCCGGGCGGGTCGTGCCGGCCCGCCCGGTGCTCATCGACGGCCTGGGCGTCGCCGAGTTCGTGCCCTGCGCCCGGGGCGACGACCCGCAGTGCCCCGAGGCGGCTCTGATCCGGGTCGGCCGGGACGAGGCGCCGCTCGAGAGCATCGGCGACTCGGCCCGCTTCCTGATCGTGCAGCCGGCCCCGATCGAGCCCGACATGGGCCCCGTACCCGACGGGGGTATGTGAGGTACACGGGGGGCCCCCAGCCGCCTGCGGGTGACGCCTTTCGGCATCCGTCGACCTGATCCCGCGGTGGAATAACGCTACACTCCGAGCGGCGCCGCGCGTCCCGCCTCGTGGGAGCCGACAGGGAAGCCGACTGGAGAACACCATGGTCAGACGAATCCTCGCAGCGTGCCTGACGCTGCTGTGCGCCGGACCGGCCGTCGCCCAGGAGGCGCCGGCCTGCGAGGCGCCGGTGGAGGTGGACGCCACCCGCCACCTGCGGCAGCTCACCCTCGACCTCTTCGGGCGGGTGCCCACCGAGGCCGAGCTGACCGCGCTCGTCGACAGCGGCGGCGAGATCGACGAGGCCTTCGTCGACGAGATGCTCGGCAGCGAAGAGGTCGGGGCCCTCGTCCGGCGCCACCACCGGGATCTGCTGTGGCCCAGCACCGAGGCCCTCGACGTGCTCAGCGCCGCGTCGGCCCTGCTGCTGCCGGCGAGCTTCTACAGCGGCGAAGGCGACCCCAACCGGCTCTTCCTGCTGTTCACCGGCTTCTACGAGCGCGGCGGGCTGGTGCCGTGCAACGACGAGCCGGCCGCCTGGGACGACAACGGCAACCTGCTCTTCGAAGACATGCCCGACGGCACCCGCCGCGAGGGCTACGTCATGGTCGAGCCCTACTGGGCGCCGGGCACCGAGGTGAAAGTCTGCGCCCTCGAGGCCCGCATCGCCCCGATGTCCGACGACGGCCTCGACTGCGCCACCGCCCAGGGCATGTCCACCGGCCGCTGCGGCTGCGGCCCCGACCTCCAGCGCTGCGCCGACTTCACCGCGGTCACCCGGATCACACAGTCGCTGCAGGAGCAGCTCCTGCGCATGGTCGAGGCGCCCATCGCCGAGGGGCGGCCCTACACCGACATGCTCTTCGGCACCGAGGAGCTCGTCGACGGCCCGCTGGTGCACTACTACACCTACCTGACCCCGATGGGCATCGACCCCATCATCCAGTCGCCGCCGGTCGACGTGGCCGCGCTGCCCGACATCCCGTTCACCGACTCGAGCTGGCACACCGTCGAGCGCTCGAGCGACCTGCACAGCGGCATCCTGACCAGCATGAGCTTCCTGCTGCGGTTCCAGACCGGCCGGGCCCGGGCCAACCGGTACCACGTCGCCTTCCTCTGTGACCCGTTCATCGCGCCCGACACCCCGCTGCCCAGCGCCGAGGACCCGTGCAGCGACGAGCCCAACCTGCGCGAGCGCTGCGGCTGCAACTACTGCCACGGCCGCCTCGAGCCGGCCGCCGCGTGGTGGGGCCGCTTCGCCGACGCCGGCACGCTGCTGCTCGACGATCAGAGCTTCCCGACCTACCTGCGCCGCTGCGCCGAGTGCGCCCGCGACCCGGGGCGGCCGTGCGACTTCGTCTGCCAGCGGTTCTACGTCTCCGAGATCGGCCACGAGAAGCAGGAGCCCTTCGCCGGGGTGCTCAAGTCCTACGAGTGGCGCGACGAGGCCGAGGTGGCCCGGGTCGAGGCCGGCCCGGCGGGGCTGGTGCAGCAGAGCATCGATGACGGCACCCTCGCCGCCTGCGCCGCCGAGCAGCTCTTCACCCGGCTCTACAAGCGGCCGCCGACCGCCGACGAGAGGCTGCGCGAGCTGCCCCGCTTCGCGACGGCGTTCGTCGACAGCGGCTACGACTTCAAGGCGCTGGTCAAGGCGCTGCTCGTCGACCCGGCCTACCGGAGGATGGTCCGATGACGGCTTCCAAGACGCTCCGACGGGCGCTGCGACGCGGCGCGACCCTCCTGGCCCTCTGCGGCGCGCTCGGCCTCGGCGCCTGCGACGACGAGCCGGCCGGGGATCCGCTCGCCGACGGCGGCGGCGCCGGCGGTGAAGGCGGCAGCGGCGGGTCCGGTGGTGGAGGGGGCAGCGGCGGCATCGGCGAAGAGCAGGCCGGCCTCGACCGGGCCGCCGGCCGGATGACCATCGAGCAGCTCGCCCGCTCGATCCCGATCGTCACCGACGGCCTCGCCTGGACCGAGGACTTCGGCCAGGGGCCGGCCGACATGCTCCAGGTGCTCGCCCCGACCCTCGGCGCCCCGGACTACCTGCGGGTGACCGAGGAGAACCTCGAGCCGACCCTCATCATCGCCAAGTTCCTGCAGGACGCCTCGCAGCGCATCTGCCTGCGCTGGGTCGCCCGCGACGCCGGCCTCGAGCCGGCCGACCGCAGCCTGGTGAGCCACGCCGACTGGGCCAGCACCGACGAGGCGCTCGTCCGGGAGAACCTGCGCCGGCTGCAGCTCCGGTTCTACGCCCGGCACGTCGCCGAGGCCGACGACCCGGCGCTCGACCCGCTGTACCAGCTCTTCGTCGACGCATCGAGCACCGCGCCCGCCGAGCGGGCCGCCCGGGACGGGTGGCTGGCGGTGTGCATCGCGATGATGACCGACCCCGAATTCGTGCTCTACTGAGCGGAGGCCGACCATGCCCTTGAACCGACGAGACTTCCTGCGGCGGTCTGCCCTGGCGGCCGGCGCGCTCACCCTCGGCCCCTCGATGTTCGGCCGGCTGGCCCACGCCGCCGGCGAGAGCGACCACTACTTCGTCTTCTGCTACTTCGAAGGCGGCTGGGACCTGCTGCTCGGCCTCGACCCCCGCGACCCGGCCGACTTCCCCGACGGCGCGGTGCGCGAGACCGGTATCCAGCCGGCCTACGGGCTGCTGCCGGCCCAGTACAGCCGCCGCCCGATCGACGCCGGCCCGTTCCGGCTCGGCCCCTGCGTGGGCGAGCTGGCTCCGATGGCCGATATGTTCAGCGTGGTGCGGGGCATCGACATGTCGACCCTGACCCACGAGGTCGGCCGGCGGTACTTCATCACCGGCCGCCGCCCCTCGGGGCTCACCGCCCGCGGCTCGTCGGTGGCGACCCTGGCCACCGGCGCCGTCGGGCCCGACCGCCCGGTGCCCCACCTGACCCACCTCGTCGAGGCGTACAACGCCGACCAGCCGCCCTTCGCCGGCGCGCTGCCCGTCGCCGCGGTCGATCACTTGCAGTACATATTGCAGGAGAACCTGGGCATCCCCACCGACATCCCGGCCAACGTGCGCGGCGCGCTCGGCGCCTACTGGTCGCGCAACCCCGAGGCGTGCACCCCCGGCGCTGGCGCCGGGGCCGGCGAGCTGGCCGGGATCTACCGCGACAACCGGGCGAGGGCCCGGGCGGTGGTCGTCGAAGAGCTGCACCGCAGCTTCCAGTTCAACGCCGCCGAGAACGCCGCGGTGCGCCAGCGATACGGCTTCGCCCAGGGCCAGCAGGAGACCCCCTACGGGCGGGCCGCCCTGGCCGCTCAGGCGCTCAAGACCGGGCTGTCGCGGGTGGTCAGCGTCGCGCTGTCGACCGGGCTCGACACCCACGACAACACCTGGGCCCAGCAGCACAGCGTCAACCTGCAAGCCGGCTTCGATGCGCTCGCTCGGCTGTTGAACGACCTCGCCGAGTCCGAGGCCCCCGGCGGGGGATCCTTCCTCGACAAGACCACCGTGGTCGCCTTCAGCGAGTTCGGCCGCACCCCGCGGCTCAACGAGCGCAACGGGCGCGACCATCACCTCGCCAACTGCGCGCTGATCGCGGGGGCCGGCATCCGGGGGGGGCAGGTCATCGGCCGCAGCAGCGACCGGGGCATGGGGCCGGAGACGGTCGACCTCGCCACCGGGCTGCCCGACCCCGAGGGCGACGCGCTCAAGCCGGAGCACGTCCTGGCCACGGTGCTCAGCGCCGGCGGCGTCGACCCCGCCCCGCTGCGGGTCGGGCCGGTGCCCGCGCTGCTCGACGTCGGCTGACGCGCGCCGTGGGGCCGCCCGGGGCCCATCACATGGGCGGCGCGTCGGGGTCGAAGCCGACCGGCTCGCCCATGTCGTCGAGCATCATGTCGACCTCGGCCATATCGACCTCGGGCGCCATGTCGGCCATCGCGTCGAGCTCGAGCGCCATGTCGGCCATCGCGTCGGCCTCGGGCGCCATGTCCCCCGCCGCCATATCGTCCATCGGGCCGCCGTCCATCGGGGCCATGTCCGGGCCCCGATCGGCCGTCATCGGCCCCATGTCCGGCTCGGGCTCGGGCGCCAGATCGGGCTCGGGCGCCATGTCCGGCTCCGGCATCATGTCCGGATCGAGCACGGACTCGGGCAGCACGCACCACCGCTCGGGGCTGCACACCGTGCCCCGCAGGATCGCCGCGCACTCGGCGTTCGTCCGGCACTCGTTGTCGTTCAGCTCGGGATCACACCCGGCGGCGGCGGCCAGGAGCAGGCCCGCCGCCGCGATCGCACGCCACCCCATCAGAACCGCCCCTCGACCCCGACGTAGGTCCCGCCGCCGGGCATCGGCGTCACCGAGTACCGGTAATCCGGCTCGGCGGCCCACAGCAGCGCCCCGAGCGCGACCCCGGCCGCGCCCACCCCGTACAGCACATTGGCCACCGTCGCCTGGAACTCGGTGTCGTCCTTGAGCTCCTGCTTGTCCCGGCGGTCGACGCTGCGGTTGAACTCGTCGGCGGTCTCGTCGGCCTGAGTGCCCATGTAGGCCCCCCCGGCGATCGCCGCCCCGCCCACCAGGAACGAGACGATCGCGTAGCCCCGGTAGCTGGGGGCCGACGGCTGGGCCTCGTCCCGGATGGGCTGGGGGCTCGCCGGCCGGGCCGACGGGCGGGGGCTGGACCCCGAGGGCCGCTTGCCGACGGTGGGCTTGCGGGTGGGGCGCTTGCTGACGGTGGGCTTCTTGACCGGGCGCTTGGAGGGCCGCTTGGCCACCGGCCGCTTGGCGGGGCGCTTGCTCGGCGACTTGGCCGACGGGCGCTTGGCGGGGCGCTTGCTCGGCGACTTGGCCGAGGGGCGCTTGCTCGGCGCTTTGGAGGTCGTGCGGGCCAGCTTCAGCTCGACCCGATACGTCTTGCCCGCCTTGGTCGTGACCACCCGGGTCTGCCCCCGGTAGCCGCTGCGGGTCGCCCGGACCTTGTGGGTCCCGGGGTCGACGCTGACCCGCCCCTTGCTCAGCTTGACCCGCTTGCCGTCGACATAGATCGAGGCGTTGGAGGGGCTGACGTCGATGTCGAGGATGGCTTGAGGCGGTGGCGCGAGCAGCGCGAAGACGAACGCGAGCACGGAGGTCATGGGGTCTCCCGGGAGGCGTTGAATGGAGCGAATCGGCCGAGCAGGCGGCCGCGCGACGACACCTCGTCGACCCTATTCAACCATGGATCGCCCGGTCGTCGAATCCCCTGACACCGGCCGCCGGTCGATCAGCCGTCCGCCACCAGATCGGCCGGCGGGGGGGCGGTCGGCTCCACCCCATGAGCCAGATCGTCATCGAGCCGCTCGGCGAGGTACGCCTCGAGTGAGATGCCCTCCATCTCTTGGAACTGCGCCTCGAGCACCCGCAGATCCGACATACGGTCCGGCCGGAAGCTGCGGAACGCCGCCCGCAGCTCGCACCACGCCGCCAGGTTCCACTTGGCCCCCCAGAAGTACAGCCCCAGGGGCCACACCACCCGCCGCGAGGCCGCCCCGTCCTCCCGGGTGTACTCGAACGACACCTTCGCGTTGCGGCTGATGGCGTTGCGCAGCACCTCCAGGCCCGTCGTGCGCTGCCGGGTCCACTCGCCGCCCGGGGCGAAGAGGGCCGTGCGCAGCAGCACGTCCCGCAGCGGGCCGGGGATGATCGCCTCGACCTTGTCCAGCACGCTGCGGGCCGCCGACGCCAGCGACGGATCGGCCCACGCCACCGCCATACGGGCCCCGAGCACGAGGGACTCGATCTCCTCGCTGGTGAAGGTCAGCGGGGGCAGGACGGCGTTCGCCTCGAGCTGATAGCCGACCCCCGCCTCCCCCCGGATCGGCACGCCGTTCTTCATGATGTCCTGCATGTCGCGGTAGATCGTGCGCTGCGACACCTCCAGCGTCTGCGAGAGCTGCTCGGCGGTCACGAAGCGGCGGTTCCTCAGGATCTGGACGATGCGGAACAGGCGATCGGCGCGGCGCATACGGCAACTCCTCCCTCGTTCGGCGGCCCCTGCATCATGAAGAGGGCCTCCCGCCACCGTGCCGTCAGCAGACTTCAGGGGCTGCGTCCGGCGCTGCGGGGTCTGATCACTTGTTCAGTGTCCTGTCACCGGTCTCCGCCCGATCGCAAACTCTTCGCGATCCACCCCGCCGTTTCTGAACCCGCCTCACCCGGTGTAGGCTGCCGGCATGGACCGATGCATGCCGCTGCTCGCGCTGATCCTGCTCGCCGCCCCCGCCCGGGCCGCCGCGCCGCCGGAGCTCTACGCCCGGGCCGTCGAGGCGTCCGTCGAGATCCTCACCGACGACCAGCTCGACGGGTCGGGCTTCGTGGTCGACCCCGCCGGCATCGCCGTCACCGCCGCCCACGCGGTGCCCGACGACAAGCGGCGCATCGAGGTCCGCTCACCGGTGTGGGGCCGGCGGCCGGTGCACGTACTCGCCCGGGACGTGGGCCACGACATCGCGCTGCTCAAGCTGCCCGACCGCCCCGAGCCCTACCCGGCGCTGCCGCTCGCGGCCGGCCCGGCGCCCGTGGGCAGCGACGTCTACCTGCTCGGCGCGCCGCTCTTCCGCCACGGCGTCCTGCTGCGGGCGATGGTCGCCCGCAGCGCGCCGACCTACGAGTACCTGCCCGACCAGCAGTACTACCTGCGCATATTCCACCTCAGCGGCCCCTCGCCGGTCGGCACCAGCGGCGGCCCCTGGATGAACGCTGCCGGCCGGGTCGTGGGGCTGCAATCGGGACTCATGCACGACGGCGGGGTGCCGGTGGGCATCGCCTACATGGCGCCGGTCGAGGCCATCCGCCGGCTGCTCGATGGGCGCCGCGACGCGACGACCCCCACCCTGCGGATCGGCTTCGAAGAGCTGTGGGAGCAGTCCGACAGCTTCCGGAGGCGGTTTCCCCCGCAGCTCGAGGCGCTCGTCGCCGGGCGGGTCACCCCCGGCGGGCCCGCGGCCCGGGCCGGGCTACGTCCCCGGGACGTGATCACCCACTTCGGCGAGCATCGGGTGCGCTTGCGGGACGACATCATCGGCCGCATCAGGGCCCTGCGCCCCGGCGAGCCGGTCGACCTGCGGGTGCTGCGTCCCGGCGAGGCGCCCCGCACCGTGCGCATCGCCGCCGCCCGCCTCGAGACCGAACTCGCCCGGCCCTGAGCACCGGTCGCGGCGGGGCCCACCCGAAAAATCCCGAGCGCCGTCGAGAAAGTTCTTGATCATCCCCGGGGGCTCCGATAGATTCCGCGCCCGTTGCCGATGAGGCCACAGCGGCTCCCCGGCATCCGGCTCTTTGAAAATCTGGTCGAAACGCGTGAGAACGTGCGAGGCCTCAGATCGAACACAAGTCGTCGTCGACCTCGGTCGTCGACGCACTCCAGAATTTCAACTGGAGAGTTTGATCCTGGCTCAGAACGAACGCTGGCGGCGTGCTTAACACATGCAAGTCGAACGAGAAAGGGCTTCGGCCCGAGTAAAGTGGCGCACGGGTGAGTAACGCGTGGGTAATCTGCCCTCTGGTGGGGGATAACGTTCCGAAAGGGACGCTAATACCGCATAAGACCACTCGCCTTCGGGGGAGTGGGGAAAGATGGGGATCTTCGGACCTGTCGCCTGAGGATGAGCCCGCGTACCATTAGATAGTTGGTGGGGTAACGGCCT
>JAUHYW010000158.1 GCA_030426085.1 bacterium | reverse complement strand
GAGGGGGGCGACCCACCACTCGGGCGTCGGCGGCTCGCCCCACCCCGGGGCTCGCAGCGCGGCGGTCGGGATGGTGAAGCTGTCGAGGACGGCCCCGGCGTCGTCGCGGTCTTGCAGCTCGACGTCCATCTGCATCTCGGGGCCGCTGGTGCCCTCGCCGCCCTGGTAGCGGACGACGAGCAGCGCCCAGCGGGCCACCTGCGACGTGGTCCAGACGGTGCGCCAGGTGCCGGTGACGGGGGTGGGGATCGTGTCCCGGGTGGCGGCGTGGTACTCGACGGTGTGCACGACCCGGCGCACGGCGCGGACCCAGGCGTGGTGCAGGACGCTGGCCCCGAGGCTGTGCACCTGGTCGACGAGCACGATCCGCCCGTGGTCGACGGCATCGGGGTCGGGCACGATCGGCGGGGTGCGGAGCAGGCCGACGCCCTCGCCGATGGTGAGCGGCTGGACCGCCGGGCCGTCGACGGGGTGGGTCCACAGCGTCAGGCCGGAGATGCCGCCGTCCCCCGGCTGGTGCAGGGCCCCGACGGCCGAGATCGACGGGTCGGCGGGCCGGAGCTGGCCGGCGGCGTAGGTCTCGACGGTGCCCGACACCCAGATCGGGTCGCCGTCGTCGCCCTCCGACAGCCGCCCGTCGAGCGGTGGCACGGCGATGCGGCCGGACTCCGTCTCGGGGCGGCGCACCATCACCACGACGCCGTGCCCCGGCATGTCGCGCATCGCGCCGAGCACGTCGACGTCGGGCAGCTCGTCGGCGGCGGCCGGCTCGGTGTAGGCGGCGTCGAGGGCGCTCCAGGCGATGCCGAGGTGTGGCCGGGCCCGGAGCGCCGCGTCGCCGGCGATCAGCTCGTGGCCCGTGGCGCTGGGCAGGGGCTCGTCGGGGTCGCCCTCGTCGGGGTCCATCGGGGCGACGTCGTCGATCCGGACGGCGGCGAGGGGCGAGCCGAGCGCTGCGATCTCGCCGGCGACCTGGTGGACCACGGCGTCGCCGGGGCTGTCCTCGGTCTCCAGGAACATCTGCACCAGCTCGACGGGCGCGCCTTCGACGGTGGCGAAGACGTCGAGATCGAGGTCGCCGACGTCGCGCCAGGTCGTGCCGGCGGCGGCTCCGAGCGGCAGGGCCAGGGTGATCTCGTCGCCGGCGCCCACGCTGCGGAAGGTCACCGTCCCGCTGGTGGCCCCGGCGTCGACGTAGCCCCGCAGCTCAAGCGCGAGGCTCAGGTGGGCGTCCGACACGATCGGCACCGCCCACTCGGCGATGGGGATGTCGGCGGTGTCGGTCGGGATGGCGCCGGTGTGGGCGCACTGCCCGTCGGGCCACTCCTGCTGGATGACGGGCCCTGTGCTCGTCTCGGCGAGAGCGCAGTTGTGCAGCTCGAGGATGGGGCGGATGTCGGCCGAGCGCACGGGGTCGCCGGTGCGGAAGAGGGGCAGCTCGAGGAGGCGGTCGGCGGCGGCGGGGATCGTGTTGGGCACTGTTCAGACTCCGTCCTCGCGCTCGTCCAGCACCAGCTCGAACGGATGCCGCCGGCGGAACGGGCCGTCCGCCTCGATCTCGACCTCGCGCTTCGAGGCCGGGTTGACCCGGCAGAGGATGCGCCCCCGGTAGCCGCCGACCTCGGAGGTGTAGAGCAGGTCGTAGGGGTCGCGGTCGGCCGTCGCTCGGCGGGGGTCGAGGGTCCGACGGGACTCGCCGACGTCCTGGTAGAGCGTCAGCGGCCAGCCCGGCGGGGCGTAGTGGGCGATGAGGTCGAGGTAGTGCCGGTGCAGGTCATCGCCGACGTCTTGCAGCCCGTCGATCCAGCCCTCGATCGTCCAGCCCCGGTAGTCGCCGATCTCGCTGCTGGCGTAGGACCCGTCGATGAGCCGGACGGTGGCGCCGATGGACTCGCTCCGGGGGCGCTGGCGCCGCAGGGGGCGGGACGGCTCGACCCACCCGGGCAGCAGCCGGTCGGCGATCTGCCCTCGGACGTCGTACAGGTCACCCCAGACGGTCAGCTCCTCGTCGCCGGTGAAGCCGAGGCGGTCGCGGAAGGTGGTGCTGAGCCAGTCCATCCCGGTGGTCGCCGCCGTCGTGGCCCACCAGACCCGGCCCCGCTCGATGCCCCACCAGGTGAGGGGATCGAGGGACTGGAGGGTGAAGCCATCGTCGTCGAGGTCGCCGGGGCCGCCCCGGGGGCGCAGGGCGATGCGCGCGTCGTCGACCCGGCGGACCGGGACGTGGATCGATCCGCCGCCGCTGCGGGTGAGGATCAAGTACTCCTCGGGGTCGAGCACGCCCCGGCGCCAGTCATTCGGCAGCGCGACGGTGGTCCCGGCGGGGACGACCAGATCGACGTCGCCGACGCCCCACCGGGCGTTCCCCGGGCCGTTGCCCTCGAGGATGAGGTCGACGGCCCCGCCGTTGGTGACCTCGACGCGGTCGTGGGCGCCGATGGTGGCGCCGATGGTGCCCGCGCCGCCGAGGGTGCCCCAGCCGGCGGTGAGCACGCCGCCGAGGTCGCGGAACTCCTCGACGGAGAATCCGTTGAGGAAGTGCCGGCAGTCGAGGAAGAGCCCGTCGCCATCGCTGCTGTCGGGGCCGAAGTCGGGGAGCGTGATGGTCGGCCCGCCCCCCTGGCGCTCGCAGACGTCCTCTCCGGCCCAGGGGCGGGCGTCGAAGGCACTGGCCAGGGCGATGAGCGGCGCGGGGATTCTTCGGGGCATCAGCGGCCTCCACGGCGGCGGTCGAGGCGTCCGACGTCGAAGGTCGAGCGCCCTCGGCGCCGCCCGTGCTCGTCGAGGGCCCGGACGACGGTCTCCTGGATCTCGGTCTGGGTGTGCAGGGCGCCGCCCTTGAACTCGACGTAGAGGTTGCCCTGCTGCTCGCCGACCCGCTCCCGGTTGCCGGCCTCGATGGTCTCCCGGTCGCTGCTCGGGGGCGTCGGGCGGGGTGAGCGGGGTACGTCGGCCGAGATGGTCGCCACGGCGGCGGTTCCATAAGCGGCTGCTGCGAGGCCGTAGGCCACGGTCGAGGCGATGGCGGCGGGCACGAACGGCAGGCCGGCACCGTATGGCAAGGCGGCGAGGTACGACGCGAGGGCGGCCGACTCCATCGCCTTGGCGGTCATCTTGGCGCCCTCGAGGGCGTACTCGATGGCCATGAAGACCTGGCGGGCCTTGGCGGCGTCCTCCTCGGCCTTTGCCAGCGCGAGCTGGGCTTCGTAGACCTTCTGCTCGGCGGCCGCGCGCTCTTCGGCGCTCTCGGCGGCCTGCTGCTGTTCCTGCGCCCGGATGACCGCGTTGCGCTGGCTGGTCAGCTCGCCGGCGACGATGGCGTCGTAGGCGACGCGGATGGACCCGGCGATGGACTCGACCATCGCCAGGGCGGACTCGATCTCGTCGGCCCAGGACGCCCAGGCGCGGCCCGAGGCGTAGATCTCGCCGGCGAGGCCGCGGACCGCCTGCTCGGCTTCGTCGAGCTGCCGGGTGAGGAGGTCCCGGTAGTGCTGGGCGGCTGCGGCCTGGCGCTCGCGGTCCTCGGCTTCCTCTTCGCGCACCCTCTTGCGGGCCTCGACCACCGCCAGGTAGTGCGCGTGGGCCTTGGCGTCCGCCTCGCCTTCGAGTTCAGCCCGGCGATCGAAGAACCGTTGGGCGAGACGCAAGCGGGTCTCGTAGGCGGTGCGGTCCTGCTCGACCGCTCCCGTCGACCCGCTGGGTTCGCTCTTGTCCTTGGCTGCTTCTTCGAGGTCGACCAGACGCGACACTTCTCGGGCAGCGCCCGCCACCTCGCGGCCGAGGCGCTCCCGAACGCTCTGGTAGAGGGCGCTGATGGCCGCGTTGTCGTACTCGATGCGCTCGACCATGTCGCGCACCGTGCCGTCGTACTCCCGTTTGACGGTCCGCACGCCGGCCAGGGCTTCTTCGACCTGGAGCCCGGCGACCCGGCCGGCGGCTTCGACCAGGGCGCCCTGGACGAGCGGGCTGGCGGTCGCCACCTGCTCGAACTTCTGCATGAAGGACGTCAGCTCGAGCAGGTGTTCCTGGGCTTGTTTCGCGCGGCTCTTCGGCGCCTCGGACGCGAAGTTTCCGCCCCCGAGAGCAGCCCCGAGACGCTCGAGCGCGTCGCCGGCGAGCCGCGTGATCGAGTCGGCGAGGTTGTTGAAGCGGTCGCGCACCTCGCCGATGTTCGAGGCGTACTTGTCGGGCGCCTGATCACCGAACGCCTTGTTCAGCTCCTCGATGGCGAGCCGGCTGCTGATGTTGGCCTTCTGGGTCTCGGTGAGCTGGGCCCGGGTCTTGCCGATGCTCTTGGCGTAGCGGTCCCAGGCCGTGTTCAGGTCGAGGGTGATCCCGAGCTGCTGGAGGTACGTCTGTTTGCCGGTGGCGATGGCCCGGATGAGCTTGTTGAAGATGACGTGGCTGTCTTCACCGCGCTCGATGGAGATGCGCAGCGCTGCGTCGGCCAGGCCG
>JAUHYW010000019.1 GCA_030426085.1 bacterium | reverse complement strand
CCGAGCCCGCATCGGCGAGCAGACGGCGTTCTTCCTGCTGTTCGAGCACCAGTCGTCGGTCGATCCGCTGATGCCGGTCCGGGTCTACATCTACATCAGCCGCATCTGGGAGGGCTGGCTGCGCGAGAACCCGAACGCGGGCTACGTGCCCGCCGTGCTGCCGGTCGTGCTCTACCACGGCGAGCGCCCCTGGACCGCCCCGCTCGATCTGCACGCCCTGTTCGATCTGCCCGACCCGCTGAAGGCCGGCCTGGGCCCGCACCTGCCCGCGCTCCGGCTGCTGATCGACGACCTGACCCGGTCCTCGGAGGACGAGATCGAGGCCTCGACCCGCGATGCGCTGGTCACCTGCTGTCTACTCGCGCTCAAGACGGCGGCTTACGGGTCGAAGGCCGCGATCCCGGAGCGGCTCATCGCGCACCTCAACCGGGCGGCGCGGGCCGAGGAGGTCATGGATGGCGTCGTGCAGACCCTGCATTACCTCTATACTGTGGCCGACATCTCACCCGGCACGCTCGAGCCCCGCGTGGCCGAGTCGCTGCCCGAGCACAAGCGGAGGATCATCATGAGCACCGCCGAGCGATTGCGAGACGAGGGCCGGGCCGAGGGCCGGGCCCTTGGCCGCGCCGAGGGCGAGGCCAAGGGCCGCGCCGCGAGCCTGTCGCGGCTGCTGGCGCAGCGCTTCGGCCCCCTGCCGGCGTCGGCGCAGCTTCGAATTCGTACGGCCGACATCGAGACCCTCGACCGCTGGCTCGGGCGCCTGCTCTCCGCGCCCGATCTCGACGCCGTCTTCGACTGAGGCCCGCCGCCCGAGCAGGATCCCACACAGTGGCACACGCGCAGATTCTGGTCGGACCCGTTCGAAATCGGGCGATCACCGCCCGATTCGGGTGTGACCGGACCGCCGGGTGCCGTCTGCTCCGGCCGATGAGGTCGCAGGCGTTTTCAGGGCGCGCCGCTGCCGCAGATTCCGGTCGCAGGCGATCGCGGAGGCGACGCGCACGCGCTGATCCCGGCCCGAGGTGGCCGAGCGGCTGTCATGCGCCCGCAGATCCCGGTGGGGCCTGCGCCCGACGCCGTCGCGCAGACGCCCTGATCGGGTCGGACCGGCCGCGCGGGGTGTGGCGCGCGGCGCCTGCCAGGGGGCAGCGGGCGGCGATTCGGATGCACACCGCCGCCGACGACTCCGACCGGAATCTGCGCGTGTCGGACGGATTCGAATTCGGGTCGGACCCGGATCTGCGCGTGTCGAACAGGACCGGATCCGGGTCGGACCCGGATCTGCGCCAGATGCACTCGTAGAGGCCGATGGCACCTGTCTCGCGCGTGTGGCGCTCCGCGGAGACCGGTCGCACCCGATTTCGGACGTGATACCCCACCTGGAGATCGGGTCGGACCTCCTTTGCGGGGTGATCGGCCGATTTCGAGCCGGTCGGACCGGAATCTGCGCTTGTTCCGACGCCGGATATCGGGGTCTCCGACGGCCGCGGGGCGCGCCGCCCGGCGCCGAGCGCAGTGGGATCCGCCGGGTCGCGGCGGTTCGGCCCGGGCGGCCCGCGCCCTCCGGATGGCCGGCGCGTGGGGCGGCCCCCGATGCCCCGATCCCCCGGTTGCATCGCGCCTGGGACTGGTGTAGCCCCGGACTCGCTCGTAGATGCGGCTGCCGGGAGGGCGACGATGCGCGCGTGGATCCTGCTCTTCGGGGCGTCGCTGATGATGGGGTGTGTGCCGGGCGGCACCGGCGGCGGCGGCGACGACGACGCCTCCATGGCGGACGGGCCGGCGACCGATGGCTCGACGACGGACGGTCTGCCGGCCGATGGCGCCGCGCCCGACGGCGGCGTGCCCGACGCGGTCATCGACATGACGCCGTGCGTGCCGAGCTGCGGCGATCGGGTCTGCGGGGCCGACGGGTGCGGCGGCGCGTGCGGGGTCTGCCCCGAGGGCGCGCGCTGCGACCTCGCCGGCCGCTGCGTCGAGGCCTCGGCCGACTGCGGCGACGGCGTGTGCGGGGCCGGCGAGGACTGCTCGACCTGCGCCGCCGACTGCGGGCCGTGCTGCGGCAACGGGCGCTGCGACGCCGTGGCCGGCGAGGACTGCGCGACCTGCGCCGCCGACTGCGGCTGCGTCGCGCCCCTGCAATGCGCCGGCGGCGTGTGCGTCGAGCCGCCGCCCGAGCCGCCGCGCATCCTCACCTTCAACTCCAACGTGCGCGCGCTGACCGCCGGCGAGCGGGTGGTCTTCTCGGCGGTGGTCACCGATCCCAACGGCATCGACGACCTCATCGGCGGCGTGCTCGAGTCGCCCGAGGGCGCCAGCTACGGCGCGTTCGCCGCGTCGGGGCAGGAGGGGGCCTACGCGCTGGAGCTGAGCTGGGCCGACATCGATCAGGTGCAGGCCATCACGTTCTCCGAGCCGATCGCGCGGGCCTTCGTGGCCCGGTTCTTCGATCAGGGCGGGCTCGAGGTGACCGACACCCTCGAGATCACGCTGACCTGCCCCCAGGGGGGCGCGTGCGACGGGGTCTGCGTCGACCTCGACGCCGACGGCGAGGACTGCGGGGCCTGCGAGGTCGCCTGCGACCCGGCGGCGACGTGCGACGGCGGATCCTGCCGCTGCGACGACGGGCTGTTCCAGTGCGGCGACGGCGCTTGCGTCGGCCTCGGCGCGGTGTGCGATCGGGCGGCCGACTGCGGGGACGGCAGCGACGAGGCCGGCTGCTGCTTCGGCGACGGCGACTGCGGGCTCGGCCGCATCTGCGAGGACAACCGCTGCGAGGACGGGTGCCGGGCGCACGCGGGCTGCCCCGCCGGGCAGCAGTGCACCGCCGGGGCGTGCGCGCCGGGCTGCGCCGCGCACGGCGACTGCCCCGCCGCCGAGTATTGCGACCCCGAGGGGCGCTGCCGGCCGGGGTGCCGGGACGACGCCGCCTGCGGCCCCGAGCGGCAGTGCGCGGCCGGGGCGTGCGTCGACCGGTGCGACGGCGACGCCGAGTGCAACCCGGGCCGCATCTGCCTCGGCGCCCGGTGCACCGACGGGTGCCGCCAGCACGACGACTGCGGCGCGGGCCGGGTGTGCGTGGACAACCGCTGCGTGTCCGGCTGCCGGGGCGATGGAGAGTGCGGCCCGACCACCGTCTGCGAAGACCTGCAATGCGTGCCCGGCTGCCGGGGCGATGGGGGGTGCTTCGGCGGTCAGATCTGCCTCGACGGGCTCTGCCGGGCCGGCTGCCGGGACGACGCCGCCTGCGACGCCGACGAGATCTGCGAGGGGCTGCGCTGCCGGGTCGGGTGCCGGGACGACGGCGCGTGCGACGCCGACGAGATCTGCGTGGCCCTGCGATGCGCCGAGGGGTGCCGGGACGACGCGGCGTGCGGCGCCGAGCGCATCTGCGAGGCCGAGCGGTGCGCGCCCGGGTGCCGGGACGCCGCCGGCTGCCTCGACGGCAACGCCTGCGTCGACGGGGGGTGCTACCCGGCGTGCGACGCCGACAGCGACTGCCCGGGCGCCGCGACCTGCCACGGCGGCGGCTGCCGGGACGCGGTGTGTGGCAACGGCCGGCTCGACCGCCTCGAAGAGTGCGAGCCGGCGCTCTCGGCGGGCTGCGCCTGCGCCGACGACTGCACCGTCGAGCGCCCCTGGCTGCGCAACGCGCGGGTGCGCTTCGCCGAGGCCGGCCGGGTGGAGGTGCTCATGCGCACCGACTCCTACGCCGCGTTCGACGGCGACGTCGTCTGGGACGCCCGGGGGGGCATCCAGAACGACGTCGAGGGCTACCTGCGCATGCGGGTGACCGAGTGGTGCAGCGGCGCGACGATCGGCGCCCGGATCCGGGTCGCGGGGCTCGACGTGCTCGACGAGGTGCGGCCCGCCGAGTCCCCTCTGCTGCCGATCCGCAACGGGGGCGGCTTCCCCAGCGCCCACGACTTCGAGATCGAGTACGTCGGCCCTCAGCGCCCCGAGAGCTTCCGGGTCGAGATCGAGTGGGTCGTGCCCGAGATCGGCGACGACTGCGGCCCCGACGGCAGCGACGGCCGCTGCCCGCCCGAGGGCTTCTGCCACCCCCAGCAGCAGCGGTGCACCGCCTTCATCTGCGGCGACGGATCGGTGGACGGCCTCGAAGAGTGCGACGACGGCAACGCCGCGGCCGGCGACGGCTGCGAGGGTTGCCGGCGGGCGCCCATCGACGTGGGCAACCCGTGCCCGCTCGACGACCCCGACGCGGTCTGCGACGACGGCTACTGCCACCCCGACAGCGCCACCTGCGTGGGCCACGTCTGCGGCGACGGCCTCGTCGCGCCCGACGAGGACTGCGACGACGCGAACCCGATCGCCGGCGACGGCTGCGATGCGTGCGACTTCGACCCGTTCAACGGGCCCTCCGACGACCGCGGCAGCCGCTACACCATCGACTTCGAGGACGGCGACGAGGCGTTCGTGGTCTTCGTGCACGACGCGGGCGAGAACGCCGACGAGTTCCTGATCGTGCTCGACGACGAGTACGACCTGCGCATCACGACCGACTGGTTCTTCGACCCGCCGCCGGGCATCGAGCGGGACTGCGCGCCGCAGCACGGCCACGCGTTCGCTTATCTCTCGACGAGCCTGCGCACGACCTACACCTACTCCAGCGGCGGCCGGGGCGACGACTGCGGCGCCGGGGTGGACTCGAGCCGGTTCCACCTGACCTCGGTGCCGCTGCGCCCGGGGCGCTATGTGTACGCGGTCTTCTCGATCCGCGATCCGGCCCTCGACGGCCAGCCCTACTTCGCCCGGTTCGTGCGCACGCTGCGCCGGGAAGAGTGCGCCAACGGCGTCGACGACGACGGCGACGGGGCGGTCGATCTGGCCGATCCGGGCTGCATCTGGGAGCACGACCCCAGCGAGGTCGATCCGCCGAGCCGGCCGGCGTGCGGCGACGGGGTCGACAACGACGAGGACGGCGCCCTCGACTGGCCCGACGACGACGGCTGCCTCGCGGCGGGCGACGCCTCCGAGCTGCTGCACTGCGCGCAGTTCGACGAGGTGATCACGCTCGGCGACGACGGCGGCCGGCTCGTCGTCAACCCGGTCAACCGGACCCAGCTCACCAACCCCACCTGCACCGGGGAGTACGTGCGCCAGCAGCTCGTCGTGCTGTCGCTGACCCGGCCGGCGGTGGTCGAGGTGGACAGCGACTCGCGCTACGCCGGCAATACGCTGACCCTGCGCAGCGCGTGCGCCGGTCAGCCGGCCAACGAGATGGCGTGCGCGGTGGGGTCGGACGTCTCGCTGCCCGGCCGGGCCCTGCCGGCCGGCGACTATTATCTCTACGTCGGCATGACCGGCAACGAGCGGGCCGTCTTCCCCATCACCGTCGACGTGCGGGTGATCCGGCAGTGCGAGGGCGACGGGGACTGCGACGGCGGGGTCTGCGTCGAGAGCCGGTGCGTCGCGTGCGTCGAGGACGGCGACTGCGCCGAGGGGGTCTGCGTCGAGCAGGCGTGCGTGGCGTGCCGGGTCGACGGCGACTGCGGGGGCGACGCGCCGCTGTGCCTCGATCGCCGCTGCGTCGCGTGCCGCGAGGACGCCGACTGCGACGGCGGCGCGCGCTGCGTCGACGACCTCTGCGCGCCGTCGATCCCCGCCGGCACCTGCGCCATGCCGACGCCGGTGGGCCATGGGCGCGTCTTCGGCACCACCGTCGGGCAGGGCAACCGGCTGCTCGGCGACTGCGGGGGCGACGGCGCCGAGGGCGTCTTCGTGTTCACCGCGGCCGAGGACGGGCCGGTGTGCGTGTCCACCGCCGGGTCGGACGTCGACGCCGTGCTCTACGTGCGGGCCGCCGACTGCGAAGGCGGCGCCGATCTGGCCTGCGACGACGGCGCGGGCGGCCCGGCCCGGGTGGTCTTCGAGGCCGAGGCGGGGGTGGACTACTTCGTGGTGCTCGACGCGGCCGAGGGCGCGGGGGGGCCGTTCGCGCTCGAGCTCACCGCCGGGTCGTGCCCCTGATCGACGCCTTCTCGGTGTGCGGGATCGGATTCGCGGCCCGGGACTCGATTCGCAGCCGGCTCTGATCCGGATGTCGGCGGCGGCGCGGTGGGCCGGGGTGCCCGACAGCGGGGTCAGGCCGGCGTGAACCGTGGGGCACATCTACTCCACCGATCCCCGGGCGGCGGCGGGGGCCCGGTTGGCACGGGCATCGCAAGCCGCCCCGGGTGTGCGGCGGATCCGACCCCCGCCGCGCCGGAGTGTCCGATGCGTGAAGAAATCGTCCTGGTCCTGCTGGCCATGGGCGCCCTCTGGCTCCTGATCTGACGATCCCCGCGATCCGATGACCCGAGCCGGGCGCCCCGATCCACCCCGGATCGCCGCCGCCGCGCCCCGCCCGCCCCCGGCCGCGCCCCCGCGCCGGCCCCCGCGCCCTGTCCCCTCGGCCCATCCCCGTACGGACTGTCTCAGAGCCGTTGTTGTGCCGAGCCCGCCCGCGCACGATAATGAGGCGTCGTTGCCCCGTGGGAGTCGTCGATGGCCGCCACGTCCGAAACAGGCGTCTGCCCCCACCCCGGTTGCACCGCTCGGACCGCCTTCGCGCCCGGGGTGCGCTGTCCGTCCCACGACCGGCCCCTCATCCCGGCGGCGGTCGCCGAGCGCCACGCCGACGATCCGCTGCTCGGGCGCACCATCCAGGGCGACTTCGACCTCATCGGTATCATCGGCCGGGGCGCCATGGGCGCGGTCTATCGCGGCTGGCAGCGCTCCCAGGGCCGGGCGGTGGCGGTCAAGGTCATCTCGGGCAAGGCGGTGCAGGCGCTCGACGAGCCGGTGAAGCGCTTCGTGATGGAGGCCCGGGCCCTGGCGGCGATGCCCCAGCACCCGGCGATCGTGGGCATCTACGATTACGGGGAGGACGCCGGGCTCCTGTACATGGTGCTCGAGCTGGTCGAGGGGCCGTCGCTCAAGGCGTTCAGCAACGGGCGCCGGCTGCCCGGGTGGCAGGTGGCCGACATCGCGATGGCGGTGCTCGGCGCGCTCGGCGAGGCCCACGAGGCGGGGGTCGTGCACCGCGATCTGAAGCCGAGCAACGTGGTGATGTGCTCCGCCGCGCCCGACGAGACCCGGGCCAAGGTGCTCGACTTCGGGGTGGCCAAGGTCTTCTGGCCCGACGATCAGCTCGTGCAGGAGGTCGTCACCCGGGCCGGCATGGCGCTGGGCACGCCCAAGTACATGTCGCCCGAGCAGGCCCGGGGCAAGACGGTCGGGCCGGGCAGTGATCTCTACGCGCTGGGGGTGATGCTGTATCGCCTGCTGGCGGGCAAGCTGCCGTTCGAGGGCGACAACGACCTCAAGATCCTCAAGGCCCACATCCTCCACAAGCCGCCGCCCTGGCCCGACGGGGCGGTGGTCGACCCCCAGCTCGACGCCTTCGTGCGGCGGCTGCTCGAGAAGCGCCCCGCCGATCGCTTCCCCGACGCGCCGACCGCGGCCCGGGCGCTGGCCGGGATCCGCCCCGCGCTGGGCGGGCCCGGCGCCCGGCGGGCCGATCCGGGCTGGCCCGGCGCGGCCGACTTCGACCGGGGGCGGGAGCCCAGCTCGCAACAGGTCGCCGCCGAGATGGGACTCGATCCCCGCCCGCCGGGCGGGGGGCAGGGGTGGCGGACGGGCCTCTTCGTCGCCGCGGCGATCGGCCTCGGGGTCGGGGTGGGGCTGCTGGCGCTGTCGCTGGCTCCCGAGCCGGACGCCCCCAGCGCGACGATCGCCGCGCCGGCCGAGCCCGAGGCGGCGGCCCGGGTCACGGTGGGCAGCCCGCCGCGCACCGCCGACGACGCGCTGCGCGAGGCCCGGGAGGCGGCCCGCCAGGGCGATCTCGATCGGGTCTTCGCCCTGCTCAGCGAGGCGCTCGACGCCACCGACGACCCCGCCGCGATGCGCGAGGCGGTGCAGGGGGACATGGGCTTCGAGGACGCCCGCACCGATCCCCGCATCGCCGATCTGTTGCGCGCCGAGCCACCCAAACCGTGACACCGGCGCCGGGATGCCCCATCATCTGCGCCGTTCCACGCGAGATCTCGCCCCCACCGAGGAGTGCGCCTTGACCCGACCCACCCGACGCCCGCTGGTCTGGCTGGCGCTGTGCCTGCCGCTGCTCGCCGGCCCCGCCGCGGCGCAGGTCGATCAGGCCGAGGCGGCTTACAAGCAGGCCCGGGCGGCCTACAAGGCGGGGGACTACGAGGGCGCGGTCCGCTTCCTCGAGCAGGCCTGGGCGGCCAAGCAGGAGCCCATCTTCCGGTTCCACATGGCCCGCAGCTACGAGGCGGCCGGCCAGCCGAAGGAGGCGATGCAGGCCGCGCTGACCTTCATCTCGTTGATGGCCGAGCGGGGCGCGGGCGAGTCGATCTACATCGAGCCGCTGACCGAGTCGTGGGGCATCGTCTCCCGCATGCGGGAGAAGACCGAGGCCGGCCCGGTTGAGCTGGCGCTGCCCCAGGCCAACGTGTGCCCCGAGCCGGTGGTGACCCTGCGCGGCGAGCGGCTCGAGCCCCGCCTGGAAGGGCTGTACTGGCAGGTGACGGTGCCGGCGATGGCCGGGGGTGATCTGAGCCTGCGCTGCGAGGGCGTCGCCCCGCCGCCGTCCGCGCCGTCGGGGCTGGCGACGGTGGGCGGCTACCTCATCGGGGCCGGGGCGGTGGGCCTCGCCGCGGGGGGCTACTTCGGGGTCCGCTGGGCGATGGCCGACGCGGCGCTGTCCGAGGCCGATCCGGTGACCGATCCCGACGGGGTGGCCGACGCCGCCCGGGAGCAGACCCGCAATCGGCAGCGCAAGGACGACTTCGGCGAGTCGGCGCTGATCGTCGGCGGGGCGGGGGCGGCGCTGCTGCTCACCGGCGCCATCCTGTATCTCGCCGCCGACGCGCCCGAGGAGTCGACGGCCCTGGTGCCGGGGGCGATGCCCGGCGGGGCGGCGGTCTGGTGGCAGGGGCGGTTCTGATGATGCGCGCCTCCGCGCGCTCCGGCCCGATGGTCGGGGCGCTGCTCGCGCTGCTGGCGCTGGTCGGCTGCGATTCCTTCCCCGCGGTCTGCGGCCCGGGCAACCCCTGCGGTGAGCGTCAGCTCTGCCAGTCGGGGGAGTGCGTGGAGGTCGATCCGGCGCTGCTCGCGCAGTGCGAGGACGCCGCCGAGGTCTGCAACACCCGCGACGACGACTGCGACGGGGTGGCCGACGAGGGCTGCGAGGCCGGGCAGCCGTGTATCGCCGGCCTCGGGCTCTGCGCCCGCGAGGGGCTGCTGGCGGCGAGCCCCCGGGGGCTCTTGTGCTCGGCCGATCCGGGCCCCCCGGCGGACGAGGCGTGCAATACGCTGGACGACGACTGCGACGGCGCGGTGGACGAGAGCTGCCGGGCCGGCGCGCCGTGCTTCACCGGCGTGGGGCAGTGCCGGTCCGACGGCCGCGTCGAGATCCGCGAGCGGCGGCGGGTGTGCGTGGTCGACGGGGCGCTGGTCGAGCCAGGCGCGCCCTCGGACGAGGTCTGCGGCGATCGGGTGGACAACGACTGCGACGGCGAGATCGACGAGGGCTTCGCCGAGCGGCTCGGTCAGCCGTGCTCCGACGGGCAGGGGGTCTGCGCGGTGACCGGGGTGACGGTGTGCTTCGAGGGCCGGGTGCAGTGCTCGGCGACCCCCGGGCAGCCCCAGGCCGAGGTCTGCGATCGGCGGGACGACGACTGCGACGGCGCGGTCGACGAGGACTTCGGCACCGGCATGGCCTGCACCGCCGGCGTCGGGGCCTGCCAGAGCAGCGGCATGACCATCTGCAACGGCACCCAGGACGGGGTGAGCTGCAACGCGGTGCCCCAGCCGCCGGGCGAAGAGGTGTGCAACGGGGTCGACGACGACTGCGACGGCGGGGTCGACGAGGGCGCGCCCGGCGAGCCGCTCGCCCAGGCCTGCGGCAGCGACACGGGCGAGTGCCGAGAGGGCGTCGAGCGGTGCGTGGACGCCCGCTGGGGCGCGTGCGAGGGCGGGCAGGGGGCCATCAGCGAGGTGTGCAACGGGCGGGACGACGACTGCGACGGCACCCCCGATCAGTTCGATCGGCCCTGCGGCTCGAACACCGGGCGCTGCGTGGCCGGGTCGGAGCGCTGCATCGACGGCCTGTGGGGCGCCTGCATCGGCGCGACCCTCGCCCGGGACGAGACCTGCGACGGCACCGACGACGACTGCGACGAGACGGTGGACGAGGCCGACGGCACCGGCGTGCCGGGCAGCTACAGCGAGCCGTGCGGGCTGACCGACGTCGGCGAGTGCGCGTTCGGTGTGCGGCTGTGTGTGGACGGCGCGCTCGAGCCGTGCGTCGGCGAGATCCGGCCGGTCGAGGAGGCGTGCAACGGCCTCGACGACGACTGCGACGGCGAGGTCGACAACGGCTACGCCCGCCTCGGCGACCCCTGCGCGGTGGTGCTCGACGACGGGTGCCGCCTGAGCGGGGTGTTCATCTGCGAGGCCGGCGGCGGGGGCACGCTGTGCAGCGTCGAGGTCGAAGATCCGCCCGAGCAGTGCAACGACGTCGACGACGACTGCGACGGGGTGGTCGACGAGGATCTGCCGCTCGGTGAGGGCTGCCTCGACAACCAGGGGCGGGCGGGCGAGTGCGGGTGCGCCGGAGAGGGGGCGATCTGCCTGGTCGACCTGGGGGCGGGCCCGGTGCCCCGCGCGCCGACCGAGGCGTCAGGGGACGGGGTCGACAACGACTGCGACGGCGAGGTGGACGAGCGATAGCGCCGGGGCCGCCGATCGGGGGCCCGCGGAGGGGAAGCGTTGATGAGTGTGCAGACCGAGGCCCTGCGCTGCCCGGTGTGCGACCACCGCGAGGTCGCGCCGGTGGGCGCCCGCTGCCCGCGGGACGGCGGGGTGCTCGTGGTCGACGAGGGCCCGGCCGATCCGCTCGTCGGCCGCACGCTCGAGGGGCGCTTCGTCATCGTCGGTCTGCTCGGTCGGGGGCGCGCGGGGCGCATCTATCGGGCGATCGTGCTGGCGACGGGGCGCGAGGTCGCCCTGCGGGTGCTGCGCCCGGCCCTCGCCCGGGGCACCGGCCTCGCCGAGCGCCTCGCCGCCGCCGCGCCCCGGCTGGCGGCCATCGATCACCCGGGGGTGGTGGTGCCCTTCGCCACCTGGACCTCGGGCAACCTGCACTGTCAGGCCACCGAGAGGGTGCGCGGCGCGGCGCTGGAGTCGCTCTTCGGCACCGACCCCCGGCGGTGGGTCCTGGTCACCGCTGAGATCCTCGCCACCCTGGCCGCCGCCGCCCGCAAGGGGGTGTGCCACCTGCACCTGACCCCCCAGAAGGTGCGGGTCGTCGAGCTGCCCGACGGCGGCCTGCTGCCCCGGGTCCTCGACTTCGGGCTGTCCGAGGTGGATCTCTCGGTGTGGCAGGCGCTGGGCGTGCTCAGCCCGCTCGCCCGGCGGTTCATGGCCCCCGAGATGGACGAGACCGGAGGCGACGCCCGGGCCGACGTCTACGCGGTGGGCCAGCTCCTGTGGTGGGTGATGACCGACGGGCGGCTGGACGACCCCGAGCGGCGCAAGGGCTGCCCCCCGGGCCTCGCCGCGGTGGCCGGCCGGGCCACCGCCGACGATCCGGCCGAGCGCTACCCCGACGCCGACGCCATGCGCCGGGCCTTGCTCACGCTGCTGCGCACCCCCGAGGCGCTGTGGCGGTCGCCGGGCGCCGACGCCGAGGGCCACGGCGGCCTGCGGGTGGCCTGCACCGCCTGCGCGTGGTCGCTGCACGGGCCCGGGCCCCGCTTCGACGCGGCCCTCGAGCGGCTGGTGACCCGCCTCGAAGCCCAGGGCGACCTCGACCCGGGGCGCAGCCGGGTCTTCCGGCGGCTCGTCGCCCGCTCGGACGTGTTGCTGTGCGACACCCCCGACTCGCCGCCCCACGTCGCCCGGGTGTGCCCCGCCTGCGGGTCGGCCCACTCGGTGCGGCTGACCGCGGTCGGCGCGATGGCCCACTGCGTGACCTGCGGCTACCGCCTGCCCGACAGCAAGCTCGAGGCGGTCGTCACCCAGCGGCCGGCCCGCCCGGGGCCCGCCGCCTTCAGCCCGGCCGACGGCGCGCTGCTCATCGAGGAGGGCTCGATCTCGGCCCGCCTCGAGGCCGGCCCGCTCGGGGTGCCGCTGCCCCGGCGCCCGGCGGCGTTCCACTTCGCCGGCAACCTCGACACCCCGCTGCGGGTCACCGTCTCGCCCCGCCACCCGCCGGCCCTGCCCGCCGGCTTCGTCTACTGCGGCCCGCTCGACGGCCCCCCGGTGCCCGACCGCCACCCCCGGCCGCTCGTCGAGCCGGGCCACGTCGCCGAGGTCGAGCTTCGCGGCTGGCCCCCGCCGCTCGACGCGCCCGAGGGCACCCGGTTCGGGGTGGTCTTCGAGGGCCGCGGCGCCCGCCGGGTGCTGCGCGCGTTCACCATCCGCCCGCTGCCGCGGGTCAAGGTCTCGCTGGCCTTCGAGGGCGAGTCCCCCCGCGAGCTGGGCCCGAGCCTGCTCACCGTCGCCCGGGGCGCGCCGTTCAGCCTCACGGTGATGGCCGACGCCACGCTGCCCCCGCTCGAGGCGATCGAGATCATCCTCGACGGCCGCGACGAGCAGTGGCGGGTGCCGCTCGAGCTGCGCAGCGCCGAGCGCAAGCAGACCGGGGTGCTGCCCCGCATCCCGGCCGGGCCGGCGCTGTCGTTCGGCGGCCTCGTGCCCCGCGACCTGCCGGTCGGCCGCGACGTGCGGGTGACGCTCACCGCCCGGTTCCAGCGTACGCTGGGGCACCTGATCCTGCTCGGGCGGTGGCGCATCACCGCGCTGTCGGCCTCGGGCACCGAGGTGCCGACGCCGACGCTCGAGATGGGCATCGGGGGGCAGCCGCCGGTGCCGATGGCCCCCGAGCGGGCGGTGCTCGTCGAGCTGCTCGGCGGCATCGAGCGGGCGGTCGACCTCGAGGTCCGGGCCCGCGATCTGCCCGCCGGCTGTGACCTGTCGCTGCGGGCCGAGGGGGCCAGCGTCGACGAGCGGTTGACCTGCACCCACCGCGAGGGCAGCCTCTCGATCTGGCGGGCCCGGGTGACCTTCGGCTCCGAGGGCCCCGGGCCGCTGACCGTCTTCCTCGAGATCGGCCGCTCGCGCATCGCGTGGCCGGTGACCGTCGTCGCCCCGCCCCGGGTCCAGGCCACGGTGCTGTGGGACGCCCGGGACGACCTGCCCTTCGTGCACCTGCTCGGCCCCGACCGCCCCCTCGTCGCCGCCCGCCCGTGGCCCGGCGCCCGCCAGGCCCGGGTGCACCTGCGGGCGGTGGGCTACCCCGTCGACGTCGAGGTCATCGACGCGCCCGACGGCCGCCCGCCGACCGACCTCGGCGCGCTGCGGCTCGACCCCGAGACCCACCAGGTGCTGACCCTCGACATCGGCGGCGAGCTGCGCCTGCGGGTGGCCGGGGTCGCGGGGGGCGAGCCGGCGGTCTACGTGGTGCGCATCGCCGCGCCGGTGGCCTTGCAGCCGCTCCAGCTCGTCGAGGGCGACGTGGTGGCCATCGACCGGGTCGTCGCGGGCCACGTCGAGACCCGGGTGCTGCACGTCTCCAACGCCCTGCCCGAGCCGCTGGGGCTGGCCGCGGTCGAGACCGAGGGCATCGGCTGGATGCAGATCGTGCGGGCCGAGGCGGCCGGCGGGGGGCCGATCACCAGCCTCGCCCCCCAGCGCCTCGACCCCAGCGGGCTGACCCCGCTCATCCTGCACATCGCGCCGCCCGCCGCGCTGCCGGCATCGGACGAGCCGATCGAGGGCACGCTGCTGCTGTGGGTGCCGGGCCTCGCCGCGCCGGTGCGGGTGCCGGTCGGCGTGCGGGAGGTCGTCGCCGTCGAGACCCTGCCCGGCCCGCTCGCGCTCGACCTCGGCGCGCTGCGCATCGTCGCCCGGGTGGCCACGCCCGACGGGCCCCAGACCTGGCGCGGGCGGCTGGGCATCGACGAGATGGGGGTCGCCGATCCGGCGCAGGGGGTGCGGGCCATCGCCCACCGCCTCAGCCGGGGCCTGGGCATGCGCCCCCGGGCGATCCACCTCGTCTGCCCCACCGGCTCGCCCTTCTCCGAGCGGCAGCAGCTCGCGGTCCTGCTCACCGAGAGCTTCGGCGGGGTCGAGGTCGACATCACGCTCGATCAGGCCACCGCCTCGGCCCTCGGCGCGCTCGAGGCCCAGATCAAGGACGACCCGGACTACGCCACCCAGGAGCTGCTGTCGGTCGACATCGGCGCTCGGACCACCGACGTCGCCCGCATCCAGGCGGCGATGGGGGCCGATGGCCGGTGGCAGGTGTGGGTCCGCAGCCGGGCGTCCTCCCGGCAGGCGGGGGACGCCTTCACCGCGCTGCTGGTCGGCGGGGTGATGCGCCCGGCGGTCGCCGAGGCGCTCAGCGCCCTGGCCGGGCACGGCGGCAAGCGGGGCGCGTGGTACACCCGGGCCCAGAGCGGGCGTCGGCGCACGGGCAAGGTCGGCGGGTGGTACGCCCGGGCCCGCACCGGCGCCCGGCAGATGGAGCTGGCCGAGGCCGCCGATCACCCCGGCGACCTGCGCGTGGCCCGCAGCGACCGGGCGGCGCACCGCATCGCCGAGGGCGTCAAGCGGGCGTTCGGCGAGAATGAGACCGTGCGGCTCGACACCATCGACACCTTCCAGGGCGCGCTCGACGACCTGCTCGTCTCGACCCCCCGGGGCCTCGAGGCGCTGACCCCCGAGGCCCGGACCCGGCTGGGCGAGGTCGAACTGTCCCGGGCGGCCTACGCCCCGCTCGTCAAGCAGGCCCTCGACGACCTCTTCGGCCGCATCGGCGGGCTCATCGCCGACGGCGGGGTGCAGCGGGTGGTGCTCTGCGGCTACAGCGTGCACCTGCCGGCCTGCCTCGAGGCGGCGCAGACCGCCTTCAGCGGCCAGCACCTGCGCATCGTGCCCGAGTCGCTCGCCGCCCGGGGCGCGTTCTGGACCGCCTCGGGCAAGGCCGGCGTGCGCTGGGTGGGCGAGCCGATCGACCTCGACGGGTGAGCCGGGCCGGGCGCGCGGCGGCCGGCGGCGAAATGGTGGTGTAAGGGACGGTCGGTGCGGGTGCGCGGTATAGGTGGAGTCACTTCCCACACCCGGTGTGGGACGGGCACCTCTGACCGAAAGCAGGCATCCGATGATCGCTGGCACCCTCCTCGAAGCCATCTCGCGTTCTCACCCGAGCCGCTGCGTGGCGCACCGGACGCTCGCCGTGATGGGTATACTCTTCATGGCATACGCCCCATGGCATATGGCACGGGCCCAGGGCGGGTGCGCCGCCGACAGCGAGCCGAACGTGCTCATCGTGCTCGACCGCTCGGGCAGCATGCGGGGCGACAAGTGGGACGACGCCACCGACGCCGTGCGCCGGTTGACCCGGCGCTACGAAGATCGGATGCGCTTCGGGCTGATGCTCTTCCCCAGCCGGGGCGACTGCGGCGTGGCCGACGCTCCGGCGCAGGGCTGCGCGTCGAACACCGCCGCCGCGATCGACCGCGCCCTGGACCTCACCGACCCCGGCGGCGGCAGCACGCCCATCGGCAACGGCATCGACCGGGGGCGCCGGTATCTCAACGGCATCGCCGAGCGGGGCCGCCGGTCGGCGATCGTCGTGATCAGCGACGGCGAGGAGGCGTGCGGCTCGCGGCCGGTCAGCGAGGCCGGCGACGCCTGGAGCGACGAGATCCCGGTCTTCGTGATCGCCTTCGGCGGGGTCGACACGGACCGGCTCGACGACATCGCGGCGGCCGGCGGCACCGCCGAGGCGATCCCAGCGGGCGACGGGCAGCAACTCCTCGACGCGCTGGGGGACATCGCCGCCGAGCTGGACGAGGAGATCTGCAACGGCATCGACGATGACTGCGACGGCGTCATCGACGAAGACTTCCCCGAAGAGGGCGAGGCCTGCGACGACGCCGGCCTCGGGGTCTGCGCCCCCGGCGTCTCGATCTGCGCGGGCGGGGCGCTCGGCTGCGCGCCGCTCGTCGAGCCGATGGACGAGCGGTGCAATCACCTCGACGACGACTGCGACGGCGCCTCGGATGAAGATGACCCCGAGGGCGGCCGGCCGTGCGTCGTCCGCGAGGCGCTCGGCCCGTGCGCGCTCGGCCTGACCCGCTGCGAGGACGGCGGGGTGATCTGCGTGCCCGACGCCGCGCCGACGGACGAGGTCTGCAACCTGATCGACGACGACTGCGACGGCGTGGTCGACGAGCTGCCCCTGCCCGACGTGGGCCGCGGCTGCGAGAGCGACGCCCCCGGCCAGTGCGCGCCCGGCACCTGGATGTGCGTCGACGGCGAAGTGATCTGCGAGCCGTTGCAGGCGCCGCTCGCCGAGCAGTGCGACGGGCTCGACAACGACTGCGACGGCGTCGTCGACAACGACGTGCAGCCGCCGTTCGGCGAGGGGCTGTGCGCCACCGGCATGGCCGGGCGCTGCGCCGCCGGGCAGCGGGTGTGCAGCTTCGGGGGCTGGGCCTGCAACCCCGAGCGGGTGCCCGCCGCCGAGATCTGCGACGGGCTCGACGACGACTGCGACGGTCGGGTCGACGAGGCGCTGCGCAACGCCTGCGGGCTGTGCGGTGAGGCGCCGCCCGCCGAGCGCTGCGACGGCGTCGATCAGGACTGCGACGGGCGGACCGACGAAGAGGCGCCATGCCCCGGAGCGGCCGTCTGCGTCCGCGGGGCGTGCGTCGACCCCTGCCCGCCGAACCGGGAGTGCACCGGGGGCCGCGTCTGCCGCCGGCCGCCGGCCGGCGAGGCGCCGGGCGAGTTCTGCTTCGATCCATGCGCCGTCGCCGACTGCGCGGCCGGGTGGCGCTGCGAGCAAGGGGCCTGCGTCGACCCCTGCGCCGGGGTCGACTGCGCCGCGGATCAGCGCTGCCGCGACGGGGCCTGCGTGGCCGCCGACTGCGCCGTCTCGGGGTGTCTCGACGGGCGGGTCTGCCGCGCCGGATCGTGCGTGCCCCACCCGTGCGACGGGGTCGAGTGCGCCGTCGAGCAGGCCTGCGTCGACGGCCGCTGCGTCGACAGCTGCGCCACCATCGCCTGCGGCCTCGACGAGCAGTGCGTCGAGGGCGAGTGCCGCTCCGACCCGTGCGGCGCGGTGACCTGCGGGCCGGGCCAGATCTGCCGCGACGGCGCGTGCGCCGATGATCCGTGCGCCGGGATCGCCTGCGAGGGTGGGCAGCGGTGCGTCGACGGCTTCTGCGGCGCCGATCCGTGCGCGACGGCCCGCTGCCCCCGGGGCGAGCGCTGCGTCGCCGAGCGGGGCCGGGCGACGTGCGCCCCGGGCTGGGTCGAGACCGATGACTGCGGCGAGATGGCCTGCCCCGAGGGGTCGACCTGCGCGGTCGTCGCCGGCGCGGCCACCTGCGTCGCGCCCGAAGGCGAAGCGGACGACGCCGAGCCGCCGTCCGAAGGACAGCCCGACGGGGCGGTCTTCGACGACGCGGACGGCGGGCCCGGCGGCAGCGACGGCAGCCCGGTCGACGCCGGCGGCGAGCCGGATCCCCCCACCGAGGGCTGCGCGTGCGACGCGGCGGGCGGGGCGCCCGGCTCCGGCGCGTTTGCCGTGGGGCTGCTCCTGCTCGGCTGGCGCGCCCGCCGACGCGCCCGCCCGACGCGCCGCGCTTGACCCCGACCGCCGCCCGATCCACCCTGCGCGGCCATGCTGCGCAGCGACTTCGACTTCGACCTGCCCGACGACCTCGTCGCCCAGCGGCCGCCCGCGACCCGGGGCGGCTGCCGGCTGATGACCGTGCCGCTCGCCGGCCCGCCCGCGATCACGCCCTTCGCCGCCATCGTCGACCGCTTCCGGGGCGACGAGGTGCTCGTCGTCAACGACACCCGGGTGGTGCCGGCCCGGCTCTTCGGTCACAAGCCCACCGGCGGCGCGGTCGAGGTGCTGGTGGTCGAGCCGCTGAGCCGACCCGGCGAGCGCCCGCTGCGTATCGGGGCGATGGTCCGGGGCAAGCGGCTCAAGCCGGGGGCCGTCATCGAGCTGCCGGGAGCCGAGGCCGAGCTGGTCGCGCGGCGGGGGGACGGCACCGTCGAGCTGCGGCTGAGCGGGGTCGACGACCTGTGGGGCTGGCTCGACGCCGCCGGGCGGGTGCCGCTGCCGCCCTACATCCGCCGCGACCCGGACGCCGACGACCGGGCCCGCTACCAGACCGTCTTCGCCCGCGAGCCGGGGGCGGTGGCCGCGCCGACCGCCGGGCTGCACTTCACCCCCGCGCTGCTCGACGCGCTGCGGGGCAAGGGCGTCGCGGTGCACAGCGTGACCCTGCACGTCGGGCCGGGCACATTCCTGCCGGTGCGCACCGACGACGTGCGCCACCACACGATGCACGCCGAGCGCTTCGCGGTGCCGGCCGAGACGGCGGCGGCGGTGCGCGGCGCGCGGCCGGTGATCGCGGTGGGCACGACGGTGGTCCGGGCGCTCGAGGCCCACGCCCGCGACCCCGAGACCGACCGCACCGATCTGTTCATCCTGCCCGGCTTCGACTTCCGGGTGATCGACGGGCTGGTGACCAACTTCCACCTGCCGCAGAGCACGCTGCTGATGCTGGTCGCCGCGCTCGCCGGCCGCGACCGGATCCTGGCCGCGTACCGCCGGGCGGTCGAGGCCCGGATGCGCTTCTACAGCTACGGCGACGCGATGCTGCTGCGACGAGAGGGGGGGCGATGGACCTGAACTTCCGGGTCGAGGCCCGCTGCGACACCACCCACGCCCGCTGCGGGCGCTTCCGGACCGCGCACGGCGAGGTCGAGACCCCGGTCTTCATGCCGGTGGGCACCGCGGCGACGGTCAAGGGGCTCGCGCCGGACGAGCTGGAGGACATGGGCGCGAGCATCATCCTCGGCAACACCTACCACCTCGCGGTGCGGCCGGGCGTCGAGACCCTCGAGGCGCTCGGCGGCATGCACACCATGGCCCACTGGAAGCGCTCGATCCTGACCGACAGCGGCGGGTTCCAGGTCATGAGCCTGGCCGATCTGCGCAAGATCGACGAGGACGGGGTGCGCTTCCGCAATCACGTCGACGGGGCGTGGCTGAACCTGACCCCCGAGATGGCGATCCGCATCCAGGACGCCATCGGCAGCGACATCATGATGTGCCTCGACCACCTGCCGCCGTCGAGCGCGCCCCGGCCCGAGGTCGAGGCGGCCATGGAGCGCACGACCCGCTGGGCGAAGCGCTGCCTCGCCGCCCGCTCCCGGCCCGACGGAGCCCTGTTCGCGATCATCCAGGGGGGCATCGACCACGGGCTGCGCACCCGGCACGTCGAGGCGCTGTGCGGCGAGCCGTTCGACGGCTTCGCGGTCGGCGGGCTGAGCGTCGGCGAGTCGATCCCCGAGATGTACGACGCGCTCGCGCACACCGCGCCGCAGCTCCCGGCCGACAAGCCGCGCTACCTGATGGGGGTCGGCACCCCGGTCGATCTGGTCGAGGGCGTCGCCCGGGGGGTCGACATGTTCGACTGCGTGATGCCCACTCGCAACGCGCGCAAGGGCGGGCTGTTCGTCGACGGCGGGCGGCGCAAGCTCAACCTCAAGAACGCCCGCTTCGCCCGCGAGCGGGGCCCGATCGACCCCGACTGCGACTGCTACACCTGCCGCCGCTTCGGCGCGGGCTATCTGCGGCACCTGCTCAAGTCGAACGAGTTCCTCGCCGTGCGCCTGCTCAGCCGGCACAACGTGCACGTCTACCTGCGGCTGATGGCCCGGATGCGGCGGGCGCTGCGCGGGGGACGCTTCGCCGCCTTCTACCGCGATTGGACGGCGGGGCTGCCCTCCGGCTGACATCCGGGCGGGGGGAATGCCGCCGAATCCCCGGGGCGGGCTTGATTCACCGGGCCCGCTCTGATATTCCCTGCCGACTTTCGACCGCGGTCCCCGCCCCGCGGCACGGCGCGCCGGATCCTTCGGCGCCTGCGGGCCGCGGCCGGACACCGGATGAGAATGCCGTGAACGAGCTGATCCTCCTCGCCATCAATCAAGAGGGACAAGCGCCGGGCGGTGGCCTGGGCGCGCTGATGCCCCTCGTCATCATGTTCGTGATCTTCTACTTCCTGCTCATCCGTCCGCAGCGCAAGCGGATGAAGGAGCACGAGGAGATGATCGCCCGGCTCAAGAAGGGGGATCGCGTCGTCACGAACGGCGGGCTCATCGGCAGCATCCACGCGCTCACCGACAATGAGTTGACCGTCGACGTGGACGGTAAGGTGAAGGTGCGGGTCGTGCGTAGCCAGGTGAACCTCTATGCCGGGACCGGCGAGGTCGAACTCGAGAAGGGGAAGTAGGCGATGGGACACAACACCCCCCGCGCGCTCGCGCTCATCGCGCTCGTCGCCGTCAGCGGGCTGATGCTGGCCCCGACGGTGGTCGAGTTCACTGCCGAAGACCCGGAGGCTGCGGCCCTGCCCGAGTGGTACACCGACATCTTCGACCAGAAGATGGTGCTCGGGCTCGACCTCCAGGGCGGCATCCACCTCCAGTACAAGGTCGACATCGAGCAGGCCCTCAAGCGCAAGGCGGTCCAGATCGCCGGCACCATCGAGGTGCAGATGAAGGCCGAGCGCGAGGTCGAGGTGACCGCGAAGCCCGGCGACGGCGAGACGATCGACGAGATCACGACCGTCACGGTGACCTTCCCCGACGAGGCGTCCACCGACAAGCTCGACCAGGACTTCGTCAACCGGTTCGTCGGCAGCTACGAGGTGGCCGACGTCACCGACACCGTGATGACGCTGGTCATGAGCGACCAGAGCATCGAGGAGTTCCGCACCGGCGCCGTCGATCAGGCCATCGAGACCATCGAGCGGCGGATCAACGCGTTCGGCGTGGCCGAGAGCACCATCAGCCGCCGCGGTGAGAGCGAGCTGGTCGTGCAGCTGCCCGGCATCAAGGAAGAGGACTTCGCCGCGGCGAAGGAGAAGCTGGCCCAGACCGGGCAGCTCCGCTTCCAGATCGTCGACCGCAGCCCGGCCCAGGCCGAGTTCTACCGCAAGATCGGTGCCCGCAAGCCCGATCCGGCCGCGTGGCCCGAAGCGCTGGCCGGCATCTCGCAGGACCACAAGGTGGCGCTCGCCGGGCCCACCGTGGTGCGCAGCACCAGCCGCGAGATCATCGAGTACATGATCGAGGATCAGTACGACGCCGACCACATGATCGGCATCCAGAGCTCGTTCGCCAAGGTGGGCGACGCCAACCTGCAGGAGATCGGCAACCTCTCCGAGATGCAGGAGGACGCCACCAACAAGCTCAAGGGCAACCTCGAAGAGCTGCACAAGGCGCTGCGGGACGACGACGCGATCGTGCCGGTCTACGAGCCGGTGTTCCTGTTCCGCAAGGCGGGCATGAGCGGGGAGAACGTCACCGACGCCTCGGTGGGCTACGACGAGTTCAACCGGCCGGTGGTCAACATGGCCTTCGACCAGGTGGACGCCGACCGCTTCTACAAGATGACCCAGCAGTACACCAAAGAGCTGATGGCCATCATGATCGACGACGAGGTGTACAGCGCCCCGCGGATCAAGGAGCCCATCCCCGGCGGCCGGGTGCAGATCGAGATGGGCGCGGTGGGCAACACCGCGTTCAAGGAGGCCAAGGCCCTCGTCGCCGTGCTCAAGAGCGGCGCGCTCCAGGCCCCGCTGCGCAAGCTCTACGACACCCAGGTCGGCCCCTCGCTGGGCGCCGACTCGGTCGCCGCCGGGCGGCTGTCGATCATCATCGGCTTCTGCGCGGTGGTGGTCTTCATGGCGCTCTACTACAAGGCCGCCGGGCTGGTGGCCAACCTGGCCCTGCTGCTCAACCTGCTGTTCGTGATGGCCGGGCTGACGGCGTTCGGGGCGACCCTGACCCTGCCCGGCATCGCCGGCATCGTGCTGACGGTGGGTATGGCGGTCGACGCCAACGTCATCATCTTCGAGCGCATCCGCGAGGAGCTGCGGGTGGGCAAGTCGGTCCGGGCCGCAATCGACACCGGCTACGAGAAGGCGTTCAGCGCCATCTTCGACGCGAACGTCACCACCGCCATCGCGGCGGTGGTGCTCTACCAGTTCGGCTCCGGGCCCATCCGGGGCTTCGCGGTGACCCTGGGCATCGGCATCATCTGCTCGCTGTACACGGCGCTGATGGTGACCCGGCTGGTCTTCGAACGCATGTACGGGCGCGGCGCCGAGCCGGCCCGGATGAGCATCTGAGGCGGGGGGACACACCGTGGAATTCTTCAAGCCCGGCGTACGCTACAACTTCCTCGGCGCCGCCAAGCCGCTGGTGACGATGAGCCTGGTGCTCGTCGCCGCCTCGTGGGCGCTCATCGCCACCAAGGGCCTCAACTTCGGCATCGACTTCGCCGGGGGCACCGAGGTGCTGCTCGCCTTCACCGAGCCCCAGGACGTGGGCCAGCTCCGTGATCGCACCGGCGAGGTCTTCGGCGAGGAGCCCGAGGTCGTCACCTACGGCCTCACCGACGAGGGCCGCTACTTCGTGCGCAGCCGGGTCCAGGGTCTGCTGAGCGCCGAAGAGGTCGCCGCCCTGCGGGCGGCCATCGTCGCCGAGCTGGGCGAGCCCGAGCTGTGGGACGCCAGCGACGAGGCCGGCGAAGAGGTGCGGGTCAAGTTCGGCGAGACGACCCCCGAGACCCGGGACAAGCTGGCGGTGGCCCTGAAGGCCGGCGGTCAGCCCGATGGGGTGGTCAGCACTCAGACCCAGGCCCAGAACCCGGTCTACATCCTGCGCCTGCCCGGGGTGCGCGAGCAGATCAACAAGGCGATGACGGACGCCTACGGCGAGGTCTACAAGGGCATCGACCGGCTGGAGTCGGTCGGCTCGGCGGTGGGCAAGCAGATGCGCAACCAGGGGGCCCTGGCGGTGCTGTATGCGCTGCTGGCCATCCTGCTGTACATCAGCTTCCGCTTCGACCTGCGCTACAGCCCGGGCGCGGTGCTGGCCCTGGTGCACGACATCAGCATCACGCTGGGCATCTTCAGCCTGACCGGCATGGAGTTCAACCTGCCGATCATCGCCGCGCTGCTGGCCATCGTGGGGTACTCGCTCAACGACACGATCGTGGTCTACGACCGCATCCGCGAGTCCATCGACATGGGGCTGGGCAAGGATCTCATCGACAACATCAACATCAGCATCAGCGACTGCCTGTCGCGGACGGTGCTGACCTCGGTGACGACCTTCCTGGCGGTGCTGTCGATCTACCTGTTCGGCGGCGGCATCATCCAGAACTTCGCCTTCGCGATGCTGATCGGCGTGGTGGTGGGCACCTACTCGTCGATGTACATCGCCAGCCCGGCGGTGGTCGGCATGGATCGCTATCTGAGTCAGCGGCGGGCCGACGCCGCCGCCGCGGACCGCCTCACCGCCGAGAAGGGCTGATCCCGGGATCGGCGGCCGGTCCGGGCCCGCCGCTCGCCGTCCCCGCGGACGCCCGAGGAGCCGCCCGTGCAGCCCGCCTCCACCCACCCCGTCCTGCCTCAGCCCCGATCCGAGCCGGTCCGCCCGTGGCGCGTCGCCGAGGTGGACGAAGACCGGGTCACCGCCCTGGCCGACGCGCTGGCGCTCAGCCCGATCGTCGCCCGCATCCTCGCCCTGCGGGGGGTCGAGGCCGACGAGGCCGAGGTCTTCTTGCGGGCCAGCCTCGCCGACATGCCCGATCCGGCGCAGATGGCCGACATCGATCGGGCCGCCGAGCGCATCGTGCGCGCGCTGCGCGACGGCGAGCAGGTCACCATCTACGGGGATTACGACGTCGACGGGGTCACCAGCACCGCGGTGCTGTGGCTCTTCTTCCGGGACCATCTCGGGGTCGAGCTGGACTACTACATCCCCCATCGGCTGCGAGAGGGCTACGGGCTCAATACGGACGCCATCGACACCCTCGCCGACCGGGGCACGAAGGTCCTGATCACGGTCGACAACGGCTCGTCCGCGGTGCGCGAGATCCGGCACGCCGCCGAGCGCGGGCTGGACGTCATCATCATCGACCACCACCAGATCAGCGACCCCGAGCCCGAGGCGTTCGCCCACCTCAACCCCCACCGGACGGTCTGCGGCTTCCCCTACAAGGGCCTCGCCGCGGTGGGGGTCGCCTTCGTGCTGCTGGTCCAGGTCCGGCGGCACCTGCGGGCGGCGGCGTTCTACACCGGGCCCGAGCCGCGCCCCGATCGCTACCTCGATCTGGTCGCCCTGGGCACGGTGGCCGACGTGGCCCCCCTGACCGGGCTCAACCGGGCGCTGGTGCGCTACGGGGTCAAGGTGATGCAGGCCCGGCCCCGGGTCGGGGTGGCGGCGCTGCTCGACGTGACCCGCACTTCACTGGAGGGCATCTCGGCCCGGGACTTCGGCTTCCGGCTGGGCCCCCGCATCAACGCCGCTGGGCGCATCGACGACGCCGCCCGCGGCCTGCGGCTGCTCATCGGTGACGATCGGGGCGAGGCGACGGCGCTGGCCCAGCTCGTCGAGGCCCAGAACCGCGAGCGGCGCACCATCCAGGCCCGCATGGTCGAAGAGGCGGCGGTGCTGGCCGAGGCGGCGGTGGCCGGGGGCGCGCCGGTGCTGGTCCTGGCCGGCGAGGACTGGCACCCGGGCGTGGTCGGCATCGTCGCCGCCCGCATGGTCGAGACCTTCCACCGGCCGTCGATCATGCTCGCCCGGGACGGCGGCATCCTGAAGGGCAGCGCCCGCAGCACCGGCGACGTCGACATCAAGAAGGCGCTCGACCGCTGCGCCGAGCTGCTGATGCGCTACGGCGGCCACCCCGCCGCTGCCGGCATGACCCTGCGAGAAGATGACCTCGAGGCCTTCCGGGCGGCGCTGTCGGAGGCGGTGGTCGCCCTGCGCCACGGCCCGCCCGGTCCGCCGGCCCTGGAGGCCGACGCCGAGATCGAGCTGGAGCGGTTCTCCCACAGCGACCTCGAGGCGCTCGAGGCGGTCGGCCCCTTCGGGCACCACAACCCCAGCCCCCGCTTCATCAGCCGCGGCGTGCGGGGCCGGGCGACGGTGCTGCGGGGCGGGCACCTCAAGGTCTTCACCCGGGTCGCCGATGGCCCGTGCGAGGCGCTGGCGTGGAACAAGGCCGACCTCGCCCGCATGTGGGACGGGCCGGTCGATCTCTTCTACAGCCCGCGCTTCGAGACGTGGCGCGGCCGGCGCAAGATGGTGCTGCGGGTGACCGACATGCGCCCGGCGGACGGCGGGCGATGACCCGGCGTCGCCGGCGGCGGCGGGCGAGCGACATCGCCGACATCCGGCCGAAGAAGGGGCTGGGCGCGGCGTTCCTGCTGGCCATCGGGCTGGGGCTGGTCATCTTGTACAAGGCCGGGGTGGGGGAGGAGGCCGCCGGGTTCATCGCCGAGGTCACCGGTGATCCGGCGCTGGAGCTGCCCCCGAGCGTGCTCGATCGGATGGAGGTCGGCCCCGACCCGGGCCCGCCGCCGGACGCCGGCCCACCGGACATCACCCCGGGGGTCGGGGCGGCCGACGCCGGCCCCGACGCAGCGCCCGATTGACAGCCGCCCCCCGGCTTGGATAGACGGGCCTGCACGTCTGCATCCTCGGGAGGCCCCATGCCCCGCCTGCGCGGTCCCACCGTCACCCTGCCCCAAGGCGAAGACGCCTGGCCGCTGCTCAACGCCCACCTGTTCGGCGGCAACGACGTCGGGGGGCACAACGTCGCGCCCCGGCCCGACGTGCTGCCGGTGGACTGGGCCGCCATCTACGGCCGCGAGGCCCCGCTGCACCTCGAGATCGGCTACAACCGGGGCAAGTTCCTCGTCGCGCTGGCCCGGCGCATGCCCGAGGCCAACGTGATCGGCATCGAGATCCGCCGTCGCTACTGCTGGCGGCTGGCCAACGTGCTCGGCCCCGACCCCGAGGCGCCGCGCAACCTGCGCTTCATCTGGGCCGACGCCCGGGCCGTCTCGGGGGTGCTCTTCGCCCCGGGCAGCCTGACCGGGGTCTACATCAACTTCCCCGACCCGTGGTGGAAGAAGCGCCACGCCAAGCGCCGGCTGGTGACCCTCGGCTTCGCCCGCGAGCTCTCCGAGATGCTGCGCCCCGGCGGCCGGATCTGGGTCAAGTCGGACGTGCCGGCCATCGCCGAGGAGTTCGCCGAGGCCTTCGCCGCGGTGCCCGCGCTGTCGCCGCCCGAAGCCTTCGCCGAGGGCACCCTGCCGCCGACCCATCGCGAGGCGACGTGCATGGCGCAGGGGCTGCCCATCGTGCGCTACCACGTCACTCGGGGCTGACCCCGGGGCCCGCGGTCGCCGCTGCTCAGTCGATCAGTCGAAGACCAGGAGCTGCACCTCGCGGATGGGCGCGCCGGCGAAGAGGTACATGCCGCCGAGCGAGGCGCCCATCACCAGCGCGAAGACGCCCAGCCCGATGAGCAGCCGATCGACCGCCCGCCGCCGCCGGAAGAGCAGCAGCACCGCGCTGGCGGCGAAGCCCATGTTGGCCAGGGCCAGCGCGGCGAGCAGGTGCACGTCGAGGGTCAGCACGACCGCCCAGGTGGGCCCCAGGCTCCTCACCGCTCGGCCGCCAGCGGCCGCACCAGGACGTGCAGGTTGAAGTAGTTGATCGTGAAGTGGGCCAGCACCGCGGCGACGAGCGTGCCCTGGGTCTCGACCATGTAGCCGAAGGCGAAGCCCATGGCGGTGGCGCTGATGGTCCACGGCCACAGGCGCTTCTCGAAGGGGAAGTGCACCAGCCCGAACAGGATCGCGGTCGGCACGAGCTCGAGGCGCGGCTGGAGGAACCCCCGGAAGAAGATCTCCTCGGCCAGCGCGCTGAGCACCGCCATCGCGAAGATCTCCCGCCCGTCGAGCGGGCCGAGCACGTCCCGGAACCAGCGGTCGAGCCCCCGGGACCACGCGAACCACGCCGAGCCGACCCGCGACAGCAGGACGACCGCGAGCCCCGCCGCGACCCCCAGCCCGATCTGCCAGGCGAGCGGATCGTCCACCCGGTGGGCGTACGGGGTCCACAGGGTCCACGGGTCGCCCCCGAAGACGAGCTGCAGCAGCACCGCGGCGAGGATCATCACCGCGTAGAACGAGAGGTTGCGGATCACGGCGCGGCATACTACCAGCATCGGGCGTCGGGCGCTGCCCGGCGGGCGCCGGACCCGGCCGCTCTGCTACCTTCGCCCGATGCGAGCCTCCTCCTTGCCGACGGCCGCCTGGCTCTGCGCGCTGGCGCTCACCGGCTGCCTCGACCCCGAGCCGGGCCCCCGGACACCGCCCGCCGGGCAGCCCCCTGATCGCGGGTCCGACGCCCGCCCGGACGTCGGCCCCGATGGCGCGCCGACCGACGCCGCGCCCGATGCCGATGGCGCCGACACCGCGCCGGGCCCCGACGACTGCGCCCCGCTGGCCGACCCCGACCCCGTCCCGGCGCCCGGGATCTCCGCCCGCGCCCCGTGCGCTGCGGGGGACGCGGTGCGGGTCGACGCGGCCCCCGGGCGCGCGATCCGGGCCCGCCTGACCCCGCGGGGGGGCGCGTTGATCGCCGAGCTGTGGTGGCCCGGCGCCATCCGGGTCGAGCGGCTGGCGGTGGACGGCGACGCGACCCTGAGCTGGACCGCGCCCGCCGAGGGGGCGGTGTTGAGGGTCTTCGGCCCCGGGCAGTACGGGCTCACGATCGCCGTCGAGGCGCCGCCCACCGCACCGATCCGGGTGCAGGGGCGCGTCGCCGGTTGGGCGCGCCCGGTCACCGATGTGGGGCTGGGCGGGCCGGCCGGGTTCACGACCGCCGGGGCCCGGGTCGACCTCGTGGACGAGGCCGGCGCCTGGGTCGCCGCCGGCCGGGTGGACGGCGACGGGCGCTTCGACCTGCGGGCCGAGGCTGCGCCAGCGCCGATGACGCTGCGGCTGGTGGCCGAGGCCGAGGCGCTGGGAGTGCCGGTCCGGGTGGGGCCCGACGGGCGGTTGCCGTGGGCCGAGCCGGTCGCCTCGCTCGACGGATCGGCCGACGTCGACGCGGGCCTCGACCCGGACGGGCCGACCGCCGCCGCGTGGTTCGTCGCCCGCACCGCCGCCGACGCGCTCGCCCGTCTGGGGCCGCTCCTGCCGCCCGATCTGCCCGCCGCCGATACACCCCCCGCGCGCTATCGCTGGCGCCCGGGCTTCGCCGAGCCCTGCGGGAGCTGCTTCCGCCCGGGGGCCGAGCCGCTGATCGAGCTGAGCGGTCGCCTCAGCGACCCCGACGAGTGGGATCGGGCCGTCATCGTGCACGAGATGGGGCATCACGTCGCCGCCGCCTTCAGCCGGGACGACAGCGGCGGCGGGCGGCACGACGGCTCCCGGATCGAGCCGGCGATCGCGTGGTCCGAGGGCTTCGCCACGTTCTTCGGCGGCTGGCCCGATACCCCGGTGCAGCTCGACTACAAGCTGGCCGGCGTGGCGCGCCTCGACCTGGAGGCGATGGCTGATCCGATGGCCTTCGGCACCGCCGACGGCACGGGCACCGGCGCGATCAGCGAGTGGCTGGTGGCGGCGCTCTTGTGGGATCTGCACGACGGCCCCCCGGGGGACGACGACCCGGCGCAGCTCGAGCCGGGCGCGGTGTTCGGCCCGCTCTTCGGCGCGCTGCGCGCCGGCTGGACCGATCGCGGCGCCCCGGGCATCGACCTCGTGGACTACCTCGACGCGCTGTGGTGCCTCGAGCCGCCCGAGGCGGCCGCGCAGGTCGTGGCCGCGCGGGCGGTGCCCCACGACCCCCGGTGCCGGATGAAGGGCGCCGGCCCGCTGTCGGCCCGCCCGCTGCCCGATGGGCGGGTCGAGATCACGGTCGGGGTCGACGGGATCCTGAGCCGCAGCGGGGATGATGTCGGGGTGCCGGTGAGGGCCGGGGCGCGGGTCGAGTGGGCGGGCGGCCCCGCGGGCGCGGTGCTGCGCTTCGACGGAGGGCGGGCGGTGCTGCCGCTGAAGACGCCCACGTCGGCGCCCATCCGGCTGCGGCGGCGAGCCGGCGCGTGGGAGGTGCTCAGCGCGACGCGTAGGCCTTGAGCTTCTCGATCGAGCCCTGGTCGCCCAGGACGTAGAGGCACATACCGCGCTCCAGCACCAGCTCGGGCGGGGGGTTGAAGATCGAGGGGCCGTCGTTCGGCGGGTTCACCGACAGCACCAGCGCGTTGCTCGCCCGGCGGATGCCCGAGTTGCCCAGGGTCTGGCCGTCGAGCGGGCTGTCGTCGGGCAGGGTGAAGGCGTGCACCGACAGGTGGCGGTCGGGGTGGCGCACGATCAGATCCATGAAGCCGACGACCCCGGGATACAGCAGCTCCCGGGCCATGCGCTTGCCGCCGATCTGGTTCGGGCTGACGACCGCGTCGGCCCCGGCCCGCAAGAGCTTCTGCCCGGCCCGCTCGTCGATCGCCCGGCTCACCACGCGGATGTCGGGGTTCATCTGGCGGGCGGTGACCACGATGAAGAGGTTGTCCCGGTCGGTGTGCAGCGTAGCGACGATGCCCTCGGCCCGCTCGAGGCCCGACTCGAGCAGCACCTCGTCCTCGGTGGCGTCCCCTTCGAGGGCGATGAAGCTCTGGCCGACCCGGCGCACGAGCCGGTCGATGTGGTTGGGGTCGTTCTCGATGACGACCACCTGGCACCCCGAGGCGAGCAGGTCTTCGACGACGCTGCTGCCCGTCTCGCCCGCGCCGCAGACGATGTGGTGTCCGGTGACGGTCTGCAGTTCGCCTCGCACTCTGCGCCTCCAGATCGCTTCTCGCAGGTCGCCCTCGATGATGAACGCCGTCACCGCCGAGAGGAAGTAGACGCTCACCCCGGTGCCCGACACGAGCAGCATCATGGTGAACAGCTCGGCGTACTGCACCGTGCGCACGTCGAGCACCTCGGTGTAGCCCACCGTGGTCAGCGTGACGAGCACCATGTAGAGGCAGTCGAGCAGCGCCCACGGCTCGGCGCGGCCGATGCTGCCGAGCATGTAGTAGCCGAAGGTGCCCAGCCCGAGCACCGCCAGCACCGAGAAGCCGGCGAAGAACAACCGCCGACGCACCTGCCCCACCCGGGTGACCTCGGGGTAGTGCAGCCGACCGGCAGGCATCGGGGCGGGCACGGCGTCCTCGGGTTCAGCGGGTCGTGGCGAGCCACTCGAGGTAGCGGTGGATGCGCTCGTCGGCCCACGGCTGGGCGTTGATGAAGCGCAGCCGCAGCCGCCCGTCGCGGTCGACGACGTAGGTCTCGGGCAGCTTCTCGGTGCCGTAGGTCGCCGCGATGGCCTGCTTGTTCGGGTCGAGGCCGATGAGCATGCGGCTCTCCTTGCCCCCGAAGAACTGGTCGATCTCGGCCCACGACTCGTCGGAGCTCACCGCGAAGATCTCGAACGGCACGTGCCGCATCTTCTCGGCCAGCTCTTCGAGGTCGGGGATCTCGGCCCGACACGGCGGGCACCAGGTCGCCCAGAAGTTCACGAAGACCACCTTGCCCCGCAGGTCGCTGAGCCGGATGGGCTGGCCCGCCCGATCCTGCACCACGATGTCGGGGGCCGGCGCGTCGAGGAGCTGGGCCCCGAAAGCGCCCACCAGGGGCAGGGCCCGCTCGTGGTCCGGGCGGCCGAGGTGGGCGGTGAGCAGGCCGACGAGCACCACCAGGGCCCCGGCGAGCACCGCCCACTGCATGGGCTGGCGCGCGGGGGGCACCTCGGGCGTGCGATCGGGGCGGGGCTGATCGGAGTTCGGATCCATGGGCTCGCCGGTCGGTCGGAGAGCCTACGAGGTAGCAGAATCCGGGAGGAGTGTCACCCTTCGGCGGGCGCCGGGGGTGAAGAGGGGCAGGGGAGGCCGGGCCCGCAGGCCCGGTCGATCACGCGATCACTTCTTGCCGAGCGCCGCGTCGATCATCTCCTTGAAGCGGGGGTAGGGCTGGGCCCCGCGCAGCTTCTTGCCGTTGATGAAGAACGTCGGGGTGCCCCGGGCGCCCACCTTGCCGGCGAGGGCCTGGTCGGCGGCGATCTGCTTCTTGATCGCGTCGCTCTCCGCGTCGGCCTTGAACTTGGCCATGTTCAGGCCGAGCTCCTGGGCGTACTTCTCGATGTCCTCCGGCTTGAGCTGCCGCTGGTTCTCGAAGAGCATGTCGTGCATCTCCCAGAACTTGCCCTGCTTGCCGGCGGCGAGGGCCGCCTGCGAGGCGTAGGGCGCGTCCTTGTGGAAGCTCAGCGGGTTGTGCTTGAAGACGATGCGCACGTCCTTGCCGTACTCCTTGACGATCTGGTCCATCGTCGGGTTGACCCGCTTGCAGAAGGGGCACTGGAACTCGCTGAACTCGACGATGGTGACCTTGGCGTTGGCCGGGCCCTTGATCGCGTCGCCCGGGTTGACCGGCACCTCGTAGACCTTGTTGGGGTCCTCCTGCGGGCGCTGGGCGCGGGGGTTGGCGGCGGGCTTGGTGGCGCCGTTCTTGATGGTCTCCTCGTAGACCTTGGCCCGGGGGGTGCCCTTGGCGACGAGCGCCTTGGCCTTGGCGAGCTCTTCGTCGATGACCTTCTGGAAGCTGTTGAACGGCTGGGCGCCGGTCAGCTTGCGGCCGTTGATGAAGAAGTTGGGGGTGCCCCGGGCGCCGATCTGGCCGGCGAGCTTCTGGTCGGCGGCGATGGCGGCCTTGACCGCCGAGTCCTCGAGGTCGGCCTTGAACCGGGTCATGTCGAGGCCGATGTCCTTGGCGTACTGGTCGATGTTGTCCGGCTTGAGGGCCTTCTGGTTCTCGAACAGCTTGTCGTGCATCTCCCAGAACTTGCCCTGCTTACCGGCGGCGATGGCCGCCTGCGAGGCCAGGGGGGCGTCCTTGTGGAACGGCAGCGGGTTGTGCTTGAAGACGACCCGCACGTCCTTGCCGTACTTCTCCTCGATCTGCTTCATCGTCGGCAGGACGCGCTTGCAGAAGGGGCACTGGAACTCGCTGTACTCGATGATGGTGACCAGCGCGTCGGCCGGGCCCTTGGCGAAGTCGAGGTCGTCGACGGGGACCTTGTAGACGGTCTTGTCGTCAGCGGCGGGCTGCCGCTTGCGGGGAGCCGGGGCGGCGGCCTTGGTGGCGCCGTTCTTGGTCAGCTCCGCGTAGACCTTGCCCCGGGGGGTGCCCTTGGCGACGAGCGCCTCGGCCTTCTTGATCTCCTCGTCGATGACCGACTTGAAGGCGCTGACCGGGCGGGCGCCGGTCAGCTTGCGGCCGTTGATGAAGAAGTTGGGGGTGCCCCGGGCGCCGAACTGGCTGGCGATGGCCTGATCATCCTTGATCTGCTTCTTGGCCGCGTCCGACTCCATGTCGGCCTTGAACTTCGTCATGTCGAGGCCGAGCTCCTTGGCGTACTGCTCGAGGTTCTCGGCCTTGAGGGCCTTGGTGTCCTGGAAGAGCTTGTCGTGCATCTCCCAGAACTTGCCCTGCATGCCGGCGGCGATCGCGGCCCGGGCGGCGGGCTCGGCGTCCTTGTGGAACGGCAGCGGGTTGTGCTTGAAGACGACCCGGATCTTGTCCCCGTAGTCCTTCTTGAGCTGCTCGAGGGTCGGCAGGACCCGCTTGCAGAAGGGGCACTGGAACTCGCTGAACTCGATGATGGTCACGAGCGGCTCGCTGCCGCCCATGCCCGGCGAGCTGCCGACGGGGACCTTGTAGACGGTCTTGTCGTCGGCGGCGGCCTTGCGGGGCGCGGCCTTCTTGGGCTCCTTGAAGTTCTTCTTCACCTGGGCAGCGTAGACCGCCTCGGCCTTGGTGCCGGCCTTGACGGCCGCCTCGGCCTCGGCGAGCTGCTTGTCGATGACCGCCTTGAAGCGGTCGAAGGGCTGGGCGCCGCTGAGCTGCTCGCCGTTGATGAAGAAGTTGGGGGTGCCCCGGGCGCCGACCTTGCCGGCGAGCGCCTGGTCATCGGCGACCATCTTGGCGATCTCGTCGCTGGCGACGTCCTTCTCGAACTGCGCCATGTCGAGGCCGATCTCCTTGGCGTAGCCCTTGATGTCGTCCTCTTTGATCTGCCGCTGGTTCTCGAAGAGCTTGTCGTGCATCTCCCAGAACTTGCCCTGCTTGCCGGCGGCGAGCGACGCCTTGGCGGCGTAGGGCGCGTCTTTGTGGAAGCTCAGCGGGTTGTGCTTGAAGACGATGCGGACCTTGTCCCCGTACTCCTTCTTGATCTGGTCGAGCGTCGGGCCGACGCGCTTGCAGAAGGGGCACTGGAACTCGCTGAACTCGATGATGGTCACCGGCGCGGTCGCCGGGCCCATCGCGTAGCTGCTGCCGACCGGCAGGATGTCGCTGTCGTTCGTCGCCGGGGCCGCGTCGTCCCGGGCGGTCTCGGTCTCGACCTCGGCGGTCGCCTCGACCTCGGCCTTGGAGGACTCCCCGTCCTTGTCGCTGCTCGCCCGGCCGATGAAGAAGGCCGCGGCGCCGATGACGATGAGCCCGAGGATGACCACCTCTTTGCTCATGCCGCCGCCGCCGCTGTTGTTGTTGGAATTCTTGTCCAGATCCACCATGTGCTCTCGGTCCTTTCGGGTCGCCGCTCTGGGGGCGACCGGTCGGCGCCTCGGGCGCCGATCGTGTGAATGGGTTCGGCCGTCGACGCGCCACGCGCCACGGCGACCCGGTCGCATCCCATGCGCCGGGTGACTTCGGATTCGATGTCGGTCGGGGGCCGCCTCGCCGGCGGCTCAGGCCCGGGGCGGTGGCGGGCTGGGCGCGAAGGTGCGATCCCAGGGCCGGGCGTCGGCGATCGGAGGGCCGGCGCCGGGCAGCGTGCCGCCGCGGGGGGCGGGGGACTCGAGCGGCGGGGCGGGCAGGGCGATGACCCCGCTGGCCACGCCGCCGTGGGTGGAGTGGCCCGACTGGCACGCCGGGCCCGGTTCGATGCAGCGGGGGCCCGACGGCTCGGGCATCTCGAGCGCCGCGGCCAGCTCGTCGGCCCCGCAGGTGCCGTCGTCGGTGCTGCACAGCCCGTCGAGCGGCTCGGCCTCGTCCTCGATCCCGCAGTCCTCGCCGCACGCCGGATCGACCGGATCGGTCCACGGCGCGAGCCGCAGGCCGGCCTCGGTGAGGCAGGTGCCGACGTCGGCCGCGACGGCCGGCGCCGCGCAGCCCAGCACCAGGGCGATGGTGGCGAGTCGGATCAAAGACGGGTTCCCACAGTGAGCGATGACGCCATGATCAAGAGACACCCCCTACCACCGTCCCCGCGACCTCGTCAACACGTTCACCGGCCGGCGGCGGCCGGTCGAGGGCGCCCGATCGGCCGCCCGAGGCGGGCGCCGGTCGATCAGGGCGTCGGCAGCCGGACGGCGAAGACGCTGCCCTCGCCGACGGTGGACTCGACCGAGACGTCGCCCCCGTGGGCCCGGGCGATCCGCCGCACGATGGCCAGCCCCAGGCCCGTGCCCGGCGTGCGGTCGGTGCCCCGCTCGAAGGCGCCGAAGATGCGATCGCGGTCGTCGACCGGGATGCCCGGGCCGTCGTCCTTGACGTAGAGCCGGGCCCAGCCGGGCCGGGTCACCTGCACCCCCACCTCGATCCGGGTGGAGGCGCCCCCGTGCTGCATGGCGTTGCCCACCAGGTTGACCAGCATCGTCGACAGGGTCACCTCGTCGCCGAGCAGCCGGGCCTCGTCGGGGCCGACCTCCAGCCGGCAGCCGCTGCCTTCGAAGTCGGCGGCGAGCTTGGCCCGCACGTCGTCGAGCAGCGTCGTGAGCGCCACGGTGCGGCTGCGGCCCTCGCTGCGGGTGCCGTGGGCGAAGCGCAGCAGCCCCCGCACCAGATCGCCGGCCCGCTCGGCGGCGTCCTGGGTGCGCTCGGCGGCCTCGCGCAGCTCGGGGTCGATGTCGTCGGGCAGCTCGTCGGCGATCATCGCCGTGAACCCCGCGATGGTGCGCAGCGGCGCTTGCAGGTCGTGGGCGACGTGGTGGGCGAAGGCGCTCAGCTCGTCGATGCGGGCCCGGTCCTCTTCGGCCTGCACGACCTGATCGGTCACGTTCCACAGCGCGACCAGGCAGCCGGTGCGGTCGCCCGACTCGTTGCGGATCCAGTGGGCTTCGAGCGCCAGCGCCCGCCGGCGGGAGTCGGCTGCGATCAGGTCGACCCGGGCCTCGTGCAGCCGGTCCTCGCTCTCGATGCGGCTCCACAGCCCGCGGAAACGCTCGGCCCAGGCGGGGTGCACCAGCCACATCAGCGGCATGCCGATGACGTCCCCCGGCATGCCGATCTCGCGCCGGAAGCGGTCGTTGGTCCGCAGGATGCGGCCCAGCCGGTCCAGCTCGATCATCATGTTGGGCGAGGCGTCGAACAGGTCGTCGATGGCCGCATCGGCCTGCTCGAGCGCGCCGGTCTGGCGCACGTAGCCGAGCTGGGCCGCGAGCAGGGGCGCCAGGGCGTCGATGCGCTCGTCGTGGGCCGCCGAGGGCGAGTCGCCGGCGAAGAGCAGGGCCCCGACGAGCTGGCCCTGGGTGACCAGCGAGCGGTGGGCGAGGTGGAGGTGCCCGTCGGTCAGCAGCGCGTGCTCCAGGCGGCTGCTGCGGTCGTCGAGCGGGTGGGTGTGCTGCCGGTCGTCGGCCGCCTCGTCGATCCAGGAGAACGCCTCCCGGGCCTCGGCGTGCCCGGCCGGCACCGCGGTGTCGCCGGAGTAGGAGTCGCCGTAGACCTCGACCGTGCCGTCGTCGATGGCCACCAGCAGGCAGCGGTGCACGCCGAGGGTCGAGGCGACCCGCTCGCAGGTGGCGTCGAACGACCGCCGGGGGTTGCGCCCTCGAGCGAGCAGCTTGCCGACGTCGGCGACGAGCTGCCCGGCGCTCATCTGCTGCTGGCGGAGCTGCACGACCTTGATCAGCGCCCCGGCGAGCACCGGATCGACCCGGGCGATGGCGGCGGCCGCCAGGTCGGGGGTCGGGGCCCGCTCGGTGAGGTAGTCCCGCAGCATGCGGTCGACGAGCAGCCCGGCGAGCACGAACTCGTGCAGCGGCTGGTGGCGATAGGGCGGGGGGTCGATATAGCGCCGCTCGGTGGTGGGCGGCAGCCGGCCGTGCTCCAGGGCGAAGGCCAGCGAGCCGAGGGTCGTGCGGGCGATCGCCTGCAAGCCCTCGGCGTCCATGTCGGCGTAGAAGCCGCCGGCCCGGCGCAAGGACGCGCCCCAGCGGCGGACCAGCTCGGGGTTGTCGGGCCCGACGGCCGCGAGCAGGGCGCGGATCTCGGCTTCGCTCATCGGCGGGGCTACTCCCAGCGGCAGTCCAGGTCGCCCTGCTCGAGGGTGAAGGCGTCCTTCATGAGGCTGTCGCGCTCGAGCTTCAGGTCGAGCCGGCAGCGGTTCTCGAGGCTGACGGCGGGGTATTGCACGTCGAAGGTGCGGACCCGCTTCGCCGCGGCGGGCGGCAGGTCGTCGAGGTTGCGCAGCCCCGGCGTGCGGCTGACGAGCACCCGCAGGATGACGGTGCCCGGCTTGCGGGTGTCGATCCGGCCGGCGAAGTCGATCGAGCGCACCGTGCGGGGCAGCATCGGGTCGCTCTCGTCGCGGGTGACCCGCATCTTCAGGCCCCGGGTCAGCGACTGCTGCAAGTCGGCGTGCAGGAAGGCCACCGCCCGCTTCTCGACGGTGTGCCACGCCTCGATGTACACCGTCGGCGCCTGCCGCAGAGCGTCGGGCGAGACCACGTCGAGGCGCACGAAGAGGTCGAAGCCGGTGTTCGGCGCCATCGCGTAGGCCGACAGCGCGGCGAGCATGTCGTCGGTGGCCCCGGCTTTCTTGAGCCGCAGCAGGGTGTCCCCGTCGGCGACCGCGGCGACCTTGCGGGTGCGCATCATCTCGACGAGGGCCTTCTGGCCGACGCCGGCCGCCGCGAGCTTCTCCAGCTCTTCGAGGGTCAGCGGCGCGCTGTCGCTGGTGCGCTGCATGCGCTCCCATTCGCCGAGGTCGTCGGTGCGGAGCTGCAGCAGGTCGATGATGCGGACTTCGGTGGTCTCGGCGGAGGCGGCGATCGGCGCGGCGAGCAGGCCGCCGAGGAGGGCGAGGGGCAGGAGGCGGGGTGTCGGATGCATCAGGAGTCTCCATCGTGTCGGGGCCCGCCCGACGGCCGCTCGCGAGCCCTGTTCACGCCATTCTGCCCGCCTCGACCGGCGGCGTCGAACCCGACGTCGCCGAACACGCCACCCCGGCCCCCGGGCCACTGCGCCGGCCATTACCACACTCGGGGCGATTCCAGAAGTTGCAGCCGCCCGTCGAACGGTTTATGACGCAACATGAGCCTGTAGCTGCGGAGACGAGCGTCCATGACAGCCACCGTCGTGTGCAGCAACTGTGGGGCCGACGTCCCGGTGCATCACCGCTTCTGTGGGAAGTGCGGACACCCGATGCACGCGGCGGCCGACGCGCAACAGATGCCCTACCTCGGCCAGTCGCACGCCCGCGGCACGGCCAAGCTGATCCTCATCCGCGGCGAGGGCATGGACGGCCTCTCGTACCACCTCAACCGCGACGAGCACATCGCCGGGCGCAAGGTGGGCGAGATCCTCTTCCCCGAGGACAGCTACCTCTCCCCGCGCCACGCGAACTTCTTCTACGACGGCGGGCGGCTGTTCGTGCGCGACGAGAACAGCCTCAACGGGGTGTTCGTGCGCATCCGCGAGCCGGTGCCGCTGCGGGACGGGGACGTCTTCCTCGCCGGCGAGGAGCTGTTGCAGGTCGAGCTCGGCGAGCCCGGCGGGCAGACCGTCGGCCCCGACCACACCCACTTCTTCGCCAGCCCCCGGCCCCAGCGACCCTATCGCATCCGCCAGATCTTCGAGGGCGGCCGGCCGGGCATGTGCCACTTCGTTCAGGGCGAGAGCGTCACCCTCGGCCGCGAGGGGTGCGACGTCGACTTCCCCGACGATCGGTTCATCAGCGGGCGGCACTGTCGGGTCGACTTCAGCCCCGACGCCATCACGCTCTACGACCTGCGGTCCCGAAACGGGACCTATGTGCGCATCAAGGGTCAACGCGAGCTGCAGCACGGCGATTATCTCTTCCTCGGCAAGCAGTTGCTGCGGGTCGAGATCACGGCGGCGTAGACCAGGGGGCTGGATTGATCATCTGTGCCAATTGCAGTCGGGAGAACGCCGACCACTACAAGTTCTGCCTCGGCTGCGGCACCGAGCTGGCCGGCGGCGCGCCCGGCGGGGGCAAGTCGCCCGGCGTGCCCAAGCTCGGCCGGAGCGGTGGGGCGGGCAAGCTCAAGCTGAAGGGGTCGCTGTTCGCCAAGGACCGCCCCGGCGGCCTCGGCTCCGGCCTGGGGCTCTCCCGCCGGCTGAGCGCCCGCAAGGACGACGCCGACGAGGCCCCCACGGAGTCGGCCGAAGAGGCGGCCGAGGACGCGGCCGAAGAGGCGAGCGAGGCGGCCTCCGCGCCAGCGGCCCCGGCGAAGCCCGCTCGGCCGGCGGCGATCCCCCGCCCCGCGGCCGAGAGCGACGCGCCCGACGACGCCGACGCCATCGAGATCCCCGACGAGCCGGAGACCGACCCCGAGGACGACGGCTTCGACGGTGAGATCGAGCCGGCCGACGTCGAGGTCGAGGACTTCGACTTGCAGCCCGAGCCGCCGTTCGAGGAGCTGGATCCGGCTCAGCTCGAGGACGACGACTTCGAGCCCGAAGAGGCCCCGGTCGTGCGCCCGGCGACGCCCCGCCCGGTGACGCCCCGCCCGGCGACGCCCCGCCCGGTGGGCCCCCCGGCGACGGGCGAGGGCCCGGCCCCCGCCGAGCCGGCCCGACCCGCCGCGCCCGAGCCGGCCTACGACGAGCCCGACGACCTCGACGACTCGCTGCACGAGGACGCGATGCCCGCCGGCCGCGTCTGTCAGGCGTGCGGCGCCATCGTGCCCGATGGCTTCAAGTTCTGCGGGGTCTGCGGCAGCCGCTACGACGCGCCCCAGGCCGCGCCGGTCGAGGGCGGGCGGGCGGCGCCGGCGGTTCAGACCGCGGGCGCGCCTTCGGCCCACCTCGTCCTGATCCACCCCGATGGCACCGAGGGCGAGATCTTCCCCCTCAACGCCGGCGAGACGACCGTCGGGCGGTCGAACCCCTCGCCGATCTTCGCCGAGGATCCGTTCCTCTCGCCGCGCCACGCCACGTTCTACTTCGTGCAGGGGCAGCTCTACGTGCGCGACGAGGGCAGCCTCAATGGGGTCTTCCTGCGCATCCGGGCCGAGGTCGAGCTGTTCCACTGGGACATGTTCCGCATCGGGCAGCAGCTCCTGCGCTTTGAAGAGATGAGCCAGGTGCGGCCGATCATGCCCGGGTCGGGGGACGGCACCACCGTGATGGGCTCGCCGGTCCGTGGCACCTGGGGCCGGCTGGCCTCGGTGGTCGCGCTCGATACGACGACGTCGGTGTGGGCCCTGCGCAAGCCCGAGGTCTTCCTCGGCCGCGAGCGGGGCGAGATGGTCTTCCCCGACGACGGCTTCGTCAGCGGGTCGCACTGCAAGGTCGCCATGCGCCGGGGGCGCTACTTCCTCGGCGACCTCGACAGCACCAACGGCACCTACCTGCGCATCAAGGGTGAGGGCATCGTGACCCGGGGCGACCTGCTCCTGCTCGGGCAGCAGCTCTTCAAGGTGCAGCTCAACCGCTGAGCGGGCCGCCGCGCCTCTCTCCCGCCTTCATACATCTCGTCCGGGGCGCGTCGCTGGCGCGGCGCGCGCGGCTCAGACCGCGTCGGCCACCGGCGGGGGCGCCGGATCGCGCGCCGGGCGCCCGGTCAGGACCCGCTCGGCGAAGTGCGCCACCTCGAGGTTGACCAGCGAGGCGTGCTCCAGGGGCACCGTGTGGGTGCCCTCTTCGACCATCACCAGCTTCGCGTCGGGCATGCGCCGGGCCATCTCGTCCGACAGGCGCCCGGGGGTGAAGGTGTCTTCGGTGCCGCCGACGATGAGCACCGGCACGTCGATGCGGTCGAGGTAGCCGTCCGCCGAGTGGCGGGCGGCGCCTTTGAGGGCCCGCATGAAGACGTGGGGATCCATGCGCGAGAGGTGGTCGATGTAGGCGTCGAAGTCCTCCCGCCGCATCAGATCGGGGTGGATCTCGCCGACCTTGGCCACATGGTAGGCCAGGGGCAGGGCCACCAGCCGCCGCCAGACCCGGCGCAGGGTCCGGCCGCCCACCCGGGTCGCCCGCTCGAGCATCGGCAGCAGCCGCTGCAGACCGCCGCCCTCGTGGAAGGTCGCCGCCGGGTTCTGGTAGCTGCCGCAGATCAGGACCAGCCCGGCGATCGGATCGGGGTGGCGGTGCCACAGCTCGAGGGCCACCTGTACGCCCATGCTGTGCCCCAGCGCGATGGCCTTGCGGCTGCCCACCGCGTCGAGCACCGGGCGCCAGTCATCGGCGAAGCGGGCGATGTGGAGCGGCCCCCGTGAGCGGGGCGGGTCACTCTGCCCGTGCCCCCGCATGTGCAGGTGGATGATGCGCCCCTGCTTCAGCAGGGTCGGCCGCAGATAGCGCCAGATGAAGCCGTCGCAGCCCAGGCCATCGCACAGGAGGAAGTCGATCGGCCCCTCGCCCTCGACGGTGTAGTACAGCCCCGTCCCGTCGATGGCGCTCACCCGGTGCTCGGTGCCCTCGAATGGCTTCACGTCGGCTCTCCCTCGCGGGCCCGCGGGCGCGGTCCCTCTCAGCGCACGTCCCAGATCAGGTCGCCCCGACCCGGGATCCCCACCACGCGCAGCCGGATGCGCTTCGGATCGGTCAGCTTCGGAAACACGATATCGTAGCCCACTGTCAGGTCGCTGGCATATGGGAACACCACCTGCCGGTCGGCCATGGCGTCGATCGACAGCCGCTCGATGGCCACCGGGTCGAGCCACACCCCGTCGGCCTCCAGCCGGACCTTCAGGGTGCTGTCGGGCTGCCCGAGGTCGTTCCAGGCGAACTCGCCGGTGCTGAGCGCCACGAAGAACCACGTCTCGGCCCGGGCCTTGGTCACCGCGGCCTGGACCGCCGCGGTGTGCGCCCCGCCCTCGGCGCCCGCCCGGCGGGCCTGCCAGTCGGCGAGCGCGGCGGCGAAGCGGGGGGCGAACCAGGTGCCGCGCACGAAGATGCGGCCGTCGGTGCCCTCGTAGACGTCGGTCGAGCGGGTGAACCGGCTGCGGGTATCCTCGAAGTCGACCTGCTCACCAGGATCGACGCCCCACTTCACCGCCGCCGGGCTGCACCCGCCCAGGGCGAGCGACAGGGCGAGCGCCGCCGCCCACCGGCCGGGGGCGGGGCGCCGGCTCACGACGACTCGCGGGCGAGCGCCGAGAGGGTGTAGAGCGCCTCGACCTCGAGCCCGGCCGCGCCCAGCGCGTCGCGGCCGCCGGCCTCGCGGTCGACGATGACCGCCGCGCCGAACGGGTCGAGGCCCTCCTCGCGCACCCGCTCGGCGGCTTTGATCGTGCTGCCGCCGGTGGTGATGACGTCCTCCAGCAGCACGACGCCGGCCCCGGGGCTCAGGTTGGCCATGCCCTCGAGCCAGACCGCGGTGCCGTGGGACTTGGGGGTCTTGCGGACCAGGAACGCCGGCAGGTGGCGCCCCCGCATGAACGCGACCAGCGAGACCGCGGTGGCCAGCGGATCGGCGCCGATGCTCATCCCGCCCACCGCCTTCGCCTCACGGCCGGTGCGGGCCTCGATGCTCTCGACCGCGTCGAGCAGGTGGTGGCCCAGGGCCCAGGCGCCTTCGGGGTGCAGCGCGGTCTGCTTGCAGTCGACGTAGAGGCCGCTCTGCGCGCCGGAGGCGAGGGTGACCGCCTGGCGGCTGAACGACAGCGACCGCAGCAACTCGAAGAGGCGGGCCCGATCGGGCGGGGAGGGGTCCATCGGCTCAGGACCGCTTCTTGACGGCGACCTTCTTCTTCTTGGCCGCGTCGGGCAGCTCCGGCTCGTCGTCCGCCTCGGCCGGCTCGGGCTCGGGGGGCTCGGAGGCCGGCTCGGCCTTCTTGGCCGGGCGCCGGGCGGGCGCCGGGCGGGCCGGCTCGGGCTCGGGGCGCGCGGCCCGGCTCGGCGCCGGGCGGCTGCTCGAACGCCCCTTGCTGCCGCTCGAACGCCCGCGGCCGGCGCGGCCCTTGCCTTCGCCGGGGATCTCGCCCTCGATGTCGCCCATGTCGATGGCGCCCCGGTACCGGGCACCGGCCTGCACGATCACCCGGGGGGCGGCGAGGTCGCCGACGACCCGGGCGCTCGCGGCGAGCTCGATGGCGTCGCTCGCGGTGACGTTGCCCACGAGGATGCCGTGCACGGTGAGGTTGTTGACCTCGAGATCGGCGTCGACCCGAGCTTTCTCGTCGACGAAGACGTCGCCGTCGAGGTGGATCGAGCCCTTCACCGCGCCGAAGACCTCGATGTCTTCGGCGCCTTCGATCCGCCCGCTGACGACGACGCCGGCGGTGATCACGGTCGGGGCCTTGGCCATGCTCAGCGCTCCACGTCCATGTCGATGTTGCCCTTGAAGAGCGCCCCGTCGGCGATGAGGATGCGCGGCGACTTGACGTCACCGACCATCTTGCCGTCGGCCTTGATCTCGACCCGGGTGCCGGCGGTGATGTTGCCGGTCACCACCCCCGAGATCTCGACCGAGTCGGCCTCGACGTCGGCCTCGAGGGTCGCGCTGTTCTCGACGAACACGCTCTCCTCGAGGGCGATGCGCCCCTTGACGGTGCCCTGCACGACGAGGGCTTCGTCGCCCGTGATCTCGCCGTCGATGACGATCGAGTTGCCGATGACGGTGTTGGCCATGTGCTGCTGACTCCTGCGGGATGGGTGGCGGCGGCCGCTCAGCGGCGCCGGGAGGACGACTTGCCGTCGGCGCCGGGCAGGTCGAAGTCCATGTGGACCTTGCCCTTGTAGCGCGCCCCGTCGGCGATCTGCAGTCGAGGGGTGGTGATGTCGCCGACGACCACCGCGTCGGCGGCGATCTCGACGGTCTCGGTGGCGGTGATGTTGCCGCTGATCTTGCCGCTGACGTCGATGTTGCGGGCCTCGATCTCGGCCTCGACGACGGCGCTCTCGGCCACCTTGAGGTTCTCCGACAGTCGGATGCTGCCCTCGATGCGCCCTTCGACGTCGAGGTCTTCGTCGCCGGTGATCTTGCCGCGAATGGTCGTGCCGGGCCCGATCATGACTCTCCCCCGGATGGCTGGATGATGGCGCTCGTCATAGCCCGTGCCGCCGGTGCTGTCAACGCGCCCGCTCGCCCGGTGGCGGGTCGTGCCCTACGGCCTCACCGGGGGGCCTTCGCCGGGCGGGCGCCGGCCCGATCGAGCACCGCCACGAGCCCTTCGTCGAGGGTGTCGCCGTCGGGGCGCACGGTGATCGGGCGGGCCTCGGCCCCGACCCACAGGCCGAGCTGCCACGGGTGGTTGAAGAAGGTGTTGTGCAGCACCAGCGCCGCCCGGTCGGGCTTGACCTCGGGGTCGCCGGGGGCCACGTACCACCCGACGATCTCCCCCTCGGGGAAGTGCCGCTCGCGGTCGTCCTTCGCCGCGTTCCAGCCGCTGCGCAGGGTGCGGGTGAAGTCGGTCAGGTCGTCGCAGTGGGCCCCGCCGACGAAGCCCTCGGCGACGGCGTAGTGCTCGCCGCCATCCGGGTCGCGGTAGTGGCGGCCCACCAGCAGGCCGCCGGCGAGCGCGTCCCGCCGCCAGCGACCGCTGAACCGGATCTCTTCGAGCACGTCGCCATAGACGTACAGCGACGGGGGGCGGGCGAAGTCGCCCTGGCTCTCGGGGCGGGGTCGGTCGACCGGTTCGATCATCGGGATCGTGTCTCACGAATCGCCGCCGACGACAAGGGGGCGTGGTCCGGGCGCCGCGACCGGGGTATCATCCAGCGATGCGATCCCACGCCCTCTCCGGCCCGCCCGGCGCCCGCCGCCGGGCGTCGCTGCTCGCCCTGCTCGCGGCGGCCTGCCTGAGCTGCGAGCCCGAGGCGCCCCCCGCCCTCGAGGTGGCGATCGACGCCGCCGGCGCCGGCGGCCCCGACTGGCTGGTGATCTTCCTGCGGGTGGGCGACGGCCCCGATCGGGCGGTGGGCGCCCGGCCGGTCGATCTGGCCGCCGCCGGGCTCGACCCCGACGGGCGGCCGATGATCGTCGCGCTCGACACCCCCGAGCGGCTCGGGGGGGCGGTGGGGGTGCACGTCGTCGGCTGCGCCGGGCCCGCGCAGTGCCTCTCCGATCCGGTGCGGGTGCCCGCCTGCACCTGCGTCCCGATCGCGATGGGCGGCGCGGTGGCCACGGTGACCGGGGCCACCCGGGCCGAGGTGACGCTGCGCCCGTTCGACGCCGACTGCGACCGGGACGGCGACCTCTTCCCCGACTGCGCCCGGGAGGCGTGCTGCGCCGGCCAGCCGCCGCCCTGGGTCGAGGCCGCCGCCGACTGCCACGACACCCCGCCGCCCGGCTGCCGCGCGCCGTGCGATCCCCGCGAGGCCCACCCGTTCCACCCCGCCGAGCTGCCCGGTGAGCCGCGCCCGGTGGGCCTGGCGCTGGAGCGGCACGCCCGGTGGTGCGGCGACGGGCTGGACAACGACTGCCGGGCCGAGCCCGACGTGCAGTGCGCCCCGGGGGACGACGTGGACGGGGACGGATCGCCGGCGGGGGCCGACTGCGATGACGCCGATCCCACCCGCTACCCGGGCGCGGTCGAGGTCTGCGGGGACGGCGTCGATCAGGACTGCGACGGCGACGACGGCGCCTGTGATCGCGACCGGGACGGCTCGCCGGCCGGCGAGGACTGCGACGACGCCGATCCGGGGCGGGCGCCGGGCCGGCCCGAGATCTGCGGCGACGGGGTGGATCAGGACTGCGACAACCTCGACCCGCAGTGCATCCCCGACGACGTGGACGGGGACGGCGCGCCCTGCCCCGAGGGCTCGGCCGTCGAGCCGGGGCGCTGCGCCGGGCCGGGCGAGGACTGCGACGACCTGAACGCCGGGGCCTACCCCGGGGCGACCGAGCGCTGCGGGGACGGCGTCGATCAGGACTGCGACGGGGTCGACCCCCCGTGCCCCCGGGGGGACGCCGACGGCGACGGCCGCATCGACGGGCGGGCCGGCGGGGTCGACTGCGACGACGCCGATCCCGGGGTCTACCCCGGCGCGCCCGAGCAGTGTGGCGACGGGATCGATCAGGACTGCGACGGGGCCGACCTCGCCTGCGCCGGCGTGCGCGACGGGGACGGCGACGGGTGGCCGGCGGACGTGGACTGCGACGACGGGCGGGCCGACGTGCATCCTCGCGCCGAGGAGCTGTGCGACGGGGCCGACGGCGACTGCGACGGCGTCGTCGACGAAGGCAACCCCCTGCGGGCGCCGGGCGCCGAGCCGGCCCCGGCGATGTGCGGCGACGCCTGCCCCGGGCCGACCTGCGCCTGCCGGGTGGCCCCCAACGCGTGCCTCGTCGACGGCCGGGACACCGCCATCCGCTGCCTGGGGGTCGCCGTGGGCGACCGGGTGGAGCTGTGCAATGGCATCGACGACGACTGCGACGGCGGCCTGGACGAGGCGTTGATGCAGCCGTGCTACGACGGTGCTCCGGGGACCGAGGACGTCGGGGTCTGCCTGGGCGGCATGCGGCGCTGCGTCGCCCGGGAGGGCGTCGGGCGCGAGGTCTGGGGCGAGTGTGAGGGGCAGACGCTGCCCGGCGAGGAGACCTGTGACGGCGCGGACGAAGACTGCGACGGGGTGTCCGACCTCGACCCCGGCGGGCGCCCGCTCGAGGTGGGCTGCTACCCGTTCCCCTCGGGCCGGCCGAACGTGGGCCCCTGCCGGCGCGGCGCGCGGACCTGTGAGGCGGGCGCGTTCGGCCCCTGCCTGGGCGCGGTCGGCCCCGCCGACGAGGCGTGCAACGGCATCGACGACGACTGCGACGGCGCGGTGGACGGGCTCGTGGAGCGCTGCTACGAAGGCCCGCCGCCGACCCGGGGCGTGGGGCTGTGCACCGATGGCACGAGCACCTGCGCCTCGGGGCGCTGGGGGGCCTGCGCCGGCCAGACCCTGCCCCAGCCGCCGGGCAGCGACACCTGCGACGGCTTCGATCAGGACTGCGACGGGCGCACCGACGAGGACTTCCGCTCGGAGCCGTGCGGCAACAGCGACGAGGGCCGCTGCGAGATCGGCGATACGTTCTGCGAGGGCCGGAACGGGGTGCGCTGCCGGGGGATCGTACCCCCACGAGACGAGCGCTGCGACGGGGTGGACGACGACTGCGACGCGGCGATCGACGAAGGCGCGCGGTGCCCCGGGGGCGAGCGGTGTATCGACGGCGAATGCCGGCGCCCGATGCCCGACGCCGGCCCCCCGGGCGAGGGCGACTGAGCCTGCCCGGCGGTCCGGCGGGCGCCCGAGAGGCGGGCCGCGCCGACCCCGCATGGACGGCCGGCCCGGTCAGTGGTAGATGGACGGTTGATGGAGTCGGAGACCCCCCGCAGCTTCGGTCGCTACCAGATGGTCCGCCGTATCGGGCAGGGCGGCATGGCCGAGGTGTATCTGGCCGAGGTCGTCGGCCTCGGCGGGTTCCGCAAGAAGGTCGCCATCAAGCGGCTGCTGCCCCACTACGCCCAGAACGAGCGCTTCGTCACCATGCTCGAGGACGAGGCCCGCATCGCCGCCGCCATTCGTCACCCGAATGTGGCCGAGGTGCTCGACTTCGGCTCGGTGGGCGGGCAGCACTTCATCGCGATGGAGTACATCGACGGGGTCGACCTCGCGACGGTGCTGCGCGGCTTCCGCCTGCGGGACACCCTGCTGCCCCTGCCCGCCGCGCTGTACATCGCCCGGGGCGTCGCCGAGGGGCTGCACGCGGCCCACGCCCTCAAGGACGCCGACGGCCGGCCTCAGGAGGTCATCCACCGGGACGTCAGCCCCCACAACATCCTGATCAGCTACGAGGGCGCGGTGAAGCTGATCGACTTCGGGGTGGCCAAGGCGGCCAACAACTCGACCAAGACCCGCAGCGGGGTGATCAAGGGCAAGCTGCAGTACATGAGCCCCGAGCAGGCCCAGGCCCAGGCGCTCGACGGGCGGGCCGATATATTCTCCCTGGGCATGACCCTGTACAAGATGCTGACCGGGCGGCTGCCGTTCACCGGGCAGAACGAGTACCAGGTCTACGACCAGATCCTGCGCAAGAAGCCGGTGCCCCCCCGGCGGCTGATGGCCGAGATCCCCGAGCGGGTCGACGCGATCGTGCTCAAGGCGCTGCGCAAGAGCCGCGACCGGCGCTTCCAGACCGCGCAGGAGATGGCCGATCTGCTCGACGTGGCGCTCGCCGAGATCGACGTCGACTACGGCGCCCGCGAGCTCGGCGAGCTGCTCAGCGGTGAGCGGCCCCAGCCGAGCACGGTCGAGAACCTCTACGAAGAGGACTTCATCGCCTCGGTCTCGGGGGTCGACGCCCAGGACGAGGTCGACGACCGGGTCATCGACCGGCTGACCGACGTGCACTCGGTCGTCGGGCTCAAGCCGGCCGGGCCCGACGCCCCGATCGAGGACTTCCCCTCGGCTGAGCTCGAGCTCGCCGACGTGCAGCCGCCGGCCGAGGTGCTCACCGACAAGCCGACCCCGGCGGTCGTCCGCCCGGTGGCCCGCCCGATCGCGGTCCCGGTGACCGCGCCCGGCACCCCCGCCCAGCCGTGGAACCGGGCGTCGGTGGACACCTCGGCCGACGGGCTCGAGGCCACGATCGCGCTGTCGGCGGTGACCTCGGAGGGCGCGCCGCCCCGGGACGCGGGCATGCCCGAGGACGAGGATCCGACCCTGGCGGTGCTGGCCGACGATCAGACGTTGCCGGTGGACGCCCGGCCCGATCTGCTGCCCGGCCAGCCGCTCGTCGACCCCGGCGTGGCCAGCTTCGAGGACGAGGATCCCGACGGCAGCCCGACCGCCCGCACCGAGGTGGCCGACATCGACGAGCGGCCGTTCCCCTGGGCCTGGATCGCGCTGGCCGCCGTGGTCTTGCTGGGGGTGGTCATCGGGGTCGCGACGCTGATGGGCGGAGACGACGCCGCCGACGAGGAGGATCCCCCGTCGGTGCTGCGCATCGGCACCGGCCTGCCGGGGGAGGATCCGCCGACCCGGGCCGACGGCGGGGCGCAGCCGGCGCCCTGATGGCCCCGGGGGTCAGTCGTCGGGGTTCTCGATGCCGTACTTCTTCATCAGCTTTCGGAAGTACTTGCGGTCGATGTCCGCCTCGCGGGCCGCGTGGCTGATGTTGAAGTCGTTGCGCTCGAGCAGGGCCCGGATGTAGTCCCGCTCGAAGCTGGCGACCCACTTCTCCTTGGCGTCCTTGAACGGCCCCAGGTCTTCGACCCCCTCGACCCCGTCCGGCTGGAGGAGCTGCGGCTTGAGCTGCTGCAGGCGCTGCATGTGGCTCTGGTCGAGCAGGTGGGGCGGCAGATCGGCCAGCTCGGCGGTGTCGGACTCGGCGAAGCTGCACGCCCGCTCGATGACGTTGAGCAGCTCGCGCACGTTGCCCGGCCAGTCGTAGGTCCGCAGCGCCTCGAGCACCTGATGCCCCAGGTTGCTGACCCGTTGATTGCCGTTGCCGTCGCGGTTGAAGCGGCCCACCTGCAAGAAGTGGCGGGCGAGCAGGGGGATGTCCTCCCGCCGGTCGCGCAGGGGCGGCAGGAAGAGCCGCACCACGCTCAGCCGATAGTACAGATCCTCACGAAAGCGCCCCTCGCGCACCTCGTCCTCGAGCTTGCGGTTGGTCGCGGCGATGACCCGCACGTCGACTTTGATCGGCCGCAGCCCGCCGACCCGGCGCACCTCGCGGGTCTCGAGCACCCGCAGCAGCTTGGGCTGTAGCTCGAGGTTCAGCTCGCCGAGTTCGTCGAGGAAGATCGTGCCCCCGTTGGCCATCTCGAACAGGCCCTGGCGGGCGGTGATGGCCCCGGTGAACGAGCCCTTCTCGTGGCCGAACAGCTCGGACTCGATGAGGTTGGCCGGCACCGCCGAGCAGTCGAAGACGACAAACGGCTTCTCGGCGCGGTGGGAGCGCTTGTGCACCGTCTGGGCGACGACCTCCTTGCCGGTGCCGGTCTCGCCCTCGATGACCACCGTGGTGTCGGTCGGCGCGATCTTCTCGAGGATGCCGAAGATCTTCCGCATCTGCACGTTGGTGCCGATGATGTCGCCGAAGCGGTCGGACTTCGACGGGGTGATGTGCACCTCTTCGTCGAAGCTCTGGAACTGCAGCCGGGTGTTGCCCAGCTCGACCGCGTGGCCCGGGGCGAGGTAGGCCGCCTTGATGCGCACCCCGTCGATGAACGAGCCGTTGGTGCTGCCGAGGTCTTCGAGCACGTAGGCGCTGTCTTCCTGGTAGATCCGGCAGTGGTAGCGGCTGACCGTATCGTCGTCGAGCACCAGGTCGTTGTCGTCCATGGACCCCAACGTCACGACCGCCTGGTCGAAGACGTGCTCCGCCCAGCGGCCGTCGCCGACCTCGAGGGCCAGCCGGCACTTGCGCAAGTGCAGTGTCGTGCCCCCATCCGGCCGATACGCGATCTGGGTCGGGGGGACATAGTCGGGGAACTTCGTGCCCATGGCCCGCAGTGTGCGCCGGGGCGGGGCACATCGTCAACCGCGTGCCGACCGCCGGGCGGGGCATCCCGACGATCGGCGCCCGGCAGTGGACGCCGGCCGGGCCGACCCTTAGAATCCGTCCCCGTGCACGAGCAGTTCGGCCGATACATTCTCCTCGAGCGCATCGCCATCGGCGGCATGGCCGAGATCTTCCAGGCCAAGGCCCCCGGATTGGGCGGGTTCGAGAAGATCCTGGCGATCAAGCGCCTGCATCCGCGGTACAGCCAGGATGCCGACTTCATCGAGATGCTCATCGACGAGGCCCGGATCACCGTCGAGCTGAGCCACAGCAACATCGGCCAGATCTTCGACCTCGGCAAGGTCGACGACCACTACTACATCGCGATGGAGTTCATCGACGGGCGCGACCTGTACCGGGTGCTCAAGCGCCTGCGCGACCGGGGCGGCTCGATGCCGGTGGACGCGGCGGCCTACGTGGCGATGGAGGCCTGCGCCGGGCTGGACTACGCCCACCGCAAGAAGGACGGCAAGGGCCGCCCGCTGCACATCGTGCACCGCGACGTCTCGCCCCAGAACGTGCTGCTGTCGTTCGAGGGCGAGGTCAAGATCGTCGACTTCGGCATCGCCAAGGCCGCCCTGCGGGCCTACGAGACCGAAGCGGGCATCATCAAGGGCAAGTTCTACTACATGTCGCCCGAGCAGGCCCGGGGCGAGCCGCTCGACCACCGCACGGACATCTTCAGCATCGGCATCGTGCTCTACGAGATGCTGACCGGCGAGCTGCTCTACAAGGACGACGACGAGGTCTCGCTGCTCAGCCGGGTCCGCCGGGCCGAGATCGACCCCCCGAGCAGGGTGCGCCCCGACGTGCCCCCGGCCCTCGACCGCATCGTCATGCGGGCCCTCGCCCGCGAGCGGGGCGACCGCTACCCCTCGGCCCAGCACATGCAGCGCGAGCTCGCCCGCTTCCTGCGGGGGGCCGAGGTGGCCTTCAACAAGGCCCGCCTCGCCCAGCTCATGCGCGAGCTGTTCATCGACGACAGCCCGGCCCTCGACCGCACCGCCGACGCCGCCCTCCGCGATCGGCGGGACATGGCCCCCGACGCCCGCTCGGTGATCGGGGCCGGCGCGATGGGCGACGGCATGTTCGACGAGGGCGAGGATCGCACCAGCCTCGAGCCGGGGCTCGACGGGTCGGGGCCGATGCTGACCGGCTCCGACCTGCTCATGATCGGGACCGGCTCGGTGGAGCTGCTCGACGAGCCCGACACCCGGGGCGACGTGGCGCCGGGGGTGGCCTCGTTCGGCGAGGCGGTCGAGACCTACGGGGGCGAGATCGAGAGCCTCGACTCCGAGCCCGACCTGCTCGCCTCGATCGACGCCGACGACTTCTTCGACGACGAGCCGACCCGGGCCTACGAGGGCGACCGGCTGCGCGAGGGGGCCGAGGCCGCCGCCGCAGCCCAGGGGTGGGGGCCGACGGCCGATCCGGGATACGGCGACGGGCCCCCGGTGCGGGCGGTGCCGGTTCAGGCGGCGCCCGCCCGACCCGCCCCCGCTCGGCCCGCGCCCGCTCGACCTGCGCCCGCTCGACCCGCGCCCGCCCGCCCTGCACCCGCCCGCCCGGCGCAGGCGGCCCCGGCGCAGCCCGTGCAATCGCCCGGCCGCCCCCGGGCGGTGGCGGTGCCCGGTCACCACGGCCCGCCCCGGCCGTCGAACCCGATGGGGGTCGCGCCGGTGCAGGCGGTGCCCGTGGCCGATCCCCGCTTCGGCGCGCCGGCCCAGCCGCCCTTCGGTCAGGCCCCCGGCCACCCGCCCCGGCGCACCGCCCGGGCCCCGGCGGTCTCCGGCCCCGGGCTGGCCCCCACCGGCGCGATGCAGTCCCCGATGGCCGGCGGCGTCTCGGCCCCGCCCGGCGGCGCGGTGCCCGAGGGCTTCAACCGCCAGCGCACGGTCATCGTGCCCGCCGATCAGGTGGGGCAGGGGCCCCGCACCGGCCCGGTCCGTCGGCGCCGCCCCGCCACCCGCCGCCCGGCGCCGGCCCCGACCATCGCCGCCCACACCGAAGGCCGCCCGTGGCTCGACCGGGAGCGCATCATCATCGGCGCGATCCTGTTGCTGGTGGTGGTCGGCACCGGCATCGCGACCACCCTGCTCGTCGACCGCGGGGGCCAGGACGACGGCGAGCAGCCCACGGTGATCGAGGCCGCCGAGGGCCCCACGCCGACGCCTCAGCCGGCAGCCCCGCCCGAGCCGCCGGCGCCGACGACGGCGACCCTCGTCCTGCGGGCCGAGCCGGAGGACGCCCAGGTCCAGATCGACGGCAAGTGGGTGGTGCACGACACCGCCAGCACCCAGTACGACGTCAAGGCCGGCGAGCCGGTGAAGGTGCTGGTCAAGGCCGATGGCTTCGCACCCTACGAGACCACGCTGACCCTCGAAGCCGGCGTCCGTCACCCGCTCGACGTGCGCCTCGACCGGCTCACCGGCACCCTGGTCGTCGAGACCCGGCCCAGCGGGGCGACGATCTTCGTCGATGGCAAGGAGAAGGGCACCTCCCCGCTGACTTTGGAGAAGCTGCCCCTCGACCGGGACACCGCGCTGCGCGTCGAGAAGGCCGGCTATCAGCCCCAGACCCGCGACGTCGAGTGGGAGGGCGACACCCGCGAGCAGACCCTCGAGCTCGCGCTCGAAGCCAAGCCGACCCCCAAGCCCCGCCGCACCCGCCGGGCCCGCCGGCGCCCATCGCGCTCGCGCAGCCGGGCCCGACCGAGCGGCGGCGGCGGCAGCGGCTTCCTCAGCGTGACCTCCCGCCAGTGGGGGTCGGTCTTCCTCAACCGGGGGCAGATCGCGATGGAGACCCCGCTGATCAAGTACAAGGTGCCCGCCGGCAAGCACCGGGTGCACGTCTGCTACGCTGGCGACCGCAGCCGGTGCACGCCGTCGAAGACGGTGACCGTCCGCGACGGCAAGACCTCGGTCGTCAAGTTCTGAGCGTCCGCTGCCCGCCCTCGATCCCTCCCGGTGGATCGAACCCGGCAGCCGGCGACATGCTTCGGGCGCACGCCACCACCGAGGATGCGCCATGTTGCACCCGCCCCTTCGCCCGTCGCTCGCGCTCGCCGCGCTGATCGGCCTCGGCGGTCTGTCGGCTTGCGTCCGCGACGCCGACACCGTGCTCGAGCCCGACCCCGACGCGGGGCCCGTCGCCGACGCTCAGCCCGACGGGGCGCCGATCGAGCCGGCCCCCGCCGGCCCCTCGGGGATCGAGGTCGACCCGCCTGCGATCGCGCTCGACGGCCTCGGCTCGGTGGCCGAGCTGACCCTGCGCAGCGTGGGCGAGGCGCCGTTGACCATCCGCCGCATCAGCCGCCGGGGCGACCCGGGCTTCGCCGCGGTGCACGGCGGGCGCAACGTGCTGCTGCTCTCGGCCGCCGAGCTGAGCGGAGACGACGGGCTGGCCCCGGGCGAGGCGATGGTCGTGCGGATCGAGGCGCTCGTCGCCCCCCCCGCCGAGGCGGTGCTGGTCATCGAGACCGACGATCCCCAGCGGCCGATGGTCGAGGTCGGGGTGGGCTTCCCCGATACGCCGTGCCTGCGGGCGTCGCCACCGAGCCTCGACTTCGGCGACGTGGCGCTCGGCGAGTCCCTGCAGCGGTCCGTCCGGCTGGAGAACTGCGGCGCGGTGCCGATCGAGCTGCGCGCGGTGGCGGTCGACGGCGACCCGTCGCAATACGCGCTGGTCCAGCCGCCGGCGACCGGGCGCATCGGGCCCGGCGCCTTCGTCGACGTCGTCGTGCGCTACTCGGCCCGGGTGGCCGGCCCCAGCCGCAGCGCGCTGGCGGTCGAGGCCACCGGGGTGGCGCTGGCGGTGCCGCTGACCGCCCGGGCCATCGAGCATCAGTGCCCGGTGGCCATCGCCGAGCCCGCCCGGTGGGACGTGGCCCTCGTCGAGCCGGTCGGGCTCGACGGCAGCGCGTCCATCGACACCGACGGGGTCGACGGCCGCCCGGTGTCGTGGGCGTGGACCGTCGTCGACCGCCCGGTCGGGTCCACCGCCCGCCCGATCGAAGATCTCTTCGACCCCGAGAACCCGGCCGACGGCGGCTCCGAGGACGACCCCAGCACCCCCCGCGCCATCTTCGTGCCCGACCGGGCCGGGCGCTTCGTGCTCGAGCTGGAGGTCGTCGACGCCGACCGCTGCGCCGACACCACCCGGGTCGTGATCGAGGCCTGCCCGTGCAGCGGCGACGGCATCACCGTGCAGCTCGACTGGACGACCCCCGGCGACGACGACCCGCTCGACGGCTTCGGGGCCGACGCCGACCTGCACCTGCTGCACCCGAACGCCGCCGGCTGGTTCGGGCAGCCCTACGACTGCCACTACGCCAACCCGGCCCCCGACTGGGGCCAGCTCGGCAACCCGGCCGACGACCCCCAGCTCGACGGCGACGTGGCGGGCACCGGCCCCGAGCGCATCGTGCTCGCCGTGCCCGAAGACACCGGGGCCCTGGGCACGCCCTACCTCGTCGGGGTGCACCTCAACGGTGTCCGGGCGGCGCCCGGCGGTCAGGCCCCGGTCATCCGGGGGGTGCCGGTCGAGGTCCGGATCTACCTGGGGGCCGAGCTGCGCTACGCGTCGAGCGAGACGCTGGGCGACGGCGAGTTCTGGGACGTCGCCGGCATCGACTGGCCCGAGCTGCGCGTCGAGCCCCGGGAGCGGGTCTACGCCGAGCGGCCGTGAGGCGGCTTTCATCCGGACGGGCTCGGCATTACCCTCCGAGCGGCGGACACCGACAGGAGCGGGGCGCGATGCGCGAACGATTGATCTTGCTGGCGATGTTGACCGGGCTGGCCGTGGCCGGGTGCACGCCCGATTCCGACGACGGCGCCGATGACGAGGCCGACGCCACCGTCGACGGCAGCTTCGAGCCCGACGTGCTCGTGCTGTCGCCGCAGTGCGACGACGGTGAGGACAACGACGGGGACGGGCTGACCGACGGCGACGACCCCGGCTGCGCCGATCCCGGTGACGACGACGAGTCCGACGACCCGCTGCCCCAATGCCGCAACGAGGTGGATGACGACGGCGACGGCGACATCGACCTCGCCGATCGGGGCTGCGCCAACGCCGCCGACGACGACGAGTCCGACGAGCCCCCGCTGCCCGCTTGCCAGAACGGCGTCGACGACGATGACGACGGCTTCGTCGACTTCCCCGCCGACCCCGGCTGCGGGTCCGAGATGGACGACGACGAGGTCAACGAGGTCGGGCCCGCGCTGCCCCAATGCGGCGACGGCCTCGACAACGACGGCGACGGGCGGGTCGACCTCGCCGACCCCGGCTGCTCCAGCCCGGCCGACCCCCGGGAGACCGACGCCGAGGTGCCCCCCGGCTGCTCCAACCGGCTCGACGACGACGACGACGGCATCGTGGACTTCCCGCTCGACCCCGGCTGCAGCGCGGCCGGCGACGAGGACGAGGCCGACCGGCCGACCCCGCCGTTCTGCGCCAACGGGCTCGACGACGACGGCGACGGGCGGGTGGACTACCCCGCCGATCCGGGCTGCGCCGGCTTCGGCGACGGCGACGAGGCCGACCCCATGGTGGCGCCCCAATGCGCCGACGGGGTGGACAACGACCGCGACGACACCATCGACTTCCCCGAGGACCCCGGCTGCGAGGCGGCGGCCGACGCCAGCGAGCGCGGGTCGTGCGGGCGGGGCTACGACGCGATCGAGGTCCGCCCGGGGCGGGTGATCCGGGGCACGACCCGGGGCAACCCCTTCGCTCAGGAGGGCACCTGCGGCGGCCGGGGCGCCCCCGAGGCGGTCTTCCTCGTGCGGGTCGACGGCCTCGCCGACGCGCTGCGGGTCACGACCGATCTGCCGGGCAACGACCTCGAGACGGCGCTGTACGTGCGCCGGGGCTGCACCGACGGCGGCAGCGAGCTGGCCTGCGCCCGCGAGCCGCTCGAAGACGGCGTCGCGGCCAACGAGCTGATCCTCGAAGACCCGGCGCCGGGCACCTACTACGTCTTCCTCGACGGGGCGAACGGGCGGGGCGGCGACTTCGAGGTGCTCATCGAGCTGGTGCCCCCGGCCGCCTGCCGCAACGGGGCCGACGATGACGAGGACGGCCGGGTCGACTACCCGGTCGACCCCGGCTGCGACGACCGCGACGACCGCGACGAGGCCGACCCCGACGTGATGCCCCAATGCGCCGACGATCTGGACAACGACGGCGACGGGCTCGTCGACTACCCGCTCGACGCCGGCTGCCGGGCGGCGGCCGACGGCGACGAGGTCGACCTGTGCGGGCAGGGGGTGGCGGTCTACGACTACCCGGTCGGCGAGCCGTTCATCATCGACGACACCTCGGTCGGCGGCACCCGGCTCTTCGGTGGGAGCTGTGGGGGCAACACCGCGACCGAGAAGGTCTTCGTCTACCAGAACCCGTTCAATACCCGGCTGGTCTTCAGCACCGACCACGAGGAGACGACCGGCCAGACGGTGCTCTACGTGCGCACCCAATGCGCCGCCGCGGGCACCGAGCTGGGCTGCAGCCCGGCCCCCAACCAGCAGGGGCGGGTCGACAAGGGCACGGTGACGATCGAGCGGGCGCCGCCGGGTGATCTCTTCGTCATCGTCGACCACCCCTTCGGCCTCGGAGGCCCGTTCAAGCTCTCGGTCGAGGTCGAGCGGCTGCCGCCCGGCTGCCGGGACGAGGTCGACAACGACCAGGACGGCTTCATCGACGGCGACGACCCCGGCTGCGCCGATCTCGACGACGAGGACGAGCGCGACCCCGAGGTCGCGGCGGTGTGCTTCAACGGCGAGGACGACGATGGCGACGGGTGGGCCGACTACCCGCTCGACCCCGGCTGCGCCAGCAAGGGCGGGGCCGACGAGACCGACCCCGACGTGCTGCCCGCCTGCGCCAACGGTGAGGACGACGACGAGGACGGCCTGGTCGACTACCCGCTCGACGAGGGCTGCTCGGCGGCCGGCGACCCCGACGAGGAGTCCGCCCGGCGCCCGATCTGCAACAACCGCATCGACGACGACGACGACGGCCTCAACGACTACCCGCTCGACCCCGGCTGCGCCGCGCCGGGCGACCTCAGCGAGCAGAACGACGACCCGCTGCCCGAGTGCGCCAACGGCATCGACGACGACCGCGACGGGCTGGTGGACTTCCCCATCGAGCCCGGCTGCTCGGCGGCCGGCGACGACGACGAGGACGAGCCCGATCCGGCCGCGGCGTGCAGCAACGGCGCCGACGACGACGGCGACGGCATCACCGACTTCCCCCGGGAGCCGGGCTGCGAATTCGCCGGCGACGACGACGAGACCGACCCCAACTTCGCCCCCCAATGCGCCAACGAGCGGGACGACGACAACAACGGCCGCTTCGACTGGCCCGACGACCCCGGCTGCCGCTTCGCCGCCGACCCGGTCGAGCAGAGCGAAGGCGCGCTGCCCCCCCGCTGCGCCGACGGGCGGGACAACGACGATGACGGGCTGATCGACCTGATCGACATCGGCTGCGAGAACGCCCGGGACAACGACGAAGAGGACCTGCCCGAGCTGCCGCTGTGCGCCAACGCGCTCGACGACGACGAGGACGGCCTCACCGACTGGCCCGACGACGACGGCTGCGCCGCGGCGGGCGACGTCTGCGAGCAGGACGGCTGGGGCTTCTGCGACGGCGCCTGCGTGCCGCTGCGGGACAACCCGTTGCACTGCGGCCGCTGCGGGCGGGCGTGCAGCGAGGGCGTCGAGTGCACCGACGGGCGCTGCGGCGAGCTGCGGGAGATCGTGCGGACCTGCGGCAACGCCCGACGCGACGTCAACGAGTTCATCCAGGGGCAGCTCGTCGACGCCGACATCCGGGTCGAGGCCGGGGTCTGCGAGCCGGGGGACGACGTGCAGGCCATCCTGGTGCCCCGGGGCGGGGTCAACGCCTTCGAGGCGCTGGGCGACGCGATGCGGGATTACGTCAACAACGGCGGAGTGGTGCTGACCGAGTACAACATCAGCCACCGCATCTACAATACGCTGCTCCAGGCCAACGTCGCCCAGGGCGCGCGCAACGGCGACTGCAGCGACAACGTGCAGCCGGCGGTGCAGTTCAACCCTCAGGACCAGTTCTGGCAGGACAACATCTTCCGCCCGATCGCCGGCCGGACCGGCTGCGGCTACAGCGTCTCCGGGTTCCCCGACATCGTGCCGCTCGGCGGCTGGGACCCCAACTCGGTCTCGCTGGCCTACATCGACGTCGGCGCCGGGCGGCTGTGGCTGGTCGAGGCCGACTGGCAGGACTCGGAGGACGACTTCAACGACGTCAGCCGCGCCCTGATGGCCTACATGATCGCCAACGGGGCGGTGATCAGCCCCTGAAGGGCGTGACCGCCGCCGAGAAGTCGACCCCGCCCCCCGATGGAGTACCATCGGGGGCATGAAACGCCGCATCTTCATCGTCGTCGTCGTGATCCTGGCCATCCCCCTGCTCGGCGTGGGGGGGCTGGCGATCTACCTGCTGGCCAGCGCCCACGAACCGGCGGCGATCGAGCCGGTGACGATCGAAGCCGGCGAGGCCGACCCCCGCCCGCTCGTCGCCGGGCAGCCGTTCACCGTCGTCTCGTGGAACCTGCAATTCGGCGCGGGCAAGACCGAGCCCTTCTTCTACGAGCACGGCACCCGGGTCCGGGCCACCCGGGACGAGATGGACGCCGCGCTGCCCGCGCTCGCCGCCGCGACCGCCGAGATGGCGCCCGACGTGCTGCTGCTCCAGGAGCTCGACCGGGAGAGCGCCCGCACGCTGGACATCGACCAGTTCCCCCAGCACATGCGGGCCGGCCGGTTCGCCGCCGGGGCCAGCGCCGCCTATCACCGGGCCTTCGTGCCCAAGCCGTTCACCGATCCGCTCGGCCGGGTCGACATGCACCTCGCGGTGATGAGCCGGGGTCCGATCGCCAAGGCCGAGCGCATCCAGCTCGCGCTGCTCAAGGAGAACCCGGTCGTGCAGGCGGCCAACCTCAAGCGGGCGCTGCTGTGGGCCGAGCTGCCGGTCGAGGGCCACGACCACCCGCTGGCCGTCGCGGTGACCCACCTCTCGGCGTTCAGCCGGGGCGACGGCACGCTCCAGGCTCAGATCGCCGCGCTGGTGCAGTGGATCGAAGACCGCCCCGCGGGCCAGCCGTGGGTGCTCGCCGGCGACTTCAACCTGCTGCCGCCCGGCTTCGACAAGAGCGCGCTGAGCCCGGAGGCGGCCGAGCTCTACGCCGACGAGACCAACCCCATCGACGCGATGATCCCCCGGTTCGCCACCGTCATCGCCGATCACCTCGCCCCGGAGAACGCCACCTACTACGCCGTCGGCTCGACCGTCGGCGACCGCAAGATCGACTACATGTTCGTCGGCGGCCCGATCGAGGTGCTCGAAGGCGAGGTCGTCGCGCGGTACCACCCGCTCTCCGACCACGTCCCCATCCGGGCCCGCCTGCGCATCGGCCCGCCGCCTGCGCCCGAAGAGCCGAACGAGCCCCCGCCCGAAGACCCCGGTGAGCCGCCCACGCCCTGACGCCCGGACACGATCAGCGCAGCTTCACCCGGCGGAAGGCGCCGGTGGGATCGACCCCGTCGAAGGCGAGCGTCGCCGGGGCGGCGACCGCGTCGCCCGCCGCGTCCCGAACGGTCAACTCGGCCCGGAAGCGCCGCTCGGGGCCGGTGACGCGGAAGGCGCCGCTGCACATGCCGTGGCCGATGCGCAGCACGCCGTCCCGGACGGGCACCACGTAGGTCTCGACCGCGCCCTCGGCCCCCAGCTCGCGCAGCGTCACCTCGACGGCGATCGGGGCGTCGGCGCGGGCGGGCACGCTGACCTCGAGGTGGGAGGAGGGGCCGCAGCCGAGTCGACGGAAGCTCTGCCCGGTGACCTTCGGCGCGCCCGTCAGGGCCAGCGGGGCCGGCGCGGAGGCGGCGGTCGTCCAGCCGATGGGCCCGGTCTCGCCGCCCATGAAGGTGGTGGTGCGGACCTTCCGGCCGTCGGCGTCGCGCAGGTCCAAGGTGTAGGGGGTGGAGGGCTTCAGCGGCTCGGCGGCCCGGAGCACCGCCTGGCTCAGCCCGAAGGCGCCGGCGTGCATCGCCTCGACCTTCAGCGCCACCCGGTGCCCGGGGGCCACGAGCGTGACCCGCCCGCCGTCGGCGAGGGCGGTCACCGCGGGCTGCTGGTTGCCGAAGCCTTCGAGCAGGATCATGGGTTGGGTGGGCAGCGGCGTCTCGGGCGGCGGCCAGGCGTCGAGACTGCCCGCCATGCAGCGGGCGCGGGCGATGGACGGGGCGACGAGGGCGGCGGCGAGGCCGAGGGCGAGCAGGGTCGGGACGAGGGCTCGGCGGCGGGGCAGGCGGGGCAGGGCGGGCGATTCGAAGCGCGTCGGGGTGTTCATCGGGGCCTCCGGTGGGTCGGTGTCGGCGGGTCCGACGCGCGGGCGCCGGCAAAGTTCTACCGACGCCTGCGCGGGCCCCGGCAGGCCGGACCCTTGACCTCGACCGCGCCCCTCGGGCCACACTCGGCCCCCGACATCTCCCCCCGCCCCCGAGGTGCCCCGTGAACCGCTCGCCGCGATCTCTGCTGCTCCTCGCCCTGGCCGCCGCCGGGTGTGACCCCGCCGGCGGGATGGCGCTGGACGCCCGGACCCCCGACGCCGCGCCGCCCGCACCCGACGCGGCCCCGTTCGACGCCGCCCCCGACGCCGCGCCTCGGCACGACGGGGCGCCCCCCGACGCCGCCCCGACCCCTGACGCCGCCCCGGCCCCCGACGCTGCGCCCGAACCCGACCCGCCCCCCGGCTGGCTGCTCGTCTGGCACGACGAGTTCGACGCCCCCGCCGGCACCCCGCCCGACCCCGGCCGCTGGGTGCACGACGTCGGCGGCGACGGCTGGGGCAACCAGCAGCTCGAGTTCGACACCGACCGGATCGAGAACGTGGCCCACGACGGCGAGGGCCACCTCGCGATCACCGCCCGCCGCGAGGCGTACCAGGGCCGGCAATACACCTCGGGCCGCATCACGACCCAGGGCCGGGCGGCCCACGCCTACGGCCGCTTCGAGGCCCGCATCCGGCTGCCCACGGGCCCTGGCATCTGGCCCGCGTTCTGGCTGCTCGGCGACGACATCGGCGAGGTGGGCTGGCCGGCCTGCGGCGAGATCGACGTGATGGAGCACCGGGGGCAGGCGCCCTACGAGTCCACCGGCGCGCTGCACGGCCCGGGCTACTCGGCCGGCGACGCCCTCTCGGCGACCCGGCTCGCCTTCGACCCGCTGCACGAGGACTTCCACCTCTTCGCCGTCGAGTGGGACCCCGACCTCATCGTGTGGATGGTCGACGGGGAGGTCTTCCATCGGGTGCGCCCGGGCGACCTGCCGGCCGGCTCGCGCTGGGCCTTCGACCACCCGTTCTTCGTCATCCTCAACGTGGCCGTCGGCGGGACCTTCGTCGGGCCGCCGGACGACGCCACCGTCTTCCCCCAGACCATGCTGGTGGACCACGTGCGGGTCTACACCCGGGACCCCGCCGGGCCCCGACCCGACCCCGGGCCCCGGATCACGCTCCCGATGACCGTCGACCGCCACTACGCCCCCACCGGCTACATGGGCGACGGCGCCGCCGACGGGCTGACCCCGGTGGACTGCCCCCGCCGGGGCACCGACGACCCGGCCGGCGACTGCCACGGCTTCCGCTGGACCCCCGGCGCCGCGGGCTGGGCCGGGGTCTACTGGCAGAACCCGCCGGACAACTGGGGCGCGCTGCCCGGCGAGGCGCTGCCCGGAGGCGCGACCGGGATCTCGTTCCTGGCGTGGGGCGAGGCCGGCGGCGAGCCCATCCGGTTCATCGCGGGCTACGCCGAGAGCGACGGCTTCGAGGTCGCGACCGACGTGCGCCTGAGCCCGGTGCCGACCCGCTACACCCTCGACCTCGAGGGCGTCGACTACGACGAAGTGAGGGCCGCCTTCGGCTGGGTCACCGGCGAGGGCGCCGCCGGGCCGCTGACGTTCTACGTCGACGACATCACCTGGCGCTGATGAGGGCTTGCCCCGCGCCGGGGGAGGGGGTTGAATGCGGTCCGCACCGCCGCCGATGGAGTCCGCCGTGTCGCCGCCCAGCCTGCCGCCCTACGACCACACCCCCCACCCCTACGACGGCCCGAGCAAGGCCGAGGTGCTCGCGCTGCGCAAGCGCTACCTCAGCCCCTCGCTGCTGACCTACTACCGCGAGCCGATCATGCTCGTGGAAGGCCGTATGCAGTACCTGTGGGACGAGACCGGCCGGCGCTATCTGGACGGCATCGCCGGCATCGCCACCATCAGCGCCGGCCACGCCCACCCCGAGGTGCTCGCCGTCGCCCGGGCGCAGCTCGAGCGCTTGCAGCACGCGACCACGATCTACCTGCACCCGGCCATCGCCGAGTTCGGCAAAGAGCTCGCCGACACGCTGCCCGAAGGCCTCGACGTCTGCTACTTCCTCAACAGCGGCAGCGAGGCCAACGAGCTGGCGATGACCCTGGCCCGGGCCTACACCGGCAACTGGGACATCATCGCCCTGCGCAACGCCTACCACGGCATCTCGCCGACCGCGATGGGCCTCACCGCGCACAGCACCTGGAAGCAGACCGTGCCCCACGGCTTCGGCGTGCACCACGCGCTGCTGCCCGACCGCTTCAGGGGCCCGTTCGGCTACGACGACCCCGAGGCGGGCCGCAAGTACGCCGCCGACGTGGCCGATCTGGCGCAGTTCGGCACCAGCGGCAACATCGCGGCCTTCATCTGCGAGCCCATCCAGGGCGTGGGCGGCGCGGTGGAGATGCCGCCCGGCTACCTCGAGGCGGTCTACGAGATCGTGCGCAGCCGGGGCGGCCTGTGCGTCGCCGACGAGGTGCAGACCGGCTTCTGCCGCACCGGCCAGTCGTTCTGGGGCTTCGAGTACCAGGGCGTCGTGCCCGATATGGTCACGATGGCCAAGGGCATCGGCAACGGGGCCCCGCTGTCGTGCCTCGTCACCCGCCGCGAGATCGCCGAGGCGATGACCAACCGCATCCACTTCAACACCTTCGCCGGCAACCCGGTCTCGGCGGCCCAGGGGCTCGCCAGCCTGCGGGTGCTTCAGAAGGAGGACTACCTGGGTCACGTCCGCGAGGTCGGCGACCGGCTGCACGCCGGGCTGGACCGGCTGGCCGCGAAGCACTCGATGATCGGCGACGTGCGGGGCAAGGGGTTGATGACCGGGCTCGAGCTGGTCGAAGACCGGGCGAGCAAGCTGCCGGCGAGCAAGGCCACCGCCGAGGTGGTCGAGCGGTGCAAGGACCTGGGCCTGCTGCTGGGCAAGGGCGGGTTCTTCGGCAATACGCTGCGCATCAAGCCGCCGCTGTGCATCCAGGCGGCCGACATCGACTTCATCGTCGACGTGCTCGACCACGTGCTCGGCGAGGTCTGAGCCCGGCTCCGCGGTCAGTCCCCGTCGGCGTCCGCCCGGGCGACCTCGCTCCACACCCGGGCCGCGTGCTGCAAGCGGCGGGCGAGCTGGCGGGCGACGAGCCGCACCATCGAGAACGCGAACGGGTTGCCCGCCTCGAAGAGCTGGCCGAAGTCGGCCCGGGCGAGCATGGCCACCCGGGCGCCGTCCTCGCCGGCGACGCAGGTCGCCGAGCGGTGCCCCCCGTCGAGCAGCGCGATCTCCCCGAAGATCTCGCCCGGCCCCATCGAGTTGATGCGCTCCCGCGGGCGGTCGGGGCCAGCGTCCACCTCGGCGTGCACCGTGCCCGAGACGATGAACCCGCACGACAGGCCCGGATCGCCCTCCTCGAAGATGACGACCCCCGGCGCGAAGCGGCGATCGGCCAGCACCTGGGACAGCGCCCGGCGCTGGGTGGCGCTCAGCCGGGTGAAGAACGGCAGCGCAGCTTGAACGGTGGCGTCGATCGGCATCAGCCGGACCTCACGAAGAGCCGCTTGAGACGATCCCAGGGTCGATCGGTGGCGATGGGCGCCACCAGACCGGTCACGGTGTCCGCCGACGCCGACGGCGCGTCGCCCCGCAGCGCGCTCTGCAAGCGCCCGGTGGTCTGGCGCAGCCGATCGCACAACGTCAGCGCGATGAACCGCATCAGCTTGTGCACCCCGGGATCATCGGCGTCGCACAGCGCGCCGAAGCGGGGCCCGTCGATCACCAGCACCTCGGCCGGGCCGGCGGCGCGGATGCGCAGCGTGCGGGGGGCCGGCTCGACGAGGCACACCTCGCCGACGACGGTGCCCGGCCCCATGCGGGCGACGACCCGCGGCTCGTGGCCCTCGAGCGGCAGCTCCAGGGTCAACTCGCCCTTGCGCACGATGAAGGCATCGACGCCATCCTCGCCCAGCTCGACCAGCACCTCATCGGCCTCCAGCGCCCGGCGGTGCATCGCCTCGGCGATCCGATCGCGCTCCGTCGGGGTGAGGCGGCGCATCAGCGGCACCCGGACCAGGAAGGCGCGGTCATCGGCCGTGAGCGGCTGCCACGGCTCTGCCGACGCACCCGGGCCCTCACCCGAGCGGCTCCCGGTCGGCGGCGCCAGCGTCGCCTCGGACCAGACCCCGTCGGTGGGCGGCTTCGGCTGGGGGGCGAGGGCCGCGATCTCGGCCGGCCCCAGCGAGTCGAGGGCCCGCAGCAGCGACTCGGCGGTGACCGCGCGCCGGGACGGATCTTTGTGCAGCGCCCGCCGGAGCACGGGCGCCAGCCGATGGACCCGCAGCGACGGCGGCAGCTCGATGGGCTGAGGGCCGAGCTGCTGCAGCAGGACGTGGGGCATCGTGCGGGCCGAGATCACCCGCTCACCGGTCACGCACTCGACGAAGGTCAGCGCCCAGGCATAGATGTCCGCCCGCTGGGTCGCCGCCTCGCCCCGGAGCTGCTCCGGCGCGGCGTAGGCCGGCGTGCCCAGCGCGTCGCCGGTACCGGTGATGCGGGCGAACTCCAGCGTATCCCGGCCTTCGGCGAGCGTGCCGATACCGAAGTCGAGCACCTGCGCGTTCTGCCGGGCCCCGGTCCGGGCGATCATGATGTTGGCCGGCTTGATGTCGCGATGCACGATGCCCAGGGCGTGCGCCGCGGCCAGCGCGTCGAGCACCTGCCCCATCAGCCGGACCGCCGCCGCCGGCTCCAGCCGCCCCTCGCGGGCGAGAACCTGGGCCAGATCACGCCCCGGCACCCACTCGAAGACCAGCCACGCCGTCGCCTCGCCCTGGTGGGCGTCGATCAGCCGCACGATGTGCGGGTGATGCAGCGCGCCGCACAGCCGCGCCTCCCGCCCGAAGCGCTCCCAGGCCCGCGCGTGGCGCGGCTGCTCGGGCACCATCTTCACCGCCACGTACTGCCCGGTCGCCCGCTGCCGCGCCCGATAGACCGCGCCGTAGCCGCCCCGCCCGATCTCCTCTTCCACGCTGTAGCGGGCGTCGAGCGTCGGATCGACAGGGGCGTCGGTGACCACGGTGAGTCCTCCAGTGGGCATGGTGGCCCACTCGCCCGGGGGACGCAACGGCGACGGGTCGCTCAGCGGATGAGGCCGCTCGATCCCCCGAGCTGCCCGGTCCCGGGCAGGAAGCTGAACATCACGCTGGTCTGCCGCAGATCCTCCAGCCAGTCGGCCACCTGTCGGGGCGCGGCGCCCCGCTCCTCGGCCGCTCGGGCGAGGTAGGCATACTCATGCAGCAGCTCGGTGGCGAAGATGCCCGGGTCGTCGCTGCCGACCACGATGAACGGGTGGGCCCGGTCGCGGGCCGCCCCGGGCGGGAACCAGCGAAAGACGGGGTGCTCGGTGAGATCGTCGAAGGGCCCGATCGCGAGGTTCGAACTGGGGTTGATCTCGATGGCGATGTTGCGCCGGACCAGCGACCCCAGCAGATCGACCTGAATGCGGCGGATCGCCGGCAGCCAATCGGCGCGCACCGGCACCTGGATGAGCGCAGGGCCCCGGCGGCGCACCGTCACGTCGCGCTGGTGGGCCATCCACAGCGCGCGGGCGTCGCCCCCGAAGGCCGCCAGGCTCTCGTCGCGCTCGGCGTGTAGGAAGAGCCGCAGATCCGAAGGCAGGCCGGCGGGCCGCTCGCCTGCGTTGGCCGGATCGCATCGCCGCCAACACCACGCTCGATAGAGCAACTCCCACCGACCGTCACCGAACACTTCGGCCGGGATCTCCCCGTAGAGTCGGCGGGCCAATCCGCTCAGCTCCCGCTCGGCCTGACGGGCGACATGGGCCAGCTCGGGGTGCCGGGCGAGCCGATCGAGGAACCACACCAGATCGTCGACCCGGGATTCGAGCGGCATCGAGACCACCGACCCCACCCGGGCGGCCCAGCGCTCGGGCTCGACCCCCAGCGCCAGCGCGTGGCCCACCCGGTCGCCCCGGCGCATGTCGAGGAAGCGCAGCGTCTCGTCGACCGCCCGCATCCCCGACAGCAGGTGACGGAAGTCTTCGCCCGCGTGACAGGTCAGCGCCAGCGGCGGCACGAGCGGCAGGGGCCCCACCGACGCCTCGGCGTGACGTCGCCGCCGGAAGGGCGAACGCAAGAACCGGATCATCGGGGCGAAGACCTCGACCGGGGTGGCGATCTCGCTGCCGGCCACGTCGAGGCCCACCAGGTATGGAGCCAGATGACGGAAGGCATCGAGGCGCATGACCTCGAACGCCTCCCGCCACAGACGGGCTCGCAGCCGGGCGAACCGAGCGGGCAGGCCGAAGACCGACCCGGCCCGACTCTCCGATGGCGCCCGCTCCGGCTGGCGGATGAAGTGCAGGACCACCCCCACCGCCGGTGCCCGACCCCGGGGTCGATCACAGGGGACCGGCGTCACCCGCCGCGCGTATACCCGCCTCCCGTCGGCGAGCTGTCGGGTATCCGCGAGCAACCGGCTCACCTTGGAAGCGGCTCGACGGGGACCCATCCGGCCCTCCAGCCAGCGCACCCGCCCGGTGTCCGACGCCTGCTGCAACACCCCCGACACATCGCCCCGGGCGCCGGCGAGCGGCGAGCGGTAGTAGTCGACGACGAAGCGCTCGAGCCCCTCCTGACCGGCCGCCGGCTGCACGAGGGTCCGGGTGAAGTGATTCTGCTGGATGAGATAGGTATGCAGCGCCAGGACGAAGGCATCTCGGGGGAAGGACTGCTGTCTCCGGACCGCCTGCGGGGGCTGCAACACCTGCCGGAAGGCATGGTAGAGCAGCGCCCGCTCACTGGCTGGAGAGGGCAGGTCGCGATGAAGCAGCCGCTCGGCTGGATCCAGCGTCACGCTCTCACCGGGGGTGGTGCCATAGCGGACCGGCGCGCCGAAGGTCGCCAGCGTGCGCCAGACATCGCGGGACCAGATCTGCCACCCCTGGCCAGAGACCTCTCGCAAGCGCAGCAACGCCGTCGCGATCAGCGCCCGCAGGTGACGCGCGTCTCGCAGCCGCGCGCTGTGCAGCAGGAGCTCACGTCGTCGCTCGGGGTCGATGTCGCGCTCGCGGGCGATGCGCCGGGCCAACGCCGTCGGATCGCGCAGGAGGTCGAGCCACAGCAGGGCCGGCTGTGCGCTGCCCCCGACGTGCCGATGGACCTCGGCCAGCCCCCGACCGACGAGCGCATCGACGATCGGCAGATCGACCGACGGGATCAGCGGCGCGGTGAGGATGGCGTCGAGCGTGCGCCGGTCCAGCCGCCGGGGTCGGGGCACGAGGTGCCCGCTCACGCTGCGCTCGGCGGCGGCGGCCAGCATCAGGAGCTGGTCGGGGGCCACCTCACCGACGAGCTGCTGGAACTCGAGCAGCGTCGCCGCCCGCAGGCGGAAGTGGCCATGATTCCAGACCAGGAGGCGGTCGGCGAGCAGGACGAGCGCCCGCGCCAGCAGGGGCTTCTCGCCGTCGCGATCGGGCTCACGGGGGTGGGCGTAGGCCCCGGCGTCGGCCTCGGCGGCCGACCAGCCGATCGCGGTCCCGTCGGCCAGACCTCGCAGGTGGGCCCGGATCTGGTGCGGCGGCACCGTGCCCAGCTCGCGCTCGGCGGCGGCCGAGACCCCATGGCGGATGATGTCCGACCACCGGGCGTCCCACGGGCGGTGGCCGGTGACCCCGTCGCGGATGGTGTCGATCAGCGTAGGCGCGCTGAGCGTGAGGACCGCGAGGCGGCTGGGGAGGTGCAACGGCATCGGGTGGCTCGGCCTGCGGTGTCAGTTGGACTTGCTCTGGTCGATGTTGTCGAAGTCGAGCCCCGAGAGCGCGGCGAGGCGGGCTCGGCCGCTCTTGTAGGTGCTCGCGTGCACCCGATCGCCCTCTCGGGCTTCGGGGGCGTAGAGCGCGGTCAGCAGAACCTGGACATCGTCGTGGATCTTGAGTTGAGGCCGGTCGAGTCGCCCTTCGAAAACGCTCGCCCGCGTGCCCCCCTGCCCATCCGTGAGATAGTCCGCCCACGCACCTCCATCGGTGCCGAGGACCGCCCGAGAGACCTCGAGGACCTGCTGCCTCAAACCGGGCGCGAGGCAGGCCCGAATCAGTGGACAGGCCATCCAGATGGCGGTCGCCACCGGCCGGGTCGCCAGCGCGGATGCCCCGCTGCCCTCATCGCTCGACAGGAGCGCTTGCAGGTTCTTCTCGAAGCTGTCCGTCTCCAGCCCCACATCGGTCGCATTCGTGCGGAAGCTCTTCGGGCCCCCACCGAGCAGCTTCACCTCCTCGATGAGGTGTGCGTGTAGGAAGGCGGCCAGCCAGCGGTGCAGCATCCCCCCCGCCGTGCGGAAGGCGAGCGTGTCGGCATCGTTCAGCTTCTCCACGTTGGCCCACCAGCGGGTGACGACCCGGGCGAAGATGTAAGGCGGCAGCGCGCAGAGGCTGTCGCCCGAGCCGCTGGCAACGGCCACGGTCCACTCCACGAGAGCCTCACGCAGGCCATGGTCCTCTTCGGGGAACTCCTCGGCCTCCAGCAGCTCGTCGTCCTCGTCGCCCGTCGATTCGACCGGTTGTACATTGTCCGACTTCAGCGAGGGAGCGAAGGCGGTCGCGTCGCGCAGCGCCTCGCGGATGAAGCGCCTGATCGCGGCCTCCAAGACGCTGGACCGGGCGTCACGGTCGACCCGGGAAGCCCGCTCGAGCAGGTCTCCGAGCGCGGCGAGGCCGCGGTCTGCGCTGAGGTAGGTCAACTGAGAGCCCCCGGTCAGCGTCAGAGTCATCCCGAACCAATCGAGCAGCAATTGCAGGTTTGCGCCCGCCTTGTTTCGAAAGCTCGTCCAGCTGACGAAGAGAGCCTTCGCCATCTCCTGTTTGTCCGTGTCCGTGAGCGACTTCTTCGCGTCTTTCTCTGCCTGGGCGACCGACTTCGCGACCGCCGACAAGAGCGGCAGCAGATCGGTCGAGTCCTGCTTGGAGGCCTTGTCACTCGGGTCGAGGCCGCGACCCTTGAGATGGCGCATCCACGCCTGCAGCAGACGTTGCTTGTGATCCTTGACCGTGCGCCGAGGCAGCCAGATGAGGCCCGGCGAGCGCCCCTGGGGGTCTTTGCCCTCGCCGACGATGAGCGCCTGCTGCCGCGTCGCGGTGCGATATGCGGGCTCGTTGGCCTCCAACGCGATCGCGTTGATGACCCGCCGGATGGCCGTGCCGTCACCCTCGGCGTCAGCGAACAGCGCCGGCTGGACCACCTTGGCCCCGAAGCGCAGCGCAGATCCCGGATCGCGCCGCCACCGCTGGAAGAGCGCGGCGTTGAGCGTCAGCACGGTCTGGGTCCACTCCTCGGCGTCGACCAGATCGCGGACCCGCTCGGGGTCGAGCAGGTGGAGCTGCGCCACCTCACCCCGCCAGCGCAGAGCCCAGGCCCCGAGGCGACCCAGACCGTGCCCCTGCACGAGCGCGTCGAGCAGCGTATCGTCGACGTCGCGGGTCACCAGCGCCTGGCGGAAGACGCGGGCCAGGCCATCGACGGGCCGCTGCCGGCTCTCTTCGGGTGCCCCGACCCAGTCGACCATCGCCTGGAAGAGGCTGATCAGCGACCGGGTCCGAGCCGGCAGCAGCCGGGCGACGGCCCACTCCCGATGGTCGAGCACCGCGGTCGACGGTGTGCCGGCCCGGCGCCAGCCGAAGACATCCTCGCAATACTCGGCGAACACCCCGCTGAGCGGGCGCCGCCGCCCTTTATCGGCAGCGAGCCGGCCCGAGTCGAGGCTGAGGAACTCTTCGCCATTGCTCGCCTTGTCCCAGACCCGCTCCCGGACCGAGCGCAGGCGCACCCGACGCTCGGCGGGCATCACCTTGAGCAGGTATTGCTCTTCGAGCTGGTCGATCTGCCGCTGATAGCGTCGCAGATCGGCCCGGGAGGCCTCGCCGCCTCCGACGGCCTGCTCGAATTGCATCAGCCCTCGTACGTGCTCGATCTGGTTCGAGCGGACCAGCATGCGATACAGGTCGAGATCGCCCGAGATCATCGGGATGAAGATCCGGGTCGAGAGGTACTTGCGGGTGGTCTCGAGCACATGCCAGCCCTGCCCATAGGCGGTGTCGACATCGTCGAGCGGCTGCACGAATGCCCGGACACCGATCGCCCGGGCCGCCTCGGCGACGAACGTGTGGAATCGCACGGCCAGCTCGCGGCCGCTGGCGGCGTCCTGCAAGACCTCGTGGGCGAAGAGGTGTGGATCGGCCATCGCTTCGCCCCAGCTCGACGCGATCCCCCCGGGGGCCAGCAGACGGAAAGCGCGGGCGAGCGCGTCGAGCGTCTCCCTCAAGCGCTCGTTGTGGGCGAGGACGTCGTCAGCCAGCGGCGAGAAGCCGCTGCCCCGCCGGGTTCTCTTCTCGATGGCGGCCAGCACATTGCTGACGATCGTGGCCAGAAACACCTCGTTGCGCTCGATCAGGGTCGGATCGAGCAGAGGCAGGACGTGCAGATCTTTCCGCTCTACTCTCAGGCGATGGCCGACCGACCGCAGGAAGCTGGTCTTGCCTGCGCCCCGTGAGCCATAGACGCAGATGACATCGCGGGCGTTGAGCATCTGCTCCTCGATGTCGATGGAGGCCTGATCATCGGGGAGGGACTTCACGTCCTGCTCGAGGATCTCGAGCACCCGGGTGATCTCGCTGCCGAAGAACGAACCCGACTCGTCGAACGAACGGGCCCGGTTGGATGTATCGAGCTCGACGATGATCGAGCCTCCGCCCTTGCCATCCTTGGACGTGTTCGCACCCTGCCCGCTCGTCTCGCCCATCGAGGTCCTCCTGCCGAAGTGCTGCCATCGTGGCCGGGTCATCCTGCCCTGTGGTGACATGTCGTGCAACGATAAGTGGATGCCTGTCGACGGCAGCACCTGCATGAGTGCTCGCTCGGGAGAGAGGGGTCCTTGATGGCATCATCCGATGGGCCGGAAACGGTACGATTCGTCCCGCTCGGCGATCGACAGTTGCCGGCGGGCGGGGTCGATCTCGCCCCCCGCGCCGCCCCGCGCCGCCACGAGAGTTGGATGTCACCGGGACGACCGCGATACCTTCGGCCCGATTGATCTCCGGGGGAGAGGAATATGCGGCGACGCGCGTTGTGGGGGCTCGGAGTGGCCCTCGTTCTCATCGGCTGTGACGATCCGAAGCCGTCGGCGCCGCCGCAGGCGGACTCGACCGCGCCGGCCGACGAGGGGCCGGACGACGACGACGCCTTCGAGGGCAACGCCGACGGGGGCGAGCTCGACGCGGCCGAGCCCGAGCCCGACGCGGCGGAGCCCGAGCCCGACGCCGCCGAGCCCGACCCGGACATGGCCGCGCCCGACGCCGCCGAGCCCGAGCCGGACATGGCCGAGCCCGAGCCGGACATGGCCGAGCCCGAGCCGGACATGATGCCCTGCGTCTCGGACTGCGACGACGACGACTTCACCATCGAGCAGGGCGACTGCGACGACGACGATCCCGGCCGCTTCCCGGGCAACGCCGAGGTGTGCGACGGGGTCGACGCCGACTGCGACGACGTGGTCGACGAGGGGCTGGCCCAGCAGTGCTACGAGGGGCCCGAGCCGACCCTGGGCACCGGGATCTGCCGGGCGGGCACCGCGGTGTGCGCCGCGGGTGAGTTCGGGGCCTGCGTGGGGCAGGTGCTGCCGGGGGTCGAGGCGTGCGACGGCGCGCTGGACGAGGACTGCGACGGGGCGGTGGACGAGGGCTGTGACGAGGACGGCGACGGGGTGACGGTCGACGCGGGGGACTGCGACGACGGCAACCCGGAGGTCTTCCCGGGCAACGCCGAGGTGTGCGACGGGCTGGACAACGACTGCGACGAGGTCACCGACGGGCTGCGCGAGCCGTGCTATGCCGGGCCGGATGGCACCGAGGGCGTCGCCGGCTGCCGGGCGGGCGAGCGGGTGTGCGCGGCGGGTGCCTTCGGCGCGTGTCAGGGGCAGGTGCTGCCCCGGGCCGAGGTGTGCGGGGACGGGGTGGACGACGACTGCGACGGCAGCGCCGACGAGGGCTGCGACAACCCGACGTGCCCCGCCCTGGATGCGGGGGCGCCGGTCGAGCTGAGCGTGGCGTGCGTCACCGCCGGCAGCGGGGCGACGGCGATCGTGAGCGCGACCATCCGCGATGTGGACGGCGGCTTGATCCCGGCGGCCGACGTGCTCATCGAGGGGCCGGCGCCGATGGGGCCCCTGGGCAGCGCGGGCACGCTCTACTACCGGCCGGTGACCGCGCCCGACGAGGCCGGCGAGGTGGCGTTCGACATCAGCGTGGGCTGCGGCGACGGCTCGCGGATCTCGCTGAACGCCCGGCCGACCCTGACGGTGGCGCCCGGGTTGGGCGGCGCCGAGGCGCTGGTGACCGGCGGGTGCCGCCCGGTGGACGACAACGTGCAGGTGCGGGTCTTCGACGGGGACACCGGGCTGCCCATCGAGGGGGCGTGGGTGATGCTCGGCGGGCGGCCGTCGGCCAACTGGCAGACGGACGTCGCGGCCTTCGTGCGGGGCGAGGACGGCGACGGGTCCAACGTGCTGCGCACCGACGCGGCGGGCGACGCGCTCGCCCTCGACCTGAGCGGCGGCCTCGAGGGGCCGCAGACGGTCACCGCGGGGGCCGAAGGCTATGAGAACGTGACGCTGATCGGGGTCGACGCCAGCGCGCTGAGCATCCCGCTGCGGGCGTCCGACCCGCCGCCGGCGCCGGTGGCCCTGTTGCAGGGGCAGGTGACCGAGTTCGACGATCTGGCCCGGGACAATGAGGCCGACTTCGCGCTGGTGCTGCCGTCGTTCGACCTGCCCTTCTTGTCGACGTTGGTGCTGTCGCGGCTGCTGTCCCGCTTCGACTGCTGGGATCCGTCCACCGACATGAACTTCGTGGGGGATCTCATCCCGCCGTCGCTGGTGCCGGGCAACCTCTACGTGCCCCAGCAGCCGGAGCAGCTCTTCAACTTCCCGGTGACTGTCGACGAGCACCGGTTCTCGCTGTACCGCTACCCGGTCGATCCGGCCGGCGATCAGCTCATGTCGCTGGCGGGCAAGGTGGCGGTCCAGGCCATCACCGACGCGCTGCTGGCGGGGGCCGATCTGGCGACGCTGATCCAGCTCCTCGATCCGCAGGAGATCGGGGTGCTGGCCGACTTCGCCGTCGACGGTGATCGGGCCGGGGTGAACCTGCCCCTGGCCAACGCGCTGGTGCCCAACGCGGGGTGCGACGTCGACGGGTTGCCGGCCGACGCCGGGGTGCTGTGCTTCGCGGTGGGCGACTGGGACGGGGCCGACGGCGCGGGGCGGCTGTTCCCGATGGGCCTGGCCAGCGCGTCGCCGGAGCAGGTGGACGAGGTGCGGGCCGAGGGGGTCGCGCTCGATCTGACGACCGTGGCCGCGGCGGGGCTCTTCCAGGGCATCGACTACATGGCGATCGCCCTGGGGCTGTACCTCGACGCCGAGCGCACCCCGGACGGCAAGGCCAACGCGGTGACCGCGGTGCTCGACCGGGAGAGCCTCGCCGCCGACGGGGGGCGGGCGCCGTTCGCCGGCTTCTTCGGCACCACCGCGATGACCCGCGATCAGTTCACGTTCACCTGGGAGCAGGTCGAGACGGCCGACAGCCCGGCGGTGGATCTGTGCCGGGTCGACGTCATCCGCTCGATGCGCACGCTCTATGACCCCGGCGAGTGCACCAACGCCAACCGGGTCGAGACCTACGAGCTGCCGGTGTGGAGCGCGTGGGTGGCGGGTGATCCGGGCACGCTGACCCTGCCCCGGGTGCCGGGCGACTGGCCCCGCGGGGGGGACGCAGGCTTCATCGACGTGCGCGATACGCCGGTGGACGACCGGGTCGAGATGCGCATCTCGTGCTACGGGCTGGGCCGGCTGGGCGACTTCGACTTCGACGGGGCCGACTTCCGCTCGGTGTATGGCGGCATGACCCACATCTCGTCGAATACGCGCGGCTTCTGATTGCGCCGGGCGGCCCCTGCGCTGCTCGCGCTCGCGCTCGGGTGGCCCCTGGCGGCCGGGGGCGCGCCCGCGCCGGCCTCACCGGAGCCTTCGCCGGACACCCGCTGGCTGGACGCCGCCGTCACGGTGGGCGCCGGCGCGGGCTGGGTCGGGCTGCACCTCGCCGGGCCCTCGCTGGTCGACACCGACTGCCCCTGCACCCGGGACGCGGTCAACGGCTTCGACCGCTTCGCCGTCGAGCAGCGCCTGAGCTGGGGCGAGCCGCTGGCCGACGGGCTGCTGGCGGCGGGGGTGGGCCTCTCGCTGGCCGCGGTGGCCCTCGACGGCCCGGCCGAGGCCCGGGTGGGGGATGGCCTGATCGTGCTGCAATCGGCGGCGGTCGCCGGGCTGCTCACCGCCGGGCTCAAGGCGCTGGTGGGGCGGCCCTACCCCTACATGTATGGCCCGGCGGAGCACCCCGGGCAGAACGGCGACGGGATCAACTACGCCTCGTTTCCCTCGGGCCACACCGCCGTGCCGATGGCGGCGGCCGTCAGCGCGGCGTACCTCTTCTCGCGGCGGCATCCGCGCAGCGGCTGGCGGTGGGTCCTGTGGACGGTGGGGCCGGCCCTGGCGCTGGCGGCGGGGGCGGCGCAGGTGAGCGCGGCCAACCACTTCCCGACCGACGTGATCGCAGGGGCGGCGCTCGGGGCGGGGGTGGGCTGGCTCGACCCGTGGCTGCACGGGCGCTGAGAGGTGTGGCCGGGCGGGCTCAGCGGCGCCAGTCGGCGGTGTCGGGCGGCAGGCGGGCGGTGTCGACCTCGGCGAACCAGGTGAGCCGGGCTCCGCCGTCCTGCTTGGCGGCGAACATGGCCTGATCGGCGGTGACGAGCAGGGCGTCGGCGTTGGCGGCGTCGTCGGGGAAGACCGAGACCCCGGCCGAGATCGCCAGCTCGACCGTGCGGCCGCTGGGGTGGGCGGGGGTGAACAGGCGATAGGGCTCGCAGGCCCGCTGGATGAGCACCTGCAACATGGGCGTCCGGGTCCGGGCGTCACCGTCGCCCTCGAGCACGCACACGAACTCGTCGCCCCCGATGCGGGCCACCGTGTCGGACGGGTCGATGCGCTCTTGCAGCCGCTGTCCGAACTGCGACAGCAGCACGTCGCCCGCCGCGTGCCCCAGCTCGCTGTTGACCGTCTTGAAGCCGTCGATGTCGAACCACACGACGTGGACCCGGGTCCCATCACGCACGCTGCGGGCCACCGCCTGGCGCAGCCGGTCGAGCAGCAGGCTGCGGTTGGGCAGGCCGGTGAGCGCGTCGTACATCGCCGCGTGCTCGATCTGGCGGATGAGCCGCTTGCGCTCGATGGCGTAGACGATGGCCCGCTCCAGCTCGCGGGCGTCGCACTCGCCCTTCACCAGATAATCCTGCGCCCCGTACTGCATCGCTTGCAGCCCGAGCCCCTCGTCCTCGACGCCGGTCAGCACGATGAGCGGCGTGTCGGGCGCGAAGCGGGCCGCCGCCTGCACCATCTCGAGGCCGCTGGCGTCGGGCAGGGTGAGGTCGACGAGCAGCACGTCGGGCACGCTCACCTGCAAGGCGTCGGGCAGATCCTCGAGTCGGGAGACGTGGCTGACCGAGAAGCGGCGTCGGCGGGCCCGATTGAGGAAGCGGCGCACGATGATGACGTCCTGCGGGTCGTCCTCGACGAGCAGCACCAGGTTGAGATCATCCATGCGATCCCTCGCTCTGATCGGTGTCGGGGGCGAAGACCGGGGGCAGTCGGGCGACCCGCAGCCAGAAGGCGTCGATGGCCGAGGCGAGGGCTTCGAAGCCCCGCAGCCCGTCCGGCTTGTGCATGTAGGCCCGGGCGCCCTGAGCGAGGCTGCGGCGCACGTCGGACTCCGCCGAAGAGCCGGACAGGATCAGCACCACCGGGCCCGATCCGCCGGGCCGGTGCAGCAGCGCGCGGACCTCGTCGGACATGAACGGCATGTTGAGGTCGAGCAGCACCAGATCGGGCGGATCGGCGGCTCTCAGGCGCTGGGCGAGCTCCCGGCCGTCGGCCGCTTCTTCGATGCGGGCCCGGCAGCCGATGCGGTCGAAGGCGAGGCGGAGCAGGTGGCGATCGGCAGGGTCGTCGTCGGCGATCAGGATCGTAGGCATGCTCACCCGGGCAGTCTAGGTCCGGACGGGTGATACAGCAACCAGCCACTGAACCTGACCGTGCTCGCCTGGCCGAGGTGTTTCTTGCCGGGCCCTACGTCGAGCCGGGGTGGTGACACCCGGGGCGCGCCGTCCGACCCGTGGATCAGTCGGTCCCGCTGGGGGGCGCCGGCTCGACGACGCCGAGCAGGAACAGGAAGTGCGAGCCCTCGCCGGGGGACGACTCGACCCGCAGGACGCCGCCGTGGCGCTCGACGACCTTCTTGCAGATGGCCAGCCCGATGCCCGAGCCGGCGTACTCCGAGCGGGTGTGCAGCCGGCGGAAGGGGGTGAAGATCTGATCGATCTGCTCGGGGTCGATGCCGATGCCGTGGTCCCGCACCCCGATCAGCCAGCCGTCCTCGACCTCCTCGGCGGTGATCTCGACCCGGGGGCGCTCGCCGGGCGAGACGAACTTGATGCCGTTGCCGATCAGGTTCTGGAAGAGCTGCACCAGCAGCGCCCTGTCGGCGGTCAGCGTGGGCAGCGTGTCGGGCACGCTCACCTCGGCGTCGGCGTCCTCGATGCGGGTCGAGAGGATGCCCACCGCCTCGTGCACGCAGTCGGCGACCGGGACCTCGGTCAGCTCGAGCTGGGCCCGGCCCACCCGGGACAGCCGTAGCAGCGACTGCACCAGGGTGCGCATGCGCTCGGCGGCGTCGGTGATGAAGTCCAGATCCTCGACGGCATCTTCGGGCAGCGCGTCGCCGGCGTCCTCCCGCAGCAGCTCGCTGAACGACATCAGCTTGCGCAGCGGCTCCTGCAAGTCGTGGCTGGCCATGTAGGTGAAGTCGGCCAGCTCCTTGTTCTTGTGCTTGAGCGCCTCGAGGGCCGCCTCGAGCTCGGCGTGGTTGTCCCGGAGCTGGGCCTCGACCGCCGCTCGCTCGATGATCTCGTCCTGCAGCCGGCTGTTGGCCTCCTCGAGCGCGTCATTCATCTTCTTGAGGCCGGGCAGGGACATCGCCATCGGCATCGCCCGCACCAGCGCGACGACGGTGGCCCAGCTCACCACGGCGGTGCCCAGCTTCATCACGCCCGACACCCGATACACCGGGTGCCAGAAGATGAGCGCCTCGACGAGGTGCACCGAACCGCAGGAGAAGATGAAGGCGGCGAAGAGCCAGAAGATGCGGGGGAAGGGCACATCGTCCCGCCGCAGCACGAAGAGCGCGATGGTGATGGGGATGGCGGCGTAGGCCCCGAAGATGGCGATGTCGGACACGATGTGCAGCCACCCGTGCCCCGGGCTCCACTCTCCGCAGTACCAGCGGGCGGGGAAGTCGCCGGTATCGAAGAGATCGAGGAGAAATTCGCCCATCATCGCTCCCGTGACGTCGGAGGCCTCAGTGTGGATCGTTCCCGAAGACGTGTCACGCGGTCTCTCGAACGCGGGACCGGGAACCGGGGATACATCGAACCTCGCGCGCGACGCCCATCAGCTCGGCTGGCGGGTCGGCCGCAGCAGGATGTCGTGGATCTGGGCGTGCGGCGGGCGGCCGAGCGCGAACAGCACCGCGTCGGCCACATCGTGCGGTTGCAGGCACGGGAAGCGGCCGTAGGCCTCGGCGGCGGCCGCCGGGCCCCGCATCACCTCGGCGAACTCGGTCTCGACCGAGCCCGGGCTGATCGCGCACACCCGGATGGCGCTGTCCGCCGCGCGCAGCTCCTGGCGCAGCCCCTCGGTCAGCGCCCGGACGGCGTGCTTGGTGGCCGCGTAGAAACCCCCACCGCCGGGCGGCACCCGGTGCCCGGACATCGACGAGATGTGGATGATCTGGCCCGCGTCCCCCCGGCGGCGCATGTCGGAGACGGCCTCCCGGGTGCAGATGGCCAGCGCGAGCACGTTGACGTCGAGCATCTCCCGCCAGCCGGCGGTGTCGCCGTCGCACAGCGGCGCGTCGCGGCCCAGGCCGGCGTTGTTGACCATCACGTCGACCCCGCCCCAGGCGGCCCGCACCCGCTCGAAGACCTCGATCAGCGCCGCCTCGTCCCGGGCGTCGGCCGGCAGGGCCAGCGCCTCGCCGCCGGCCTCGCCGATGGCGGCGGCCAGCGCGTCGAGGCGCTCCTGGCGGCGGGCGGTCAGCGCGACCTTCATGCCCGCCTCGGCGAGCCGCTGCGCCACCGCCCGGCCGATGCCGGCCGAGGCCCCGGTCACCAGCGCCACCCGGCCCCTCCAGCGGTCCATGCTCTTCATGCGGTCGCTCCTCTGCCGGTCGGGCTCACCACGCCAGCCCGGCCAGCTTCAGCCGGTGGTCGTACTTGAGGCTCAGCCCCGAGATGATGCTCGCGCCGGGGTCGTGGGTCGCGGGGACCTGCCCCCGGTAGGCGTAGAGGTCGACGTAGACCCCCAGCGACAGCCGGGCGACCAGCGGCACGTCGAGGCCGGTGCGCAGCTTGGCCACGAGGCCCAGCTCGCTCGGCTCGTCGGCGCCGATGTCGGGGATGAAGTAGCGCACCTCGCCGTCCGCGCTCCACACCGCCGACGGCAGCTCGACCCGCAGACCCAGCGCGGCGAGCGCGCCGAGCTGGGGGTCGGGGGTGTCGGTCGAGAAGTCGTGCACCACCAGCGCCGCGCCCCGGGCCTGGGTCACGATGCCGCCCTTCCACAAGAGGCCCAGCGCGCCCTCGATCTGCTTCTTGCGGGGGTTGCCCTCGGTGGGGGTGAACTCGCTGACCAGCGCCACGTTGGCGAAGGGCACCCCGTCGATGACCGGCAGCGTCCACGGTGGCACCTGGAGCTCGGTCGACAGGCGCAGATCGTCGGCGGTCTCCTGGTCTTCGGCGTCCTCGTAGAAGCCCTTGGCGAACTCGAGGTGCAGCCGGTTCACCCAGTCCACCGAGACCCCCTCCCGGTTGAGGTAGACGTCGCCCCGGGCGGCGACCAGCCGGTGGCTGGCGGTGCGCACCCGGGTCTCGCGCACCTCGGCGTAGCCGTCGTCGGCCCCCGCGCCGGCTCCCACCGCGGCGTAGACGCTGCCCTCGAAGGCGAGCTGTTGCAGGTCGAGGACCCACCGGGCGCGCTTGTCGGCCCCGGTGGGGTGCATCCACGCCGTCAGCGCCGTCGGCCCGCCCGCGCCCCGGGCGGCGAGGGCCTCGAGCGCCAGATCGCGCAGGGCCAGCGGCTCGCCCGCGGCGCTCGGGGACCGGTCGCCGCCGCTCTTCACGAAGCGCTCGCTCGACGGGCGCCCCAGGATCGGGGCCAGGGCCGGCTCGGCCACCAGCCCGTCGGCGAAGGCCACCCGGTACACCTCGCGGTCGTCCACCAGCCGCCCGCGTACGGTCAGGCCGTCCGGGGTCGTGGTGACGCCCGCGGTGACCAGCCGGGCGAAGGCCGGGGTGCCGGCCAGGGCGCGCAGATCGGCGGCGGTCAGCTTCGTGGCCCGCAGCCGGTCGGGCACGTTGAGGTTGGCCACCGCCTCGAGGGTCGTGATCGGGCCGTCGAGGCTCCAGGGGAAGGGGATGGCCGGCAGCAGCACCACCTCGGCGTCGAGCCGCTCGGCGACCGCGTTGGCCACCATCGTGCGCCACAGATCGGCCGTCACCCGGGCCGGCACCGCCCGCCCGCCGCGGCTGAGGCGCTTGACCCGATCGCTGGCCAGGAACCGGGCGAACAGCGCCGGATCGTCGGCGATGGCCGGGCCCGGATCGGGCAGCAGCGTCACCTGGGCCGGGGCGTAGACCGCCTGGCGCACCGCCTGCACCGCCACCGCCATCTCGCGATCGGCCGGCAGGTCGCCGGGCACCGGCACCGCCTGGCTCTCGACCGCCGCCACCTGCCACCGCCCGGTGTCGGGATCGGCGACGAGCTGCACCTCGGCCAGCCCCAGCCGGGTCGAGCCGGCGGGGGCCACCGACAGCGGGTGCCGCTCCCGGGCCCGGGCCGCCTGCTGCTCGGGGGTGGCCAGGGCGGTCGTCATCGCCTCCCGGTGGATCCCGTGATCGGTGAAGTCGGCCAGCAGCAGATCGAGCTCGCCCGAGTCGCGCATCAGCCGGGCCCGGGCGCTCGGGCTCAGCAGCCCCACCGCCACCACCAGATCGGGCCGGCGCCCCAGCCGCTCGCGGGCCTCGGCCACCGCCCGGTCGACCGCCGCCCCCTCGTCGGCGAAGGCCCGCTCCCCGAAGCCCCGCCGCCGCTCGGCGGGGCGCATGTCGGGGTCGACCAGCCCCACGATCAGCACCTGCACCGGCCCCGCCTCGACCAGCCGCCAACCGGCGAACGGCGCGTCCTGCACGTTGGCCCCCAGCACCCGCACGTCGTGGGCCTGCGCGTCCCGCTGGAGCCGATCGAGGCCGAACGCCGCCTCGGCTCCGCCGGGCACCAGCGCGGTCAGCTTCATCCGGCGGAAGGCCTCCCAGGTGTTGGGCCGCTGCTTGTCGGGCACCCCCGCCGCGGTGAAGCTGAACGTCTCGATGTCATCCCCCGCGGCGAGGACCAGCGTGCGCTCGGGCGCCTCGGCCCGCAGCCGCTCGATCAGGGCCAGCCGCCGGGCGCCGTCGTGCAGCGGGCGCCCGACGTTGAACAGCGTGCGGGGGGCGCCGCCGGTGGGGGTCACCGTCGCCTGGAACGCCCACCGGATCTCCCACACCGCCGGATCGGCGGGCAGGGCGGGCATCGGCCGGCTGTCGACCGGCTCGAGCAGGTCGACCTCCGACCCGTCGACGGCCGTGTAGCGCACCCAGCGCAGCCGGCTGGCCCGCAGGCCGGGCAGCACCGCGCTCGAGCCGAGGAACATGTCGAGGACGGGCGTCTCGGCCAGCGAGGCCCCGTCGGGGCCGGGCAGCTCGAGCAGCAGTTCGAACGGGCTCTCGACGGCGGGCATGCTCTCGAAGACGACCGCCCGATCGTGCGGCCCGCCCGACAAGAAGCGGTGGAACGTCCCGATGTCGAGGCCGCCGGGGGCGAACGCCACCCGATCGCGCCAGACGAAGACCCGGGGCCCCTCGAAGCGGGGCACGATCGAGGCCAGCGCGTCGCCGACCCGATCGTAGAGCGCCAGGTGGGCCCGGTTGCGCCCGACCTGCCCCGAGACGCCGCCGGTGCGGCCGAACCAGACCAGGCGGACCGACGCGCTGCCCGGGGGGCCCGCGGGGGGCGCCACGGCGTCGGGGGCCCCGGCCGCGGCGGGCGGGGTGAGGGCGAGCGGGATCAGCAGGGCCAGCAGCCGGGCGGCGCGGCGCATGGGGCCTCCTCGGGGCAGACGGCGGCGACTCGGGGACCGGCGCATACTCCACCGGGACGGGCCGGGATTCAACGCACCCGGAGGGCCGCGCAGCGGATTGGGCCCTCGCCCGGGAGTGGGCTACATTGACCCCCGGGCGCGCGGGGAAGCGCGGGCGCCGCCGAGGGGGGAGACACCATGCTCAGCCTGACCGAGATGCTGCGCACGCTGACCGGCGCCGGGGCCGACTCGCTGCAGTTCCGGCCGGGGCAGCCGCCGCTGCTGTTCAAAGGCGGCGAGCCGCGGGCGCTGGACGGGGGCCCGCTCAGCCAGGCCGCGCTGTCCCAGCTCATGGACGCCGTCGTCGACGCCGACCAGCTCGCCGCGCTCGTCGCCCGGGGGCAGGTGGACGGGGTCTACGTGCACGAGTCGGGGCGCTTCCAATACCGGGTGCGCCGGCTGCCCGAAGGCATGGCGGTCGCCTTCCGCCCGACCGGGAAGCGGTCGCCGGGCAAGGGATCACGCCCCGCGCCCCGGATCCCCGCGCCCCGGATCAGGACCGAGGCGCCCGAACCCGAGCCGGAGGTCGCCGGGCCGCCGCCCCGGGCCTCGGGCGTCGTGCCCCCCGTCGCGTCGGCCCGCGCCCGCCCGCCGAGCGCGCCCGCCCGGGAAGACGAGAGCCTGCAAGCCATCGACGAGCCCCCGTGGCTGGCCCGCTTCCGCCAGTGCCGCACGCTGACCGACATGCTGCGCCTGATGATGCTCGAGCGGGCGTCGGACCTCGTGCTCTCCACCGGCCGCGACCCCCGGGTGCGCAAGATCGGCGACTACCGCGCGGTGACCGGGCACACCGTGCGCGAGAAGGCCCTGCTCGAGACCCTCGGCGACATGATGACCCCCGCCCGCAAGGCCCGGCTCGAAGAGGAAGGCAGCGTCGACCTCGGCTTCGAGCTGCCGGCCGACGGGGCCGACCGCCATCGGTTCCGGGTCAACGTCTTCCGCACCATCAGCGGGCTGGCGGCCGCCTTCCGCCCGGTGTGGGGCGAGGTGCCCGGCCTCGGCGAGCTGCGGCTGCCCGAGGCCATCGCCGAGCTGGGCGAGTTCCCCTACGGGCTGGTGATGGTCTGCGGCCCCACCGGCTCGGGCAAGTCGACGACGCTCTCGGCGCTCGTCGAGCACATCAACGCCCACCACCGGCGGCACATCCTGACCCTCGAAGACCCCATCGAGTACCTGTTCGAAGACAAGCAGAGCATCATCCACCAGCGCGAGGTGGGGGTGCACGTCACCTCGTTCGCCGCCGGCCTGCGCGACGGCCTGCGCGAGGCGCCGGACGTCATCCTCGTCGGCGAGATGCGGGATCTCGAGACCATCGCCGCCGCCATCACCGCCGCCGAGACCGGCCACCTGGTGCTCTCGACGCTGCACAGCGGCAGCGCCAGCCAGGCGATCGACCGGATGATCGACATCTTCCCCGAGCACCAGCAGCAGCAGATCCGGATGCAGGTGGCCGACGTCCTGCGGGCGGTGGTGACCCAGAGGCTCCTGCCGACCCACGATGGCAGCAGCCGGGTGCCGGTGGTCGAGATCGTGCGGGCCAACTATGCCATCGCCAATATGATCCGCGAGCGACGGACCCATCACTTCACGACCGCGATCCAGAGCGGGCGCAAGGATGGCATGCTGCCATTCGACACCAGCCTCGCCGAGCTGGTGCGCCAGGGCGACCTGAGCCGCGAGGCCGCGCTGCGGGTGGCCCGGGACGCCAAGCACCTGCGCACGATGCTGGACGGGTGAGGGGGGCCGGCGCCGTCGGCGCGCGGGACGTGGGCTTCTTCGGGGAGCCGCTCGACGATCGAGCCGCGCCCGGTGACCGCCGCCCGCGCCTCGCGCCTCGGCCCGCACCTCGCCCGACTGGCCGCCCGCCGCAGCCGCGAGCGCATGCGGCGGGCCGGGGGATCGGGCGAGCCGTGAGCCGACCGCGCCTCAGGGCTCGGCGGCGGCGCAGGCCAGCCCCATGTGCATGACCCGCTGCATCGCGAAGTCGGCCAGGCGGGTGCCGTCGTCGGCGTCGAAGATGTAGATGCCCGCGCGGCCCTGCACCACGATCTGCCCGTCGATGACGTCCATGCCGTGGATCCAATCGTCGTAGCCTTCGAGCATCACCGGCCCCAGATCGACGCCCCGGTCCAGATCGAAGCGCTCGAGGTGGTCGGTGGCGTGCCGCGCGCTGTAGAGGATGCCCCGGTCGACGTCCAGGCGCTCGACGAGCACGCCGGGGTCGAACTGCTCGAGCACCTGCCCCGCGAGCAGCCCGGCCGCGCCGGCGTAGCGGAAGACGTTGCCCAGCCGCATGAGGTCGAGGTCGAAGCGATGGCCGACGATGCTGACGAGCAGGTCGCCGCCGTCGGCCGCCACGCTCGCGCAGGGCACCTCGAGGGGCTCCCAGGCGCCGAGGTCGAAGCGGAAGCGGGTCAGGCCGGTCTCGTCGCAGGCGTAGATCGCGTCCCCGAACCAGGTCAGCGTCGACATCGAGCCCGCGGCCGGACCGACCACGCAGCGGCTGCCGGTGTCGAGGCCGAGGAGCTCGAGCCCCCGCTGGCTGTTGGTGGCGCAGTAGAGCGACTCCTGGGCCATGAAGGCGCACTCCCCGAGGTCGGCGTCGGCCGGGGTCAGGCCCTCGTCGAGCGCCGCCGGCTCTTCGGCCTCGGTCTCGGGGCACGCGGCGTAGGGCACGGTGAACTGCTGGCCGCCATAGCACCCCTGAAAGCTGCTCTCGGTCTGGCCCAGCGCGGCCCGGATGCCGCGGATCATGCTGCGGTGGTCGCCGCCGCCGGTGTTGTGGTCCACCTCCCAGCCGTAGCCCACCGCGCAGAAGTGGTCCCGCTCGAGGCGCTGGGCCGGCACCGGGGACCCCTCGATCTGCTGGCCGTCGTCGCCGGCCACGAGCACCCCCGCGATGCGCGCGTCGGCCGTCGGGCGCAGGCGCCAGTGCACCGGATCGTTGGCCGTCAGCACCAGCACCACCGGCCGGGCGGTGCGCTCGATGACGACCTCGGCCCCGCCGATGCCGACCAGACCGGGCAGGTCGATGCGGCCCTCGTAGACGCTGACGACGTGGACCTCGTAGGGCGCGTCGTCGGCGGCGCCGGCGATGGTGTAGTTCGAGACCCGATCACCGCAGGCGGCGTCGAGCGGGATCGAGGGCGGGTGGGGCCCGTGGCGATAGGGGCGGATGGGCTCGAGCATCTCGTCGCAGTCGACGGCGGGCAGCGGATCGATGGGCTCGATGTCGGCCTGGGCGATGGCCGGCGGGTCGATCGGGGCGCAGTCGGCGGGCTCTTCGGGCTCTTCGGGCGCGTCGGGCTCTTCGGGCGCGTCGGGCTCTTCGGGCGCGTCGGGCTCTTCGGGCGCGTCGGGCTCGTCGGGCGCATCCGGCGCCATCGGGTCCTCACCCGGGTCGGCGGGCGCGTCGGCGCCGGGGTCGGGCAGGCCGCCCAGGTCGATGTTGCAGGCGGTCAGGGCCAGGCACACGACGGCCAGACCCATGAGTGGGTGTCTCGGGAACATGCTTCGTCCTCGCTTGATGGGATCGCGGCGATGGGTGCGCGGCCATCACTCTCGACCGCGCGCTCTGTCTGGTTCGACGGATCACCCGCCCGAGATGGGACATCGCCCCCGGCAGAAAGGCTCCGGAAGAAAATTACTCGGACAGCGAGGGCGTGAGGTCGGCCCCCAGTCGCCAGCGCCCCCACAGCCGGCGACGCAGTCGCACCAGAGGTGCGGCGAGGGGGTCAAGCCCACGACCCGACGGGGCGTAGGCCCGGGTCGAGGCGCGCAGCGCGGAGACCAGGCGAGGAGGAAAGCGGCGAATGGGGGTCGAGATCGCGGCCGCAGCCCGAGTAATTTCCTGACGGAGCCAAAAATACCGCGGGGCTCAGTCCGACTGGCACACGAGGCCGAAGAAGGCCTGGTCCCGACCGAAGGGCAGGGCGTCGAGGGCGGCGCCGGTCGCGCGGTCGAAGCGGTGCAAGGTGTCGGAGGTCAGGACCATCACCCCCTCGGGCAGCACGTCGAAGCCGTGGATCCGGGCGTCGAAGTCTTCGAGGATCAGCGGCGCGAGCACCCGCCGCTCGGCGAGGTCGAAGCGCTCGATGCGGTCGGTCGAGAAGTGGGCCCCGTACAGGATGCCGTCGTGGGCGGCGAAGACCGACAGCGAGATCTCGGGGGCGAAGGCCCGCGACGACCGGCCCGCGATCAGATCGGCCGGGCCGTCGAAGCGCTGGATCGCCCGATCGGGCGGGGTGCCGGGCTCGGCGGCCAGGAAGCCGTCACCGTCGTCGACGAGCCACCCGCACAGCACCTCGGGCACGTCCCGCTTCAAGGTGTCGAGCCGCAGGCGGGTCAACCCCGACGGGCCGCAGCGCCACAGGGCCGCGCCGCGCCAGGCCATCGACTCGAGGTACGGCGTGCCGGGGTCCATGCGCTCGATCGGGCAGGTCCGCCCGGTGTCGAGGCCGATGAGGTCGGTCCCCTCGTACGCGGCGAGGATGCACCGCACCGACTCCCGGGCGATGTCGCCGCACCCGAGCACCTCGCCCGCCTCGGCCTCGATCGGCGCCAGCGGCGGAGGCTCGGTCTCGGGGCTGTCGCTGTGGGGCACGGTGAAGCGCCGCCCGCGGGCGCAGCCCTGAAAGGCGGTCTCGCGCTGGCCGAGCGCCTCGCGGATGGCGGTGATCATGGTGTGGTGCGCGCCGTCGTCGACCTGATGCCGCGCCTCCCAGCCGGCGCCGAACGCGCAGAAGTGATCGCCGTCGAGGCTCTGCACCGCCACCGGCGATCCCTGCACGGCCCGCGGCTGGGGTCCGGCGACGATCACCCCGGCGACGCGGGCGTCGGCGTCGGGTGCGAGCTCCCACGCGGTGGGGCTGTCGGCCACCAGCACCAGCACCGCCGGCGCGGCGGTGGCCCGCACCCGGACGACGACCGCGCCGCCGGGGGTCTCGGGGATGGCCTCGCCGACGGCGATCACATGCACGGCGTAGGGGCCGTCGGGGTCGGCCCAGGTGTAATGCGACGGCCCCGGGTCACCCGGCGCGCACACCCCGTCCAGCGGGGCCGATGGGGGGTGGGGGCCGAGCGGGGTCATCGGGGGCCGCTCGGCGATGCGGGCGCAATCGAGCGGCGCGGGGTCGAGCGGCGCCAGCGGGCCGGGATCGGGCCCGGCGTCGAGCGGGTCTCCCGGGCGGGCGTCGGGCCCTGCGTCGGCCCGGCCATCGCCGTCGGCGAGATCGTCGACGCTGTACAGCGGGTCGCACCCGGCGAGCCACGCGAGACCGACCAGGAGCATCGGCCGCCAGATGCCACCGCCCCTCACAGCCGCCACGCGACCCCCAGCCGGCCGACGGCGTGAGGCCCGATCCGCCAGCCGTCGACCCGGCGCACGAGCTGAGCGCCGCCCCGGACCTCGGCGATGACCGACCACTGCTCGAGCACCGGCCAGTCGAGGCCCACCTCGGCCCCCGCCCGGGGCACCACCGACCACCGAGCGCCGCCGGGGACCCCGCGCTGGTGCACCGCCGCCGCCTCGGCCCGCAGGCCGGCCCGGGCCGCGGCGCGATCGAACCACCACACCCGACCTCCGGCCAGCCCGGCGGTGTACTCCACCTGGCTCACATCGGCGGCGGCGCTCACCCGGACCCCCAGATCGGCCGCAGCCCAGCCGTCGAGGCCCACCCGGCGCAGCGTCAGCCCGCCGCCGGTAGCCGCCGCGCCCGCGCCGCCGTCGACCGCGCTCGGGGCCAGCTCGGCGGCCAGCGCCACCGACCACCGACGGCCCGACCCCCGGGTGGCCAGCGCGTCGGACGCCGTCGGCCGCAGCGCCTCGGCGCGCACCGTCGCCTCGCCCCCGGCGGGCACCTCGACCCGGGCCTCCACCGGCCGCCCGTCGCGGGTCGTGCGCGCCCGCCACCGCCCCGGGGCCACCGCCAGCACCAGGGGGGCGGCCCCTTTGCTCAGGCGCAGGCCCTCGCCGGTGGCCGTCGCCAGCATCGTCCACTCGCCCGGTCGCCCGTCGTCGAGGGTCAGCCGGGCCGCCGCCCGCCCGGTCTCGGTGAGCACCACCGCGCCCTCGCCGCGCAGGTCGACCGCATAGCTCGGCGTCTGCCGACGGCGGCTGCCGAAGGTCGACGCCCGGGTGCCGACGTAGGCATAGCCGAACGCCTCGTCGAGGGTCACCCGCCCGTCGCCGTCCCGATCGGCCGCCCCCCGCAGGCCGGTGGTCAGGTGATGGGTGAACAAGGCCCCCTCGAGCCGATCGGACTCGTAGGCCGCCTCGCCGACCGCCGACGCGGCGATGTAGATCCGCCCCTCGGCGTCGGGCCGCTCGACGCGCACCGCCGGCCCCGGCAGCGGCGCGAGCCCCTTGCGCCGGGTCAGCCGGCCGGCGTCGCAGGTGTCGAGCACCAGCATCGCCAGCCCCACCGGGGCGCGCTCGACGAAGTCGCGCAGGGCGGCGATCGGGTAGCGGGTGCCGTCGAGGTGCAGCATGCCGTCGGCGGCGTGGCCCGAGACATAGACCACGAGCTGATCGAACGGCGCGTCGCCCGCCGCCCGCAGGCGCCGGCTCGCCGCCTCGAGCGCCTCGACCAGCCGCTCGGCGTCGGCCCCGAAGAGCAGGGTCGCGTCCCCTTCGTCGACCCCGCCGACCGTCAGCATCACCTCGGCCACCCGCTCGGCGTCCCGCTCGGCGAAGCGCAGCGGCAGGTCGTCTCCCGCCCCGGCGTTCTGGCCCAGGGCCACCAGATAGCGCCGGGCCGACGCCGGGGACGGCAGGCTCAGCGCGAGGCCGACGAGCAGCAGACAGGCGACGCTCTTCATCGAGGATCCGCCGTGCGCAGCGCGGTCCACGCCCGGCCCAGCTCCCCCGGCTGGCGCGGCGGCGCGCTGCACGCCGGGGTCGGCCGGCCGGCGCAGCCCCGGGCCGAGCGGGCCAGCGCCCGGCGGGCGGCCTCGGCGTCGATCGGGGTGGCCGAGAAGATGCTGAGCAGGAGCAGATCGCCCGGCGTCACCCGGAACCGCGGCTCGAGCCGGCCGTCGGCGGTGATGAGCCCGCTCTCGGTGCCGCCCGGCGGCCAGATCACCGACGCCCCGCCCTGGTCGTCGAGGGCCAGCACCAGGGCCGCCGCCTGCCAGCCGCCGACCCGCAGCTCGACCTCGGCGCCGGGCGGGAACGGCCCGGTCGCCCGGCCATCGGCGGTGCGCACGACCGACAGCGCGAAGTCGCCCTTGGCCCGCAGCCCGTCGCCGCCGGTCCGACCGGGCGCCGTGACGCCGCCCGGATCACCGCCCGGCCCGCCGCCCAGCCCGACCCACACGACGACCGCGACCGCCGCCACGGCCAGGGCCCCCGCCGACCACCGCCACCGCCTTCGGATCGCCGGCGGGGGTCGGGTGGCGGTGAGCAGCCGGGCCCGGCCACGGGCGAACGCCGGCTCGGCCGCGATGGCGTCCAGCGTCCGCCGCCGGGCGTCGAGCCGGGCCCGACACTCGGCGCAGCGCTGCACATGCGCGTCGGCCTCGGGTGACGCCGACCCGCCGAGCGAGCGATCGAGCGCGAAGCGCGACAGGTGCGGAGACGGGGTCATGGGCCCTCCTCGGCCAGCGCCCGGGCGCGGCCCTCGATGCGTTTGAGCCGTCGGCCGACGGTGCGCCGCCACACGCCCAGGATCTCGGCGATCTCGCTCTGCGGCAACCCGTCGACGAAGCGCAGCACCACGATCTGCTGGTCCGTCTCGTCGAGCTCGTGCCACACCGCGCGCAGGACGTCGCGGGCGAGGGTCGCCGCGAACGGGTCGGGCCCGGCCAGATCCGCGTCGAGCTCGACCGGGCGGCGGACCTCGGCCCGGCGCCAGGCGTCGATGCAGGCGTGGGTGATGGCCCGGTAGAGGTAGCGCACCGGCTGCCGGGTCGGCGCGCGGCGGGCGCTGAGGCGCACGAAGACGTCGTGGGTGATGTCCCAGGCCAACGCCTCGTCGCCCAGCAGGCGCCGGGCGCGGGCCAGCGCGATGGGCCCGTAGCGGGTGTAGAGCTCGGTGAGCTCATCCGACGAGAGCGTCACGGCGGGGGACCTGAGTCGAGCGGGGTCATGTCGAGGCTGACGCGGCGGACCCCGGGCGTGGGACATGCCGCCCCCAGAAAAAGCGGGGCCCCGCGGATCTCATGCCCCCGCTCACAGCCGATAGGCCGCGACCTCGAGGGGGTTGCCCACCTCGGCGCAGCGGTCGGCGCCGATGGCGAGGCGGCGACACGGCCGCCGCCCGGTCGCCTTGGCCGAGGCCAGCCCCCACCCGCAGCCGATGAGCCACAGCGGCACCAGCGAGTCGCCCAGATAGAGGTATTGCCGCGCGTGGTACAGTTCGTGGGGCAGCGGCGCCCGGGCGGCCCAGCCGTGCACCGTCGAGCCCAGGCTCACCGCCGACCCGCACCGGGCGTCGGGGTTCCACTCGGCGACGAGCACGCTGCCCACCCGGCCCACCCGGCCCCGCCCGCTCAGGCTGCGCAGCCACGCCGCGCCAAAGAGCGCGAGCCCCACCGTCGACGTGACCGGCGACATCGTCGCCCGGAGCGCGGCCAGCGGCAGCCCCCACCCGACCCCGGCCCAGCGAGGTCCGCGGGCCAGGGCCCGGCGGTCGAGCCACCCGGCCAGCGCGGTCGCCGCCACCCGCAGCAGCGCCAGCACGGCGGCGAGCCCCGCGGCGGGCGCGTCGAGCAGCCCCGCCGTCGACCCCAGCGCCAGCGGCACCCCGTGGGCGAGGGACATGACGCCCCGGGCGGCGGGGCCCGGGTCCGGCCCCAGCCCCACATACAGCGCCCCGCCGGCCGCGGCTCCCGCCGCCGCGGCGAAGATCAGCTCGGTCGAGCTGAAGGTGCGGCTCAGCGCCATGTTGAGCGCCGCCGCCGCCACCATGGCCAGCGGCCAGCCGACGGCGCACACCCAGGCCAGACTCTCGGCGGCCAGACTCTCGATCACACACCTCCCGGCACCGGTCTGAGGATGCACGCCGCTCGCCCCGGGTGCGACCCTCGGGGCGGGGTCTTCGTCCACAGCGGCGAGCGCCGCCCCCGTATCGGCACTCGCGTCCGGGTCATCCAGAGCGAGATATGCCCCCATCGCGATCCCCGGCGCGTCTAGCCTGGGCGACGCCCCTCGACGATTCTCTGCCGGGTGAACAGCCCGGGATCTGCCGACGAGCGCTCCGCCGGACCCCCGTTCAGCTCGGCGACGACCTCTGCTGCGGCCCGCCGGGCCCGGCTTCAGCGCGGCGAAGACCCCACCCGCGAATCTCGGGCGGTCCTTCAGATCGGCGACGACCCCGGCCACGGGGCGGGCCGCCGACGCTCGTCGCAGTGAACGACGGGCCGGACACCTGCCCGAGCACCTGCCCGGCCGGCCTACTCGGCGTCGAATCGGCGCCGGGCGGGCACCCGCTCGGTGAGCAGCCGCTGCATGTACTCGACCAGCCCGTCGATGAACGCCCGCAGCTGGGGCAGGACGTACTCCCGGTCCGCGTACACCGCGTAGGCCCGGGCCTCACCGCGCAGGGCCTCGGGCAGCACCCGGACCAGCGCGCCCGCGTGCAGGGCGTCCCACATCAGATCCTCGGGGAACATCGCGACGCCGAGCCCGGCCCGCACGGCGCGCTCGAGCAGCGCGATGTCGCCGCAGACCAGCGGGCTCGTGACGTCCACCGCGCCGCCATCCGCCGTCGGCCAGCGCGGCCGGTGCACGCCCTCTCCGTCGAAGGTGGTGATGCACGCGTGGTCGGCGAGGTCGTCCAGGCTCTGCGGGCGCCCGCGGCGTTCGAGGTAGGCCGGCGCCGCGACCGCCCACGCGGGGCACGACCAGATGCGGCGGGCGATGACGCTCTCCCGGCGCACCTCGCCGACGCGGATCGCGACGTCGACGCCCTCGGCCTGCAGATCGACGTGGCGGGCGTCGACCGAGACCACCAGCCGGACCTCGGGGCAGGCCGCGGCGAACTCGAGGATGTACCCGTGGATCGCCGGCACGCTGGGCGGCAGCGAGACCCGGAGCAGCCCCCGGGGCACGCCGTCGTGCATGCGCACCGCCTCCCACGCCGAGCGGGTGTCCTCGACGATCCGATGGGCCCGCTCGAAGAGGGCCTCGCCGGCGGGGGTCAGGCGCATGGGGCGCGACTTGCGTTGCAGCAGGCGCACGCCCAGCTCGCGCTCGAGGCTGTTGATCCGCCGGGAGAGCGTGGCCCGCGGGATGTCGAGCACCCGCGCGGCCCGGGAGATGCTCCCCTCGCGGATGATCGTGACGAACTCGGCGAGTCGATCGGCGCTCGGGCTCATGTTGTGTGATCTCAGTGGTCGGTGTGTGTGATGCGAGTGCCTGTTGTGCCGAAAATGACGCAAGACTAGCGTATTTCCTGCTCGGAGCATACTCGACGCGGCGCCGCGCTGGCCCCCCGGGGGTCATCCCTCGCCGACCGTCGCCGGGCGCACCGAAACCCTCGAACAGGAGTCGACATGAGCCTGCAAGCCAACAAGAAACTCGTCGCCGAGTTCATCGAAGCGATGCGCACGTCCGATACCGATCGGCTCGCCGCCCTGATCACCCAGGACTTCAGCTGGTGGATCATCGGCAAGCCGGCCTACCTCGCGACGGCCGGCGAGCACGACACCGAGTTCTTCCTGAACTTCTTCCAGGGATCCTCGCTCTTCCCCGATGGCGCCGCGTTCGCGCCCACCTCGATGATCGCCGAGGGCGACAAGGTGGCCGCGGAGGCCGAGTTCCGGGCGAAGACTGCGTCGGGCACGATGTACGAGAACGCCTACCACTTCCTCTTCGTGATCGAGGACGGCCGGGTCAAGCGCATGAAGGAGTACATGGACACCCACCACGCGAAGGTGGTCTTCGGGCTCTGAGCGCCGCTTCAACCGTCGGGCTGCGGCCAGACGGGGATCAGCGCGCCGCGGTCTGCACCGTCAGCGCGGCGGCGGCGTTGGCTGCGATGGCCCGGGACACCGCGGCGTCGTCACCGTCGGGCAGATCGGCGGCCCAGTCGCGCAGGGCGAAGCGCACGGTGAGGGTGGCGATGGTCTGCCCGTCGCCGAGGGTCAGCGGGCGCAGCGGCAGGCGGGGCGCGGTCTCGAACTCGACGAGCCACTCGCGGGGCGCCCCGTCGACCCGGCCGGCGAGGCCCACGCCGGTGCCCGCGCCCGCGCCGAAGTGCAGGGCGCAGATCGAGACGCCGGGCGGGAGCGGGATGCGGGCGATCTCGCGGTCGGTGTCGTCCCCGGCGTCGATGGGGTCGAGCGCCGCCGAGAAGGCCGAGCTGCCCTCGCCGTGGGCTTGCGCCGATCCGATCAGCCAGCGCCAGGGCGTGAATCGGGCGGCGGTGGTCTCGCACGGCACCAGCTCGATCAGGCCGGGGAACAGCCGGGCGCGCTCGACCGTCAGCGGGCCGTCGGGCAGCGGCAGCGTCGTCGCCGGCTCGGGGTCGACGCGCACGATGACCGTCAGGCCCGGCTCCTGCTCGACGCAGCCGGCCAGGCCGGTGAGCAGGATCAGCGTCGGGATCAGGGCGGCGCGCATCGGGCGGCTCCGGGTCGGGACGACGTGAGGCATGGTCGGTCGGGGGTCCGGTGAGGATCAAGGCCCCCCGGCTGCTCGGGGCCGGCTGCTCGGGGCCGGCTGCTCGGGGGATATACAGCCGGCATCGTCCCCGGGGTTCGTGCTACCCACGCTGCGGGGAACCCTCTCGAAAGGACATCGATGCGCAGTCGCACGCTGACGCTCCTGGCCCTCGCGGCCGCCTTCACCCTCGTGGCCTGTGACGACGGCGAGAGCGCCGACGCCCCCGACGCCCGGATCCCCGACGTCGGGTCGCCGGGCGAGGCGACCTACACCATCCGCTTCGCCGGGCAGTTCGGCGATGCGCCGGCGGCCTGCGGGACCCCGTTCTCCGACATCGGCACCGCGGGCACGACGGTCGAGCTGCTCGACTTCCGGATGTATGTCAACGGGCTGACCCTGCTGACGGCCGACGGCGGCGAGGTGCCGTTGGCGCTCGAGCAGGACGGCATGTGGCAGCACGAGGGCGTGGCCCTGCTCGACTTCGAGGACGGCTCGGCCGGCTGCGCCGAGACCGGCAACAGCGCCCTGCGCGACGTGGTCGTGGGCACCGCGCCCGCCGGGGATTACGTCGGGTTGCGCTTCGGCCTGGGCGTGCCCGAGGCGCTCAACCACGCCGACACCACCCTGGCCCCGGCTCCGCTCAACGTCGGCTCGCTCTTCTGGGTCTGGCAGAGCGGCTACAAGTTCCTGCGGCTCGATCTGTCGAACGAGAACGAGGCGCCGAACGACAAGTGGTTCGTGCACCTCGGCTCGGGCGGCTGCGAGAGCGCCGATCCGACGACGGCGCCCGCGGTGGCCTGCGCCCGGCCGAACCGCCCGACGGTGACCCTGGCCGAGTTCGACCCCGAGGCCGATACGATCGTCGTCGACGCCGCGGCCCTGCTCGTCGACGCCGACGTGAGCGTCAACACCCCGATGACCCCGCCCGGCTGCATGTCGAACCCGGTCGACGTGGACGAGTGCCCGGCGGTCTTCGATGGCTTCGGCCTGAGCTGGGACGACGGGGGCTGCGTCGACGGCTGCGCGGGGCAGGCGTTCTTCCGGGTGGCCGGGGGCGAGTGATGCCGGCCGTGTGCGCGCCGCGCGCCGCGCTCGTCGCGCTCGCCGCGCTGGCGGCCGGGTGCGGCGAAGAGACCCCGTCGGCGGCGCCCGACGCGGGGGTCGCGGGCTACGTGTGGGCGCTGCCGCCGGGCTTCCCCGAGCCGTCGGTGCCCGCCGACAACCCGATGACCGAGGCCCGGGTCGAGCTGGGGCGCCACCTGTTCTACGACGCCCGGCTCTCGGGCAACGGGACTCAGGCGTGCGCCTCGTGCCACGAGCAGGCCCGGGCGTTCACCGACGGGCGGGCGGTGGCCGAGGGGTCGACCGGGGCGATGCACCCCCGCAACTCACAGACGCTGGCCAACGTGGTCTACAACGCGACGCTCACCTGGGCCAACCCGGGGCTCGTCGCGCTCGAGCGGCAGATCGTGATCCCGATGTTCGGCGACGCGCCGGTCGAGCTGGGCATCGCCGGCCACGAAGAGGCGGTGCTCGACCGCTTCCGGGCCGATCCGCTGTATGTCGATCTGTTCGCGGCGGCCTTCCCCGAGGACGTGGCGGGCGACGTCGATCCGGTCCGCTTCGAGCGGGTGGTCGACGGGCTGGCCTGCTTCCTGCGGACGATGATCTCGGGGGACAGCCCGTTCGATCGCCACGCCGCGGGCGACGGCGAGGCGCTGAGCCTGGCGGCCCGGCGGGGCATGGCGCTGTTCTTCAGCGAGCGGCTCGAGTGCCACCACTGCCACGGGGGCTTCAACTTCACCCAGTCGACGGTGCACGCCGGGCAGGTCTTCCCCGAGCAGCCGTTCCACAACACCGGGCTGTACGACGTCGACGGCGAGGGGGCCTACCCCGCCGACAACACCGGGCTGTTCGAGATCACCGGCCGCCCCGAAGACATGGGGCGCTTTCGGGCGCCGACGCTGCGCAACGTGGCGGTCACCGGGCCCTACATGCACGACGGGTCGGTCGAGACCCTCGAAGAGGTCGTCGCGATCTACGCCGCGGGGGGCCGGCTCGTCGAGGACGGGCCGCTCGCCGGGGACGGGCGGGGCAACCGCTACAAGAGCGGCTTCGTGGGCGGGTTCGCGCTGACCGACGGCGAGAAGGCCGATCTGGTGGCCTTCCTCGAGAGCCTGACGGACGAGAGCTTCCTCACCGATCCCCGCTTCGCCGATCCGTTCGCCGAGTAGCCCCGGGGCTACTCGGCGCGCACCGTCGGCACGCCCTCGGGGTCGTCGAGCAGCCCTTCGAAGAACCGGGTCAGATCGGCGGTGGCCGTGGGGTGGTCGAACAGCACCCGGTGGCCGTCGCTGTCCGCCGACGGGGCGTACTGTCGCAGCGCCTGGGTCCAGTCGGCGCCGCTGAGGCGCACGTTGCCCCGCACTTCGGGCAGCGGGGCGCCGTCGGCGTCGGCGGCCACGGTGATGGCGGTCAGGTCGTCGACGCCCGATCCGACCTGGGCGATGCGCAGCGAGATGGCCATGTGGTTCATCGTCGAGGGCGGCGTGATCGGGTCTTCGGCGCCGTACATGAAGAGGATGTGCTTGCCGCCCACGTCGTCCGGCGGGCGCCGGATCAGGGGGCCGTAGTGCACCGGGTCGCGGGGGTCGAGCCAGGTCTGCATCAGGTGCAGCGCGGGGTGCATGCCGTTGAACCGGCGCTCGGCGAAGGCCAGCAGCAGCTCCGAGGCGAGGTTGCGGGGCGCGGCGCGCTTCTGGAGCCAGTCGACCAGATCGCCGCCGACGCCGGCGAGCACGCCCGCCTCGACGCCCGGCTCGTAGGCCAGGAACGGCGCCCCGTAGACCCCGCCCCGGCCGTGGCCGATGAACGCCAGCCGGGTCGTCGACAGCGCGGCGCCGCCGGGCAACTCGACGCCGCCTTGCACCAGCCGGGTGAGCGCGAAGAGGTCGGCCGCGCCCTGCACCATCTGGTCCCGCATGAGGCCCGGCCGGCTCGGCTCGTCGAGCAGCGCGGCCGCCGCGGCGGCGTCGGGCAGCGTCTCCCCGTCGTAGCGCGCGCCCTGGAGCACCCCGTCGTAGCTCAGCGTGGCCCAGCCGGCGTCGGCCAGCCGCCCGGCGAGCCCGGTGTCGACCGCGGTCCGGGCCTCGCCGCCCAGGTCGTGGGCGAAGAGCGCCACCGGCCAGCCGCCGGCCGGCGGGGTGCCCCCGGGGGTGGTGACCACCGCGCAGATCGACTCCGACCGCTGCACCCGGGGGCGCCCGTCCTGATAGATCGCCTCGCCGCCCCACTCGCGGTAGGGCGGCACCCCTTGCAGGAAGCCGGGCAGGCTCAGGCGGGCGTGGTACTCGCGGGTCGCGCCCGCCGCGGGGCAGGCCCGGCCGGGGCAGGGGGAGGGGCCGCCGTCGCAGGCGACCGCCTCTTCGATCGTCGGCGCGGGCGCCGCGCGCACCGCCTCCCGCACGGTCGCCAGCCGGGCCCGGGGGTCGCCGACGGTGAAGACCGCCGCCCCGATGACATCGTCGGCCGGGATGTCGGCCTCGGCCAGCCAGCTCCGCAGCGGGGCGTAGCGCTGCCAGCCGGCGAGCAGGGCCGGGTGCAGCGGGGGCACGTCGCCGAGCAGGGCGCTCAGGTCTTCGGACGGCTCGAGCGGGGCGCCGCTGGTCGTCGTCAGCCCCCGGCGGAAGACCACCGCGTAGGTGTTGCCGTAGTTGAGCGGGGTGCCCTCGCTGGGGCGGATGCCGAGCCAGCGGGCGCAGATGTACCGGTCGCGGCCGCCGGTGGCGTAGAACCGCGAGCGCGGCGCCCGTCCTCTGGAGTCGCTGCCGGGGGTGACGTCCACGAACAGGAAGTTGGGGGCCTCGCCGCCGAACTCGAGGGTGCCGAATTCGACCGACGTGCTGAACCGGAAGATCACCGCGCTGTTGGGCCCGAAGGTCGCGCCGTCCTCCCGCACCGCCGACAGGTAGCGCCCGAGCAGGTCGCCCGGCTCGGGCGACTCGTCGGCCCCGGGGAAGCCCGAGAGGTCGACGCTGTCGCCCCGGGCCCGCACGTCGTTGGGGAAGGGCAGGGCGAAGAACGCCGGCAGCACGTCGCCCCGGGGCACTTCGAAGAGGACGCGCGGCGGGCCGTCGGCCGGATCGGGGCAGTCGACGCCGCCCCAGCGGGGGCTGTCGATGCACGCCCCGTCGGGCCCGCAGATCAGGCCGAATCCGCAGTCGTCGTCCGCCGCGCAGGCGTCGCCGAGCGGCGCGGTGCCCGGGTCGCCCGGCGCGGCGCACAGGCCGTCCTGGGTGCAGCGCAGGCCCTCTTCGCAGGCCCGGTCGGACAGGCAGGTCTCCCCGGCGGGGTTGCGGCTGACGGTGCCGCAGCGCCCGTTGCCGCTGCACAACAGCCCGAAGCGGCAGTCGCCGTCGACGAGGCACGCGTCGCCCGACTCGAAGGTGCCCGGCTCGCCCACCGCCTGACAGGTGCCGTCCTGGGCGCAGACCAGCCCCGGGCCGCAGACGATATCCGCCTCGCAGGGGTCGTTGCGCTTGCCGGCGACGGCGTCGTTGTCCCGGATGGGGGCGCAGCCGAGGGCGAGCGGCAGCAGCAGCAGGGGCAGGAGCCGCGACGGGGTCAGGGCGAGCGGGCGGTCGGCGAGCGACATGGGGCGGATCTCCCGGCGGTATGAGGGCGGCGGTCAATCTACACCGACCGGCGGGCCGGTTCGACCCCTGGCCGCCGCTCGGTGGTCTGCGGGGCGGCGGTGGGCGTCAAGCGGCTGGCGCCCGGCGTCAAGCGGCTGCCCGGGGGCGGGCGCCGGATGGGCGTCGGGCGGGCGTCTCGCCGGTGGTCCGGCCCTTGCTGAAGAGCCGGGCGCCCGCCCCAGGAGTCGCCCATGTTCGCCGGTTCTCACCGCCTGCGCCCCGCCGAGCCCCTCGAGCCCGTCGCCGACGCCTTCGCCGACGCCTTGATCCATGCAGGCGATGGCCCGGCCGCAGCCGAGGCGCTCGCGCTCGCCGGGCGCCACGTCACCGGCCCCCACTTCGCGCTGCGCCGGGGCGAGCGGGCGCTGGCCCGAGGGGACGCCGCCGCGGCGCTGGAGGCGATGATCCCCGCCTGGGAAGCCGGCTGGGACGAGCCCGAGCTGGGGGCCCGCCTGGCCTTCGCCTCGCTGGCGCTGGGGCTGTACGACGTGGCCGGCACCCTGACCGACGAGGCCCCGCTGCTGAGCCATCGCCTCGTGCGCTGGCTGCTCGACGTCTGGGAGGGCGACCCCCCGCAGCCGCTCGATCTGGCGCGGGCCGAGGTGGCCTGGGGTCTGCGGGCGATGCTGCAGCAGCTCGTGCGCTGCGGGCGGGACGATCTGGCGGCCCGGGGCCACCTCGCGGCGAAGGCCGCCTGCCCCGAGGCCCGCGTCGGTCCGCCCCCGCCGGTGCCCCCCGAGGCGCGCCCGTTCAGCCCGCCGCTCGACGGGCGGGCGGCCTTTCGCGCGGCGTGGACCGGGCCGGCGGCCGACGCGGTGTTCTCCTGGGCCTGGTCCGCCGGGCGCCAGGTGCTCAGCGGCGAGCGCACGCTGCTGCTGACCCCCGAGCCCGGGCCGCTGCGGCCGCTGGTGGCCCACGGGCGGCTGGTGTGCGTCGGCTCGGCTCATGACGGGGACGTGATCGCCGATCCCGAAGCCCTGCCGGTGGCCCCGAGCCGCTGGCTGCACGCCGTGGCCGCGCTGTGGCTCGAGCAGGGCCTGTCGCCGGTCGAGGCGCTGCGCCAGATCACCGCCGCGCTGACCCACGAGGGCCAGCTCCACCTGCTGTGCGCCGGGCCCCGGGCCGACTGGCCGACGCCGCTGCGCTTGAGTCCGGCGATGGTCGAGCGGGCGTGTCGCCGGGCGGGCCTCGCGGTGCTGGGGGTCGCGGCGCGCTCGGCCGACGGCCGCCCGGTGGCGCCCGAAGAGGCGGCGGTGGTGCTGCTGCATGCCGAGCGGCGGGTGATCTGAGGGGCGGGTATTCGAAAAACGAAACCCCGTGGGGTCACCACGGGGTCTCGAAGCGCACCAGGCAGGATTCGAACCTGCGACCTACGGCTCCGGAGGCCGGCGCTCTATCCAGCTGAGCTACTGGTGCATGCCGGAGCGGAGGGTGTTCTACTCTCCGCCCCCGGCGAACGCAAGCTATTTCTGGCGGCCGTCAGCCGGGCAGGCGCCCGTCGTCGCTGCGGCCGCCCGGCTCACGGGGCCTCGCCGCGGATCGTATCGCCCCGGTGGGCTTCGATCTTGTCGTGCGCCTTGCGCACCTGCCGCTCGATCTTGTGCATCGCCTCGTCCGAGGCCTTGAACAGGTCGCCGTTGCTCGACTGGGCGACGAACTCGTTCCCCGAGACGTTGAAGTGGATCCCGCAGGTGTACTGGTTGTTCGCCGCCTCGCTGAGCTTGACCCGGACGAAGAGGCTCTGGCCGAAGCGGCGTTCGAGCTTCTCGAGCTTCTGCTCGATGCGCTCCTTGAGCGCGTCCGACGGGTTGAGATCACCCTTCGCGGCGAATTCGATGTTCATCCGTTCCTCCCTGCGGTCCCGCTCCGGCGGAATCCGCGTGTGTGCGAGGCGCCGCGGGCTTCGGGGCGCCTCCGGTTTCCCGGCGTCGGTGGGTCAGAACCAGACCCGTCCTCCGAGGCCGAGGTTGAACATGAGCACGGTCGTATCGGGCGGCAAGTCGCTGCCGCCGAAGAACGTGTCGATCTGGAGTTGGGCCCCCACCGCGAACCGCTCGGGCACGATGGGGAACAGCGCGCCGCCGCCCACTTCGAAGCCGAAGCGGGTGAACGGGAAGACGTACACCGGCACCCCGGCCGAGATGTACCCCGTGATCAGGCCGAACGGCCGCAGCAGCCGCACCTGGGGCGTGAAGCCGACCCCCGGGGTGTCCTCGAGTTGGAGCGTCGCGCCGAGCACGTACTCGATGCTGACGTCCCGATCGAAGATGAAGCCCGCCTCGACCTCCATGTACACCGGGGTGTGGCCCACCGCGGTCCCGTCGTCGCCCGCGCCGAGCAGGAGCCCGCTGCCGACGGCCGCGTCGAGCACGACGTCGAGGCTCTGGGCCCTGGCGGGTGTCGGTGCGAGGATTGCAACCACTGCGGTCGAAGCGAGGATGACGGCGAGCGCGCCGAGCGCGATCACTGTGGGCGTACGGCGTGAATCGGTCTGGGGGAGAGCCTGAGGATGGCGGCTGTTCGGATTCAACGCGGCGTGAGGACCCCGTCCATGTGCGGCTGCGCACCGCACTCTGGGATCGAGGCTAACGTCGATCGCCACGGGCGGGCAAGCCCCTGGCCCGTCCGGGGGCGTCGGCGGGCGTCGGCGGGCGCGACCGCTCGGGCTCGGCGGGCCCTCGCCGTGGCCACCGCCGCGCTCCTGACGCTGCTGGCGGGCTGCACCGAGACCTGCCTGCTCAACGGGGAGTGCCCGGGGGATGAGGTGTGCCTCGACGGGCAGTGCCGCACCCCGTGCACCGTGGATCTCGAGTGCCCGCTGGAGCAGTTCTGCCTGGGCGGCGGCTGCCGGTCCCTGGCCCCGGGCGAGCGGCCCCCGTGCCGGGAGGACACCGGCTGCCCCGAGCCGGACGCGATGGTGGTCGATCTGGCGGTGCTCGATCGGGCGGTCGACGACGCGTTCGATCTCGGCCCGGAGCCGCCTGATCCCGACGCCGGCCCCGACCCCGACGCGGCCCCCGATCCCGACGCCGGCCGCGACGGCGGGGTGGGCGACATGCGGCTGGTGGACAGCGGCCCGTTCGAGCTCGGCCCGCCCGATCTGGATCCGACGGACGGCGACCCGACCGACGGCGGCCTGCTCGATGGGGGCTCGGACGGCGGGCCCGACGGGGGCGCGGGCGTCGACCTGACCGGGCTCTACGCGGTGACGACGGCGGTGGTCGTGGCCACCGGCGGCGCGCTGGCCAGCGGCGACGAGCTGCGCCGCATCCACCACCTGACCCGCCTGGACGGGACCCGCCACCGGGTCGAGGTCTACACCACCGACGGGGCCTTCGAGCACCGGGCCGAGGCCGACTTCGCTTCGCCGGACGGCCCCGGGCGCTATCAGTTCGAGTACGCGCTGCCGGTGGAGGCACCCGAGGGCTGCGAGGGGGTCGAGCTGCGGTTTCAGCGGGGGCGCTACGACGCCTTCGAGCCGGGCTGGCGCCTCGTCGGCGCCGAGGAGCGGGCTGTCTCGTTCGAGGGCCCCGAGTGCGCCGCCGAGGGCTACCTGGTGCGGGTCGACGCGACCTGGATCCCGCTGCCGCCGCCGTGAGCCGTCACCCGGGGCGGGTGAGGCCGAGCTGCACTTCGAAGTAGATGAAGACCACGGTCAGCGCCACATACAGCCCGACGATGACCTGCACGCTGCGGTCGGTCAGGGCCACCTCGGTCGGCGAGCCGCCGAGGCCGTGGCGGTGCACGAGGTACAGGTAGCGGAAGACCCCGAAGAGCACGAGCGGCAGCGTCACCACCAGCGCGTCGGTGCCCAGCTTGCGCATGACCGCGGGGTCGATGGTGTACAGCGCGTAGCTCATGGTCGTCATCGCCGCCAGCGCCGAGATCATCTTGTCGATGAAGCCGGTGGAGTACTCGGCGAGGATGCCCCGGTGGTCGGCGGCGTCGGCCCCCAGGCTCTCCAGCTCGTGGCGCCGCTTGCAGAAGGCGAGGAAGAGCGACACGAAGAAGGTGCACAGCAGCAGCCACGGGCTGATGCCGACGTCGATGGCGAAGGCCCCCGCGCTGACCCGCAGGAGGAAGCCGGCGGCGATGATGAAGACGTCCAGCAACACCATGTGCTTGAGCCGGAACGAGTAGGCCAGGTTCATCACCCCGTAGACCCCCAGCGTCAGCCCGGTGCGGCTGTTGAGCCAGAAGCCGAGGCCGAGGCCGACGGGGGCGAGCAGCAGCGCCATCACCCCCGCGGTGCGCCGCTTCACCGCCCCGCTGGCGATGGGGCGGTCGCGCTTCTTGGGGTGCACCCGGTCGCGCTCGAAGTCGGCGATGTCGTTGACGAGGTAGATGCTGCTGGCGATGGCGCAGAAGGCCGCGACGGCGGTGAGGCTGTCGACCACCGCGGCCATGTCGGTGAGCTTGCGCGAGAAGACCAGCGCCGCCAGCACGAAGCCGTTCTTGACCCATTGGTGCGGCCGGAGCGCGCGGACGTGAGCGAGCATCGTGGGAGGATGGCACGGGGGTCGCCGAAAAACATCTTGCGCGGCCCCCGACCCGTTGATATACACCCGGTCCACCCGATGAGGGGTGCTCCCGTGGGCGATTAACTCAGCGGGAGAGTGCTTCCTTCACACGGAAGAAGTCACTGGTTCAAATCCAGTATCGCCCACCCCGAAAGCCCCGGTCGCCCGCGACCGGGGCTTTTTTTGTTCAGGCCGACGCAGGAGACCGATGGCCGACTCGATCAAGGAACAGCTCCTGAAGATGGGCCTCGTCTCGGCGAAGCAGGCGCAGCAGGCCGACACTGATCAGCGCAAGAGCCGCAAGCGCAAGGGCCGCAAGCGAACCAGCGCCGAGCGGGCCGCCCGGCAGGACGCCCACGACCGGCGCGACGCCGACCAGCGGGCGGCCGATCGGGCCCGGGAGCAGGCCCGCCACGCCGATCAGCAGGCGGAAGCCGATGGCTGGCGGGTGGGGCAGATCGCCGAGAGCGGGCGGGTGTCGGGCAAGACCTCGGGCCGCAAGCGGTTCTACTTCGAGGCCCGCGACGGGCGGCTGCCCTACGTCGAGGTCGACCCCGAGACGCTCGGGCGCCTCGAGTCGGGCCGGGTCGCGGTCTGCGAGTCGCCCGAGGGCGCGGTGAGCCTGATCGAAGGGGAGGCGGCGGCCCGCATCGCCGCGCTGGATCGCCGCTGGCTGCGGGCCTGGAACGGCTGACGGCCGCGCGCCGCCTCAGCCGTTGAGCGCGTCCAGCTCGCTGGCGTCGGGGGCCCGCTCGATGACCAGCCGCCCCTTGTCGTCGGCGCCCACCACCCGCACCATCAGCGCGTCGCCCTCCCGGGCTTGCCGGTGGTCGCCCTCGCCCCACGCGCTCTGGTGCACCAGCCCGTCGTGGTCGGCGATGCGCACGAAGACCCCGTAATCCCTCACGTTGCGCACCGTCGCCCGGTAGAGCCCGCCGGCCCGCAGCTCGAGCGCGATGGCCTCGATCTCCCGCCGGGCGGCCCGGATGGCCTCGCTGCCGCCCAGGAGCAGCACCATGCCGTCCCGGCTGACCTCGACCCGAGCCCCGGTGCGGCTCTGGATCTGGTTGAGGGTGCGCCCGCCGCTGCCGATGACGTGGCCCACCCGCCCCTGATCGATGCGGAAGCTGGCGTGCCGCGGGGTGCGCCCGGCGCTCTGGGCCGGCAGGGCCTCGATGGCCGGGGCCATCGCGTCGAGGATGTGCCGCCGGCCGACCCGGGCCTGCTCCAGCGCCTCGGCCAGGAGCGACAGCGGCAGGTCGCCGAGCTTGTTGTCGAGCTGGATGGCGGTGACCCCGTCGGCGGTGCCGGCGACCTTGAAGTCCATGTCGCCCAGCCAATCCTCGTCGCCCAGGATGTCGCTGAGCACCGTCGCCCCGTCGGCGTCCCGCACCAACCCCATGGCGATGCCGGCCACCGGCGCGGCGACGGGCACCCCGGCGGCGAGCAGGGCCAGGGTGCCGCCGCACACCGTGGCCATCGACGACGAGCCGTTGGACTCGGTGATGTCGGAGACCAGCCGCACCGAGTAGGGCCACGTCTGCTCGCCGGGCATCACCCCCGCCAGCGCCCGCCGGGCGAGGTGCCCGTGCCCGATCTCCCGCCGCCCGGGGCCCCGGCTCGCGCGGGCGTCGCCGACCGAGAAGCCGGGGAAGTTGTAGTGCAGCAGGAAGCGGGACTTGCTCTGCCCGAAGAGCGTCTCGACGTCCTGCCCCTCCCGGCCGCTGCCCAGCGTCGCGCTCACCAGCGCCTGGGTCTCGCCCCGGGTGAACAGCGCCGAGCCGTGGTTGGCCGGCAGCAGGTGGGTCTCGCAGTCGATGGGGCGGATGTCGCGCGGGCCGCGGCCGTCCATGCGCGCTCCGGCGCGGATGGCGGCCCGGGCCCGGCGCTTGTACTGCCGCGAGAACGCGGCCTCGGCCGCTTCGGGATCCTGCCCAGCGTCGGCGGCGAGGCGGCGCGCGTCGCGGCGGGCCGCCTCGACCCTTGCGCTTCGGGCTTGCTTGTCGGCGGTGCTCAGGGCGGCGTCGATGGCGTCGCTCAACGGCTCGAGCAGCGCGGTCATGGCCGGCGCGTCGCCCCCGTCGGCTCCCTCGGTGGTGTCTGGGGTCGGGGTCGGCGCGACGGCGGCTCGCAGGCGATCCAGACCGTCGAGGACCGGCGTCAGGGCCCCGGCGCCGGCTTCGAACGCCGCCAGCAACCCGGCCTCCGGCACCGCCCGGGCGTCGCCTTCGATCATCACCAGCCCGTCCCGGGTGGCGGCGATCAGCAGATCCAGATCACCGGCCGCGGCTCGCTCGTCGGCGGCGAACGCCTCGTGACGGCCGCCGATGCGGATCAGGCGGGTCCCGGCCACCGGCCCGGCGAAGGGCACCCCCGAGACGTGCACCGCCGCCGCCGCTGCGGTCAGCGCGAGGCCGGGCAGATCGCTGCCCGCGTCGGCGCTGTAGACCGTGACGTCGATCTGGGTCCGGGCCCGGGTGCCCGAGGCGAAGAGCGGGCGCAGGCTGCGGTCGATGAGCCGGCTGGTCAGGACCTCGTGCTCCCCGGGGCGCAGCTCGCGGCGGAAGTAGTTGCCCGGGATGCGCCCCACCGCCGAGCTGCGCTCGCGGTAGTCGACCGTCAGCGGGTGGAAGTCTCCGTCGCCCGGCGGGCCGACGACCACCGTCGCCAGGATGAAGGTGTCCCGGTGGCGCAGCACCACCGCGCCGTCGGCCTGGCGCGCGATGCGGCCGGTCTCGAGTCGGATGCTGGCGTCGCCGAGGGGGATGGTCTCGATGTGCACTGGATCTCCTGCCCGGGGTTGCGGGGGCTGGCAGGGTAGGGGGATCGGCCGGTCGGCGAAAGGCGTGGGGCCGAGATTCGTGCTCTGCGGGCGCGGCTCAGGGGATGGCGGCGGCGCCGGCGGCGATCAGGCGGTCGACGGCCTCCGGGTCGAGGCCGGACTCGATCAGCACGTCCCGGGTCTGCTCGCCCAGCCGGGGCGCGGGGCGGGGGGTCTTCGGCGGCTCGAGGCCCGGCAGCAGCCCCGGGTTGGGGTACTGGTGGAAGAACTCGACCCCCTCGACGGGGTGGTGGTGGGCGCCGTACAGCCCCCGGGCCTCGGCGTGCGGCGACCGGCGGGCCTCTTCGAGCGACAGCACCGGCTCGACGCAGACGTCGTGCTCGGCGAAGAAGGCCACCCACTCGTCTCGGGTGCGGCTGGCGAAGAGCGCGGTCAGCTCGGCCTCGACCTTCGCCTTGTGCCGCCCGGTCGCGAGGCCGTCGGTCGCCAGATCGGGGCGCCCGATGGCCGCGCACAGGCCCATCCAGAACTTGGGCTCGAGCGCGCCGACGGCCAGCGCGCCGTCCTTGCACGGCCAGATGCGATAGCACGGCCGGTCGCCGGCCAGCAGATCGAAGCCCGGAGGCACCGGCTGGCCGTCGAGGTGCTGCTTGGCGTGCAGCATCAGGCCCAGCCCGGCGACGCCGTCGGTCATCGAGGCGTCGACGAACCGCCCCCGCCCGGTGCGGTGGCGGGCGTGCAGCGCGGCGAGCACGCCGATGACGGCGTACAGCGCCCCGCCGGCGATGTCGGCCATCTGCAGCCCGGGGGTGACCGGCGCGCCGTCGGCTCCGGTGATCCCGGCCAGCCCGGCGACCGCCACGTAGTTCAGGTCGTGCCCCGCCTTGCGGGCCAGCGGGCCGGTGTGGCCGTAGCCGGTGATCGAGCAGGTGATCACGCGGGGGTTGATGGCCTCGAGCCGGGCCGGATCGAGCCCCAGCCGGGCCATGACCCCCGGGCGGAAGCTGTCGACGACGACGTCGGCCTGCGCGACGAGCCGCTCGAAGGCGGCCCGCCCCTCGGGCTGCTTGAGGTCGAGGCCGACGCTCTCTTTGTCGCGGTTGAGCGCGGCGAAGACGGCCGACATCCGGCCGCCAAGCGGGGGCATGTGGCGGGCGTAGTCGCCGATCCGGGGCGCCTCGATCTTGATGATGCGCGCGCCGAGATCGGCCAGCAGCAGGGTCGCGAAGGGCCCCGGCAGCAGGCGGGTGAGGTCGAGGACCCGCAGCCCGTCGAGCGGGCGGGTGGCGCCCTCGTCGGGCATCGGCTCAGCCCTGGACGAGCTGGCCGAGCTTGAGCGCCAGGCCCATGTTGCCGCTGACGGTGAGCTTGCCGGCCATGAACAGCATCTGGCCGTTCTGCCGCCCGTGCACCAGATCCTTGAAGTCGCCCGCGTCCATCTCGATGGTGCAGTCGGCCTTCTCGTCGCCGGTGGCGGGCCGGACCTCGCCGGTGTCGGTGAGGTCGACGATCCACTTGCCGGGGTCGTCACCGGTGATGTCGAAGAAGAAGATCGCGTCGATGTCGGTGGCCTTCGGCGCCCGCTCGGCGATCTTGTCCTCGAAGATGCTCTTGACGCTTTCCTTGTCGGTCACTGGCTTATTCTCCCGGTGAGTAGGCTGAGCCTCTGTGGATCGCGAGGCGCACGAAAATATCGGCGTCGGGGGGGTGTGTCAACCACCCTGTGACCACCGCTTCCGGTCATCGGCGGGGGGCGATGACGCCCCGCCGGGCGCCGAGCACGAAGGCGGCGAAAGCGGCCACCTCGGGCACCGGATCCCGAAGCCGGGCTTCGGCCGCGGCCCGTCGCCCGCCGTGCTCGGCCGGGCTGCGCAGGACGGCCCGGAAGGCCCGCTTCAACGCGCCTCGCACCTCGCTCGAGAGGCCCGCCCGGCGCAGACCGGTCACGTTCAGGCCCCGGGCGGTCGCCCGGTCGCCGGCGGCGATGCAGTACGGCGGCACGTCCCGGCTGACCATGGCGTTGGCCGCGACGAGCGCCAGATCGCCGACCCGCACGAACTGATGCACCCCGGCGTGCCCCCCGAGGGTCACCCGATCGCCGACCTCGACGTGGCCGGCGAGGCTCACCCCGTTGGCCAGCGTATTGTGGTCGCCCAGCCGGCAGTCGTGCCCGACGTGGCTGTGCGCCATCAACAGGTTGCCGTCGCCCAGCCGGGTCTCGCCCCCGCCGTGGGCCGTGCCCCGCGAGACCGTCACCCCTTCCCGGAAACGGTTGTCGGCCCCGCAGACGAGTCGGTGGGGGGCGTCGGGATCGGTGTGTCGATCCTGGGCCGCGGCCCCGACGACGGCGAACGAGAAGACGTGGCACCCCGATCCGAGCGCGGTGTGGGGGCCGACGACGCCGTAGGGCTCGACCCGGCAGCCGGGCCCCAGGACTGCGTGGGCCCCGATGACCGCACCGACCCCGACCCGCACGCCCTCGCCGAGCTGCGCGGTGGCGTCGATCCGCGCCCCGGGGTCGACCCGCGCGCCGTCACTCATGCTCGCCCCGTCGCTCGCGGGCCAGTCGCCGCAGCCGAGCCCGGTTCGGCTCGGCCGGGTGACCGCTGTAATCCCCCGGCGCGCGCAGGCTCTTGGTCACTCCGCTCTGCGCCGCCAGCCGGACGCCCGGCCCCACCGTGACGTGCCCCGCCACGCCGGCCTGACCCCCGATGACGACCCCGGCCCCGATCCGGGCGCCGCCGGCGATGCCCACCTGACCGCAGAGCACTGCCCGGGGCCCGATGTGCGCGTTGTGGCCCACCTGCACCAGATTGTCGAGGTGGGCTCCGTCCCCGATCACCGTCTCGCCCACCGTGGCCCGGTCGACGCAGCTCTGAGCCCCGATGGTGACCCCCGCGCCGACGCGCACCCGGCCGACGTGCGGCAGGCGCCCCGCGCGGTCGATCCCGAAGCCCACCGAGCCGATGACCGCGCCCGGCCCGATCCAGCTCCCGGCGCCGATGGCGCAGCCATCGAGCACGCTGGCCCGGGTCGCGAGCACCGCGTCCGGCCCCACCACCGCGCCCGGTCCGACGTGCACGAAGGCGAAGATCGCCGCCCCGGGGCCGACGCGGGCCTCGGCGTCGACCACCGCGAACGGCCCGACCCGAGCGTCGGGCGCCACCTGCGCCGTCGGGTGCACCACCGCCCGGGGATCGATCCCCGGCGGCGGCGGCGTCAGCGGTGGGCGGGGGTGCAGCAAGCGCAGCGCGTTGCCCCAGGCGGCGCGGGGCTCGGGGTGCACGAGGCGCGCGCAGCCGGGGGGCAGCGCCTCGGCCAGGGCCTCGTCGACGACGACCGCGGCGGCCTCGGTGCGGCCGGCGGCCTCGCGGAAGCGGCGTTCGAAGAGCCCGGCCAGCGCATCGGAGCCGGCCGTGTCGAGCGGGGCGACCCGCAGGATTCGTCGATCACCGTCGCCGTCGAGGCGGGCGTCGAGGCGAGCGGCGAGGTCGGCGAGTCGCATCAGCGGTGGCGTCGGGTCGGGTGGGGCGTCGGCTGCTCGCCGAGCGCGGGGCGGGTCGGGGCTACTTGCCCTCGCCGGCGTTGTAGCGCCGGATGAGGTCGTTGGTCAGATCGAGGTGCTTGGGGGCCCACAGCAGCGACGACTCCGTCTTCTCGAAGATCATCGTGTAGCCCTCCTTCTCGCCGACCTGGGACAGGATCGCGCCCATGCGGGCGAAGATCTTCTTGGTCAGCTCGGCCTCGCGCTTGACGAGCTCCTTCTGCTTCTCGGCGAAGGTCTGCTGCAGCATCTGGAGCTTCTGGGCCAGCTCCATCTGCTTCTGCTGCTTCACCTCGGGCTTCATGAACTCGACCTGAGCGTCGAAGGCTTCCTTGAGCTTGCGGACCTCGGTCTGGGCCGCGTCCAGCTCCTTCTGACGGTCGGCCTTGAGCTTCTCGAGCTCGGCCTTGGCCTTCTTGCCGTCCTCCACCTCGAGCAGCGCCCGCTGCAGGTCGACGTAGGCGATCTTGACCTCGGCCGAGGCCGAAGCCGCAGCGAGCGAGAGGCCGGAGAATACGAGCAGGGCGGCGAGACCGACGGAGAACGAACGCATGATGACTCCCTAGGAGACTGTAGGGCGCAGACGACCGAGCCCGGTGCGGGGCCGTTCGTCGAGTTCAAGGAGGGAGGCCGCAGAAATACTCGACGTATTTCGAGCGCCGAACGACACCGAAATCGGCGAACGGAACCGTGCTGGGCGAAGTGTCGGGCTGTGCACTACAGCCTCCTAGAAGAAGTTGCCGATGGAGAACTCGAAGACGCTCTCTTCTTCATCCCCGCGTGGCGCGAAGGGGAAACCCCACTCGAAGCGCAGGGGGCCGATCGGCGAGAACCAGCGGATACCGAAGCCCCAGGCGTAGCGCAGCCCGGTGAGCTTGTCGAGGTAGGGCTCGGCCCGATCGAAGGCGTTGCCCCCGTCGATGAAGCCGACCCCCCGGATGCCCACCCGCTCGAAGATGGGGAACTCGAGCTCGAGGTTGACGATGAACTGCTCGGTGCCCCCGATGTTGACCGCCGGGTTGCGGTTGGGCGCGTCGGGCTCGGCCGAGGCCGGCACGTCGATCTCGGGCCCCAGCGTCAGCCGGCGGAAGCCGCGCACCGACAGCGGGCCGCCGACGAAGAAGCGCTCGAAGAGCGGCACGCCCCGGGGGTCGGGGCTGGTGATGAGCCCCCACTTGCCGTTGACCTTGGCGACGATGCCCAGGCCCAGATCGTAGTAGTAGCGCCCGATGAGGGTGTAGCGGGTGAACTCGTTCTCCGAGAGGAAGATCTCGTCGGCGTGCTCGACGCTGCCCGCCGCGTAGATGCCCGCGCTGGGGAAGAGCCGGTTGTTGCGGGTGTCGTAGAACAGGCTGCCCTTCAGCGAGCTGGTGATGCCGCGCCCGTACAGGTTGTGGATGCGCACCCCGCCGCCGCTGCCCCCGTAGCCGCCCTCGCTGACCGAGACCTCTTCCAGGGTGTAGGTCGCCGCCACGCTCCAGTCGTCGGTCAGCGGGTAGCCGAAGGTGATGTCACCGCCCAGGCTCTCCCGGGTGAAGTCCTCGTAGCTCGTCTCGTAGCGGTACAGGTTGGTGGCGAAGCGCACCCGGCTGTCGAGGAAGTAGTCGTCGGCGAACTGCACGTTGGCGATGCTGCGCAGCGACGAGAGCTGGGCTTGCAGGCTCAGCGTCTGCCCCCGGCCGAAGAGGTTGTTCTGCGAGATCTGGGCCTGGGCCACGAAGCTCTCGATCGAGCTGAAGCCGGCCCCGATCTGGAACGTGCCGGTGGGCTTCTCCTTGACCTCGACGACGATGTCCATCAGCCCGTCGTCGGCCCCCCGCATCGTGCGGATGGTCACCGTTTCGAAGAAGCCGAGCCGGTTGATCAGCCGCTCGGAGCGCTTGAGCCCCGACGACGAGTAGTACTCGCCCTCGTACAGCCGCATCTCGCGGCGGATGACCTTGTCCCGGGTGCGGGTGTTGCCGACCATCGAGATGCGCCCGATGCGCACCTTCTCGCCCTTCTGCACCGAGATCGTCAGCGCGACGGTCTTGTCCTCTTCGTCGACCCGGGTGTCGGGGGTCACGTTGACGTAGGCGTAGCCCTCGTCCTTGTACAGCTCGCCGACCGCGTCGATGGTCATGCGGAGCTGGGTCGAGCTGAACCACTCGCCCGGTTCGAGGGCCACGAGGGTCATGACCTGCTCTTTGGGGTGCTCTTCGAGGAAGTCGCCGACGACGTCCACCTCGGCGGTGCGGTAGCGCTCGCCCTCTTCGACCGGGATGGTGATGAAGAGCCGGGCCCGGTCGGGGCTCAGCTCGACCCGCGGCTGGCCGACCCGGGCCTTGATGTAGCCCTGGTCGTAATAGAACTGCGCGATGCGGAGCTGGTCCCGCTCGAACGCCTCGTTCTGGAACGCCCCGGCCCCGGTCATGAACGAGAGCGCGTCGCCCTCGCGGGTCTCGATGCGCTCCTTGATGAACTCGTCGGTCAGCGCCTCGTTGCCCACGATGACCATGCGGGCGACGGTGACCTCCTCCTTCTCGACGATGCGGAAGAGCACGTCGACCTGATTGTCGCGCAGCTCGAGGATGTCCCAGTCGACCTCGGCGAGGAAGAAGCCCTTCTCGATATACAGATCGCGGATCTTGTCCGCGTTGCGGGCCACCTTGGCCAGATCGAGGATGCCGAACGGGCGGATGTCGACCACCTCGCCGAGCTCGTCCTCGTCCAGCTCGTCGTTGCCCACGTAGCGGACCTGGCGCACCGAGGGCTTCTCGGCGACGACGAAGGTCAGCACCTGCTTGCCCTCGAGCGTCGACAGATCGACCTTGACGTCGGTGTAGAAGCCCAGCCGGAAGACCCGGGCGATGTCCCGCCGGATCTGATCCCGATCGAGCGGCTGCCCCGGGCGCTGGCCGATCACCCGCAGGATCGCGTCGGCCTCCGAGCGGCGGTTGCCCTGCACCCGGATCTCGTCGACCACCTGGGCCAGCGCCGGCCCGGCGAGCGTGAGCAGCCCGAGCAGCACCACCGCGATCACGAGCCCCCGGCGCATCACTCGCCCTCCCACGTCTCGAGGCGGCCGTCGACCATGTGCAGCCGGCGCGGCATGCGGCTGGCGAGGGCGTGATTGTGGGTCACCACCAGCATCGCCGTGCCGTGCTCTTCGTTGATCTGGTCGAAGAGCCGGTGGATGCCCTCGCTGGTCGTACTGTCGAGGTTGCCCGTCGGCTCGTCGGCCAGCAGCAGCGCCGGCCGGGTCATCAGCGCCCGGGCCAGCGCGACCCGCTGCTGCTCGCCCCCGCTCAGCTCGCCCGGCCGATGGCTCACCCGCTCGGTCAGCCCCACCGCCGCCAGCCACTTCTCGGCCTCGGCCTGCGCCTCGCCCTTCGCCCGACGCCCGATGAGGGCCGGCATCATCACGTTCTCCAGGGCGGTGAACTCCGGCAGCAGGTGGTGGAACTGGAACATGAACCCGATCGAGCGGTTGCGGAACGCCGCCAGCCGCCGGCCGCCCATCGCGAAGACGTCGGTGCCCTCGAACAGCACATGCCCCGCGGTCGGCCGGTCGAGCGTGCCCAGGACGTGCAGCAGCGTGCTCTTGCCGGCGCCCGAGCTGCCGACCACCGCGATGCGCTCACCCCGCTCGACCACCAGATCGACGTCCTGCAGCACGTTCAGCGCGCGGCCGTCGTGGTGGAAGCTCTTGCAGAGCCCGCGGGTCTCGAGCAGGGGGGCGGTCATTCGGCGTTGAGCCCTTCGACGGGGCGCAGTCGGGACGCGTAGCGCGCGGGGTAGATGGTGGACGCGAGGCTGACGAGCAGCGCGACGACGATGATCGCGACCACGTCGAGGGCGCGGACGTCGACCGGGATGGCGGAGATGTAATAGACGTCGGTGTTCAAGGGCAACCCCAACGTGGCCAACGTCAGGCCGAGCCCCAGCCCGATGGTCGAGCCGAGCGCGCTGCCGAGGGCCCCGGTGAACGCGCCCTGGGCCATGAAGATGCGGACCACCGACCCGTTGGACGAGCCCATCGCCATCAGGATGGCGACCTCCCGCTTGCGCTCGATGATGGTCATCACCAGCGTGCTGGTGATCGAGAAGGCCGCCAGCAGGATGTTGATGGTGAGCACCAGGAACATCGCGATCTTCTCCAGCTTCAGCGCGCTGAAGAGGTTGCGGTTGCGCTCCTGCCAGTCGGTCACCCGCAGCGTACCGGGCAGCGCCGCCCGCAGCCGGTCGCGCACCGCCCGGGCGTTCTCCAGGTCGTCCACCCGGATCTGCACCGCCCCCGCGACGTCGCCCAGGCCCATGAACCGCTGCACCGCGGCCAGCCCGGCGTAGGCCAGCTTGGTATCGAACTCCAGCATGCCCGAGGCGAACCAGCCGGCGAGGTGGAACGGGCGGCTCTTGGGCACCGGCCCCTCGGGGCCCAGCTCGCCGAACGGCGAGACGACGTTGATCACCTCGTCGGGCCACAGCGCCAGGTTGCGCCGCAGCTCGGCCCCCACCATCAGCCCCGGCGGGGGGCCGGCCCGCTGCTGGCGGGGCGCGGGGAACGCGAACTCGTCCTCGACCTCGTCCGCCGCGCCGGCGCCGTCATCGGGCGGGGGCGCGTCTTCGGGGTTCGGCTCCACCGGCAGCGGCGGCGGCAGATCCTTCGCCGGGATGCGGAAGGCGAGGTGCGGCGCGTCGAAGAGCATCGCCTGGAACGGGGTCGGCCGCTTCAGCCGCATCGCGTTGCGCAGCAGCCACGGGCGGCAGGTGTGCCGGGGGTCGTCGAGCACCTCCAGGCAGCCGTGCTGCACCGTGCGGGGCAGGGTGTTGGCCTGCCCGATGGAGTCGATGTCGATGCCTTGCAGCGCCACCGCGGCGAGGTTGGTCGGCGCGCTGATCATGACCTCGGTGCGCAGGGTGGGGGTCGCGCCGACGACGCCCTCGACGCCCCGGATGCGGGCGGTCAGCGCCCGGTAGTCCTCGATGTGGGCCCCCGCCTCGCCGGGCTCGACCACGACGTGGGCGTAGGTGTCGATGATCTTGGCCCGCAGGTCGCCCTGGAAGCCGTTCATCACCCCCAGCACCAGGATGACCTCGGCCACGCCGATGGTGACCATGAACGCGCTGAACGCGCTGAAGACCGTCAGGAAGGTGTTGAGCGCGCCGAAGAGCGACAGGCAGAAGCCGAAGGCGACGACCCCGCCCCCGACGCCCATCAGCGTCTGGGCGGTGCCCGGCGCGTTGCCGAAGACCGACAGCTCGGCGCCGGTGCGGAAGTGCATCCAGGCCCCGGCGCCGAACAGCGCGGCTCCGAGGAGCAGCACCGCCAGCCCCGCGACGAGGACCTGCGGGCGGCGGCGGCGGCGCAGGATGTACCGCCAGCCGACCAGGCCCTCATAGGCGCCGACGGCCAACGGGATCAGCCCTCCGGGCGCATGAGCGGGAAGAAGATGACATCGCGGATCGAGGCGCTGTCGGTCATCAGCATCACCAGCCGGTCGATGCCGATGCCCTGGCCGGCAGCCGGGGGCATGCCGTACTCCAGCGCCCGCACGTAGTCCTCGTCCATCGGGTGGGCCTCGTCGTCACCGGCCGCCCGCTGCGCCACCTGGGCCTCGAACCGCCGCCGCTGGTCGTCGGGGTCGTTCAGCTCGCTGAAGGCGTTGGCCAGCTCCCGACCGGCGACATACAGCTCGAAGCGGTCGACCAGGGTCGGGTCGCTGTCCTTCTTGCGGGACAGCGGCGAGACCTCCAGCGGGAAGTCGGTCACGAACGTCGGCTGGATCAGGGCCTCCTCGGCGGCGGCCTCGAAGACCTCCATCTGCAAGTAGCCCAACGGCAGGCTGTCGGCCTTCTTGACCCCCAGCCGCCCGGCCGCCTCGAGCAGCGCGTCGCGGTCGGTGACCTGCGCCCGGTCGAGGCCGGCGTACTCCACCAGCCCGTCGTAGACCGACAGCCGGCGGAACGGCGCCGCGAAGCTGATGCGGTGCCCCTCGACCTCGATCTCGGCGGTGTCGTGCAGGTGCCGGCACAGCCCCTCGAGCAGCTCCTCGGTCAGCTTCATCAGGTCGTCGTAGGTGGCGAACGCCTGATAGAACTCGAGCATCGTGAACTCGGGGTTGTGCCGGGTCGACACCCCCTCGTTGCGGAAGCAGCGGTTGAGCTCGTAGACCCGGTGCAGCCCGCCGACCACCAGCCGCTTGAGGTTCAGCTCGGGCGCGATGCGCAGGTAGAGCTGCATGTCGAGCGTATTGTGGTGGGTCGAGAAGGGGCGGGCCGAGGCGCCCCCGTACAGCGGCTGCAGGATGGGCGTCTCGACCTCGAGGAAGTCCCGCTCGTCGAGGAACCGCCGCACATAGCGCACGACCTCGGCGCGCTTGCGGAAGGTCTCCCGCACCTCGGGGTTGACGATGAGGTCGACGTAGCGCTGCCGGTAGCGGGTGGCCACGTCGGTCAGCCCGGCCCACTTCTCGGGCAGCGGCCGCAGCGACTTGGTGACGATGCGCAGGGCCTCGGCCTTGACCGACAGCTCACCCTTGCGGGTCACCATCAGCGGCCCCTCGGCGCCGACGATGTCGCCGACGTCGAGCAGCTTGAGCAGCGCCCAGACCTCGGCCGGCACCGCCTTCTTGAACAGGTTGACCTGGATGCGGCCCGAGCGGTCGTCGAGCGCGAGGAAGACCACCCGCCCGAAGCTGCGCACGGCCATCACCCGGCCGGCGACGGCCACCTCGACCCGGGCCTCTTCGAACGTTGCCTCGGTGGCCCCGGCGTGCTCGTCGTGCAGCGCCTGCGCCAGATGGGTGACTCGGAAGTCATTGGCATAGGGGTGCAGACCCTGCGCGCGCATCGCCTCGGCCTTCGCGCGTCGCTGGGCGATGATCGTCTCTTCCATCGGCCGGCACTCCTCGGGGGTCTCGGCGGCAAGCACGCCGCAGCGCGGCTGCGTAACCTAGCGTCTGGTCTGCACCGGGTCAAGCGGCCCGCCCACGGGGCCCGAAAGGCCGCCTCGGCGCGGTTTTTCCCCGGTTCGGGCCGAGTTATCCACAGGCTGTTCACAGCCGGGCGCGGGTTGCCGTGGGCGATACCCGGGCGACGCCCGGCGCGGCGACAGACGGCCGAATTCCGGCGTAAAGCCCTTCTACAGAATGGGATTCTCGCCAGATGCCGCCGACACCGACCCGATCCGTGCGGGGTCCTACGTGGACTACATGTAGGTGTGAGCGATGTGCGCCCGGGGCCCCTGTGGACAAGTCTGTGGATGGATCGCGGGCATCCGCCGAGAAGCCCGCCGCTGCGTGGTTTGCGGGGGGTGAGGGCCCGCCGACGTTGCGCTCGACCGCGGCGGCGGCGGGCAGACCCGATCAGGCCTCGGCGTCGCCGCCTTCGCCGGCGTGCATCAGCAGGAACGCCTCGATCAGCCCGTCGAGGTCGCCGTCGAGCACCGCCTGGGGGTTGCTCGACTCGAACTGGGTCCGCAGGTCCTTGACCATCTGGTACGGCTGGAGCACGTAGCTCCGGATCTGGCTGCCGAAGTCGATCTTGGCCTTGCCGGCGTACAGCGCGTCGCGCTCCTCGGTGCGCTTCTCGAGCTCCAGCTCGTAGAGCCGGGCTTGCAGCAGCTTCAGCGCCTTGGCCCGGTTCTTGTGCTGGCTGCGCTCGGCCTGGCAGGCGACGACCACCCCGGTGGGGATGTGGGTCAGCCGCACCGCGGAGTCGGTCTTGTTGACGTGCTGCCCGCCGGCGCCGCTCGACCGGTAGGTGTCCACCCGCAGGTCGGCGTCGTTGATCTCGATGTCGATGTCGTCGTCGAGTTCGGGCAGCACCGCGACGCTCGCGAAGCTGGTGTGGCGCCGCTTCTGGGCGTCGTAGGGGCTGATGCGCACCAGCCGGTGCACCCCGTTCTCCGCCTTGAGGTAGCCGAAGGCGTAGTCGCCCTCGACCCGGAAGGTGGCCCCCTTGATGCCGGCCTCTTCACCGTCCTGGTAGTCGGTGATCTCGGTCTTCCAGCCCTTGCGCTCGCAGTACCGGGTGAGCATGCGCAGCAGCATCTCGGCCCAGTCCTGGCTCTCGGTGCCGCCGGCCCCGGCGTTGACGCTGACATAGCAGTTGTCGGCGTCGTGCTTGCCGCCGAGCATGCGGCGGAACTCCATCTGCTCGACGACCCGCTCGGCGCTCGCGAGCGCCCCGGCCGCCTCGGCGAGCCCGGCCGGCTCGTCCTCGGCGAGCTCGATCATGATCTCGGCCTCTTCGCAGAGGGTGCCGACCCGATCGAGCTCGTCGAGCACGCTCTTGTTGTCGTTGCGCTCCTTGAGCAGCGTCTGGGCCCGCTCCTGGTCGTTCCAGAAGTCGGGCTGGGCGCTCAGGTGATCGAGCTCGGCGACCCGTTCCCGGCGGCTCGGGGCGTCAAAGATACCTCCCGAGGTCGGCGAGACGCTCGCGCAGGGAGGTGATCCGGCCCTCGAGTTCGGTCGGGGAGTATTCGATGTTCATGGGGGAGGCTCCTCGCTGGGCGGACCGGCGGGCGCCGGCCGCAGAATCGGGCGAGGAGTCTATGCAAAGCGGGGCGGGGCCGCAACTGCGGCGCGCACCGTCCGGGCAGGCGGGTCAGTACCAGGTCGCGGTGACCCCGAAGTTGATCTGGTTGACCGCGAAGTCGTCGTACATCTGGTGCTGGTAGTCCCCGCCGACGCCGATGGCGAGGTCGCTGCTGGCGAAGAACTCGTAGCCCAGCCCGGCGCCGACCCCCAGGCCGGTGTAGCTGTCGTCGTCCGAGCTGTCGCCGATGGGGGTCTCGATCTCGATCGACTGCGCGAGGTAGGCCAGCCCGCCGAACGCCCGGATGTAGAGCCCCTCGAAGACGAAGAAGCTGCCGCCTACGTAGAGGGTGACGAACTGCTCCGAGATGGTGGCCTCGCCGCCGGGGCGGTCCTCGTCGGTGGACTGGTAGCGCCAGCCCAGCTCGCCGTCGAGCGCGACGTGCTTGTTGACGCCGCCCCCGATCCGGCCCCGCAGGTGTACGCCGATGCGGCTGTCGGCGTTGTCGATGTCGGGCTGGGCGGCCCCGAAGCCGAGGCCGAGGCCGTAGTACATGCCCTTGCGGTCGCGCCAGCCGTCGAGGGCGAAGGCCTCGCCGGCGAGGCCGATGACCATGAGCGCGGCGAGCAGGGCGCCGATGCGTCGGGTGTTCATGGGAGGCTCCTTCGTGTCATCTCAGATCCGAGAAGTTGACCACGGCCCAGCCGCCGGGGCTCAGCTTCACCGTGCGGCTGCGCTGCTGGCCGCGATAGCGCACGGTGATGGTGTGTTCGCCGGCCGGCAGGCGGCCGCGGGCGATCGAGAACCGGGCGGGCAGGGTGACCCAGCTCCGGGTGTCGGGGGTGTCGGCAGCGGTCATGGCGCCCTCGACGGCCAGCCCGGCGAGCAGCCCGATCACGTTGTCCCCGCTCGCGCCCCGGGCCACCGCGCCGGTGACCTCGCCGGCCACCGCCCGGGTGAGCAGCCGGGTGATCGAGGCGGCGATGAGGGTGCCCTTGTGGGCCTCGTAGTGGTCGATGGTGCGCCCCTCGACATCGAGCGCCGACTCGGTGGTCCATGTCTGGCCGCCGACGCCCACGTCGATGCGGGCCGCGCCGGCCACGCTGCGCTCGAGCCGGGGGTACTGCACCCACTTGAGCACGCCCTTGGCGGCGAAGGTCTGGGCCCGGGCCCGGTCGCTGCGACTCAGCCGGGCGCCGCGCCCCGGGTTCGAGGCGGCGACGACCGCGGCCCCGATGGGCAGCCGCTCGGCCTGCCGGTGGGGGGCCATGCCGGTCTGCACGATCACCAGCAGCTCGCCTTGCTTCTCGTCGCCCTTCGGCAGCGGCGCGGGGTCGGTGGTCCAGTCCTTCAGCCGCTTGTCGCCGGCCCCGGTGCGGGCCGCCAGCCGGGTGACGGCCGCCCGCAGCCCTGGCTGGCCGCCGGCGTCGTGGGCGTCGCCGTAGTGGCGTATCGCCGGGCCGCTGTCGCCGGCCATCTCGAAGGCGAAGCCGCTGAGGTAGCTGCCGAAGGCCAGCATCGACTGCGCCGCGCCGGCCTCGGTCTCGAGGTACTTGCGGTTGATGGTCATCCGGCGGGCCTCGACCTTGGCCCCCGAGATGTCGCCCATGACCAGGAAGTTGATCATGTTGACGGTGTTGAGCAGCAGCTTCTCGTAGGGCGGCGACTTATAGACCGTCGCGTCGTCCGAGAAGAGGTACTTGCTGATCTCGCCGGTCGTATCGCCGGTCAGGTCGAGCACGTCCAGGTTCTTGTCGGCGAGTTGGAAGTCGCGGGCCGAGAGGTCGTTGCGCCCCAGCGCCTGGAGGATCGTGCCCCGCTCGAGCAGCAGCAGCGGGGTGTCGGGCCCCGGATCCTTCGGCACGTCCTCGGCCTTGACCACCTCAAGCGCGTCGTTGACCTCGATCAGCGCGATCTGCGGCTGGCCCGAGGTCAGCGACTGCCGGAACGCCTCGCTGGTCGAGGCGTAGCCCCCGCAGCCGGCGAGGCCGAGGGCGATGGCGATGAGGAGCAGGCGCTGCATGGATCTCCGGCGGGGCCGCCCCGGCGTCTCAGTTGACGAGGCCCTTGGTCAGGTTGGCCTCGTTCTGCCAGCGGATGGCGCCGGTATCGACCTCGATGGCCTGCATGAAGAGGAAGTACTGCACCCGGCGCTCCTCGCCGCTCTTTTCGGCCGAGTCGTAGACCTTGCCGGTGATGAAGTACTGCACCCCGAGCTGGCGCCCGAGCTGGGCCGTCTTCTCGGGGTCGAACGCGGCCGACTGCTGCTTCTTGATCTCTTCGACGAGCGCCCCTTGGTTCTCGTAGCTGACCACCGTGACGTAGCCGCTGTTGACCAGATCGGTCTCGAACTTCGACAGCAGCGCCTGGAGCTGGCTGTCGATGTGCTCGCTGGTCTCGTTGCGCACGGGGAAGATCGCGAGGCGGGGCTCCTTGCCCTCGCGGGACATGTCGCGCCAGCGCCGCATGGCGCCGCTCTCGAGCAGGCTCTTGCTGTTCTGGGCGAACAGGTTCTCGAGGTCCTTCTTGTCGAGCCCGGTCGACATCGTGGCCTCGTCGAGGTCGGGGTTCTCGCTGCCGCGCACATAGGCCGGCTTGCCGCTGCACGCGGCGAGGCTCGCGGTCAGGGCGACGATGGAGGCCAGGGAGAGCAATCGGCGCATCGAAATCTTCCTCGTGAGATGGGGCATGACGCCCGCGAAGGATAGGAGCGGGCCTCGCGGGGCGCAAGGAATGGGCCCCACCCCGCGTTATTCAAGATCGGCGGTCTTTTTTCGTGCGAGCGGCGTGCTTTCGAGCCCGGCGTCGGCCCGATCGGCGGGCGCTCAGCCGCCGTCGCCGTCGACCTGCTCGACGCCGATCTTCTCGAAGACCAGATCTTCGATCGTCTTCTTGCCGATGGCCCACAGGGCGTCCCGGTCGCGGCAGCGGGCGAAGAGGCCCAGCGGGATGCGGAAGCCGCCCTTGTTGCGCCGGCCGCCGCCGTAGTGCCGCCCGGCAGAGTCGGCCCCGAAGACGGCCTTGAGCCAGCCGTCGGGGTCGATGGTCGGGCTGTTGGTGCGCAGCGACCCGTCGACCACGTCCCCGTTGACGATGCCGAACACCAGGGCGGTCTCGACCCCCTCGTGGCGCAGCAGGAAGTCGCTCGTCTGGGCGATGCCGTCCCGGTCCTCTTCGCGCACGAAGCCGACCCCGGCCAGCAGGAAGGTGCCCCGGATGCTCTTGTTGTTCAGCCCCCGCTGGATGATCTCCATCGTGCGGGCGGTGATCGACTGCTTGCTGATGAGGCGCAGCAGGTCGTTGTCGATGAACTGCCGCAGGTAGGCCCCGGCCCGGAAGTCGATCGGGCGGGCGAGCAGCAGGTTGTCGGTGTCGGCCCGGATGCCGTGCATCAGCGCCGTCGCCAGCCGGGCGTCCTCCGAGTTGCCCAGGCGCAGGCCGAGGTGGCTGTGCTCGAGGTACTCGGCGTAGATGCTGCTCGTCGCCCCCGCGTCCTCCCGGATGTCGACGAAGCCGGCGTCGAAGCCGCCGACGATCTTGTGGTGGTCGACGAAGGTCAGGATGGGGGGCGGCTTGGCCACCCGCACCGGCAGGTGGGGGGTCTGGGTGTCGATGAACGACATGTAGTCGAAGGCCCCGATGTCCATGCCTTCGCGGTACTGGCGCAGGTCGGCGTCGAGGCTCTTGACCAGCGCCCGGTTCTCGGGGTGGCTGATCTGGTCGAAGAAGACGATGGTCGACTCGATGTCGTAGGCCTTGCCCATGTGCCGTTGGGCGATGGCGCTGGCGATGCTGTCGGGGTCGGGGTGCCCCTTGATGACGATCAGGAGGCGGCTGCCCCGGGCCTGCTCGAGCGTGGCGAGGATCGCCTCGAGGCGATCGGGCGCCTCGCAATATCCCCGGGCAGACGGGCGGTTCGTGGCGTAGTCGCCGTTGCCGTTGACCGGCACCGGCGCGACTTCGCCGGTGGGCGTAGACGGTCGATTCAGCGCAGGCATGGGCTCTCCAAGTGCGGCGGCCGCCGCGCAGCGGCTCCGGTATCCGGGCGTATCCCTGACCGGACGATAGCCGTCCGGCATGGCGCGTGACAAGATCGATGCCCTGGCCCGGTACCCGGATCCGGGCGTCGGGCGGTCAATATCGGGGGACCGACGGGTCGATCTCCCGGCTCCAGCGTTCGATGCCCCCGGCCAGATTGGCCACCTGATCGAAGCCTCGATCGACGAGGTAGCGCGCGACATGCAGGCTGCGCACGCCGTGGTGACACATCACGATCGTCGGCCGATCGGGGTCCAGCTCGGCGACCCGCGCGGTCAGCTCGTGCATCGGCAGCAGAAAGGCCCCTTCGATGGCGGCCGCGGCGTGCTCCTGCGCGGTGCGCACGTCGAGCAGCAGCGGCGGATCATCGGCCGCGAGGCGGGCGGCGACCTCTCGCGGCGAGAGCTGAGGCACGGTCATCGGGGTTCTCCTCGGGGCGAGGCGGCGACCGGAGGCAGGACCTCGGGCCGCCCGATCAGGGTGCCTCGGGCGAGGCGGGTGTGCACCCGGGCCCGGCGTGGCTCGCGGCCTCGCAGGATGAGGCACAGGTGGGTCGCCTCGACGGCGCACGCCGTGCCCCGGGCGCCGAGGTGGGCTTCGAGGGCGTCGACCAGATCGATGCAGAGCTGCTCTTGCAGCACCAGCCGGCGGGACAACGCCGCGACCAGCGCCTCGAGCCCGCCGAGACCGACGATGTGATCCGCCGGCTCGTAGGCCAGGTGCACCTCGCCGAAGTAGGGCACGAGGTGGTGGGGGCACATGCCGTGGAACGGGATGCCGGTCAGGCTGACCACCGTCGGCTCGGCGACCGGGATGAGCTTGCCCAGCGCCTCGGCGGGATCCACCCCGTGCCCCGAGACGAGCTGCGCCCGCCAGAAGCGGGCGACTCGATCCGGGGTGCCGTCGGTCTCGGGCAGGCCGTCGAGATCGAGCGCCGCCAGCAGCCCAGCGATGGCGTCGGCCGCGGTCATCGGCGCCTCCCGTGGGCCGGGGCGCGGGTCATCGGCCGTCTCCGGCAACCGGCAGCACCTGCGCGCTGCGCGGCAGGCGCACGACGGTCAGCCCCGGCTCGACCCGCCGACAGCACGCCCGGGCGCCCTCCGGGGCTTCGGCCCCCGGGGCTCGGATCACGCACGCGCAGCAGCCGATGGTGTCGTTGAAGCAGAAGAGGCTCCAGTCGCAGCGCAGCCGACCCAGCTCGAACTGCATGTATTGCAGGGCCCGGATCAGCGGGATGCCCTCGGGCACCTCGAAGCGCTCGCCGTCGACCACGATGGGGACCAGTCGCTCGAAGTGCCCGTAGATCAGCGGGTTGGGGCGGCTCACGCTCTATCGGACGCCCCCCGGCGCCCCGGCGTCGCGCGGGCGGCGGGCGAGCATAGCCGCCAGGGTGCCGTCGTCGACGCCGAAGTGGCCGATCTTGACCGGGCTCTCCGGCCGGTGGAAGTCCGACCCGCCGGTCTGGATCAGATCGTGCTGCCGGGCCAGGGCCCGGAACCGGTCGATCGCGTCGCCCCCGTGGGCCGGGTGCAGGATCTCGATGCCGTCCAGGCCGGCCTCGACCAGCGTCGGGACCTCGGCCGAGAAGTCGTCGACCCCCGGGTGGGCCAGCACCGCGACGCCGCCTGCGGCGTGGATCACGTCGATGGCCTCGGCGGCGCTCAGCCGCTCGATGGGCACGTTCGCCGGGCCCTGATTGCCCAGCCAGGTGTCGAAGACCTCTTGATTGTTGCGGGCGTAGCCGGCGGCGATCATCGCTGCGGCGATGTGAGGCCGGCCCACGTTGCCTTCCGCGCCGGCGATGATCGGCTCGGGGTCGAGGGGCATGCCCAGCTCGCCCAGCTTCGCGCAGATGGCCCGCGCCCGCCGCTCGCGCCCGGTGCGCTGGCGCTCGGTGACCGCCATCAGGCCGGGGTGGTTCGGATCGACGAAGTAGCCCAGGATGTGCACCTCGCGACCGATCCACGCGCTCAGCTCGATGCCGGCGAGCACCCGCACCCCCAGCCGGGCCCCCGCCGCGCGGGCTTCGGCCAGGCCGGCGGTCGTGTCGTGATCGGTCAACGCGATGGCCCGCACGCCGCGCCGCGCGGCCTCGGCCACCAGCCGTCGTGGGCTCAGGGTGCCGTCTGACATCGAGCTGTGCATATGCAGATCGATCGGGTGGCGGGCGGTCTGGCGGGCCATGGGCGTCTCTCAGTGACCCGGCGGGCGGGCGTGCGCAAAAAGGCGGCCAGGATCGCACCGGCCTCCGCAGGCTGTCAATCGGTCCGACCCTGATCCCCCTCGGCCCGCTCGGCGACGAACCGGGTGACCGCAGCGGCGGTGTGCTCGATGAGCCCCGGATCGAGCCGCGGCCCGTGCCCCGGCACCACCACCGCCGGATCGAGCGCCGCCAGGCTGCGGACCGACGCCGGCCAGCGCGCGAGATCGGCCGCGCCGACATAGCCCGGGCGCGGGCTGCCGAAGATCGCGCAGCCCCCGAACAGCACCCGCCGCTTCGGCAGCCACACGACCACGTTGTCCACCGCGTGCCCCGGCCCGGGGTGGATGACCCGCACCGGCTCGCCGAAGTCCAGCGCGAGGCCCTCGGCCAGCGGGAAGCGCCGGGCGGACGGGGTGAAGACCAGATCGTCGAAGTGGCCCGGCTGCTGCTCGACCAGCGCCGCCTTCATGGCGGCCGCCTTCTCGACCACCAGCGCCGCCGTCCGATCGGAGCCCCACGTCGTCGCCCCCGCCGCGTTCAGCGTCGCGTTGCCCCCCAGCGCGTCGGCGTGATGATGGCTGTTGATCGCCACGACGGGCCGCTCGCCGAAGCGGGCCCGCAGCCAGACCAGCAGCCGGGCGGTGGCGTCGGGCGTCGAGGGCGTATCGGCCAGCAGCAGCGTGCCGTCGGGCATCTCGGCCAGCAGCAGGTTGGCCTTCCACAAGTCGTGGGTCACCACCCAGGTGCCCGGCGCGACCGGGCGCAGCGTCAGGTCGTGATCGATGGGCGCCTCGGACTCCGCCTCACCCCCGAAGCGGCGGGCCAGGGCCCGGGTCTGGCCCGCGTCCCACCGCCAGCGCTCGCCCGCCGCGCCCGCCGGGGCGATACGATACAGCCACGAGAGCCCGATGGGGCCGGCGTAGCGATCGGGCTCGGCGTAGACCGGATCGGCCAGGGCCGCGTCCAGCGTCACGAAGTCGAAGCCCTCCCGGGCGAGCGCGGCCAGCAGCGGATCGAGGTGATCGGCGGCCAGCGCGTTGGCGTGCAGCAGCAGGACGTGGGGGATCGCGCGCCCCGGGTGCTGCCGGGCCACCGCCCGGGCGTGGCGGCTCGCGGCGACGACGTGCTCGACGTAGGCCGCGCCGATGGCCGCCGCGGTCTCGGCGTCCCCCCGGCGCAGCGCAGCGACGTAGGGCGCCACCAGGATCCACTCCCCGGTGTCGACGCTGACCGGAGCCGGGTCGTGCCCCATCGCCTTCAGCGCCGCCACCCCCGCGTCGCGGGCGGCCGGGGTGCGCCCCCGCTGGAGGAAGGGATAGCGGAACCAGCGGGTCGGCCGGCCGACGATCCCGTCCAGGCGGGCCTTGCACCGGCGCACGTCGGCGGTCCACGCCGCGAGATCGAGCCGGTCGAAGTGGCGGTGGGTCGAGCTGTGGTTGCCCAGCAGGTGGCCCGCGTCCAGCCACGCCTTCAAGACCGGCGCCTCGGGGCCGATCCGGTCGCACACCACGAAGCCCGCCGCCGGGGCGCGGTGCTTCGCCAGGGCCGCCAGGATGCGCCGGTTGGCGGCCATCGCCGAGTCGCCCGGGCCGAGGCCGCCGACGAAGGGCAGATCGTCGATGGTGATCGCGATCGATTCGGCCGCCGCCGCTCCGGGCGCGGCGAGCGCGGCGAGCAGGGCGAGCCGGACGAGCGGGCGCAGGGTGGGGACCATCCGAACCTCCGGGTGGGGCGGGCGTGCGTGCGGGCGATTCTGTCAACCGGGCCGCCGGGCCACAACCGCCCCCGGCGTCCACCGCGGGCCCGACTGTCAGTATGTCAGGAGGGCCCCCCGAAACCGCGTATCACCGTCCGGCGTCTGTCAGGAGCCCCGCCGCCGGGCCCCGGAGCCGACGCCCGGACGCAACCGGTGAGCGCGGGCGGAATCGATCCCCCCGACCAGCCGAACGACTCGGCGAGACCCGACGAGGAGCACACATGTCGATCGAGGTGGGCCAGCCGGCGCCCGATTTCACCCTGCCATCCGACACCGAGGGCGACGTGACCCTCTCCGCCCTGCGGGGCAAGCCGGTGGTGCTGTACTTCTATCCCAAGGACAACACCCCGGGGTGCACCACGGAGGCCTGCGACTTCCGCGACCGCATGGCGCGGGTGCAGGCCGCCGGCGCGGTCGTGCTCGGCGTCAGCCGGGACAGCCTCAAGCGGCACGAGAACTTCCGCGCGAAGTACGACCTGAACTTCCCGCTGCTGAGCGACGCCGACCCCGAGGGCGCGGTGCACCAACTCTACGGCGCGTGGGGCGAGAAGAAGATGTACGGCCGCACCAGCATCGGCCCGATCCGCTCGACGGTGCTCATCGACGCCGAGGGCAACATCGCGCAGCGCTGGCCCAAGGTCCGGGTGAAGGGCCACGCCGACGCCGTGATCGAGGCGCTCGAGGCGCTGTGACGCCGTCCCCCGGCCGGCGCCCGCGGGCCCGCCCCGTGGCGGGCGCGGGGTCGGATCCGGTATAGCCTGACAGTCCCGACCGAGAATGCCCGCGAGGTGAGCCGATGGCCGTGCTCGACGTCCTGCCGTACCCCAACCCGTTCCTGCGCAAGCGCGCCGGCGACGTGGAGGACTTCGACGACCGCCTGCGACAGATCGTCGCCGACATGGAAGAGACCATGGCCGACGAGGACGGCATCGGCCTCGCCGCGACCCAGGTGGGCATCGACCTGCGGCTGCTGATCCTCTCGCGCTACGCCTTCGAAGGCGAGGCGGGCAAGGACAAGCCCAACCTCGTCATGATCAACCCCGAGATCGTCTGGGAGAGCGACGAGACGGTGGTCGGCGAGGAGGGCTGCCTGTCGTTCCCCGGGGTCTTCATCCAGGTCGAGCGGCCGCAGAAGGTGCGCATCCGGGCTCGGGACGCCGACGGCGAGACCTACGAGATCGAAGGCGAGGGGCTCGGCGCCCGGGCGATCCTGCACGAGATCGACCACCTCGAAGGGGTGGTGATGATCGACCACGTCTCCCACCTGACCCGCAAGCGGGCGCTCAAGAAGCACCAGCGCAACCAGAAGGCGCTCCAGGCCCGCGCCCGCGAGGACGCGCGCAAGAGCCGATAGCCCGCCGACGCTCGGCCCGGGTTCGGGTTCGGATCCACCGCCAGCGCCATGCGCCCCTCACCATTCGGCATCGCCGAACGCCGGGCTTCGCATATCCCCGATTCCCCGAACGCATCGCGATCGGCATCCTGGACCATGGCAAGCAGCATCGAGGTGCCCATGCATCGCCCGCCCGTCGTCCCGCTCCTGTCGCTCGCCCTCGCGCTCGCCACCGGCTGCCAGCAGCCAGCCCGCTCCGTGCCCGAGTCGCCGCTCGACCCGGCGGCGCCCGAGCCGGCCACCCCCGAGCCGTCCACCCCCGAGCCGGCCACCGCCGAGCCCGAGCCCGAGCCGATCGCGCTGCCCGAGCCGACCGGCTGCGCGGTCGCCCCCCGGCTGACGCTGGCCGATCTGGACGCGGCGTGCGCGATCGAGCGACCGCCGATCCGCGCGCTCGAGCGCCTCGACCGCGACGGCTGCGTCGTGGAGCGGTTCACCCAGACCTTCGACGCGGCCGGGCGGCCCCTGCGCACCGAGCGGCGCGTCTTCGACGCCGACGCGGTGGCCCACCTGTCGACGTACGAGGTGCCGGCGAGCCGGATCGTCGAGCGGGTCTACGACGCCGACGGCCGGCCGATCGAGGAGCGCGTCGACGCGGGCGGCGACGGGACCGTCGACCGGGTGCAGCGCTGGGTCTTCGACGGGCCGGGCGAGTGGGTCGAGCACACCGACGAGCGGGGGGGCGTCGAGGCCGTGACCCGCCGGGCGTACGACGCGGCCGGGCGCCTGACCAACGCGCGCACCGTCTCGCCCGGCCGGGTGGTGGAGCGGCGCTTCACCTACGACGCCGAGGGCCGCCGGGTGCGCCTCGAGATGTGGCTCGGCGGGGCCCTGCTCGGCGTGACGGCGCACGTCTACGACGCGGCGGGGCGGGCCGTCGAGGAGACCGTGACCGATACGACGACCGATCAGATCGAGACGACGCGCTCGGTCTACGACGAGGCCGGCCTCGCCGAGCGGGTCTGGACCCGGGCCCGCGGCGAGCGGGTGCTGGTCGAGGAGCGCTGGCGCTATACGCGGCGGGCGGACGGCGCCCTCACCGAGGAGGTCGTCGAGCACCGCAGCAGCCAGATCTGGCGGGAAGTGCGGACCTACGACGCCGACGGCGAGCTGCTGCGCAGCGCGCGTGACATCGGGCTCGACGGCCGGGTGGACACCGTGCGCGAGCGGCGGGTCGAGGACGACGGGCGCACCGTGGTGTATCGCACGCTCGACGGCGATCGGGCCACGGCCCACCGGATCGAGCGCTACGACGCGGCGGGGCGGCTCGTCGAGCGGGAGGACGTCATCCGCGGCGATCGGCTGGTCTCCGAGTACGACGAGGCGGGCCGCGCCGCGCGCGAGGCGCGGTATGGCCCGGAGGGGCTGAGAGCGTCGACCGTCTGGGACTACCCGGTCGAGGGCGACGCGGCCGCCCGGCGCACCGACTTCACCGGCCCCGACGAGGTGCCGTCCCGGGTGACGGCGTGGGCCCGCGACGCGGCCGGGCGCGTGCGGACCGCCCGGATCGACCACGACGCCGACGGGCGCTGGGACGTGCGCTCGGACTGGCGCTTCGACGCGGCGGGCAACACGATCCACGCCGCCGAGGGCCTGACCGACGACGGGGAAGAGGCCGGTGGGCTGTTCACGCTGACCGACTTCCACTGCGTCGAGCCCCACGGGCCCTGATCCGGGCCATCGCCGGGGCACACTTTTTTGCCCTGTGCCGAGATGTAGGATAATGTGCGTGCCATCTCGACGGAGGTGACCATGTCCGACACCCACTACGGCCCCCGCTTCTCCGACGCGCCCGCGCCCCGGGCGCAGCCCCGTGAGATCGACGCCCTGGCCGACGACCGCCGGGCCCGCCCCCGGGTGCCATTCGCCGGCCGGGCCTACCTGACCTACGACGGCCGCTGCCGGGCCGAGACGGTGGTCGATCTGTCCGCCGAGGGCTTGCAGCTCGCCTCGAACCTGCGGCTGCGGCCGGGCAAGCCGGTCAAGGTCTTCGTGCCGCTGCCCCACGCCGGCGGCTGGCGGCTGTGCCTGCTCAAGGGCGAGGTCGTGCGCCGGATCCGGGGCCGCAAGGGCGGGCTGGGCATCGCGCTGACTCCCGGGGAGACCGACACCCGGGCCCTGCTCGCGGACTACGTCGCCCGCGCCGCCTGAGCCGATCGAGCCATGACCCGCGCCGCGACCCACCGCGGGAGCTGTCTGTGTGGCGCGGTGCGCTACACCGTCGACGGCCCGCTCGCGTACATCGTCTTCTGCCATTGCAGCCGCTGCCGCAAAGGCACCGGCACCGCGCACGGGGCCAACCTCGTCTCGACCCGGGCGACCCTCGAGTGGTCCGCCGGCGCCGACCGGGTGCGGACCTTCCGCCTGCCCGCCACCCGCCACATGCGCAGCTTCTGCGACGCCTGCGGGTCGCCGCTGCCGTCGAGCCAGGGCGACGGCGCCCTGCTCGTGGTGCCCGCCGGCAGCCTCGACACCGCCGTCGGGATCGAGCGCGCGACGCATATCCTGTGCGCCGACCGGGCCGGGTGGGAGGAGACGATCGCCGACGCCCCCCGCCTGGACGGGCTGCCCCCGGCGCCCGGCTGACCCGCTCGCCGCGCTCACCTGATCCGATCCGGATCACCCGGTGCCCCGATCTGGCAGGGCCCACCCCCTCGGACGGCGCGCCCCGCACACGATGATGCGGCTCCTGGCCCCGATCTCCGCAGATCCGACCCTGGCCCGCACTTTGCTCATACAGCCCTCCGAATCCGGCGCCGCGGCGCCAGGCCGAGGAGAGCGCACATGCAGGTCGAGTTCTGGGGCGTCCGGGGCAGCATCGCCGTCAGCGGGGCGCGGTTCGCGCGGACCGGCGGCAACACCACCTGCGTGGAGGTCGAGCACGAAGGCCACCGCCTGATCCTGGACGGCGGCACCGGCCTGCGGGCGCTCGGCGAGCGGTGGGGCTTCCGGCCGCTGAGCGCGACGGTGCTCTTCACCCACCTGCACTGGGATCACATCCAGGGGGTGCCCTTCTTCACCCCCGCCTTCCACCCCGACAGCGACCTCACCTTCGCCGCCGCCGACCGCTCGGGGCAGGGCATCCGGGAGGCGCTCGGCTTGCAGATGCGGCCCCCGCAGTTCCCGATCGGGCTCGAGGCCCTCGTCGGCGCCAAGCGGTTCGTCGACCTCGACCTGCGCAGCTCGCCGGTCTCCGCCGCCTTCGAGATCGGCCCGTTCCGGGTCACCCCGCTCGAGCAGGACCACCCCGACGGGGTCGTCGTCTACCGGGTCGAGGCCGGCGGACGCAGCCTCGTCTTCGCCACCGACACCGAGCACGGCGGGGTGCGCATCGACCGGGCGCTGGTCGATCTGGCCGAGGGCTGCGACCTGCTGGTGCACGACGCGCAGTACACGACCCCCGAGTACCGCGGCGAGGGCGGGCCGCCCCGGCGGGGCTGGGGCCACAGCACCTGGGGTGAGGCGGTGCAGGTCGCCCGGCGGGCCGACGCCCGGCGGCTGGCGCTCTTCCACCACGACCCGACCCGGGGGGACGACGCGGTCGACGCCATCGAAGCCGAGGCCCGCGCGCTGTACACCCCGACCTTCGCCGCCCGGGAGGGCATGGCGGTGGCGCTTTGACCGCCGCGGCGCCCCGGGAGTACGCTGCCGCGGTGGTCGCCCGGGCCCTGGGCGGCGAGGGGGAGTCCGCCATGGAGCTGTCGACGCTGCGCGATCTGCGGCTCGAGGATCAGGTCGATCTCGAGCAGGTCCTCCAGCGCGTCGTCGACGAGGTGGTCGACCACCTCGACGCCGACCGGGGCACGCTGTACCTCGTCGACCACGCCCGGGGCGAGCTCGTCAGCCGGGTGGCCCACCTGCCCGAGATCAGCGAGATCCGGCTGCGCATCGGCGAGGGCGTCGCCGGTTGGGTCGCCCAGAACGGCCGCCGGGTGAGCGTGCCCGAGGGCACCACCGACGCCCGCTTCGCGCCCCGCATCGACCAGCGCACCGGCTACAAGACCCGGACCCTGCTCGCGGTGCCCGTGCGCGACGCCGGGGGCACGATCATCGGCGTGTTGCAGGTGCTCAACAAGAAGCGCGGCGTCTTCGTGCGGGCCGACGCCGCCCGCCTCGAGGCGCTGGCCGACGAGGTCGCGACCGTCCTCGACTCGACCAGCCTGCGCAGCCAGCTCCGGGCCGATCACCCCCGCTCGCTCGAGTTCCGCTTCAACCACATCGTCGGCGAGTCCCCGGCCATGCGGGAGGCCTTCCGCCGCACCGCCCGCGCCGCCCGGACCGACGCCACCGTGCTCGTGCGCGGCGAGTCGGGCACCGGCAAGGAGGTCATCAGCCGGGCGGTGCACGTCAACTCGCCCCGCCGGGAGAAGCCCTTCGTCAAGGTCGACTGCGCCGCGCTGCCCGAGCAGCTCATCGAGAACGAGCTGTTCGGCCACGAGCGGGGCGCCTTCACCGGGGCCGACCGCACGACCGACGGCAAGGTGCAGCAGGCCGACGGGGGCACGCTCTTCCTCGACGAGGTGGGCGAGCTGCCGCCGACGGTGCAGGGCAAGCTGCTGCGGCTCTTGCAGGAGAAGACGTTCTTGCGGGTGGGCGGCGCGAAGCCGATCACGGTCGACGTGCGCTTCGTCTGCGCGACCCACCGCGACCTGGAGGCCGACGTCGCCGCCGGGCGCTTCCGGCAGGACCTCTACTATCGGCTGCGGGTCGTGCAGATCGACATCCCGCCCCTGCGGGCCCGGGGCGCGGCCGACCTCGACCGGCTCATCGACCACTTCTTCTTCGAATACACCCGGCGCCACGGCCGCCCCGAGCTGACGTTGACCCGCGCCGCCCGCTCGGTGCTGCACGCCCACGACTGGCCGGGCAACGTGCGCGAGCTGGAGCACTGCGTGGAGTCGGCGGTGGTCCTCTCGCCGGGCCCCCAGGTCGAGCGGGGGCACCTCTCGATCGGCCCGATCACCTACGCCGAGCTGCCCGCGGTGGCGACGGACGGGGCAGGGGACTCCGACGTCTTCGTGACCGGGGTCAAGCCGCTGCGCGAGGTCGAGCAGGCCTACGTCGAGCACGTGCTCGCCCTGTGCGACGGCAACCGCAGCGCCGCCGCCCGCACGCTCGAGATCGGGCGCAATACGCTGCTGAGGAAGCTCAAGGATCAGTAGGGCACCGGCCTGACCCGCTCGGCGCCCGAGAAGGCGCCGCGGGCACGCCCCGTTCACGCCCGCGCGCGCCACCGGGCATCCCTGCGCCGCCCGACCACCGCGGCGAGCACCCCACCCGCGATCCGCAGCCCGCCGTTCAAAGCGGCGGGCGCCGCCCCGCGCCCCTGCGCCCCCTCGACCACCGCGGCGAGCACCCCACCCGCGATCCGCAGCCCGCCGTTCACTGCGGCGAGCGTCGGCGGCCCGTCCCGCGGCTGGGGCGACGACCCGGGCAAGCACCCCGCGCGCGATCCGCGGTGCGTCGACCAGAGCGGCGAGCGCTCGGCGGCGTCTCCGGGGCGCCCCGACCAAGTCGCGACATGCCGCCGAGCAGATCCGGGGGCCCCCTTTCAATTCGGCGATCGCGGCCCGAGCAGATCCGCGGTTGGTCGAGCGCCGAAGAACCGGCCCACGAGCGTCCCCTGTCTGGACGATCAGCCCGCGGACGGCGGGCAGGGTCGCCGCTGATTGGAACGACCGCCCAAGAACCGCGGCCGGCGTCGTCGCCGATCTGGAAGCCCGCCCGAGATTTGCGGGTGGGGTCTTCGCCGCGTTGAAGCCGGGCCCGGCGGGCCGCGGCAGGGGTCGTCGCCGAGCTGAACGGGGGTCCGGCGGAGCGCTCGACGGCAGATCCCGGGCTGTTCACCCGGCAGAGAATCGTCGAGGGGCGGCCCCCGCTCTAGAGGCGGCTCCGGGGATCGCGGTGGGGGCATATCTTGCTCTAGTCGACCGCCGATCGGCGGCGCGCGCGGGTCCCGGCACGGGGTCACGCCGTGAAAAAAGCCCGATTCGGACACTTCGCCCTCGTGGGTCCTTAGTTCCCCCTGATGGCGAACACGAACCCCCACGACGCGCTCTTCAAGGCGACCTTCTCCGAACCCCGGCGGGCGGCGGACGTGCTGCGGAGGCAGCTCCCGCCCGACGTGGCCGACCGCATCGACTGGAGCACCCTCGAGCGGGTGCCGGCCGAGTCCATCGGGCACGACCTCACCGCGCGGCGGGCCGATCTGGTCTTCCGAGCCCGCATCGGCGAGCAGACGGCGTTCTTCCTGCTGTTCGAGCACCAGTCGTCGGTCGATCCGCTGATGCCGGTCCGGGTCTACATCTACATCAGCCGCATCTGGGAGGGCTGG